>NZ_JADYWX010000001.1:0-672876 GCF_015864565.1 Psychrobacter sp. SWN149
TCGCGATAGCAGCTGTTAGGGTTGTTTTACCGTGGTCAACGTGTCCGATGGTACCAACGTTGACATGTGGTTTTAGACGTTCAAACTTGGCCTTTGCCATGAGTATTTCCTCTTTTTTTGGTGAATCTTTATCAATCAAAGATCGGTTAATAGCTGTTTGACGGCTCATGATATTTATAAGACCATCAAACCGTTGACGCTATGGCTTACCTAACAAACATTATACTTAATTTTTGAGCTATTGAACATGACAAGCTATTGATACTGCTATATTTTAATCTAACCATAAGTATTGAAATAGATTTAGACTACATTCAATATTGATTGATAAATTCACAGCACTAAAAGGCAACACCTCAGTGTCACCTTTAAATTATTTTTTGCTGTAATAATTTTATATGTTTCAATAGTCTATAATTTCGGCATTGAGGCAAAGCTATATATGAATAGCAAAACAAACACAAAAGATTTAAACAATAAATGGAGCTCATATCGAGAATTGAACTCGAGACCTCTCCCTTACCAAGGGAGTGCTCTACCGCTGAGCTATATGAGCGTATGTTAAAAATCTTTGAGCTGCACTAAAAAAAATATCACGATACAGTAGTAATAATAACTGTCGTGATGAATGTTTAATAGTCTTTGCGATGGTGTATATATGGAGCGGGTGGCGGGAATCGAACCCGCGTCATTAGCTTGGAAGGCTAAGGTGTTACCATTATACCACACCCGCATTTACTCTTATTCGAACCAACTCTAATCGAGAGTCGTTAAGTATATCGAGCATGCTTGGCGCTATGACAAACTTAAAAAATATGGTGGTGGGAGAAGGATTCGAACCTTCGAAGCTTTCGCGACAGATTTACAGTCTGTTGGGTTTGACCGCTCCCCAATCCCACCTTAGGTTGCTTTAAACAAAAATGACTTTAGTTTAAGACATATTCATAAAAAGCTACTTTAAGAGAGATGGTGCCGACTGCCGGGATCGAACTGGCGACCTACTGATTACAAGTCAGTTGCTCTACCAACTGAGCTAAGTCGGCTTGTTCTCTTAAAGTGGTGGCTATTCTATCAAATATTTTGAGATGCGCAAGCCCTTTTTCATCTTTTTTTCAATTATTTTAATAAAAACATTTAAACTATTGATTAAACTAGGATTTTTATAAATAAAGATATGGCATTAAATTAGCTTTTTGTTCAAAGCATTTGTTTTTGCCACACAGCTGGCTATTTAACTAGCGAATGTGCAAACCATTACAGGCCATTTTTACAGCTTTTATCAATGACGAAGCTTTTTTATTGGTTTCATTCCATTCAGTCTCTGGTAGAGAATCAACAAAAACACTCGCGCCTGTTTGAACATGTATCTGACCACGGCGCATCACTGCTGTCCGAATTGCGATGGCCGTGTCCATATCACCGTTCCATCCCAAATACCCGACTGAGCCGCCAAACACCGTTCGACGTACTGGCTCGACCTCATCGATGATTTGCATGGCACGGACTTTGGGTACCCCTGATAGCGTACTAGCGGGAAAAGTAGCACAGAACACATCGAGTGCATCTTTATCCGGTAAGACTGTACCTTCTACATTGGACACTATATGCATAACTTGTGAATAACGCTCAATAAACATCTTTTCGGTGACTTTGACACTGTCATGAGTACAGACGCGGCTCATATCATCGCAACTCACATCGATAAACATTGAGTGCTCAGTAGTCTCTTTTGTGTCATTGAGCAACTCTTGCTCAAGCGCTAAATCTTCTGCTGCATCTCGACCACGCTTGCGTGTTCCTGCCAATGGACGTACAGTGACCTTGCCATTTTCGATACGTGACAGACTTTCAGGAGAGGCGCCGATGATATCAAAACGCTTGTGATCATCAAGCGTGTAACCATGCACTAAGAACAGATAAGGTGATGGATTTAGGTACCGCAGCGCACGATAGACAGCCAGCGAGTCACCTGTGTAGTCTGCCGTCAAACGCTGCGATGGAACCACCTGAGTGGCCTCTCCTGCCTTGATATAGCCTTTTATCTTATCAACATCACTGCAGTACTTCTCTGCGCCTGTCTGTGAAGTGAATGTTGGGGTTGGCATCACTGGCGCACGCAAGTTCGATGGCTCAGCCAGTTTTTCTTCGATTTTTTCGAGTTCACGAATGGCTGAGCTATAGCCATCCTCAGACTGACAGTCGGCATAGACGATGATCGACAAGGTGTTCTCTAAATTATCAAAGACAATGACACTCATCGAGAGCATCAACCACATGTCGGGCATCGACATCGTATTGGGGGCATCAGACAAGCCCACACTTGGTTCAATGACGCGCACCATGTCATACCCAAAGTAACCCACTAGACCGCCGCTAAAGCTCGGTAGTGTGGGAACCTCTGCTGCCGTTGGCATCTGATACTGTGCCATAAGCTTACGAATGTAATCAAAAGGATTTTCGACCCATTCCGTATCGGTATGATCGTTCTTTTTGGTGGTCATATTGCCATCAGCATACTGCACAATCAGATCACTACCCAAGCCTATCATCGAATATCGCGCCCAACGTTCACCGCCTACCAAGGACTCAAACAGATAAGCGGAGCCGTTCAAATCACGTACTTTGGAAAAGACGGACACGGGTGTTTGCGCATCCATCAATCGCTTTTTTACCAATGGTGCATGGCTAAAGCCCTGATCTTTAAACGCTTGGTATTCTTCGAAGGTCATCATAGTAATGCTCGCTTAGCAGCTTATCGTTTATCCATTGTAAAAAATGACAGCGTTAATCCCATTTGCAGTGATTTATATATGCCTGCATTCGGATCGCCTTGATATTTTTAATGGAATCAACGGCATTGGCAAAAAATAAAAAAAAGCCAACGGATCAATAAAAAAGAGCGCCAACACCTTATCTAAATGCTGACGCTAACGTTAATGCGGTAGAAACTCAGTTTTCTTTCCGCTTAACAATGACACATACAAGCCATAAGTATCATGTATAAACGACTGTTGGGTTATACAATACCTTTATTAAATAACCACAATGCCAAGCCAATAATCAAAATGGCAGCAAATACCCATATAAACCAACCGCCGCTTGGTTTTTTCTCTATGTGTCCTGCGTTGGCAGGGTTACTTATCTGTTGGTCTGCAGCGTTATTACCTTGAGTACCAAGATCATGAGATTGACCCAAATTTGCCGTGCCAGAGAACTGTGATGTAGCAGCTTGCTTGGCACGCAAGACGTCAGGATCTGCCTCTTCTTGAAGCTCAGTCGTCGTCGTTTTGTCATGTGCCATTTGAACTGCTGGCTCTTCATCTACTGCAGGCTGCTCTACTAAGGGTTCATTATCCGCAGGTACGGTTGGTTCTGTCGCCATTGCTTCAGGCTCACCAGAGATAACGTCATTAGATACCGTCTCTGCTACAACTGGTGTCTCTTCAATGGGTGAAGGCTCTACACTGTCTGCGGCAGAGAGCACTGTATTTATACCTGTTTCTTTGACAATTGGCGCTTCTTGAGACACAGGTTTGATCACATCGATAATAGCAGTAGAGATATCTGATGCGTCAGTCTTAGTCTCTAAATCCGTCTCACTAGACACATTGTCAGGCGTATCTGTGGTCGATAAAATGTCTTCGATACCCGTTTCTTTTACGATAGGCTCACTGCTCGTCAGAACGGGTTCTTCTACGATAGGTTGTTCAATAACAGTGTCTTTAGTCATAGCATCTTCAACAACTGGCTCTTCAGCAACAGCTTCTTCAGCGATAGTTTCTTCGATAACAGCATCTTCAACGATAGCATCTTCGACAACAGCATCTTCCATGATAACGTTTTCTGTTATTGCCTCATTAGTGACCGTTTCTTCAGCCGTCACTGGCTCATCGAAAATCTCTGCGGACTCAGTACTGGCAACAGTACTAGGCACGATAGCCACTACTGACTCATCTGCTGTAGCCCTAGGCATCTCTAATTCATTAGCCACTGATGTATGCACTTGAAAAGCAAAACTGGCAAAGCCAAGCGTGTCATCTACTTGTAGAAGGTTCGATTCATTGCCTTCGATGCGTCGATCGTTGACGAATGTACCATTAGAAGAATCTAAATCCTTCACGTACAACTGACCATCTAACACGCTCAGCACTGCATGATTGCGAGATACCTGCTTGCTACCTAGTACCACGTCATTGTCGTTACCACGGCCAACTGAGAGGCTATCATCAACCGTTAGCGTTAGATCTCCTAACGCCGCTGTTAATGCATTTAACTGCCAAGTTTTTGTACTTGCTGCCGGGTTCACGCTATCTATATCGTTCGTCATATAATGACTCCTTGATTTTTATTACATTTCAAATGAAAAATAGTCTTAACTCATTGTGCAAATCACAGCTGACTCATAGCAGCTAGAATCTATCTTTTTATCTTTTTATCTGCATATCTGTCTGTTTATTTACGTAAAAAATGCGGTTTTATAACTGTATCAAGCTTACTATACGGAATGCTAAGCGTCGGCATACCATAGGCATATGGACCGATAACATAAGGCTGATAGCGAATATTGATGCCCTTGTCTGTCAATATCACATCATCGCTCAGCGTAAACGGCCAACTTTTCTCATAGCTACTGACATCATCAGCGACCGTTTTTACCCATGTTTGGTATGCCTCATAAGCGAGTGCTTCAAAGCGAGGCTTTTGGCTTGCCAGTAGCATATCTGCCAATTTTATTTGCTTTTTACTGCCGAGATCAAACATTAAGTATTCGCTATAAGGCATGCCATGGGCACCACCAGTGAACACATATGAATTGATATCAAACAGCTCAAAATCATTAACGTGACCCAAATACTCAGGCCTTACCATCCACTCATATCCCCAAGATACATCATTAGGCAGGTCTTGGATTTGTGATGTTGCAAAGTCATCAAGCGCAGCTTTTATATCTTGCGGAGTGCTTGTCGTCTTAACGGTTGCTGATTCAGTTGGTTCACTATTGACGACCAAACTGTTGATACGCGCATTAACCGCCTCATTTATCCACTCATGATTACTCTCAAGATATTTGATCTCAATATCTGGGCAATTATCACGTTCTCCGCAGGCTTGCTGAACATTTTCGGGTAGTTGGTAGTCAAGATAATGGTTGCTACTGATGAGGCTACCTGCATGTGCAGACAGGCTGGTGGCACCCAGAAGCAAGCCACTCGTGAGTAAACCGATGCGATATACGCGGCTTACTCTGTCTGAAAAGAGATGAGTTAGTATAGACTTATTAACGTTCAATGGAGTCATCGCTTCCATGCATCCTTTTTTATAGATATAAAATGTTACTTAACATTCTATCGTAACAATCGTGATGTATTGTAGGAACACTGTTCGTGTTTTTAAGGGTTTACTGGTGACTGAATAGTGGTCTTGCCCCATCTGCCCTATAAACAGTAGACAATAAACCCATAAACAGCAGACAATAAAAAAGACACGGCTAGCGTGTCTTAGTAGATAACAATACCGCGATGTAACTGATTTTAATGCTCACGCGTACTGCTAAACGTGATTTCTGGATAGCGGTCTTGCATCAGCTGCAAGTTAACGCGCGACGGTGCAAGATACGTCAAATAACCACCGCCATCTAGAGACAGTTGGTCATGAGCTTTTTTCTTAAACTTAGCCAGTGCTACTTCGTCATCACAGTGAATCCAGCGAACTGTCGCGATTGAAACCGGCTCAAAGATACATTGTACTTTGTACTCTTCTTTGAGACGATGCGCGACCACCTCAAACTGTAGCACACCGACTGCACCCAAGACCAAGTCATTATTAATCTGCGGCATAAACACCTGAGTGGCGCCCTCTTCACTTAATTGCTGTAGGCCTTTTTGCAATGCTTTTGACTTTAGCGGATCTTTGAGTATCACGCGGCGAAACAGTTCAGGCGCAAAATGTGGAATCCCCGTAAAGTTCAGCTCCTCGCCTTCAGTGAAACTGTCACCGATTGAGATGGTTCCGTGGTTATGCAAACCAATAATATCACCCGGATAGGCTTCTTCTAGCGCTTCACGGTCGCCTGCTAGAAAGGTCAAAGCATCAGCGATACGGACGTCTTTACCCAAACGCACATGCTTGAGCTTCATGCCTTTTTCGTACTTACCAGAGCACACTCGCAAGAACGCGATACGGTCACGGTGGCGCGGATCCATATTTGCCTGAATCTTGAAGACAAAGCCACTAAAAGCCGTCTCATTCGCTGCCACTTCACGCTCATTGGTCGGATGTGCTTTGGGCGGCGGCGCATACTTAACCAAAGTATCTAGCACCATATTGACACCAAAGTTACCCAGCGCTGTACCGAATAGTACTGGCGTCATCTCACCCGCCAAAAATGCCTCAACACTGAACTCTTCTAGCGCCATTTGTACCAGCTCAAGCGACTCTTCAAAAGCGTCAAACATCAGCGTACCCAAACGCTCACGAATATCTGGGTAATCGTAGCCTTCGCGGGTCTCAGAGACCGTCATCTTGCCGCCATTACCTTTTTCATAAAAGTAGGTTTTGTTTTCAGTTAGATGATAGACACCGACAAAATCCTGTCCCATACCAATCGGCCACGTCACTGGAATACATTTAATCTTTAGCACCGCCTCGATTTCGCTCAGTAGCTCAAGTGGCTCACGAATCTGGCGATCGAGTTTATTCACAAAAGAGATGATAGGCGTGTCACGCATGCGGCAAACCTCCATCAATTTGATGGTTCGCTCTTCGACACCTTTTGCGCCATCAACCATCATCAGTGCGCTGTCCACGGCGGTTAATGTGCGGTAGGTATCTTCACTAAAGTCGGCGTGACCGGGTGTATCTAGTAGGTTGACCATGTGGTCTTGATACGGAAACTGCATGACAGAGGTGGTAATCGAGATACCACGCTCTTGCTCCATACTCATCCAATCTGAGGTCGCGTGACGATCCGTCTTACGACCTTTAACCTCTCCCACTACCTGAATTGCCTGTCCCCATAGCAACAGCTTCTCGGTCATAGTTGTCTTACCCGCATCAGGATGCGAGATGATAGCGAAGGTGCGGCGTTTGGCCACTTCTTTGTTCAGTTTCTTTGGATCTACACTCATAATTTTTGGCTTCAACCTTAACTTCAAAAAGGCTGTCTTTTAGACAGTAATCTAAATAAATAGAATAAATAATGGGCGTATTGTAGCCGATTTAGCATCAGGGTGCAGAATTAGCGCACAAAAAACACGTTCTCTCGTTCGCGCGGAACGCGTCAGTATAGTTTCTAACACGCAGCGTGACACTCAGCTTGCATTGCTATTAATGCTTGATAACGTTCAATAATAGCGCTCAATTTGTGCTTCCAAAAAGTCTCCAGCCACCTCATTGACGAGGGTGCAATTTACCACGCCGCGTTGACTGTCAGTATTTGGATCCGTACTCCCTTTGGCCACATAGTTGGCTTCATAGATATTTTTTGCATATTCAAGGCCGCTGTATTCGTAAGCGGGCTCATCGTCATACTCAAAAAACATGACTTGGGCGGATTTATGCTCATTGCCTACGCCAACGGCAAACTGCGAGGTGCGATGGTCTCTATCGTCACTAAAACGCTGTCTGGCAGCATCAATCCAATTATCTAACGAGGCATAGCCTGTTTTGTTTTTATCGTTGAATGCCAAAAATGAGCGCTCGCTTGTGACCACAGGGATATAGCAGACCGAGCCTTCTGGAAAGGCAATATCTGTTGGAATCTCAGGATAGTTGTTCAAGTCAGTAAGAATGCCGCGACTATCACTAATCATGCCAGCACTGACGTTTGTATTCGTGCCAGCACTATAACTATCGGCACGAACGCCTGATAAATCGAGTGTCTTATAAGTTGTTTTATACTCTAGCTTATTATTACTATTTTTCTCATAAATAGGACGTTTGACGGTACGGCCATCGACCTCGATGTCTTTATTTTCGAGTCGACCTTCAAAGTTATCTGCCAGCACTTTTCTGTCCAAATCATTCAGACTCTGATTGCTATAACTGTTTATGATATTGGTCGTTTTGATGTTGCGCGCACCTGTGCGGTAGGTTTCATCGATTCGTGCAATAGCGCTGGCATTGGCATTACTGTCATAGCTATTGGCAAAGCTTGTCAGCATAATCTTATTACTACCAGAACCATACTCGCCATCGTCTTCTTGGCAACCCAAAAGAGTCACCATCGTCAACAGGCAAACACTCGGTATCGCAATCATTCTGTTCATCAAACACTGTCCTTATGATTCAGATTGTCATCATCTATCTGGATGATACTTACTGGTCTAACCAACTATATTATTGATTCTCTTTTTTCTGCGTATGCACACTTCTAACTTTAGCAGCCAGTCATTGGCAATGGACCGATACTGCATTGGTAATATAGTACTTATTAGCTGAACCTAATCATCCCTTACCTCTGCATACAGTACCAATAAAGCCTCATTAAAAGCCTACTTACAAACTTGTTGCAAATATTTACTACTCACGCACTAACCTATACAGATAATTTGCTATGCTGTGTTGTGCGTTCATTCTTATGTATAAAGCCTAGATGTACATGGATGCACATGAAAAAATAGCAAGGAAATACACGCTGTCTAAAGTACAGATCATCTAATATATAAAATGTAAATTACTTAAAATATAAGTCACTTAAAATATAAATTATTCAAATACAAAAACGCAAAATAAAGGACATATTATGAAAACGCTATATTCTACCAAAGCAACTGTTACTGGCGGCCGCGCAGGTACAGCCAGCTTAAGCGATAATGATCTTAGCATCAACATGGTACCACCAGGTTCTGGCAAAGAAGGCAACAATCCAGAGCAAATGTTTGCAATAGGCTACAGCGCCTGCTTTGATGGTGCTCTTGGTGCTGTTAAACAAATGGAAAAAGCAAAATTTGACTCAACCACTGAGATAGAAGTCGATCTATTGCAAGGTGAAGGCAACGACTATAACATTGCGGCCAGAATCCATGTGATCGGTGAAAACACTGAACTGTCTGCCGATGAGTTTCAAGCATTGGTCGAGAAAGCACATCAAGTATGCCCATATTCTAAAGCCACGCGCGGCAATATCGATGTTAGCGTAACGTCAGAAGTCAAATAACATACTTATCGACCCATTATCCAATAGACAACTATCAAGTAGATAACGAGTAAAGTGATAGTAGGTTAATTATAAAAGAACTCAGCTGGTCTGGGTTCTTTTTTTGTTTGAAATGTTGGTGAAAAAATATTATCGCTACAACATCTCGTAACGCTTAAGCAGTTCGGCATGTCCTGATTTTATCGTTATAATAACCGTATATTTTTATCTAATAGCTGATAAGTGACTTTTATGACTGATCCTATGACCAACTCTAACACAGACAGTGACCATAACTCCCATCAAGCGCTCGACCCAAAGGCCATGCCAAACTTTGACACCATGCCCAATGTGGCGATCATGGACACCAGTCATGTGGACAAAAATCAGCCGCCATTTATCTTGGTTGATGGCTCGTACTATCTGTTTCGCACTTATCATGCCCTACCAAAAACCATGCAAAACACTCAAGGCCTGATAACCAATGCCATTCGCGGCACATTAAACGCACTACTCAAGCTGATGCGTCGTTATCACCCTACTCATATGGCAGTTTGCTTTGATACCAAGTCACCAACGTTTCGTCATCACATGTCGACCGACTATAAAGCCGCACGTCCGCCCATCGATATCGAGCTAGTAGAGCAGATTCCTTACATTCATCGCTTGGTAACGGCACTGGGGATTCCGCTGTTACGTATCGAGGGCGCAGAAGCCGATGACATCATCGGTACATTGGCTCATCGCGCCGTCGAGCAAGGTCATCACGTCGTCATCTCAACCGGTGACAAAGACATGATGCAGCTGGTCAACGACTGCGTGATATTGGAAGACAGCTTTACGGGAAAAGTGACGGACACTCAAGCCGTCATCGACAAACTTGGTATTACACCCAATCAAATGATTGATTTTTTGACCTTGATGGGTGATGCCTCAGACGGTATCAAGGGCGTACCTGGCATCGGTAAAAAAACGGCCAAAGACTTGCTCGTTGAGTATGGTGATATCGGTAATATGTTAAAGCATATTGGCTTTATCAAAGGTCGCGGTGCAAAAGGCTTGATCGAACACGCTGATGATATTCCGTTCAATCGAAAACTGGCCACTATCGTGACAGATTTGGCCATCGGCCAAGACTGGAATGACCTAAAAATCAATACTGACCCTCGCGCTCATATAGACGAGTTACGTACGCTCTATAATGAGCTTGAGTTTAGAAATGAGCTGGCGTCTCTTGCTCACCCCAATCATCCTGCGAATGGGAACGGCGCACAAAGTGTCGCTGACAGTCGCGCCGATGCTGAGTCGCAGGCACAAGTCGCCAAATCTCTACAATCGATCAATAGTGAGCACATCACAGACAGCAAACATCAGGATAAGGCGTGGCACACTATCTTGGATATGCCTGCATTTGATAGCTTGCTGACGTCATTGGAGGCGGCGCCGCACTTTGTTATCGATACCGAAACCACCAGTGTTCATTGGCGCGAGGCACAAATCGTTGGTCTGTCTTTTGCCATGCAAGCCCACGAAGCCTACTACATTCCGCTGACGCACAGTCTAGAAGGTGATGAGCTAACCGCCAAACAGCTCGACCGTGATACGGTACTGGCACGCTTAAAGCCTGTGTTAGAAAATCCAAATATCGGTAAAATCGGTCAGCACCTAAAATATGATGCCCACATTCTCAGTCATTATGATATCGATTTGATCGGCGCCATTCATGAGCAACCGAACAACTGGGCCATGGACACCATGCTTGCCAGCTATGTGATTAATGCAGCGGCCACGCGCCACGGCATGGATGATTTGGCGCGTCATTATCTAAAGACGCAGACTATTAGTTTTGAGAAAGTCGCGGGTAAAGGCGCCAAGCAAGTCACCTTTGACCAAGTGGCCATCGATATCGCTAGCGACTACGCTTGTGAAGATGCCGATATTACCTATCAGTTGTTTGATGTGTTCAGTGTTGAGCTCGCTAACGATGACAATAATGCCAAGCTACTACATGAGCTAGAGATTCCAACGGCTGAGATCCTATGTCAAATGGAAGCAAACGGTATCTTAATCAAGCGTCCGTTTTTAAACGAGTTATCGAAACGCTTTGATGAAGAAATCATTGCATTAGAAAAACGCGCTTATGAAGTGGCTAGTGAAGAGTTTAATCTCGGTTCGCCAAAGCAGCTCGGTGAGATGCTATTTGAAAAACTCGGCGTAGCTGGTGGTAAAAAAACCAAGTCCGGTCAGTACTCGACTGGTGAAGCGGTATTGTCAAAAATCGATCATCCATTGGTCGATATCACGTTGGAATATCGCAGCTTATCTAAGCTCAAGAGCACTTATACCGACGCGCTAGACAATGTGGCAGATAGCGAGACCGATCGTGTACACACCAGCTATCATCAAGCACTGACCAGCACTGGACGTTTATCTTCTACTGATCCCAATTTACAAAACATCCCGATTCGTACGGCAACTGGTCGCTTGATTCGTCAGGCCTTTATTGCACCAGCAGGTCGCGTCATCCTCGCAGCCGATTATTCACAAATCGAGCTCCGGTTGATGGCGCATTTCTCAGGCGATCACGCGCTTACTCATGCTTTTAACGAAGGGTTAGATATTCACGCTGCCACCGCTGCTGAAGTACTGGGCAAGGATGTCGCTGACGTCACCTCGACTGAGCGGCGCAATGCCAAAGCCATTAATTTTGGCTTGCTATATGGCATGAGTGCGTTTGGTCTAGCCAAGCAGCTGCAAATGAGCCGTAACGAGGCACAAGACTATATCGATATGTATTTTGAGCGCTATCCAGGCGTCAAAAACTATATGATCAATACGCGCGCCAGTGCGTACAAGCAAGGCTATGTCGAGACGATACTAGGCCGTAAGCTCTATACACCTGATATCAATCATAGTAACCGTATGGTCAAGCAAGGTGCTGAACGTGCTGCGATTAATGCGCCACTTCAAGGCTCAGCAGCAGATTTAATCAAGCTTGCGATGATCGCAGTTGATAAAGTTCTGCCAAAAGAGCATGCCAAAATGCTACTGCAAGTCCATGATGAACTGGTATTCGAAGTAGATGCCGATAAAGTAGATGAGGTGAGCCAGCTGATTACTGATGCGATGCAAGATGTATTGACGGCTACGGCAGTAGAAAAAGGCTGGAACGTCGACTTTGCCGTACCGTTACTGGTTGAGACGGATAGTGGTCAGAACTGGGATGAAGCGCACTAATCACTGATTTGGGTAAATGAGATAGAGTGTGGGTTGTTTTTTGCGTATTTGCCACCACTAAAGTTGCTATTCAGCCCACCTTCAGTGTTATAAGACTGTTGATGGCATAGATGATATTAACCCCATATACGCATTACACAGTGTTCGGTCTAGAGTGAGCCTTTGCGCTCACTTTTTTGTTTTTAAAAATCAGGAGTGTTTTATTTTGAGTACAGATGGCATTATTGAAGCCCCTGGTATTATCCTATTGATAGCCTGCCTGCTCCGCAGCTCACAGTACGTTATGAAGAGTCGCATTAGACAGAGTCAAGCTTTTTGGCTAGCCACGGTACTTTCGTTTGTCGCTGTGATTCGCCGCGAGCTGAACTACTTACCCGACTTATTGGTTCCAAGCGACTTCTCCTTTCTCAGTCAGTCTTATGACTGGTGGGAAGACAGCGTCCTGACCGTTATTTACCTTGTCGCCCTTGGTTTATTTGCTTACTCAAGACGCTACCTGTGGGCCGCATTAAAAAGCGTTCATGTCTCTGTCTACCTTGGTGTCACTGCACTCGCTATCGTGCAATACATGGGCGAGAACGCCATTGGGTTCCCTCATACGTTGGGCGGTATCGTTGAAGAACTGGCTGAAACCGCGATTTATGCCATTGCCTTAACTTATATTTGGCGATTTAATTTGACAGAATTTGCATCAGGTTTTGGCTATCCCTCAGACTATGAGCTAAACCACAGCAGTAAATAACACTCGTCAATGTTTTATAAGTATTAAAGAAATATTTACGGCTACTCGATATGGGTAGCCGTTTTGCTTGCAGCGCGGATACTAAGCGCTTGCTCGATAGATTTATCGATAAAAACATTGTCTTTAATCCGTGTGTTTTTAATCGCGCCTGCCGCGCTTTCTTCACGAATCTCAGAACCCACAACGATAGGCATACCTACCGTCGCTGCAAACCTATTTCCTTCAATCAGTGTGCCGTCATCTTCTACGATAACGCCCTTCTCTACCTGCTCAAAACGGTTATCAATAATTTGATTGTTTTTGGCACTGTCCAAATGGTAGCTAGCAAATGGCGTTTGCTTGACTAAATAAGCACCACATTCAAAACCTTTAAGATTACGTGATTGTCTTGATGCCACCCAAACACCAACTGGCTCGTCTTCAAAGACATTATTGGCAATTATATTGTCACGGCTCGATTCGGTACGTTTAAAATGATTGCCCCGCGTTGGATCATCAGCATGCTCGAAACAATTGCGGTATAGCAATACACTGCCTGCGCCATTATGAATAAAGTGATTGTTTTCGATACGGTTGTTGCTCGACGAATCGACAGCAATGGCTTCACGATTCGGCTTAAATGTACGAAAACCATTGCCGACAAACACAGAGTTTTTGATCATATTATCGCGGCTACCAAATTCTAAATACAGTCCAACAGTGCCTGCGTTTTGGATACGTACTTTATCAAAAGTGATGTCATGTACATGATCTCCGACGAACATGGCACTATTGATACTGTTGCGACTACTGACATTAATGATGTGAATATCATTTGGGGCGAGTGCGCGATTGGCAGCAGGATTGATAAAGCCGCGCGCATAACGCTGGTTTGGGTTGCTATATTGGCGAATGTGCAGCGCATGGCCGTAGCCATCCACATGACAATTGGCAACAGCAATATTTTTTATAGCCTTATCTGTTTTAGGCTTAACCATAATCGCGCTAGCCTTTGAGTTATCATCGGCCATGGTACTGAGTAACGCACCACCACAGTCAAGTGAGCTATTTGATTGATTGAGCTCAAAACGTATCGATTGCCCTGTCAAATCACAGCCATTACTGAGTGTACTATGGCCTTTTACCCTAACCGTTTGCTTGGGCTTTAGCTGTGCGCAGTCGATTATCGTCGTGGCTGTCGGCAGCTTGCCATCAATAACGAGCGGCTGCGAGTTGACAGCGCTTTCAGTGCTCTCTGAATGGAGCACAGGCAGGCGTTTGCATGCTGTCAAGCCAACGATAACGCTCATTAAAGATACTGCTATTAGACTATTAGCGCTAAACATCATTGGGTATCTCGTTTTTATGGTTTGTCTTACATTTTTTGAACATCCTGTCACACCTTACTACTATTAGTCATCATCATAAACCGTCACACTTACCTTTAACGAATGAGACGAACCATAACCCTCAATAATAATAGTAAATAACAAGGAAACTGTCATGGAAAATTCAAAGAACCCATTACCAGAAGAGATGGATCATATTGATGGCAACAGCCGCGATAATAATATAGATAACTCAGATCTTGATAGCCTAGATGAACCAGACAACCAACTGGTCGATTTAGACAATCCTATGCTACACACTACCGACAATGATGATGTGATTGATAACAGCGTAGGGTTTAACAATTCAGAAGTCGGTACAGATGCTATCCAAGGCCTGACACCTGCACATCGTCAAAACATAGACGAGTCACGTGTTGATGAGATGTTGGTTCAAGACAACTTGGATGACCGTGATTATCCAGATTCGATGGACATCGTGGACAGAGAAGCCGCCGAACGCAGTAACGATGATGACTTCTAAAAATCATTGCGATTGTTAATACAGCCTTTTAAATGAAAAAGCACGCTTAATTATATTAAGCGTGCTTTTTTATGGCTTATCCTTTCATCAATGAAAAGATACCTTTACTACGGACTAAGCCCAGCCATCCAACGTACCAGCCCAGCCTTTCACTAGTGGCAGACTCAACGCTTCTAGCAATTCAATATGCGCCTCATCAAGGTTGAGTGCTGGAATATAATGATACTCTTGCCCGCCTGCATGCAGGAAATTTTCACGGTTCTCAATTGCTAGCTCTTCTAGTGTCTCAAGACAATCGGCTGAAAATGCAGGGCTAATCACTTGCACCGAGCGCACGCCTGACTTACCCCAATCTTCCAATACCACGTCAGTATACGGCTTGACCCATTCTTGCTTACCGAAGCGCGATTGAAAACTGATAATCCATTCATCATCGTTCAGACCAAGCGCGTGTGCGACTTGTGCTGCCGTACACTTACACCGTTTAGGATACGGATCGCCTTTATCCGCATAAGGCTGCGGGATACCGTGAAAGCTAAACATCAACTTCTCAGGCTTACCATGTTTTTCTTGGAAACGGCGAATAGAGTTGGCCAATGCCTGTATATATAGCGGATGCGCAAAGTAATCTTTGACAATCGTATAATTGGGTAAGTTGCGCTGCTTGAGCGTCCATTTGGTCAGCGCATCATATA
Organism: Psychrobacter sp. SWN149; assembly: GCF_015864565.1. NCBI lineage: Bacteria > Pseudomonadati > Pseudomonadota > Gammaproteobacteria > Moraxellales > Moraxellaceae > Psychrobacter > Psychrobacter sp. SWN149. Next base: position 15,662 of record NZ_JADYWX010000001.1, read on the forward strand.
CCGCACCGCCTGAAGAGGCTGAATACTGCGGAAATAGTGGCAAGATGACGAAATGATCAACCCCTTCGCCACGCAGCGTATCCATGACATCGGGCAAACCAGGATTGCCATAGCTCATCGCTGAATGCACAGAGACGCGAAATGGCGCCACACTATCCGCTAAACGCGGCTCTAACAGCTCAACTTGGCTCTTTAGTATCTTGCGAATCGGCGAATCGCCCTCCCAAATACTAGCGTAAGCCTTTGCTACGCGCTTTGGGCGACTTGGTAAGACAAATAGATTCAGAATGATCGCCCATAGGAATTTAGGAATTTCAATAACCCGTGGGTCTGACAAAAACTGTTTAAGATAGCGGCGTACGGCAGGTGCCGTTGGCTCATCTGGCGTACCGAGATTCACTAGCAAAACGGCAATACGTGGGGGCAATTTAGGTTTCATAGTGGCACTTTATTAGCAGTGAATGATTAAAGACGATGTCACCATTATAAGAGGTAAAACGGTTAAGACAAGATTGAATAGGTATCTCATTAGTGTCGCATTTTATATATTAGTGGCACGCGCGAAAAGTGCACCTATACAATTTGATATGCAGTGGCTATTTATTCAATGTTTGTTCATTACTGATTGTCTACGGCTCCTATACTGTCCCTCGTCCAAAAAACTGTGACTGAAAGGCTCGCGTGACGGTTGTACTCCTACGCGCATCGCCATACAATAGGCAGGCTCAGTTTATAAAAACTGCGTAGGTAAAATAGTCTGTCAACATCTTGCCATTTTGCTTTTATTTTATTGATGATTGTTGTCTTGCGAGGTAGCTTTGAACGCACGCTCTGATAATACCAGTGACCAGCCCCTTAATTCTGAGGCCATGTCTAATAGCTCAGCCCATACTACGGCAGGTTCAGTAGGTGTCGTTACGCCCCAAAACTTCCATTTCGCTGAGCCATTGACCTTGGAGTGTAACCGTACCCTGCCCTCGTTTGATTTGATGGTAGAAACTTACGGCACGCTCAATAGCGACCGCTCAAATGCTATTTTGATCTGCCATGCATTGTCTGGCAATCATCATGCAGCCGGCTTTCATAGCAGCGATGAAAAAAAGGCAGGCTGGTGGGACAATATGATCGGGCCCAACAAAGCCATCGATACCAATCAGTTTTATGTGGTGTGCGTCAATAATATTGGTAGCTGTTTTGGCTCAACAGGGCCTACAACCATTAATCCTGATAGCGTTGGTGTGGATGACAGCGATGAGCCGCAAGTATATGGCCCTGACTTTCCGCTTATCACAATCAAAGACTGGGTAAAGACCCAAGCCATGCTCTCAGACCGTCTGGGAATTGACATTTGGCACGCTATCGTTGGCGGTTCGATGGGCGGTATGCAGGCACTGCAATGGTCTGTTGATTATCCAGAGCGGCTAAAGCGCTGTGTGGTTATTGCTAGTACTCCCAAGCTCTCTGCGCAAAACATTGCCTTTAACGAAGTCGCACGTCAGTCGATACTATCCGACCCTGATTTTAAAGATGGTCGCTATTTACAAGCAGGCACTTATCCGCGGCGTGGGCTCATCCTCGCACGCATGGTTGGTCATATTACTTATTTGACTGATGATGCAATGAAAGCCAAATTTGGCCGTGATTTAAAATCTGGCAAGTTTATGTATGGTTATGATGTCGAGTTTCAAGTTGAGAGCTACTTACGCTATCAAGGCGAGCGCTTTAGTGAAAACTTCGATGCCAATACTTATCTGCTCATGACCAAAGCCTTAGACTATTTTGACCCGACGCGCGACTACTCTTCAGACCCATCAACTGTAATAAAAGACAATATAGAAGCAGCAGTGCAAATAGAAGACTCAATCGCAGCATCAGTCGAGTCTATCAAAGCGAATGCACAGAATGAATTAGAAAATGCAGTAACGACGATTGAAGATATTGAGTCTGATCGCCAGCAAGAGCTTTCTGCGCTTAAAGCAGCCTTTGCGCATACTCAGTGCCAGTATCTGGTGGTGTCATTCACCACTGACTGGCGCTTTGCCCCTGAGCGCTCACAAGAAATCGTCGATGCACTCATGGCCACTGGCAAACCTGTCAGCTATATCAATATTGATGCACCGCACGGACATGATTCGTTTTTGTTCGACATACCGCGTTATATGGGTGCCGTAAAAGGCTTTTTGACTGCCCCCTCTATTACCCATAGTCGCCCAGTTAGAGGAGAGTGCTCATGAGAATGGACTATCAATTGGCGGAGCGCTGGATTGCACCGCAGGCACACATACTCGATTTGGGCTGCGGTAATGGCGAGCTGCTCGCGCATTTACAGCATAACCTAGGCGTCACTGGATATGGCCTCGAGATCGATGAAGACAAAATCAATGAAGCCATCGGCAAAGGATTATCCATCGTCGAACAGGACCTCAATGATGGCTTAGCGCGTTTCGCTGACAACAGCTTCGATACGGTGGTGATGGCACGCGCGCTACAGGCAGTCAAATCACCTGATGTATTGCTGCTCGACATGCTACGAGTGGCACGCGAGGCCGTCATCACATTCCCCAACTTTGCCCATTGGCAAAACCGTGTTCATCTAGGTCTAAAGGGCATTATGCCGGTCTCTGAAGCACTGCCTTATGAGTGGTATAACACGCCAAACATTCATTTATGCACGTTCAAAGACTTTGAAAAACTGTGCGCGCAGCATGATATCGATATCATTAACCGTTTCGCTGTAAGTGATTCTGAAAAAGGTCACACACCACTAATGAAAGCGTTAATACGCCGAGCACCTAATTTGTTAGCAGATGTTGCCATCTATCGCGTGACTAAGAAAAGTATCAAGTAAAGGCTGATAATCATTTTGTATCAGGCGGCCAAAACTGATGTAAAAGTCATGTTTTTAGACTTAATAGAGTATTAATCCCTTGTCATTTTTAGTAACTGTATGATTTTGTTGGGGCAAATTAGGTATAAATGCCTAGGGTACTGTGTAATTAGTATTTGAGTTTCGTAAGTTTGGGTGTTAAGCTAGCAAAATATTGTCAGCTACCCCGCTATTACGACCGTTTGTCTAATCAGTTGGGGGTTTATCTACAATACAAATTCACTAGATCAAATTGCTAACGATTGGGTACGTTCATATTGCACGACTCCACCTAATGGTTATCACCGTCTAAAATCCTTTAGCGGTACAATTTTTTTGCTTACTCATTGCCTAATTTTGGAGCTGCTATGAAATTACTAAAAGCTGCGTTGTTTACTGCATTATTTTCTTGTGCTGGTTTGGCCAATGCTGAGTTGATATCTAACGTACCGCTTGATACCTCGCGTTTTGAGCTGATGCCTGTCAGTGAGCTGTCTAGTCGTGCTGCCCAAGGCAACGACCACGCTCAGTTCTACTTAGCCAAACGTCTGCAAAAAGGCGAAGGCATTGCCCAAAATACCCAGCAAGCACTTCAATGGTATACCAAAGCTGCTCAGCAAGGCGTTGCCCCTGCTCAGTTGAATCTGGCCATCATGTACTTGCGCGGTGAAGGCGTCCAGCCGAACTTGCAACAAGCACGCGTTTGGCTAGAAAAAGCTGCGATGCGCGGTGACAACCGTGCCAGCTATACCCTTGCACTCTTAGATGAAAAGCAAAAAAATCTGGTCGATGCCTATAAGTGGTATGACCTAGCTGCCCGTGATGGCATGCTCGATGAAAAAGTCCGTAACAAAGCACGTGGCAAAATTGGCGAATTGGCATTGAACTTATCAAGCGCAGATATCGCCAGTGCTCGCAGCAAAGCGGATACGTGGTTCCAGAGTAAATAATATCTGACTCTACGCATCAAATACCAAAAAGCTCAGTATCTTACTGGGCTTTTTTATTGGATTTTTTTCGTTACACTGCATAATCTTCATAAATCTTCAAATATCATCTCAATTTTGCTACACTACGCGCGCATTAATCAATTCCACAATCAAGCTAGTGTTATAACCCATTTTGAATTGAGAAAGTCTATTTCAAATGAATGCGATATAAGGAAGCCGAGCGCAGATTGTACCCAGAGTACATCAAGCGGGGATGACACAATAACGTGTTTATTTGAGCTAGACTGTTAACCCAACGCACTAGGTTTACGACCTAGCCAGCAGGAGAAAAATATGAGCACTACTCAAAATAGTTTTACCCAGGATGTCACTGACACTGACAATAAATCAGCGCCTGTCTACGATAGCGTCACTAATAATATCGTGGTTGCCGCCCTTTATAAGTTCACCCGCTTTGCTGATTTTGAGCACTTCCGTGAGCCCATTTTAGATACCATGCTAAGCAATGACGTCAAAGGCACGCTGCTCATTGCTGCAGAAGGCATTAATGGGACGATTTCTGGCACACGCAAAGGTATTGACACTGTCCTTGACTACTTGCGCAGTATCGCAGCCATTGGTACTTTTACCTTTAAAGAGTCTTATACCAATGAGCAGCCGTTCTATCGCACCAAAGTTAAGCTGAAAAAAGAAATCGTCACCATGGGTGTCGAAAATATTGACCCGTTACAGTCGGTTGGTCGCTATGTAAAACCAAGTGAGTGGAATGCGCTGATATCTGACCCTGATGTCATCCTTATTGATACCCGTAACGATTATGAAGTACAAATCGGTACCTTTAAAAATGCCGTAAATCCAAAAACTGACACCTTCCGTGAGTTCCCAGAATACGTGGCAAAAGAGCTCGATCCAGCCAAGCACAAAAAAGTGGCGATGTTTTGCACGGGTGGCATCCGCTGTGAAAAATCGACGGCATATATGCGTGAGCAAGGATTTGAAGAGGTCTATCACTTAGAAGGTGGTATTTTAAAATACCTAGAAGAAATCGATAGCAATGAGTCTATGTGGGAAGGTGACTGCTTTGTGTTTGATAACCGTGTATCAGTCAATCACAATTTAGAAAAAGGCAGCTACGAGCAATGTTTTGCTTGCCGTATGCCAATCACGGCCGATGATATGCAAAGCCCTGCTTATATCAAAGGCGAGTCATGCCCGCATTGTATTGATAAAGCGACTGACGAGCAAAAAGCCCGTTTCCGTGAGCGTGAGCATCAAATGCAGCTGGCGCAAAAGCGCGGTGAAGCGCATATCGGTAGCGACGTCATAGAGGTCATAGAAAAACGCAAAGCGGCTAAGGTTGAAGCACAGCGGGTCGCTGATGCCGCCAATCAGGCCAAAAAGGGATAAAAAAATTATTCCTGGCTAGGGCATGTCCTCAATTCAAACAATAATCATCTAACTGGGCTAAAAATGGCTAAATTTTGCCAAACAGCGTCAAATAGCTAGTCAATATCTCGATATTATCTATACTATTTTTCTCATTTGACGGCAATTTATCTCATTTTTATCTCCATTTTTGAAATGAGGACACACCTAAAATAAAAAAAAGAGGCTCTAATTAATAGAGCCTCTTTTTTTTATGAAAAATTGTCAGTACCTATCAGAACACTCAGCGCTGATATAGGGAATTGGCTATACTAGAACAAAATACGTACGCGGATAGTCTCTTCTACGTCTTTTAGTTGGTCTAATGCAGCGGTCGAATCATTATAATCAACATCCATCACTAGATAACCCACATCACCTTCCGTCATTAGGCTCTGTGCGAGGATGTTAATCCCAGCTTCGGCAAACAAACGGTTGATCTGAGACAGTACGCCCGGTACGTTTTTGTGGATATGTAGCAGACGATGCGAGTTCTCTTTAAACGGAATAGAAACTTCCGGGAAGTTTACCGCAGTCGCCGTATCACCTTGATCAGAGTATCTAACAAACTTATCTGCTACTTCCAGTCCGATATTGGCCTGTGCTTCTTGTGTTGAACCACCGATATGCGGGGTCAAAATCACGTTATCAAACTTACGTAGTGGTGACTCAAACTCTTCGTCAGCTGATTTTGGCTCTTTTGGGAACACATCAATGGCCGCGCCCAAGATTTTGCCAGACTCTAGTGCCGCTGCCAAATCATCAATCTCGACACACGTACCACGTGCTGCATTGATGAAGTAGCTGCCGTCTTTCATTTGTGCAAACTGCTCAGCTTTCATCATGTAGCGGGTGCTTGCCACATCAGGTACATGCAACGTCACGATATCCGCCGTTGATAGTAGCTCTTCTAAGTTACTCACTTGCACTGCATTGCCCAGTGGCAATTTGGTCACAGCATCATGATAGATGACTTTCATGCCAAAGCTTTCTGCCAATACAGAAAGCTGTGAGCCGATAGAGCCATAGCCGACAATACCGATGGTTTTGCCGCGCACTTCATGTGAGTTGGTCGCAGACTTGCCCCAACCGCCGCGATGTACGGTGGCGCTCTTTTCAGGAATACCGCGATACAGCATAATAGCTTCGGCGAGTACCAACTCAGCTACCGAACGGGTATTCGAGAATGGCGCGTTAAAGACAGGAATGCCCAATTCACGAGCAGCTTCAAGGTCAACTTGGTTAGTACCAATACAAAAACAGCCAATACCAATCAGTTTATGCGCATGCGCAAGCACTTCACGTGTCAGCTGAGTGCGCGAACGAATACCGATAAAGTGAGCATCTTTAATTTTTTCGATCAGCTCGTCTTGATCTAAGGCGTGACTGATATTCTCGATGTTATGATAACCAGCTCCTTCCAATACTTTTAAGGCATTGTCATGTAGACCTTCAAGCAATAAAAACCGGATTTTGTCTTTTTGTAGTGATAACGCCATATGAGAACTGTCCTATAATTGTTTTATAAGATTACCTGTTGGATAATCTATGATGGATGAAACGAAAACAGTCCCGATATCTTACACAAAATTTGAGATCGATGTTAGCAGATTAGATGAATTATTGGTTATCAAGCCTGAAAAATTTTTATGCTATAGTGAATCATTCTGTTTGAAAGCTATCTAATCGCTTTGTTATTATCTACCGCTTCCTAAATAAAAACCACCAACGACTTATTGCCACCACAAGCGGACTCATCACTGAATTTATATGCATTTCGCTATATAATAAGCAGTATCAACATTCCCAGCATTCCCAGCATTCCCAGCATTCCCAGCACTCCCAGCATAGTGCTTACGCCAATATTGAGATTTGACCATGACGCCACATCAAACCCAGCTCACACCCGAAGCCAACACCCTCGCTGTGCAAACCATTCTAAGCACGCTCGCTGATACCCATGCATTTGACGCTAGCCAAATCAAAACTGATGCTGAGAGCTTAGAGCATTGGGGCAAAGACTGGACCAAGCACTTCGCTCCAGCAGCCGCTGCTATCGTCTTTCCAAAGACCACCGAACAAGTGCAATCCATTGTGCTACTTGCTAATGAGCACAACGTCGTCCTGACCCCTAGTGGTGGCCGTACTGGTCTGTCTGCTGGTGCTGTGGCGGCTAATGGTGAGATTGTTGTTAGTATGGATAAAATGAACCATATCGGACAATTCTACCCTGCCGATCGCATGGTCGAGATTGAAGCGGGTGTGGTCACCGAGCAACTACAGCAGTTCGCTGAATCAAAAGACCTATACTACCCTGTCGACTTTGCCTCAGCAGGCTCTAGTCAGATCGGTGGCAACATCGGCACTAATGCAGGTGGTATCAAAGTCATTCGTTATGGCATGACCCGTCAATGGATTATGGGACTGACTGTCGTCACGGGTAAAGGTGATATCTTGCATCTTAACCGCGGTATGGTAAAAAATGCCACGGGTTATGATTTACGTCAGTTGTTTATCGGTAGCGAAGGTACGCTAGGGTTTGTCACGCATGCGCAAATCAAGCTGGAGCGTCAGCCACAAGACTTAAACGTCATGGTGCTGGGTATGGATAGCTTTAATGATGTCATGAATGTACTGGCAGCGTTTCAAGCCAAGATTGATTTGACCGCGTTTGAATTCTTTGATGATGTGGCGATTGATAAGCTGATGGCACATGGTCAAGTACAAGAGCCGTTTGAATCACGTACCAAGTTTTATACACTATTAGAGTTTGAAGCGCCTTATGAGCCCATCATGGATAAAGCGATGGCCATATTTGAGGATTGTATGGAGCAAGGCTGGGTGGTTGATGGTGTCATGAGCCAAAACCTCACGCAAGCGGCAGAGCTGTGGAAGCTGCGCGAGTATATCTCAGAGACTATCTCGGTATTCACGCCTTATAAAAACGATGTGTCTGTGCTTATCAGCCATGTGCCAGAGTTTATAGAACAGATTGATCACATTGTCAGCAGCAACTATCCAGACTTTGAGGTGTGTTGGTTCGGTCATATCGGTGATGGTAACTTACATCTCAATATTCTAAAGCCTGAGAATATGAGCAAAGATGATTTCTTTGCTGAGTGTCAGGTTGTCAACAAACACGTGTTTGAGACGGTACAAAAATATGGCGGTTCGGTGTCTGCTGAGCATGGGGTTGGTATGACGAAGAAGCCTTATCTACAGTACAGCCGTAGCGAAACTGAAATTGAGTACTTAAAGGAAGTCAAAAAAGTATTCGATCCAAAAAATATCATGAACCGCGGCAAGATTTTTGATATGTAATTGGTTATCAACTTACTGAACAACGCATTGAACGACCAACTGAAATCGAATAAAAAAGACGCTAAGCCCAAAGGCTAGCGTCTTTTTATTGCATGGCGACAAAGTCTACCGCTTATAGAAACAGCAATATCAGCGCCACAACCAGTAATATACTCAAAAACCCCTGAATGATGAGAAAGGCCTGATGCGGTGCCGCGATATGACGAAACATGTTGCCCAGCGCATTGTAAGTAATGCCAGCCGCTTTTATGTGAGGCGGACTATCAAAGGTTTTGATAATTTGCAAAAACTGCTCAGTACGATCCGGTGACCAGCCATGCGGGGCAAATGGCAAAAACGGTGATAGCTGTGCGGCTTGCTTTTTGGTTGCAGGAGACCATAGCCAGCGCTCCAAAAACAGCAGACGCATTCGCCAATCAGCAAAACTGCGGTGATCGATTACCTGTAGTAGCAATACTTCTACATTCTTATGGCGGCTATCGGCAAAGATACGTTTTTGTAAATCAAAAACATACGCTTTCTCGCCTTCAATACACTGCAAAAAGTGGCCGCTGCCGTAGCACAACGTGCCTGTGATACCGTGCTGATGATTATACTTTCGCGCATGGCCTTCGACTTCATCGAATATAGACGCACTCAAGCGTGAACCAAGCGTCAGCGTACTGACATAAACCAACTGAACCAGCGTCATGTCTTCTATTTTGTCCCACTGACTAATTTTGTTGGTGCGATCTAAAGGCATAATACAGTAATCCTAAAAAGCCGAACAAACACGACGACTTGAAACAAGCAAATGCCTGAGTTAAATAAAAAGAATGTGTCACAAAAACGTAGCAAATTTTTACCACGTAAGACTGTTATTGCTATGATAGCTTGCTATAGTCAATCGTATATAAGTTGAAGACGATATTAGGTTCATCTAATATACTATCTGTAGCGTTCTTAAGTGCCATACTCATTTACGTATACTCAAACTGTCTTGAGTAAACACCATGATAACAAGCAAAACAGAATCCATTGATACATATTATTTAGCTTGTGTATTGGTAGAATAAATAGCGTTGATGTGTTTTTGAACTGATTCATCTTACAACCGATATGCCATGTCGTATAAAATATGATGGCTATCGTTTGTTATTCAATCGCTGCTTTTACTCTGTATCAAGCAGAACAACCTTTTGAATGCAGCAATCTGAACTGCATAAAATATCATCATAACTTATTGTAAATACGGCAATAAATCATTGTAACGGCTATACCCCACTATTGAAATATGTTTATTAAATTATTTGCTCAATAACGTACCCTCACCAGTACGACAATACTCAGGTATTTGGCATACATACGTGTTTATATGAATCGGATGCGTTATCAGGCTTGTGCAGCCTAGGGCGTGTCATCAATTAGATTGTGAGGCTTAAAATAAGAAAAATTGTAGATAAACAAGGAAGAAATTGCCGTTAATATGAACATATTTACAAAATTACTGACGATGTTTAGCAAAATTTAGCCATTTTAAGGCCACTAAATACATTAATGTGCTAATTGATGACACGCCCTAGTACTGATAGGATGTTACTCGCCCTTGTCGTATCCAAATAATATTGAACAGACTATAGTCAAATTTAGCAGACATTAAAAACAGGAATATTATGAGTAACATAGAAAAACTAGATGACCTTCATTTAACGATTGCTGAGATTAAGAAAAAAGACTACCCACAGCTAAAAGCATTGATGGATCGCGTCTATGTCAACTTGGGCGGTGCATGGTCAAAGACGACCATCCATACGTTGATTGATGCCTTTCCTGAAGGTCAGATTGCTTTGTTTGATCATGATCAGCTGATCGGTATCGTTCTCTCTATGCGCGTGGACTATGCCAAGTTCTCTAACCCACATACTTATGACGATTTAATTGGTCAAAAAGAGATTATTAGAGACAACCCGGAAGGCGACGCTATCTATGGTCTAGATGCCTTGATTGATCCAGAATATCGTGGCTATCGCTTAGGACGTAGATTATATGACGCCCGTAAAGAGCTGTGTCGACAGTTGAACTTCCGCGCTATCTTGGCTGGTGGCCGTATTCCTAACTATCACAACCATCAAGACCTCACTCCTGGCGAGTACATTGATGCGGTTGAAAGCCGTGAGATTCATGATTCAGCCCTGTCTTTTCAGTTATCAAATGGTTTCATTGTCAAACGTATCTTGACGGCATACTTGCCGGATGACAAGCAATCAAAAGGCTTTGCCACTTTGCTTGAGTGGGCAAACATCTATTACGAGCCAAAAGACTATAAACCCAATACCCGCAAATCTGAAGTGCGTATTGGTGGTATTCAGTGGCAGATGCGTGAAGTTGAATCCCCTGAAGAGTTGTTGCAACAAGTCGAGTTTTTCGTCGATATCATGGCAGATTACAACTCTGACTTTGCTTGCCTGCCAGAGTTTTTCAATGCGCCTTTGATGGGACTGTGCGAATCGACCGACCAAAATGTCGCGATTCGATTTTTGGCCGGTTATACCGAATGGTTCAAAACAGAAGTCTCGCATTTGGCCGTCAGCTACAACGTCAATGTCATTGTCGGTTCTATGCCATTATTAGACGAAGACGATACCTTATATAATGTCAGCTATCTGTGTCGCCGTGATGGGACGGTTGAAGAACAACGCAAAATCCATATCACGCCGCATGAGCGCAGTGCTTGGGTCATTGAAGGCGGTGATGAAGTCAAAGTGTTCGACACGGATGCTGGTCGTATCGGCATACTGGTCTGCTATGATGTGGAGTTCCCTGAACTTGCACGCTTGATGGCTCTTGATGACATGGATATTTTGTTCGTGCCCTTCTGGACCGATACCAAAAATGGCTATCTGCGGGTTCGTCACTGTGCTCAAGCGCGGGCAATCGAAAACGAATGCTATGTGATGATTTGCGGCTCAGTGGGTAACTTACCACAAGTTGAGAGTCTGGATATCCAGTACGCTCAGTCGTCAATTTTCTCACCGTCAGACTTTGCGTTCCCACATGATGCGATCATGGCAGAGACCACTGCCAACACCGAGATGGTATTTTTCTCTGATGTGAACTTAGATAAGCTCACTCACGTGCGTCATGAAGGTTCGGTACATAACTTAATCGACCGCCGTGATGATTTGTTTAGCTTAAAGTGGAAGCGTAAAGCCAAAGTGCTAGCGAGCAAACTGACGGACGAAGAACGCCGCGAAAATTCAGGCAGCGTGCTCATTGGCAACCCCTTACAAAACCGTGCGCAAAAGCCATAGTTAATAAGAATCGATTGACGTAAAACACTTGTAATAGACTTTATAAATAATACGGCTGATTTTCAGCCGTTTATTTTTATCTATTATCTAATTTTTACGTAATGACTACATAGCTAATCACACAGACAGTCACTATAAGCAATCATTTAGCAAAAATATGCAAACCAAAAAGCGGACGTCATGACGACTGATATTAAGCAAAAAGAAGTCAAATCAAAAAAGCAGAGAATAGTTTCGATACTTAAAACGATAATGTTATATGGCCTGATGTTCATGGTCATTTATACAGCGGTCAATTGGTGGCGACAGCCAGTCATGCCTGCTAGCCCGCAATTACAGCTGACCGATTACCAAGGGCAAGCCGTTGACTTAGCCGCGCTTAGTCATGAGCAGCCTACACTTGTATACTTTTGGGGCACGTGGTGTTCAGTTTGTAGCTTTACCTCGCCTACCATCAATCAACTGGCCGCCGATGGCTATCCTGTAATTACGATCGCCATACAGTCAGGCTCTAATCAAGACTTACAGAATTACCTGACTAAAAAGAACTTTGGCTTTACAACGATAAATGATCAAGAAGGTGAGATATTTGACGACTGGCAAGGACAGGTCACACCCTCGTATGTGGTATTAGAGAATGGGGAGATGACCCAAGGCTTAACGGGTATCCAGCCGTTATGGTCATTAAAACTGCGCTTGTGGCTAGCGTCTGTTTTTTAGTGCTTGGGCAGTATTTTACGTTTTAGCGCGTTATCACTCAGAGAAGTTATGATGATTTCATCGACGATACGTGCTGTATATAAACGATTGATATTGGACAAAATAAGGCCAATACCGCTCAGCTCTTTTTACCCTACGCGTTTTGTCATATAATGGCTGCCGACCTAACCATCTTTCTCATTATTTTTATCTGCACATTTTATGTTGCAATCGTCTCATTACCATTTATTATTGACGTCACTATTTATCGAAATGGTTATTTGTTGACATGACGGTTGATAAACCAACCATCATGAGCAATATACCTATTATTATATTAGCAATTAAGCAGTAATGACTCAGCATAAGTCCCAGTATTATATTGAACATTGAGCCTTGTATCCGGTTTTAAACCGACACACAAACCTACCCTTTAAAAAGATACCTTCTATGACTGATAAAAGCACTGACACACCAAGCCAAGATTACAAAGACACGCTAAACCTTGCAGACACGCCATTTGCGATGCGCGCAAACCTTGCCAAACGCGAGCCAGATTGGCTAGCAGCGTGGGAAGCAGATGACGTCTACGGTAAAATTCGTCAGGCACGTACTGGCGCAACCAAGTATATTTTGCACGATGGCCCTCCGTACGCCAACGGTCAGATTCACTTGGGTCACGCGGTCAATAAAGTGCTTAAAGACATAATTGTCAAATCAAAGACCTTATCAGGATTTGATGCGCCTTATGTCCCAGGTTGGGATTGTCATGGCTTGCCAATCGAGCAAAAAGTCGAGGCCAAGGTCGGTAAAGTCGGTCAAAAAGTCTCTGCAACCGAATTCCGTGGACTGTGCCGCGAATATGCGAGCACGCAGATTGAACTGCAAAAAGCAGACTTCAAGCGTCTAGGTGTGTTTGGTGATTGGGACAATCCTTATCTGACCATGAACTTCCATCAAGAAGCCAACATCGTGCGCGCGCTTGCCAAAATCTATGACAACGGCCATGTGACGCGTGGTATGAAGCCGGTCAACTGGTGCTTGGACTGTAGCTCGGCCCTAGCAGAAGCCGAAGTTGAGTACCAAGACAAAGTCTCTGACGCAATCTATGTCAGCTTTGATGTGCTGGATACAGATAAAGTAGCCGCATTGGCAGAAGTAACGGGCAGTATCGCTGCGGTCATTTGGACCACCACGCCATGGACGCTACCTGCTAACCAAGCTATCTCAGTACATCCTGAGCATAACTATAGCGTGGTTGCTACCGAAAAAGGCAACTTGCTACTAGCAGCTGACCTTGTAGAGACTGCCCTAACAGAGCTTAAATTGGACAATAACGGTATCCTAGCGACCGTATCAGGCAGCGAGCTTGAAGGGTTACTTGCCCAGCATCCATTGATTGAAGACCGTCAAGTACCGCTCATCTTAGGCGAGCACGTGACCACCGATAGTGGTACTGGTCTGGTACATACCGCCCCTGGTCATGGTGTAGACGATTATATTGTTGGTCTAAAATATAACTTGCCGGTCGAAAACCCAGTAAGCGGTACAGGTGTCTATTTAGACAGTGCGGCGGTATTTGCCGGTGAGCACATCTATAAAGCCAACCCAAAAATCATCGCGGCATTACATGACAATGGTCATTTAATCAGCCATACCAAAATTGAGCACAGTTATCCGCATTGCTGGCGTCATAAGTCGCCGATTATTTTCCGCGCCACACCGCAGTGGTTCATCAGTATGGAAACCAAAGGCTTACGTGATCGCGCGCTTGCTGATATTCCATCGGTTAGCTGGACGCCAGCATGGGGCCAGAACCGTATCGAAGCGATGATGACAGGTCGCCCTGATTGGTGTATCTCACGTCAGCGTACGTGGGGCGTGCCGATTACTTTCTTTACGCATAAAGAAACAGGCGAGCTGCATCCGAACACGCTTGAGCTGATGGAAGCGGCTGCGCAAAAAATCAATGAAGGCGGCGTGGAAGCGTGGTTTGATGCCAGCTGTGAAGACTTCTTGGGCAGTGAAGCCGCTGACTATGACAAAGCGACTGATACTTTGGACGTTTGGTTTGACTCAGGTACAACGCATTTTGCGGTACTCGATCAGCGTGATGAATTGACCAACCCAGCTGACATCTATCTAGAAGGCTCTGACCAACATCGCGGCTGGTTCCAGACGTCATTGTTAACCTCAGAAGCCATGTATGAGCGCCCACCGTTCAAGCAAGTATTGACCCATGGTTTTGTGGTCGATGAAAACGGCCGCAAGATGAGTAAGTCACTGGGTAATATCATCACGCCGCAAGAAGAGATTAACAAAACAGGCGCGGACATGCTGCGTCTGTGGATTGCCTCAAGTGACTATCGTTATGAGATGAGCGCGGGCAAAACCGTCTTTAAAGGCGCGATCGATATGTATCGCCGTATCCGTAACACCTTACGATTTTTGCTTGCCAATACTGATGACTTTAATCCAGCGACTGACAGCATTGATATCAATGAATTGGTTAGCCTTGATAAATTCATTATTGAACGTGCCCAGACGGTACAAGCGCAAATCATCAGCGCCTATGATGCGATGGATTTCCACCAAGTCACTCAGCACGTGACGGCGTTTTGCTCGCAAGACTTGGGTAGCTTCTACTTAGATATCATCAAAGATCGTCAGTACACTACGCAAGCGGATGGACAGCCTCGTCGCTCTGCACAGACAGCCATCTACCATATCACTCATGCGCTGATTCGTTGGATTACTCCTATCTTGTCATTCACCGCGCAAGAGGCGTGGGAAGTATTGAACCAACGTGCTAGTGATAAAGGCGGCTACGTATTCACTCAAGAGTGGTATGAATTCCCAGCGTTTGAGCTAAGTGCTATCAGTAACGATGATTGGCAGCACATCATGCTAGCAAAAGACATGGTGAACAAGCATATCGAAACCGCACGTGGCGAAAAAACCATCAATGCCAACTTATCTGCCGATGCGAACCTATATGCTGATGGCACAATGTTTGAGAGCCTAGCTAAGCTGGGTGAAGAGCTGCGTTTTGTACTGATTACCAGCAGCGCGACCTTAAAACCAATGAGCGAAGCCCCTGCTAATGCAGAAGCTCAAGCTGATGGCAGTACAGAAGAGTCTGCCGATCTAGTCGTCGCGATCAGTGCTGCCACTGGCACTAAGTGCGTACGCTGCTGGCATATCCGTGATGACATCGGTACAGACAGTGCGCACCCTGAGCTATGCGCGCGCTGCGTGACCAATGTCAGTGGCGATGGCGAGGTGCGCCACTATGCCTAGCCCAACGAATCCATCTGACGGCCAACACGGTCAGCATCCACAAGCTGAGGTCGATCAGTCGCCTAAGCCCGCTCATGCAACGACGGGTAGCTCGACCACGCCTAGAAGCCGTCTGACTAAAACGCCAAAGATAGTGGCCAATGGCAGCCGTGCTGTCAGGTGGTATGTTTTGGCGCTGGTCATCGTTATCGTTGACCAATGGACCAAATGGTTGGCTGAAACCAATCTGACTTTTCATGATCCAGTACCAGTGATTGAACCGTTTCTCAACTGGACCTTGGCATATAACTATGGCGCGGCTTTTAGCTTTTTGGCAGATGCGGGTGGTTGGCAGAAGTGGTTTTTCTCAGGATTGGCACTCGTCATGTCGCTATTTTTAATCATCTATCTGATTAAAGCACCACGTAAAGCCACGCTACTCTCGCTTGGACTTGCCATGGTATTGGGCGGTGCAGTGGGTAACTTAATCGACCGCTTATTACATGGTCATGTGATCGACTTTATCCATGTGCATTATGCCGATGTGTGGCATTATCCGATTTTTAATATCGCTGATGTTGGTATCTCTCTCGGTGTATTATTGATTGTCATTGATATGTTGTTCTTGGAAAAAAAGCGTGAAATTCCGCGGTCGTAATTCTAAATAGAATTGTTAATACCGTTTGTTTTATCAATAAAAAAGGTGGGTTACGCAGTCGTAACCCACCTTTTTTTGTTTGTTAGCCATTTTTTACATCAAAGAATCAAGTAGCTCTTTCAAAGTCTCTAAGCCACCACCTGCTAATAAAAACAACAACCCTGCCATATTAACAACGACGGTCAAGTAATAAGTAACTCGAAACTCAGGCTTTTGTGATTTATGGCGCAGATACGTCTGGGCGAGCAATGCTCCTATCCAGCCACCTAGTGCACTCAGCACGTGCAAGGTTGACTCAGGCGTACGCCAGTCGCCACTTTGGGCAGCGGCTTTGTCTTTGGCATACATCCCATAAGTAATAATTCCTAATACTATATACCAGCCGACCACTAGCCAGCTCAGTTTATCCATCGCTGCTAATAAAACTAAGACGCCATAAAAAGCCATACCCAGCAGTGAGCGTTTTTTTTGTCCAGCTTCAAAATCCGCTTGATGACTGCGTGTCTGGTTACGCTGACGAATTTGCTTATTTTTTTGTGCCATTTTTTGCTGTACAAACCCAAGCTCTTGTACTTGCTTGGCTCGCCTACGCCCCTCCGCATCTTGTCCAATGCTAAAGACCACTGCCTCACCGATATCAGGACGGCGCTGCGCTCTGAACTCACTTGCATGAAAGAATACCGATTCGCCCGCTTCGGTTTCGATAAAGCCAAATCCTTTGTCATCCTGCCATTTTTTCACAGTGCCTTGTTGTTTATTCACCACCGATACCTCATATCCTTTAGAATCGCCAACTATAGTACACCATCTGCGTTACATTATTGACGCTTACAGACGCTCTTAGATGGCTTATCATTTCTCACACTATAATCTTTTATTCTTTTATCTCAGCAACAGATGGCTTTTATTATGACTCAATCTCAATTTATCAATCCAAATGAAGACACTCGCATTGCTTATGGTAGCCTCGTTAAGCTACATTTTGAAGTCTCACTCGAAAATGGCACGGTCATCGATTCAACGTTTAGTCGTGATGCGCCCGTATCTTTGACCATCGGCGATGAGAGTTTACTACCGGGTTTTGAGCAAGTACTGATGAACTTGCGTGCCGGTGATACCCGCAGTGCCCACCTTGATCCAGAGCAAGCGTTTGGTGAATGGAATCCTGAAAACATTCAACATTTTAGCCGCCCTCAATTCGCGCTAGTCGCTGACCATCCAGAAATCGGCATGATGGTTGAGTTCGAAGACAAAGGCAAAAACACCCTACCCGGTACGATTAGCGCACTCGATGACGATCAAGTAGAAGTAGATTTTAATCATCCCCTTGCAGGACAAGCGGTGCTGTTCAAAGTAAAAATCTTCAAAGTCACCCCGCCCGGTGTCACTGGTATCAAACTGATGTAGCCAGTTAGCATGCATTTAATTCATAACTATTTAAACGCATGTTTGTTTAAATGTGTGCTCATTCAAAAAGCATCTCAGAATTAACCTGCACTACCAAAAAATTACTATAAATAAAACACTATTAAAAAGGAAACTAGCATGCAATACAATATGCTGCCGCAGCTCGATGAAAAAGTATCTAAAATCTGCCTCGGTACGATGACATGGGGACAGCAAAATACGGAAGCTCAAGCACACGAGCAAATGGACATGGCACTCTCTGAGGGTGTGAACTTTTGGGACACCGCCGAGATGTACCCCTCACCGCCAGATAAAGACAAACAAGGCGATACCGAACGCTTTATGGGCACTTGGTTTAACAAGACCAAGCAGCGTGACAAAGTCATTCTGGCCAGCAAAATATCGCCAATGGGATTTTTGCGTGATGGGCAAACGCGCTTCAACGCTGAGCACATCAGTGGTGCTATTGATGACAATCTAAAACGTCTACAAACCGATTATATCGACATCTATCAGCTACATTGGCCTGAGCGTCAGACCAACTTTTTTAGTCAGCTTGGTTATACCGAAGAGATGGCGTCACAACCGCTAGAGGATTTGACCCCTTTTTTAGAGACCATTCAAGCACTGAATGATGAGATTAAAAAAGGTCGTATTCGGTCTTATGGTCTGTCGAACGATACTGCTTGGGGATTGATGCGCTATCTATGGGAGGCGGATAAAAATGGCTTAATCCCACCTGTTACGGTGCAAAACCCATACAGCTTGCTGAACCGCTTGTATGAGATCAATATGGCGGAGATTGCTCATCGTGAGAATGTTGGCTTACTCGCCTATTCTCCACTCGGCTTCGGCGTACTGTCTGGTAAATATCTTGATGGTAAACGTCCGACCGGCGCACGTTTGACGATGTATGATCGCTTTGCCCGCTATACCAACGAAGAGGCCATATCAGCCACGGAACAATATGCCAAAATAGCCGCTGATGCAGGGCTAGACATGGCGCAGATGTCACTGGCATTCGTCAACTCTCGTCATTTTGTCACTAGCAACATCATAGGTGCGACGACGCTCGAGCAGCTCAAATCAAACATCGATAGTGTCAATGTGACCCTGACCGCAGACGTATTAGAAGCGATTGAGGCGGTGCATACACAGCATCCTAATCCATCGCCATAATCCAATTTTGACTAGGGTGTGTTGCATCAAACACGCTTTATAAGAATTTTCCATAAGAAAGGGCGAAAATCGAATCGATTTGCGCCCTTTTATTATCTACACTAGCTCAACTGTCAATAATTAGTCACCAGCTGGAATGCTTAGTACTCTTGAATGTAGCTCAGTCAATCCCTCTTGCATACGTGCTTGCAATAGATTGGTCAGCTCACTCTTGTTACGACCTTCTGGATCTATGGGCGCGAGTGGCAATACGTAAGCTGTGACGTTTTTGCTATCGAGCACTTTTTTCATGCTGTCCTTCATCGTCATCTTGCCATAATATGGCAGTGCATCGCTTAGTGTACCGTCTTTATTAACATAAGCAATGACGATAGGCCTGATAGGTACATCAGCATCAATGGCAGCTTGGAGCAGTGTGCCATGAATCCGCTTCACTTTCTGGCCACTGGTAGTCGTTGCCTCAGGGAAGAAAATAATCGAAAAGCCTTTGGCTAGAAAGTCAGCAATCTGTGCCGATACTGAGCTTGCATCACCAGAGCCACGCTCGATAAACAGTGTCCCTGCTGCCTGGGCAAGTTTGCCAAATACAGGCCACTCACCAATCTCAGCCTTGGACAAAAAGAATGCTGGACTCACCGTGCCAACGACAGGGATGTCCATCCATGACACATGATTTGATACCCATAGGCCATGAAACTGCTCTACAGGCTCCACTTCTACCACTTTTACCCCAAAAGAGCCTGCCATTTTACGGCAAAACGTCTGGATATAGCGTGGTAGCGTTTCGCGTGGTGGCTGTTTAAATGCACCGATACGCTTTGCTGCGCGTATACCGCCGACCATGGTCGTGGTCATACCAGCAACTTGCCTGCCGCGGCTTAACTGTCGTCTGAGTGAAAAGCTTGATCTAGCGTGGCTCATCTTCGCCCTCATGATTAAATATCAGGTGTTTAATTATCAAAAAACGAGCTCAGTATAACAAAGTTCTGTGACTCAGTGATAGCTTGTTCACTCAGTGCGTGTTTAGTTTTATACAAATGAGTAATAAAGCAGATTTATAAAAACTTATCTGCAGCAAATGCTGTAACATAAAACCATCGCTAATTGTGCTCATACCCTTTAATATCAAGTGATAAGACCACATATAGACAATCAGATGAACGCTATGTCAAAGTATACTGAACTGATAATAGCGATATATTTACTTTATTAAATAGGTGATACTCTTTGGATTATTTTGAAAGACATGAAGGTGGCGAACGCGCCATCATTGTACATTTAGACATTCGCCACATTCAGGATCCTGACGATCTTGGCGAGTTTGAACTACTAGCAGACTCAGCAGGTGCTGATCGTTTGGCACTAGTCACAGGGTCACGTGCACGCCCTGATGCCAGATATTTCGTTGGCAGCGGCAAAGCAGAAGAAATCGCAGAATTGGTGCGTGAGCATGATGCGGATATCGTACTGTTTAACCACAACTTATCACCCTCACAAGAGCGTAACATCGAAGCGCTAGTGAAGTGCCGAGTACTGGATCGTACTGGTTTGATTTTGGATATTTTCGCGCAGCGCGCCCGTACTTACGAAGGTAAGCTACAAGTAGAGCTGGCACAGTTGAACCATTTATCGACACGCTTGGTTCGTGGTTGGACGCATTTGGAACGTCAAAAAGGCGGTATCGGTCTACGTGGACCCGGTGAAACCCAGCTTGAGACGGATCGTCGCTTGCTACAAGTGCGCGTCATGCAGCTTAAAAGTAGAATCGAGAAAGTCAGACAGACCCGTGCGCAAGGTCGCGCCCGCCGCCAAAAATCAGACGTACCAACCATCTCACTTGTCGGTTACACCAATGCCGGTAAGTCGACTTTGTTTAATCGTCTGGTCGATGAAAACATCTATGCCGCTGATAAACTGTTTGCGACGCTTGACCCGACGCTACGCCGCTTAGATTGGCAAGGTGTGGGACGAGTCGTTTTGGTTGATACGGTGGGTTTTGTCCGTCATTTACCACATGAGTTGGTCGAATCTTTCCATGCCACACTAGAAGAGACGCTAGAGGCAGATTTATTATTGCATGTCATCGATTCTTCTAGTGAGGACATGCATGAGCAAATTCAGGCGGTCAAAGACGTATTGGCTGAAATTGATAACGATGTGCCAGTCCTTAACGTCTATAACAAGATTGATTTGACTGACGAGCCTGCACGTATCGGCTATGCCAGTGAAGGTGAGCCTAACCGCGTCTATGTGTCTTCTAGAGAGAACGTAGGCATGGAAGCGTTATCATTAGCCGTGCAGCAGTTGCTAACTGGTACATTGACCACCTTTGATTTGACGCTACCCTACCATGCAGGCCAGTTAAAAAACACCTTGTATGAGCTTGGTGTTATTCAAGAAGAAAGCTATGACGACAGCGGTCATGAATGCTTAACGATTCGCTTGCCAAGCGACAGACTCAGACAGTTACTTGGTCAAGCCGATCTAAAGCCTGCCGATGTGTTACCGCTTGCTCAAGCTACTCTACTGATGCCTGTACTTGAAGAGTTCGAACAGCTTGACGAAGACGAAGAACTAACCATGACAGCAGAAGAAGAAAAAGCATTTGACGAATTTGATGCAATGAATGCTGATGTACTTGATTCAGAAAAATAAAAACGGCTATCAATAATTGCTTATCACATATGGTTAAGTCATTATTTGAATAAACTAATTTAGGTAAGTAATGCTGGTAGAAATAGACGATATCCATTGATATCGTCTATTTTTTTGACTATGAATTGTCATTCTGACGTTTTTACCCTCTATAAGGTTTATTAGTTGACCCACTCGCTATATAATCGGCTGTGATACATTGAACAAATATTGGCTGATAGCATTGAGCCTTCTGTGATTGATTAGTACTATCAGCATCCATAGCACTATATCCTACACAATATTTATGGTGATACGACCACCCCATCTATTAAACTCAACTCTCCATACTTGACTTGGCAAAACGATTTATGAAGCCTACTCACTCTTCTCATATCCCATTATGGCTTGCCATTATCATGACGTTAGCCATGATAATCTTTGTTCGTGAATCAGCGGTTGTTGTTTGCCAGATAATAGGCATCGAAAAAGCCGCCAATATCGTTGGTCTGGTCGCCATGTTTATTATTTTGATGACGTGGCGACTCCTAAAAGGTTTGCCCAGCTGGGTCACCCAAGCCAGCAATACCTTGCTAGTCGATAGTGGCTTTGCTTTTTTGCCAGTCTCTGCTGGCGCAGGTTTATTGTTATTTGCGCTAGGCGATGAGCTATGGGGTGTGATGGCAACGATGTTCATTAGCACGCTGATACCACTATGGGGTCTTGCGATACTGGCTAACCGCTGGTTGAATCATAATACAAGTACCGATACCGCAGCTACCCATAGTGTGGGTACGCATAATACAAAGGAGCAGCCTTAAGCTGCGGAGATAAGTCATGGTTTTTGATAGCGTATTAATGGCTACCCTTGCAGCGATACTATTGACCTTATCGGCACATGTCATCGCACGTGTATTGGCACGTAAGATTTCATGGTTGCCAATGGTAATTACCGCATTGGCACTTGTTCTGTTGTTTTTGTTTCTCTTGCAATGGGATTACAATAACTATTACAGTGCGGCAAAGCCCTTGTTTGATCGTCTGTTGGGGTATGTCACTGTATTATTGGCAGTGCCTTTGGCGGCGATGAGCTTTAAAGGATTGCCCGTCAAAAAACTCATGTTAATCGTCACCATTGCGAGTCTCGTGGGGGCATTATTACCGATGTCATTGGCGTATCTGTTTTCACTCAGTCACGACACCATACTCGCCTTTGCGACGCGTTCTGTCACCACACCGATTGGTCTTAGCGTGGCAGACTTGATAAAAGCACCCTTAGCCATGGCCAATCTCATTATCATCGTCTCAGGTCTGATTGGTGGCGCTTTGGCTCGCTTTTTGTTCCGAGGTATCGATGATGACCGCGCCAAAGGTCTAGCACTTGGACTGGCAGCTCACGCATTCGGTACAGTAGAGGCATGGCAGATTAGCCATACGGCTGGACGATATGCAGCATTTGGACTGGCGGTTAATGGCTTAGTGACTGCTATCTGGGTGCCGATCTTTATAAGTGTGCTAGTTGCTTAAATTTTGCCTTTATTTGGCGCAGCTTGATAAAGACTAAGCCCTTTTTAATCCATTCAAAACTTAGTGCTCAGATTGAAGATACTCACTAGTAGGCATGACGTATCGACCGTTTGAAACAATATAGTATGTTGATTTATTTAACAAAAATAATTAGCGTTTACTCATTATCTTATCAATCTGATACGGCACAAAGTTATTATATGTTATAGTAAGCAACTATTATTTTTTGTATCTATTGCAAGCGGTTCATTGTCAGACATGATAATTGCTAAGCCACTTTACTCGCGATTGTCTATAAATTATATGCGTCTAGTGACCGCCTAAGCGCATAAAACAACGCGTTTGTAGGCAAAATAATTTGCTATTATTCTATAAAAAGTGATAACACTATGATAAATACTGCTACTTTGATGGCTCGCTGCTTATCCCCTATTTTATTAAGTGCCATTGCCCTCACCGCCTTTTCCGCAGCTCACGCAGGCAATATGTATATCTACAAAGACAAGGGTGGACAAGTACTACTGACCAATGTCAATCCTAGTGGAAATTTTGATAAGTTTACCAAAAAAGTAAAAGTGACTTATTATAAAGACTCTAAGATGTACGATGGCAGCAGTGACAGCTATGGCAGCAGCGCTGCTAGTAACAGTGGTAGCCGAAACGCTTATGACAGCTATATTCGTGCATCAGCTGAACGTCATGGTGTAGATCCTGGGCTAATGAAAGCGATGATGCACACAGAGTCAGCGTTCAATCCAAATGCACGTTCACCTGTCGGCGCACAAGGTCTGATGCAATTAATGCCAGCCACTGCTCGCCGCTTCAATGTGAGCAACCCTTGGAATCCTGCTGATAATATCGAAGGCTCAGCCAAATATATCGCTTGGCTGATGCGCCGTTTTGACAATAAAATTGAGTATGCTGTTGCAGGCTATAATGCAGGCGAAGGTAACGTCGATAAGTACGGTGGTATCCCGCCATTTAAAGAAACCCGTAACTATGTTCAAAAAGTCATGAGTCGCTATCACAGCTTATATAAGAATGATTCAGGACTGTCCGGCGCTAGCATGAATGCCAGTAACCAAACCGCAAGCAACAATAATGGTGCTATGCAGAATGTCAGCTACGGTACGAGTAGCAATGTCAATAGTGCCAGCTACTCCAACTCTGCTTACGATGCGCTACGCTAAGTCGAGCTTGGCTTATTTGCGTTATACTAGTCACTACGCTAGATTTAATAATTGATCGCCTCTCCAACAGCCAGACACAAAAAAGCCCGCTAATAGATTAACGGGCTTTTTTATGTCTGAAGACTCTATATCGCTTTACAGCGGCAATGATAAAGCCAAACTATGCGAATTAAATAAACCCGCACAGCCTTTTGCTAGACAACTCAATACTTACTTGTTAGCAGCCTGAGTAGCAGCAACTTCAGCAGCGAAGTCTTCTTGCTTTTTCTCAATGCCTTCACCAACTTCTAAACGTTTGAAACCTAGTACTTTTACGCCTTCAGCTTTTAGTACGTCACCAACTTTCTTTTCGTTGTCCATAACGTATGGTTGACGCAATAAAGTAACTTCTTCTAGGTACTTACGTAGGCCACCTTCGATCATTTTTTCAACGATGTTGTCAGGCTTGCCAGACTCACGAGCTTTTGCCTCGATGATGTCTTTTTCACGCGCCAATAAATCAGCAGCAACGTCTTCGTCATCTACTGCAACAGGGTTGAATGCAGCGATATGCATGGCAAGGTTTTTACCAGTGTCTGCAGCGCCACCTTCATAAGAAACCACTACACCGATACGTAGACCATGACGGTATGCAGCGATGTTTGCGCCTTCAAGTACTTCAACACGGCGAATCTGAATGTTTTCACCGATTTTTTGTACCAATGATACACGTGCTTCTTCGATGCTCTGGCCGTTACCATATGGCAATTCAGCGATAGCAGCAACATTGGTTTCGTTGTTTTCTAGAGCAATGTTAGCCACTTGCTCTGCAAAGGCACCAAAGTTTTCGTCTTTTGCAACAAAGTCAGTCTGGCAGTTAACTTCTAACAAGAATGCTTTGTTTTCGCCTTGAGCGATGATGATAGCGCCATCAGCTGCGATGTTACCCGCTTTCTTAGCTGCTTTAGCTTGACCAGATTTACGTAGGTTATCAATGGCAGTTTCAACATCACCGTTTGATTCTTCTAACGCTTTTTTACATTCCATCATGCCAAGACCAGTACGGTCGCGCAATTCTTTTACCATTTTGGCAGATACTTTTACTTCTGACATAAGAGTCACCTTAGTATTGTTATGTGTTGAGGTACTTAACTTTTGCTAGTTTCTGATTGGCCGGCTGCTGCTAGATATTGCTTTTCTGCGATAAAGACGCTCATTATGACATTTCATAATAGGTATTACCTCTAAGGAGAAAAGCATAGACGATAATACTCGCCCGCTAACGAGCTATCTAACAACAATAAGGCATGACGAGTAAAACTACATCATGCCTATTGCGAGCTTATATGCTGTCAGATGTTATATGAATGCTGATAGCGTTACTATCAAGACATCCTTACAACATTAAACATTTTATGTCAGCCACTTATTCTGCTGGAGTTGCTGCTTCTTCTGCTTGCGCTTCAGCTGGTGCTTCTTCAGTAGTAGCCGCTTGCTCAGCTTTGCCGCCAGCTTGAGTTTGTGCGTATTCTTTACCAGCAATGATTGCATCAGCCATAGAAGTTACATACAAAGTCACAGCACGGATAGCATCATCATTAGCTGGGATGATGTAATCAACGTTGTCTGGGCTAGAGTTAGTATCAACGATACCGATAACTGGGATACCCAAGTTTTTGGCTTCTTTGATAGCGATGGCTTCGTGATCTACGTCAACTACGAAGATTGCGTCAGGTAGGCCGCCCATGTCTTTGATACCGCCTAGTGAACGCTCAAGTTTTTCCATATCGCGAGTACGCTCTAACGCTTCACGCTTGGTTAGCTTAGCGAAAGTACCATCTTCTGCTTGTTTTTCAAGCTCTTTTAGACGGTTGATTGACTGGCGTAGTGTTTTCCAGTTAGTCAACATACCACCTAACCAGCGATGGTCAACATAAGGCATGCCAGCGCGTGCTGCTTGCTCACGGATGATGCCGCTTGCAGCGCGTTTAGTACCAACGAACAATACTTTGTTTTTCTTAGCAGCTAGGCCGTTGACGTAAGTCAATGCTTCGTTGAACGACTTTACAGTATGCTCTAAGTTGATGATATGGATCTTGTTACGTGCACCAAAGATATAAGGACCCATTTTTGGGTTCCAAAAACGTGTTTGGTGACCAAAGTGAGCGCCGGCTTGTAGTAAGTCGCGCATTTCGATTTTGGTTGGATTCTTTGTAGCCATGTGAAAATATCCTATTGGTTGGGTTATGCCTCCACATCACAAAAACGGCCTATCTAGCAACACGCATTTGCTATCAGTCAGTCGTTACTCATAGAGCACGGACTGCGCGCAAATTAATCAAGTCGCCAGACACCCAGCCATTTTTTGCCATGATGTGTGTGTCATTGGTTGGTTTAAAAAAGAAGCTATGATCAGATTTCAGAAATATTCTCAAACCTAAACTATAACGCAAATTATAAAATAGCTGCGCCGTATTTTATCACATAACTTACTGTAACCTCCAGCAGTTTATTAGCAGCATATCAATAAGATAAAAACAAAACATAGCGCTATTAAAATAAAAAAAGCGACACTGTTGCATCGCTTTTTTGGTTATTGCTTTATATCAATGCCCTACATTCAACTATGCAATACAAATCCCAATCACAGCCTTATAGCCATGCCATGTAAATGGCGTGATATAGCTTTGGCGGTCTTTTGGCAAATATGACACGCTTGGCGCACTCTCAACAATGTGCGGCGGCGAGATAATAAACTCTGAGCCAAATTCTGTACGCGCATTACCTGAGATGGTGTTGGCCATTTCACCCAACAAATCTTTCATCATCGTGATCGAAGAGTCAGGCTCACCCATCACTTTTATCACCTCTCGCAACATCGCGCTTGGTGCACTGACGTAGACGCATCCTTCAATTGGCCCTGATATTTTAATCACGCCACTATAGTCATAACCAATAGCGCTTTTATTGTCATTCAAATAAGGGGTGTCAAGAGACACTTTTGAGCCATCGATTTGTGCAAAAAACGCATTAATCGAGCTTAAAAACACACCCAGTTTTTCTACTTTAACCATAATATATTAATATCCATCTGTATTACGTGGCAGCAGTCTCATTAATCCTGCAAACAAACCACAATCTCGCCAACTTGCGAGTTCCAAGTGATGGGAATGATAAAAGAGCGCTCATCGTTCGGCAGCACGATACTTTGCGGTGCACCTTTGAACACAAATGGCACAGAAATATGAAACTCTGGGCCAAACTCTTTGCGGGCATTTCCTGCGATTGTATTGGCCACTTCACCAGCCAAATCTATATAGTTTTCATCGCTTTTATCCGTTTCACCCATGCTGTCCAATATAGAGGATAGCAGCTGACGAGTGGCCGAAAAATACACCACGCCCTTTTGTCCTCCAGATATACCGATCACGCCCGTATAATCATGGACTTTTGGCTGCTTGTTTTCTAACAGGTAAGGGGTATCAGCAACAAGCTCTTCTCCACCAAACTGGTCAAAATAATTACTGATGATGCTCAAAAAAATCTGTAGCTTTTGTTCTTTCATAATAACATCTGCTTTAGTCGATGAATGGTATTAGTCTTGCATCAGCTCATACAAAGACTCTACAAGCTCCTCTTCTGAAAAAGGCTTGCACAAAAAGCCGCTGGCACCCAGTGACAGGGCTTCGATACCAGTGGCTTTGTCAGACAATGCTGATACCACTAAAATACGGACTTCTGGGTCAATGGCAATGATTTTTTCAATACACTCCAGTCCATCCATTTGCGGCATGGTCAAGTCCATCGTGATCACATCAGGACGATGAACATTGAATTTTTCAATGGCCTGAACGCCGCTGGTCGCTGTCGCAACCAGCATAAACTGCCCTGAATCGTACGCGCGCTGAATACGGTTTCTAATAATATTTGAATCATCAACAATCATTAACTTATGCATAACTTACCTATTACCTTTAATGAAGTGCTTGTCGTCCCTGACAATATATTTACTGTTTTTAATTAAGCTTTGGGCAATGTGATCATAAACCGCGTCATCTGACCCAGTTCACTATTGACATTAAGCTTGCCACCATACTCTTTTACTTGTGCCTTGATGATATCAAGACCGACGCCGCGCCCACCATCTTCATCTGCGTGCTCTTTGGTTGAGAACCCAGAAGAAAATAGCTGCTTGAGTAAATCACCTTGACTGAGCTGGCTGGCCTCTTCTGTACTGAAACGACCTTCTTTGCTGAGCTTACTGCGGATGCTGTCATAGTCAATACCTTGACCGTCATCTTGCACAATCAGCATGATATCTGAGCCGTTTTCTTGCACTTCTAGGTCTATCGTGCCAGCGTTAGCTTTACCAGCTGCTTGACGGACACTTGGCTTCTCAACACCATGTACCACCGCATTACGCAGTAGTTGGATACTGATGTCTTTGATTGGTTTTACCAAATGTGCTGGAATATTTGCCTGTGTCAGTGTCTTGCTGTTTAGCTGTACTTGCTTGCCTTGTCTTGCAGCAATCTCGTGTGCAAACTCATTATAAAAGGACAAGGCATCATCGTCAGCTTCATTGTCTAAGTCGATATTTAAACCGCCATCAGTATTGAAACCACCAATCGACGTCTGTTTTGGCTGAGTACTCAAAGTGGCTGGTTTTTCATTCGTTGAGACAGGCGCTACTGCTGCCTTGCTCGCTGCTGGCGCTGAGCGGTTGATACGCTCACCTAGTGTGGCAATGGTATTTGATAGACTGAGTAAGTCATCCAAATGTACCGCTAATGGCAAGAAATCATTACCAGAGAGCTGGCCTTGATTTTGCAAGGCATGTAGCTTGTCTTCCGCATCTGAGGCAATTTTTGTGAAGCTATGCAGTTTTAGCGCAGAGGCCTCGCCTTTTAAGCTATGCATTTCGCGATAGATGGCTTTTAGCTTACCCTCAAGCTCGTACTGCGAGCTACCAGGGTTTTTTAAAATGTTATTCATTTTTTCGATGTGCGATTGCGTATTATCAATAAACTCGTTAATAATCTTTGGATTTACATTCAAGATCGTGGTGAGCATCTCAATCTGCATGTCGTTTTGCGAACGCTCTTTCTCTAGACGCTGTTCTAGATAGACGGCATCTGACACATCGTTGACGTTGACCAAAATACGGGCAATGTCTTTGTTGTCATAGACACGTGAAAATTTGAAATCCAAGAAGCGATTATCAAGATTTTTGTTGTCAGAAATATTGTGTAGCATGACTTTGTTGAGTGGGTTAAGCGAGTCCACCAATTTTTCTTTGACGCGTGGGTTATAGAGCTGCTCGATGAACTGCTGTGTGGTTTTTAGGTCTTTATCAGAGATACGGCCACGCAACACGTTGGTAAAGTTCTCCCCTGCCAGTCTGTCAGAGCCGATGATATTGTTCAGCGCCCGAGAATGCTGTTGACCAATGTTTAGGTCTTTATCAAGTAGAAATAGACCCGTGTTTACCGTTTCCATAATCTCTTGGGTTTCTTGACGAGCCGCCAACGCTTCTGCATCCGTCTCACGCAGACGACGCACAAAGAAGAATACGAAGATTAGGAAGTAGGTAAAGATTGCAATAACACCCAGTACCTGAATCAGACGAATGGTGGTCGCTTGACGTTCTGCACTGTTAAAAACATCTTTGGTCAGATTGTCTAACGAGTCGTTAATAAACAAACTTGATGTTTTTGCCTGTTCAACGGCCTGCGTCAGATTATCCTCAGAGGAAATCATGATGTTATCAGCATCTTTTAGGTATGCTTGAATCTTAGGCTCTAATGCTTTCCACTGCTCATTGGCAGCGGTGATGTTCACTTGTGCATCGCTATCGATGTTTGGTAAATCATAGCTACTACCTTCAGCATCTGTGATCGTACCGCCCTGCTCGATCGCAGCGATAGAGCTTGTGATAAGCACTGTATTTTCACCCAAGCGACTAAGCACACGTTGTATATGTGGAGAGTTGGTATCCTCCCCATAACTGCTGTCCAAATCGAACAGATCTTTGATCACAGCCTGTGCACTGTTGGCCACTTGGTTGGTTTGGTCGATTAACGCGGTATTTCTTTCTAAGAGATTTGAGGTATAAAACGTAAACGCTAGCAAAGCACCGATAAGCGATAAAAACAGTGCAATTGAAATAATAAGGCCTTGATAGCGCTTATTGTCAACATTGGGGATGGTTGCCATCTTCAGAATTCCTTAATTCGATTGCTTGGTGTTAGTGTCAGAGTCGCTCTTTTCAGCAGGTTCAGCTTCACCCAACCAACGACTCTCAATCTCTTTAAATACTCCCTTTTCTTTGAGCTTGGCGATACCTTCATTAACATTGTTAATCAGCTGGGTATTTTCTTTTGCCATCAATATCACTTGCTGCGCGGATGGCGCATCATCGGCCTCATAAGGCACAATCTTAACTTTGTGCTCAGGATACCCTTTCACAATGTATTGCAATACTGGCATGTCATATAAGAAAACATCGGTCTTGCCTTGCACTAAATCCTGATAAGCCAAAAACGCCGTCGATCTTGATACCAGCTCAACCGAACTGCCCATCTCTTTTAAAGTGTCTTCTTCTTTAGAACCTTCTAACGTACCCGCTTTCAAACCTTTTATGTCATTCAAGCCTTTAATATCGAACTTACCTTCCAAGTACATGATGGTCGCTGGGTTAAAGAAGTAAGGCGTTGATAAGCCATATCTGACGGCTCGATCATCTTTATAAGAGATACCTGATATGGCCAAATCACGTTTTCCTGATTCCACACTGTCAAACATGTCTTGCCAAGTCTCTTTATAAAACTCGACTTTAAAGCCTTGCTCCTCTCCGATTGCTCTAATAGAGTCAACGTCAGTGCCTTGCATGTTGCCATAGTCATCTTGGAATGAGAAAGGTGGTAAATCACCAGTCATCGCAACTTTTAATGTGGGTGCTGTGTCAGGCAATTGACTCACAAAGCTGTCTTTGTTTTCTGTCGCTGACGTACCTGTCGAATTTACGCTTTCTTGAGTAGCTGAGTTGCCACAGCCAAATAGACCAATACTCAATACCATTGGTAACATTCGATATAACTGCATCATAATAATCTGTCCTTGAAACTTAACGTGGTTATACATTTTAGTGAATGACAATCTAGCAATATTAAGTAATGTCTATACATATTTGCTTACAGAAAGTTACGTAGATAATACTTACCTAATTTTGTGATTGCAACACCAATGCAAGCTATTATTTACAAGGGTTTATATGCAATATTGTGCATATAAACTGTCAGCATTTACTTCTATCAAAGAAACTTTGTTTAATAATAAAAATAGATTTCTTGCTCTGTTTCATTAATTAAAACTAAGGCGTATTCTTATTTCGAAAATAGTGATAAAACTGAGATGAATTGAAACCAAGCAAGGAATAAATAAACTAAGCAAAATGACACCAACACTATTGAGACACTAGCAAGTTATTTGATGAAATTTGGCAAAGATTTAGTATTTTCAAGCCATTTAAAACGTCATGCTCGAATTAAGAATCTGCCCTAATAGACAAAAAAAAGCACCCACATGTACAAGACATATGAATGCTTTTTCACACCATTTAACGGTGGTAAAACCTATTGTTTAATCTGCATCGTCTAAATTGAGGTTACGATCTATCTTCCAAATCAAAAAAGAACCCAAACTCATAAGAGAAAACATCGCAATACCTACTTTGAGTACTGGGTTGACCGGAAATAGATTCAATAATAACCCACCGAAAATACCAACGGAAAACATCAGCGAACCTTGCAGCGCACTGGCCATACCAGCACGGCGTTTTTGAAATGCCAATGCAATGGCCGAGGCATTAGGCTGAGTGAGACCAAGCCCTGCAATACAAAAGAAAATACAAGCGAGTACCAGTGGCAGCCACGCATCAGTACCTAACAGCAGGCCTATTACAAAGAGCACCCCTGCCGACACAACCTGCATCATCGCGCCAAAGCGTAAAATACTTAAAATACGAAAGCGATTGGTGAGCCACTGGTTCAATTGGGTCAAGCCCACAAACCCTGCCGCGTTCATACCAAAGAGCCAAGCAAAATGGGTCGCCGACACGCCATAAGTGTCCATGATTAGCTCAGAGGCCGAGCTGATATAAACAAACATCGCACCCATCAATAACCCGCCCCCAATCGCTGGGTAATTGAAAGTGGGGTCTTTGAGTAATTCCCAATACTGGCTGAGCACTTCTCTGGCTGGGCGTACTGTGCGATTTTCTTCAGTGAGTGTCTCAAAAAAGAAAAACTTGGTGAGTAATAAATTTAACGCGCCAAACGCCGCCAAAAACCAAAAAATAGAATGCCAATCAAAAAACTGCAAAAATAATGCACCAAGTGACGGCGCTAATATGGGGGCTAAGCCCATTACCAAAATCATAATGGAGAATGCTTTTGCCGTTTGTTTGGCAGTCAGGCGATCTCGAATCGCGGCACGAGTAACTACTGCACCCACACACGCGCCCAATGCTTGCAAGGTGCGACCTGCAAACAGTATGTACTCATTGTTGGTGGTTGCACAGAGAATTGAGGCAATGACATATAGCGTCATACCTATATATAGCGGTTTGACACGGCCAACACGGTCACTAAATGGACCGTAGAATAACTGACCAAATACCAAACCCAAAAAATACGCGGGTACGGAGTTGGCCATAAAGGCAGTCGACACCCCAAAGTCATCTGCCATCGATGGTAATGCTGGCAGATACATATCAATAGACAACGGCCCTATTGCCACTATAAGCCCAAGCATCATAATCCATGCGATAGGCAAATCAGCAGAACGTACTCGTTCAGAGGCAAGCGGACTATTTGAGTGAGGGGGTTTTAGAGCAGACATAGTAAGGCCGTTTTTTATAGTGATTATTTTATTGTTTAAACGTCATTGTACTAGGCTCTCAACATAAAGAGCACCTATCCGCTATAGAAAAGCCAATATATCTAGGCTCATATGCAGGAACTCATATACAGAGAATACAATTTTAACGACAATAGTGCATTCTTACGCGCAGCGATGCAAGTAAGAATGCTATATCGTGCTCTTCGCTTACATTTCAATAGCGAAATAACGTCTATAAAACATCCTCTAACCATTCAAAACAATCGTGGCAATACATCAAAATATGTCTGTAGATATTGAGCATGAACTTAATCAGTGTATTTGCTAAAACAAGCTTCCTTAGTCGCAGTCACTTGGCCAAATGTGATCACAGAAACCTGTTAGCGGAACTGACGTTTACCGAATGCGGTACTGGCTTGCTTCGCTTTTCTGAGCGCAAGTTTGCGATTGCGACCAATCATCATCTTTAGCTGCCATACTTTTTCTTTGTATAGCGTGGTGGCAGGTTGCTCAAACATCGCGTTAATCACTCGTTTACTTGCCAGCACCGCATCAGGGGAGCGCTCTGCAAACTCAGCGGCAAGCTCAAGTGCCTTTTCAAGTGGCGTCTCGCTACAATGACTGATTAGACCCAAAGCCTTACCTTCATTGGCATCGATAACACGGGCGCTCATGGCAAGCTCTTTTAGAATATCCTCTCGTACAACACCAAATGCCGATTGGGTCAGTCCCATATCAGGTACCAAGCCCCACTTAGCCTCCATAATAGACAACTGGCAATCAGGATGGCTGATGCGCACATCACAGGCCAAGGCCAATTGAAGCCCTGCACCAATACAGTAGCCTTCTAGCACAGCGATGACGGGGACTGGCAGATCACGCCATACCAAACAGACACGTTGAAAAGCGCTTTGACTAGGTTTAATCAGTTCCCAAAACGCATAGGCACGGTTTTTAGGATGGTTTAGATCACTCAAGTCAATGCCAGCGCAAAACGTCTCCTCTGCTCCATTTAAAATCACTGCTCGTATTGTTTTGTCTTTGCGGATGCGACTCGCCACTGCAATCAGCTCATTGATGACCTTAAAGCTCATGGCGTTTTTTTTGTGTGGACGATTTATGGTGACCGTTAGTATGTTACTGGTGATACTAACTTGTAATGTCTCATACTGGTAACTTGCAATCGCGTTCATAACAATCCTTATTCATGAATAAAATAGATATAGCCCTCATACGCATAATATTAGCAGGCTTACCTCTATCCTGCCGTAGCAATAACTGACTGCTCTAGTCAGCGAACTGCTAAACCGCTACGGCGTTATCCTTCTTAGATGTACTATTTGTACAATCTGCAGTCGGTTGCCTTGTACCCATTTTAGATTTCTTTGACTATAGGGTACGATAGACAATGCCTAATGTCGCATATATAAGATGGTCATCTAAAGAACATCATCCAAATACCTCATGATTTTTCATATTATAGCCAGACAGCTATAAACTCTCTCATCCGTTAAATCATTTTCCACGTCATATCGTTTTCGCTCAAGCGATGATAATTAAGCTGAGAGTAAGAAGACAAATCCACGGCTTGCAAATTATTGAGTGCAGCTATCAGTGCCTCATAATAGGGTTCAATCATCGCAAACTGTACAGGTGTCGTATGCTGCACATTTAACAAGCACTTATCTTCTAGATCTTGACTGGCTTGGCGAAGCTGCGGCACTCCTGTATAGCGACTACCACCCAAGATACGGTGGGCTATTTGCGCCAACATATGACGGTCACCCGCCTCCCATGCTTGAGTGAGTGCCTGCTTTTCATCATCAATTGTGTCGAGCATCATAGTAATCAATTTGGCAGCCAGTTCAGGCTTGTTCGCTGAGCGAGTCAGCGCATCTTGCCAATCTAAAATATCAGAGGTGTCACTTTTACTGATATTGTCTTTACCTTGATCATTATTGACTTGCTCATATGCTTGTGAGTGAGTCGCATTGTCTCTATTATCGCTTGCGAGAACACTATCTGTTGGCTGCTTATGTAGACGCAGACTCTCATAGCGCGGCTGGGTCTCACGCGTTGTTTCTCGTCTGTAATCTTCACGAGGCTGGCTATCGCGCAAATAATCGTCACGGATTTTTTTCAATGATAGTGGACGGGTAATTTTGGTCTCATCTGACATATGAGAGGCCCGATGATGACCGCTGTTATTTCCTACTAGGACAGGATAACTGGCAGGTTTTTGACCGGTTGACTGAGCTGTGTCACTAGTGCTTGAGTCATTTTTTAATCCAGCAATGCCTTGCAAACCTGTATCTTGCCCATCAACATTATATGACGCCGTACTTTGTAGATTAGCATTTTGTAGATCAGAGCCTTGTAGGCCGTAACCTTGCAAATCACTGTTCGGTAAACTGGCATCAGACAGTGTAGCCAGTGGCGATGTGGTGCTCTTACGCCCTAGCCATTTTTGTAGCACTTGTAATAACTGAGGTTGGCTAATGGGTTTACCCACATAGTCATTGATACCGCTGGCAATCAGCTTGTCACGTTCATCAGCCAATCCATGTGCGGTCAGAGCAATGATAGGAATATGGCTATCAGAAGTCTCAATGTTTCGGATTTGCTTGGCAGCCTCGTGACCTGACATACGCGGCATCTGAATATCCATAAAGATCAGATCGATGCTGTTTTTATCTTGAGTGGCTAGCTTGTCATCCGTACTTACCTCTTCTGCATAAATCGTGTGATTTGGTTTTTTATTCAGCTCATCACGTGCTTCGGCTTTAGACAACTGTGTCTTATTCGAGAGACTTTGCGTGTCATTTTTTGCAGGTTTGATATTTTTGGTTTGCTGCTTACTGATGATCTCTATCGCATCGAACCCACTGCTCGCGGTGATAACATGGATGCCAAGCTCGCTCAATAACGCATCGAGCACTAATAGATTGGGCAGATGATCATCGACTGCCAGTACGGTCACCCCTTTCCAACGCGGTTCTTGAATGTTTTTGGGTTTATTGCGGTTTTGGGTATCGAGCATCGCGTAGAGCTGTCTTTTGTCTAGTGGCTCATACAGTATGTTGGCATGATAACGGTTCAGTAGAGCTTGGTCAGCGGCTACTTGATAGCCAAACACCGCAAGCTTGCCTTGATAATGCAGACGAATCTGTTTGAGTAACGCCATCATATCGTCTTGGGTATCATCATCCACAATGACCCAATCCCAATAGTTGCCGTACTCTTTTAGGGATTCAAGCACGCCTGGTAACGAGTTGGCTTGCGTCAGCTTAATCGGCAAATATTGCAGACTGGCCTTCAGTACTTGTATCGAAGCGGTATGGTTGATCCATACCAAGACATTGAACTCATCTGTGTCGCTGGCGAGTGGTGCTAAGACTGGTAGCTCAATCGTTTGACCCGTCGCAGCCTCTAGCACATCGACATGGGCTGGCATACGGAACCAAAACGTTGCACCTTGATTGGCGATGTTTTCTTGAGCATTGTCATGAAACCCAATATCGCCGCCCATCAAGCGTATTAACTGCTTAGAGATTACCAGTCCCAGTCCTGTGCCACCATATTGGCGGGTGATAGAAGGATCACCTTGGCTAAAGCTCTGAAACAGCATTTTTTGATCGGCAAGAGAAATCCCTTTACCACTGTCCTGTACGCTGATCATCAGATGATTGTCGCGGTGGTCGTCCAGACTGACACGTACCACCACATCGCCGCTATCGGTGAACTTTATCGCATTGCCTACGATATTGGTCAATACTTGTTTGAGGCGCAGCGCATCACCATTGATACGCATGGGTACATCGTTGTAAAACAGCACCGCCATACGCAGACCCTTTTCAGAGGACACAGGCGAGAGCATATCAACCACATCATAAATAGTGTCATACAGATCGAACTCATGGCGATCTAGCACCAACTTGCCAGCCTCAATTTTAGAAAAATCCAACACGTCATTTACCAAAGCGAGCAAATGCGCAGAGGATTTGCGAATGGTCTGTACATACAAGTCTTGTTCGGGATTGAGCTCACCATGACGCGCCAGCAAATTAATAAAACCATCAATACTGTTCAGCGGTGTGCGTAGCTCATGACTAATATTAGCCAAAAATGCTGACTTGGCTTGGCTGGTTGAGATTGCCGCATCACGCGCATTTCGAATAGAGATATTCTGCATCTCCATCTCATCAAATGCCAAACGCAGATCATCTTCCGTTTGTTCGGCATGGTCTTTTAGCTCCTGAAAACTCCGATGCAAACGGCGCAGCGTCCTGACCAAATCTTGCTGTAGCAAGTTAAGCTCACCATCTGACTCTACGGGCACAGGCTGGTATAGATTATCAACATGGGTACGCTGCAACTGCAATCGCAGCTCATAGATCGGCGCGATCCAGCGTTTTGAGTAGATGTTGAGGCTGAGCAATAAGATTAAGATGGTAAACAAACCCGTAATCACCAACGCCATCGCGATACGATAGCGGGCGATATACAGTGGCTCGTTGTCCATATCGACCAATAGCCATAGAGTCTCCCCTTCAAATTCGCCAAGCACACTGCCGTAGGCGGTGCCCACAGGCGTTGGTTTCTGTGACAAAAACTGCTTTGAGTCACTGATTAAAGGCCACTCTTCATTGAGCCCATACCCTACTGTTGCCAACACTTGATTGCTTTCATTGATGATAGCGATACGCTGTACATGCTGCTCAGACTGCATACGCCCCAGCTTGTCTTGAATACCCGTCAGCGTCGTCATCGCCGCTTGAGGCATGTTGCCGATATTACTTCCTGTTTGCTGTTGCTCTTGTTCTAATAGTTCAGGGATCAGTGCAGCAATGGCTGGTGTATAACGAATCAGCACCGCCTCCGCAAGCACCTCCTGCTCTGAGTCGCTTGCACGCATTGTCTCATGGAACACCAAAATACCGCCGACCGCGGCTAGTACACAGATAGGCAAAAACACCAGTATTATCAACTGACCATAAGCACTACTGGTATCAAAACGTTTTTTATATGCCATGCGAGCGTTACTCTCTACTAAGGGTGGTGCCGTGGATGTTGAGCATTGTTATCAGACGTCATTCAAAACTATCGAGTGTGATGCAAAACTGACTGGGTATCTCGTCGTATTTTGATGCTCTCAATGTACAGTACATGATGTATGGCGTGCAATGTGCAATTGTCTTAACAGGACTCTAGCCAACCTATCTACCAAACATCAGCAAATATAGTGACCATTCATCCTTGATGCGATAAGCGCAGCTGACAACAAAATGATATAATGACGCAACTTTTTATTTGCCACCATAAATCACTCATAATCATACCATCATGACATATGAGTGGGTGTTATAGCGCCTAAATGTTTTGCGTCACTTATCACCATAAACCAATATACAAAGTGGCTGACTCAAATTATGATCAAACAATAAAAACCGTGATCAGCCTTAATGCTTCATTTAAGTATTGTCGCTTAAATACTTTTGCTTAAATATAGTCACTTGAATACTGTCACTTAAAAAGAGACTCTCTAAAAATATATAAGGATACCTTATGTCTGCTACGGCCACGTCAAATGCCAACTTTATCACACAGACTACCACCCTCGCCGACTGTGTTGGTCAAACGCCACTGGTCAGACTGCAGCGTCTACCTGAGCACGAGCGCATCCAAAACGGTGCAATGCTACTCGCCAAGCTTGAAGGTAACAACCCAGCAGGTTCTGTAAAAGATCGTCCTGCCTTTAATATGATCTACCAAGCAGAACAACGCGGTGATATCAAGCCTGGCGATATGCTCATTGAGGCCACCAGCGGCAATACGGGTATCGCGCTAGCGATGGTTGCAGCGATGCGCGGCTATCCTATCACGCTGTTGATGCCAACCAATTCGACTCAAGAACGCAAAGATGCCATGATTGCGTATGGTGCGACGTTGATCGAAGTGGACGAAGGCATGGAAGCGGCTCGTGATTTGGCGCTGCAAATGCAAGCGGACGGCAAAGGTGTGGTATTGGATCAGTTCAACAACCCTGATAATAGCCAAGCACATTATTTGACGACAGGGCCTGAACTATGGGCTCAAACTGAAGGGAAAATCACCCACTTTATTAGCTCAATGGGTACGACAGGCACTATCACAGGTGTCTCTCGTTACTTGAAAGAGCAAAACGCAGCGATCAAAATTATTGGTTTACAGCCTGATGAAGATGCTTCTATCGCCGGTATCCGCCGCTGGCCTGCCGCTTATATGCCGGGTATCTATGATGCGGATTTAATCGATGAAGTGATGGATATCGATCAGCGTATTGCTGAAGTTTATATGCGTAAACTGGCCAAAACAGAAGGTATCTTTGCCGGTGTGTCTTCAGGTGCAGCCGCATGGGCAGCGACCCAAGTGGCCAAAAACAACCCCAATGCCGTCATTGCCTTTATTGTTTGCGACCGCGGCGATCGTTATTTGTCGACGGGCTTATATAATGTTGACGACAGCGATACGGACAACAGCGCAGAAATTAATTAATGTACAAAAACGCCGTTTAGTAATGTTAATTTAAAAGAAGTGCAAAGCAACCAAGTGCAGATATAAACCTAATACACCAAGCAAGGTTAAAATTGTCATTCTTTTATAATAGATTAACTATAAGCTTATAAATAGTCAGGATTATCTATGTCACAAGCGCTACCATCCGACCCTATATTAGTCTTTGATATTGAGACAGTTGCCGATGTCGATGCAGCACGCCGTATCTATCCACAACTGGCTGAGCTCAATGATGCAGATGCCCTAAGCGCGCTGACAGCCATACGCATGCAAGAGGCAGGACATGATTTTATGCGCTTGCCGCTACAGCGTATTGTCTGTATCTCTGCCTTATATATAAAAGATGGTAAGCTGTCCATGTTTTCGTTGACTGCCGATAAACTCAGTGAACAAGAAATGCTTGCCAAGTTTTTTCGGGCGTTTAATGATACCAAAACCCTGCCGCAGCTGATTAGCTGGAATGGTTCAGGCTTTGATATTCCTGTACTGATATATCGTGCGATGCAATATGATTTATCAGCGCCATGGCTGTTCGAGGAAGGCAAACGTATCAAAAACATGCGTTTTGACAACTATGTCAACCGCTTCCACACGCTCCACCTTGACCTGATGGATCGGTTTAGCCAGTATGGTGCTAGCCGCCGCGAAGCCATGGATATTGTCGCAAGTTTATACGGATTACCGGGTAAAACAGACATCGATGGCAGTATGGTTGGCGCACTGGTCAATAATGACGATTGGCAGACGCTGTCCATATACTGCGAGTCTAATGTCATGAATACTTGGCTTATTTATCTACGCTGGTTACGTCTGACAGGACAGTTATCTTCACAGGACTTTGAAGCGTGGCAGCAGCAAAGCCTTGACTATCTTACTACCTACATTCAGGTAGAGAACGTACCGCGTCATAAAGCATTTATTGCTGACTGGTCATCGGCACCCAAATTGTAAAACAGCACTACTGGTTATCTTTACCCCCTATTTTTAGTTATTTATCATTTATTATTGAGGCAGGTTTATGCAACCCACCGATTCAAACACAGCGACAGCATCTGATGCGACGTCACCCGCCAACGATAGCCAAACCATCATCGTTCCACCAAGTAAGAAAAAATCTAAGCCTTCATCAAAAACACGTCGTCGTCTAAAAGATGCAGAACCGATTCCTTTTACTATTGAAAGATTGTCGCATGATGGTCGCGGTGTTGCCATCTATGGCAATGGCTTTGGGGTTGACGATGGTCATGCTGAAGACAAGCATGGCAAAACAACCTTTGTCAGTTTTGCGCTACCAGGTGAAAGCGCATTGGTCAAAATAACCAATAGCCGTGCCAGTTTTGAGGAAGGTGATGCAATCAGCATCACTGCCAACCCAAATCCTGAACGTACTGTACCGCCTTGCCCTCATTTTGGCGTTTGTGGTGGTTGTAACTTGCAGCATTGGCAGCCAGACAGTCAAATCAACTTCAAACAATCTGTATTGGCCGAGATGCTGATTCATCAAGCTAATGTCGAACCTGACAACTGGCTTGCCCCTGTGGTTGGTGATCGACTCGGCTATCGTACTAAGGCGCGTTTGGGCGTGCGCTATGTCGTCAAAAAAGAAACTGCGCTGGTTGGTTTTCGTGAGCGCTCAAGTAACTTTTTGGCAGAGCTAAATGAGTGCCATATCCTAGATCCGCGTATTGGTTTTGAGATTGAAAACCTAAAAACCCTTATCAGCACATTAGAGAGCCGTGACAAAATTGCCCAACTTGAGCTGGCCATGGGTGAGCAAATGCCTGAGCTGCCTGATGGCAATCAGCCGGTTGCTCTGATCGTGCGTAATTTAGAACCTTTGTCAGATGCTGACATAGATAAGTTAAAGGTATTTTTTGCCGCGCGCAATTGGCAGCTGTATCTACAGTCTAAAGGCGTCGATAGCATTCAACGTATTGCCTTGACGGATGCGGATGATTTGAGCGAGCAGTTTGGTCGTTTATATTATCAACTGCCAGAATATGATCTGACCTTTGAGTTTATCCCTACAGATTTTACCCAAGTCAATCTATCGGTCAACCGTCAGATGACTAAACTGGCTTGTGACTTGTTGGACTTAAAACCAGGTGAGCGAGTACTGGATCTATTCAGTGGTTTGGGCAACTTTAGCTTACCACTCGCGCGACTCGTCGGTGAGACTGGTTCAGTGGTTGGCGTCGAAGGCAGCGAAGCGATGACTGAGCGTGCCGCGACCAATGCGCGTCGCAACGGCATCAACAATACTGAGTTTTATAGCCAAGATTTGACACAGGACTGTACTGACCAGCCTTGGGCCAATCAGGGTTTTGATGCATTATTGATTGATCCGCCGCGTTCTGGCGCTTGGGACATTATGCAGTATTTACCAAAGTTCAATGCTGAGCGCATCGTTTATGTCTCTTGTAATCCAGCAACCCTCGCACGTGATACCAAAGCCTTGTTAGAGCAAGGCTATCGTCTGACGCATGCTGGCGTGATGGACATGTTCTGCCACACAGGTCATGTTGAATCTATCGCTCGCTTTGAAAAAGTAGCGGGTTAATAGTAACTGTTATCGATTGATTGCTATGAATTGATTTTGGCTTAAGTAATGTTAGTTAGATTGCTATAAAGGTGTCAGAATAGCCATCTTTATAGTGATACAGCTCTAATCGAAATATGTCAGAATTTTTATCAATAAATAGCGACTATCTGGCTTAATTAACGGCAGTCATTACAGACCCTTGCTTGATTTGTCGTTTCAAAGTGAGATAATAGTAAACAATCTTCTTATATTTTAAAGAAGGTTTTCAGAAGTATTTGCACCCGTAGCTTTATATATTTTACGCGCATCTTATGGCTGCTAAAAATGACATTTTTAGCAGTTGTATTGGTTTATAGCTAGCACTTTATGAATCGTCAATTCAAAGTGTGTGCATAGTAGATGAGGTTATAATCAATTCAAAATAGCTAAGAGGAGTCGGCTATGGTAAAAATTCGTGAAGGATTACCACTCGTGGATGGACAGACCACACAGGCCGATAGTGCGACACTTGCCGCGCAACTGGTGGCGAGCCAACGCTCTCAGCAGTCTGCCAATAGTTACGCCCAAATTCCCCTCGATATCAAATACCAGCTGGCCACTCATAAGCTACATACAACTTTTGATCGCTCAGCAGCGCACCATTATGACGGTTTGGATCCTACATTCGACGATGGGTATTTAGACAACACCGATGCAGGCGCAAACGAAAGCACAGAAACGATTGACTTAGACCAAGCCAATATCGATGTGCCTACTTGGCTAAACAATGTCGCTAAGCGTATCGGACAAGAGTCTGTGCCTGAGCTGAGTGCTGCCTGCGAGTTTATCCGTAGTCATATGAATACGAGTGAGTCTGAGCGCTCAGGTGCGTATGTCACTGGTATTGGTATGACCGACATATTGACCTATCTCTATCAAGACGAAGATGCGCTGGTCGCAGCAATGCTCTATCGTAGTGCACGTAAATCTATCATTAGTCTCTCTGAGATCGAAAAAAACTTTGGCCCAGATATTTTAACGCTCGTCAAAGATACGCTCGCGATGGGTAAACTGTCGGAGATTATTGAGAGTAATAAGCGCCTAGAGGATCATTTCGCCAATAACCAGCGCGATCAGCTATCCAATATCTATAGCATGCTCATCTCTGTTACTAATGATGTGCGCGTGGTGCTCATCAAGCTGGCTGAGCGCACGTTTGCGATGCGTGAATTGACATTTTCTAATCAAGAGCGCCAAACTCGCGTCGCCCGTGAAGTCATGACTATTTATGCACCATTAGCGCATCGATTGGGCATCGCACAACTCAAGTGGGAACTTGAAGACTTGGCCTTTCGTTATCTGGCTCCTGACAGATATAAAGAAATTGCCAAACTATTGTCAGAAAAACGTAGCGAGCGTGAGGCTTATATACAGCGTGTGGAACAAAAGCTTAACGAATCATTGGCCAATGCCAATATCGAAGGCGAAGTGTCTGGACGTGTCAAACATATCTACTCTATCTATCGCAAAATGAAGCTCAAAGGCTTGTCGTTTGATCAGCTTTACGATATCCGCGCATTACGCGTATTGGTCACCAATCCGTCAGACTGTTACCATGTTCTAGGCTTGGTACATGGTCTATGGCGCTATATTCCTGAACAGTTTGATGACTATATTACCAATCCCAAATCCAATGGCTATCGCTCTCTACATACGGCAGTGATTGCAAAAAACAAGTCGCTTGAAGTACAAATTCGTACCCACGAAATGCACTTCGAAGCTGAGCTTGGTATGTGCGCGCACGTCAATTACAAAGAAGGTCTAAAGAATAAAAAAGACAACTACCTAAACCAGAGAATCAGCTCGCTGCGTCAACTGCTTTCTATCAATAACGACACTCGCAACCAGCCGCGTTCTGCTTTACTGACAGGTGAAGAGATAGATGACACAGAGTTTGATGAAGAAGAGCAACTCGTTGATTTTGATGAGCTCGAACGCATCTATATCTTTAGTCGTGATGGCGATATCACCGAGTTACCAAAAGGCGCGACGGTTCTTGATTTTGCCTACTATGTGCATACCCAAGTTGGTAATCGTGCGCAAGCAGCTCGCGTCAATCAGCGCTATGTGCCGCTGACCTATCAGCTAAAAACGGGGGAGCAAGTTGAAATTATCACCAAGGCCTCACGTGAGCCCAATAGGGATTGGTTGGTCGCGTCATTGGGTTATAT
Organism: Psychrobacter sp. SWN149; assembly: GCF_015864565.1. NCBI lineage: Bacteria > Pseudomonadati > Pseudomonadota > Gammaproteobacteria > Moraxellales > Moraxellaceae > Psychrobacter > Psychrobacter sp. SWN149. Next base: position 60,274 of record NZ_JADYWX010000001.1, read on the forward strand.
ACATACCAATCGCGCGCGCTCAAAACTGCGTCAATGGTTCAACAAACAAGACCGTGATAAGAATATTGAGATAGGTCGCCAAATGCTCAGCAAAGAGCTTGAGCGTTTATCCGTCCACCCCAATAGTATCGATTTGAATGACTATATTCAGCATTTTCATGTCAATACGACAGACGACATTATCGTTGGGCTGGTGACAGGCGAGATTGGTCTCAACCAGTTGACCAGTCATATCTCTCGGCAATTACATTTAGAACCTGAGAGTCCTCCAGAAGACTTTGTACTGAATGTCGACAACAAAGACACAGGCAAACCTGGTGCTTACAAAATCCATATCGATGGACTCGATAATATCGAGATGCATTTGGCAGGCTGTTGTCATCCTGTACATGGCGAGCCCATTACAGGTTATATCACCTTGTCACGAGGTGTCAGTATTCACAACCGTGGCTGTCCAGAATATCTACGTTTAATTGAGCGCGATCCTGAGCGTAAAATAGAAGCCGCTTGGCAAGTACAAACTGGTCGTTATCAACCCGTTGATATCCATGTGGAAGCATACGATAGACGCGGTCTATTGCGGGATTTAACACAGATTATTGACAAAGAAAACGTCAATATCCGTCAAGTTCAAACGCTGAGCAATGATGACAATATTGCCTTTTTAAAATTTCATATTGAAGTCTCAGGGCTGGCTCACTTATCTAAACTGTTGGCAAAACTAGAGCAGCAACATGGTATCTTACATGCGCGCCGTGCGGTTGTTTAACATAGGCCCTGCTCTAGCAGTAATCCACTTTATAATACAGTTGTCATAAAACCATGCCTGAATTACCAGAAGTAGAAACCACAAAAACTAGCCTTGCACCGCTTTTGGGACAACGGGTGGTTGATGTACAGGTCTTTCAGCCAAAACTGCGTTGGGCGATGCCAGATGACTTGAATGTCTTAATTAATTACACATTGGATAGTGTGGAGCGCCGAGCAAAATACCTGATACTTAATTTTTTGCCCGTAGTCACCAATAATTGTGCATCAGTTTTGGCTGATATGGTCGCACCGAGACAATTGCTGATACATTTAGGCATGTCAGGCAGCTTACAACAGTACGGCGATGGTACTGATAAGCGCAAGCACGATCACTTAGTGATTACCTTTGCTGATACGGCTCATACCAAATCGCAACTGCATTACTATGATCCCAGACGTTTTGGCTCAGTGCTGTGGCATGAAGAATATGGTTCTAAGCTACTGGATCATTTGGGTCCTGAGCCCCTATCTGATGTGTTTACCGCAGATTATCTGTATGGCTTAATTCAACGTATTACAGTACTTGATGGAAATAAGATCGATAGCAAATCCGATAATACTCAGCCCAATAAACGACGGCAACCCATTGTTCGAGCGATAAAATCTGTCATCATGGAACAGCAAGTGGTGGTTGGTGTTGGCAATATCTATGCAACAGAAAGCTTATATTTATCAGGCATCCATCCTGCCACTCCTGCCAATCAAATCTCTTATGAGCAAATGGTGATTTTGGTTGATCATATAAAAGATATTCTGAAAAAAGCGATCAAACTTGGTGGCTCAACCTTACGAGACTTTACTGTGGCAAGTGGTCAAACGGGCTATTTTCAGCAAACCTTAAATGTTTATGGCAGACAAGGTGAACCGTGTTTGGCCTGTGATACTGTGCTTGAAAACATCAAGCTCAATGGCAGAGCCAGTGTTTATTGTTCACATTGCCAACCAATAAGCTAGGATGTGTCTTCAATTTAATCGATGGCACTTTAAATATTTTAGAAATGATAATGAAGTACCAAAAAAATCTTCAATACCCTTAGCAGATAGTACAATCGAATTACTTTATATTTGTGCTGTCATTAGGCCATTTTGAACAGCCATATATTTATCGCGCGCATTTTTGTTGCTTATTAATCCACATCTTGCTTTAATAGAGCTAACGCTTACATAAATAGTATTTACCGTTTATGTAGCTGTAATATTAGACCTGCTTATCGTTGCCGCATTGTTTGTATAGGGAAATTGTCTCTGTGTAAAAATAGCAGCAGCCACTAATCATACTACTGATGAGTTTTAGGATATCGTTATGACTGTTAAAGCCAAGACCCGACACACTGTTAAGCAGAAATTCTTTACAGTGTTTGCAACAGTAGGTTTGGTCGTTGCTACTATGCAACCGACCTTTGCAGCGATAGAAATTGATGAAGCTGACTTTGGACCTTCTTATGGAACCATGGTTGCTGATACTATTGTTGGCAAGCCTTTACAGCTTGTCAATGCGGTGGCTGGTACGGCAGCTTATCTTGTGAGTTTGCCTTTTTCACTGATCGGAGGTAATGCCGACCAAGCACAGCAAAAGCTATTTGTTGAGCCTTGGGATGCGATGGGACGATGCTTAGGCTGTACCGTTGCTGAAGATAATTACTACAAATCACAGGTTATTGACAATAATACGGTGCGTATTATCGTTGACCAACCTTCAGAGATTTTAATTAACACCAATGACTACGTGATTGTTACGCCATAATCTTTATCATAGAACAGTCATAAAACAATAAAAGAGGCCAACATTGTGTTGGCCTCTTTTATTGCTTTATGGTGCCCTACTATTTGATCATATTAGATTTGCTTAGTTTGGCACTGATTTCACGAAGCAATTTGACTTCTTCTGAAGGCTCCTCTACCGCTTCTTCTATAATCTCTTCTACTTCGTCAGCACGGCGCATTTTATTGACCATTCTGACCATCATAAAGATAATAAAGGCTAAAATTAGAAAGTTAATAAGTACCGTGATAAAACTGCCGTATGCCAGCACAGGAACACCCGCTTCTTTGAGTGCATCATAAGTCATGGCAATCCCATCCGGCGCATCACCTAGGACAAAAAACATATTTTTAAAGTTAATTTCGCCACCGAAGATAAACGCGACGATCGGCATGATAATGTCATCTACCAAGGATTTTGTAATGGTAGCAAAAGCCCCTCCGATGATCACACCGACTGCTAAATCCATAACATTGCCTTTTAAAGCAAATTCTTTAAACTCTGATACCATACTCATCATTTTCTCCTAAAAATTTATTTACCAATAGACCACTGTCTAAAAATTACTTCAACTTTAGCTTTTATAACAAAAAATGAATACTTTGCTACTGTTTGTTATTCTGTCTTTATTTCTCAACAATTACAACACAAAAAAAAGCAGCATAAAGTGAACGATAATTTGCTCACTCTATACTGCTTTTCTTACTTGCTCGATACTCACGCTCATCCCCTACTGGAGCTCGTGCGAGTATCAAACATAAACAATGAGAATTACTAAATAATTCCCTCGCTTATATTAAGCACCTTTCTTAGCACGGCCGTGACGCTTACGCTCACTTTCGGTCAGATGACGCTTACGGAGACGGATCGCTTTAGGTGTTACTTCAACCAACTCATCATCTTGAATGAATTCAAGTGCTTGCTCAAGGGTGAACTTAACCGCTGGCGTCAACGTCAATGCTTCATCAGTACCACTAGCACGTACGTTAGTTAGCTGTTTAGCCGTCGTTGGGTTAACTGTCATGTCATCGTTACGAGAGTTCAGACCAACGATCATACCTTCATAAACTTCAAGCTGTGGCTCAGCAAATAACTTACCACGTTTTTGCAGGTTAAACAGTGCGAAGCCTAGGCAAACACCTTTAGCCATAGAAACCAATACACCGTTAGAGCGACCACCAACATCACCGATCTTTTGCGGACCGTAATGTGAGAAGCTAGAAGTCATGATACCGCTACCTGAAGTCAGTGTTAAGAACTCAGAACGGAAACCAATCAAACCACGAGCAGGCATAGTCGCTTCAATACGCATGCGACCTTTACCATCAAGTTCCATGTTAGTCATCTCGCCTTTGCGTAGACCAACTTGCTCCATGATAGAGCCTTGATGCCCATCTTCAATATCGAACACAACGTTTTCATACGGCTCTTGTAGCTTACCATCAACTTCTTTAACGATAACTTCTGGGCCTGAAACACCCATCTCAAAACCTTCACGGCGCATGTTTTCGATAAGCACAGATAAATGAAGCTCACCGCGACCTGATACTTTGAATTTATCTGGAGACTCAGTGTCTTCTACACGTAGTGCTACGTTATGAATCAACTCACGCTCAAGACGCTCACGGATATTACGTGAAGTCACAAACTTACCATCACGACCAGCAAATGGTGAATTATTTACTTGGAAGTTCATTGAAACTGTTGGCTCATCAACCGTTAGTGCTGGTAATGCTTCAACATTAGCTGGATCACAAATCGTATCTGAGATATTAAGTGCATCAATACCAGTGATACAAACGATATCGCCTGCTTGTGCGTCTTCAACATCAATACGATCAAGACCATGATAGCCCATGATTTTTAAAATACGGCCGTTACGAGTATTGCCATGTTTGTCAATAACAGTAACTTGCGTGTTCAATTTAACTTTACCACGTTGGATACGGCCAATACCGATAACACCAACAAAGCTATTGTAGTCTAGGCTTGAGATCTGCATGCGGAATGGGGCATCAGCATCAACCTGTGGCGCTTGAACAACATCAACGATTGTTTTGAATAGTGGGGTCATATCGTCAGCTAAATTATCAGCTTCTAGACCAGCAATACCATTCAACGCTGATGCGTAAACAACTGGGAAATCAAGCTGCTCGTCAGTTGCACCTAGATTGTCAAACAAATCAAAGATTTGATCCATAACCCAATCAGGGCGTGAGCCTGGACGGTCAATTTTATTGATAACAACAATTGGCTTTAGACCTTGCTCGAACGCTTTTTGCGTTACAAAACGAGTCTGAGGCATTGGGCCGTCAACAGCATCAACAACCAAAAGTACGCAGTCAACCATTGACATGACACGTTCAACTTCACCACCAAAGTCGGCGTGACCTGGGGTATCTACGATGTTGATACGATACTCAGTTTCTGAAGTATGATCTGTCCAGCGGATGGCTGTATTTTTAGCCAAAATGGTAATACCACGTTCTTGCTCAATATCACCTGAATCCATTGCACGTTCAGCAATGTTTGCGCGGTCGCCAAAAGTACCAGACTGATGTAATAACTTATCAACCAAAGTTGTTTTACCGTGGTCAACGTGGGCAATAATTGCAATGTTACGCAGGTGTTTGATATCGTTCGCCATATAAAATGCTCGTGTCGTCTTAAAAAAATGCAGTAGCAATAAGCGCCGCTGGATAAACTATTATCATCAACCAGATAGACAAATATTGAATCCTAAATGATGCACAATAAATGCTTTCATTCAAAAAATATCAATATAATCAAATATCTATTCTGATAAATTCATCATACAGATAGCTATGCTAATGTACATTCTGTCAGTTTACAGAATGTTTCGGTGGCTAGTATAACATTATTGATTCATAAATTTATGTAATAACTTACTTTTATCAATGCATAAATAAAAAAAGCCACCCAGTGGGTGGCTTTTTTTGTAACTTTATATTTGACTATCTCATTCGCTAACTATTACTTATTGAACAACCATATCTTTAGTTTGTTCAACAGTCATTGTTTTGTCACCAGTGATGATGGCATAAACACGACGGTTCATAGCACGACCTTCTTCAGTGTCGTTTGAAGCGATTGGGTTGTCATAACCGTAACCAACAGTTGATAGACGGTTTGGAGCAATACCGAATTCGTTGGTTAGCATAGATTTAACAGCAACGGCACGGGCTTCAGACAGACGTTGGTTATAACGTGCTGAAGGACCAGTTTTAGAAGCATGACCTTCTACACGTGCTGTAGAGTTAGGATACTCACGCATCTTCTCTGCTACTTTAGCGATTTCTGGCTTGTACTGGTTTTTGATAGCTGATTTGTCGTTATCAAAGAATACACGTAGTTCCATTTTCAGCTCATCAGTAATATCTACTGGTACTGGGCAACCGCGCTCATCAACTACGACATTCATTGGAGTGCCTGGGCATGCATCGATGCTATCAGGTACGCCATCGCCGTCAGAATCAAGGTCAGCTTCAACAACTACTACAGGAGTAGTGTCGACCATTGGCTCTTCCATTGGCGGTACAGCTACTGTAGGTGCTAGATGGCCACCAAGTACAACTTCTAGACCGGCCAAAGCCATGCCTTCCCACCAGTTGTTATCAAAGTTATGAATCGCACGAGCTTCACCACGTAGGCTTAGTGCATCGTTGATACGATACATAGCACCTAGACCTAGGTTACCAATGGTATCTTTAGAGTTTGAAACTTCAGTACCAGCAGCAACTACTTCATTGTTAGAGTTAGTATAAGTTTCTTGGTTCTCTACTTTGATTTTAGACTGACCAGCACCTATTAGTACATAAGGCTTCAACGCGCTGTCAGTATAACCAGTGAATTCTTCAGTACCGATCAAGAAGTTACCAGAAATCATTTCTTGTTCGATATCAAAGCGGTTAACGCCTGCATCAGCAGAATCTTCAGAAGCTTCGCCGTTTGCATCAGACACACCATACTCTACTTGGAACTGAGTAGAAGGAGTCAATTCGATACCTAGCGCAGCACCAGTGTATAGGCTGCTTTCTTTAGCTACGCCGCCGTTGCTGTTACCACGAGTACCATCACCAATTTGCTGTGAAGGATTACTGCCATTTTGGTAAAGGTCTTTACCAGTAGTAAGAACTTCACGCTGTTTGTCAGAGGTATCACTGAATTCATCAGTCATGTGATAACCAAGTAACAATGGGCTAATAGTAACACCAGCATTAGCTGACATAGGTACAGCCGCCACAGCAATAAGAGCTAGAGCTATTTTATTCAATTTCATGGACTTCCCCCAAAGGATAATTTTAGTAATGCATTAAGCAAAACCGATTCGCAAGACGCTGTAAAATAGCCGTCTTTTACGCATTTTAAGTTACAAAGCAAAACCAATTAAGACGTAGCTTAGCGATTATCAACCCAGTTTACAACTTTTTTCGTTAAGGAGCTACACATTATTACACGATAATGTTGTAACCAAAACACAATAAGTAGACTGAGTTACTTAGAACTAACACACCTTACGATCTTTATCTTTTGTATGTCAGTTCATAATAAATACCCAACCAAGCAATACCTATTTACTGTCCACATTTTAATACAAGTTTTGCTTTTTCTCTATTGTTAATATAGAGCATTCACTAATTGAAACATTTTTTGACACTAGGCATATATTCTGTTTATATTATGAAACCCAACATTTTTTAGTACGCTAAATAACCAGACAACGTACCAGTTTTGTATGCAGCCTAAATTTTAAAAAACTGCGATTAATTGCAAAAGTATTCTAAACAGTCGCTGCGATACAAAATGAAAGATAAGGAACCTCATTTTATTACCATAATGGACTGCTATAGGATGTAGCACCTCATGATATTACATCATACAATTTCGTCAAGTTATCTCAAGCTCACTACTGTTCTCTTATTCATACGATTTTTTATCAATAATAGAGCTCATGATAGTCAATCAATATTATTCATCTATCGTCCACCTACTTCACTACTCCCGTCAGCTATATATACTGAGTCATTTCAGTCATGCTTATCTCAATCCGCATTGATATCTAAATCGTTAGTTAGTAAAGGCAACCGCGGTTTTACACTCGTTGAGCTTTTGGTGACCATGACCGTGCTAGGCATTATTGCTACTATCGCCGTTCCAAGCATCTTAACGCACTTAGCCCGTCTAGAGTCTCAGCGGGTCAAACACCAACTTAAAAACACGCTTTCGTTAGCCAGAGCTGAAAGCTATATCAGCAGACAAGATGTCTTGGTTTGCTTATCCAACAATGGGGGACGATGTCACAGAGACAGTGATGAGGTGCTATTGTTGTTTGTGGACAAAAACAATAACAAACATTTTGATAGCGACGTTGATGTGTTGTTGACTCAGCAGGATTTGAAACTTAGATATAGTACGGTGAAATTACGAGTAGGAGGTAGACGTCACTACACCAAGTTTTGGGGCGATAGTGGCAAACCTAGAGGACACTTTGGACACATCAAATACTGCCCTACTGCTTCTTATAACCAAGCTATGTATCAAATCTCGTTTAATCAGGCAGGTATAATCAAACATAAACTCAATGAAGATCACCCTACCAAATGCGGTGCATAAGACGGTGGATCAATCACATAATTAAACAGGTACCTATTGATAACGCTGCTGCTGTTGCCATAGTAAACGGCTTTGTAATGGTTGATAGTCAAGCAAGTGATCCATCAAATGTCGATGTAGCTTTGACCAGTTATTCAATGTTTTTTCGTTGATCCCTAACGCTACCATCTCAATAAGATCATCACCGCTAAAAATGGTCTGTCCAGTGACGCTGTCTAAGTGCTCAGACACTTCATCGTTTCGTACGGTAGGATCACTCTGCAGGGTCGGCATAAAACCCACATCAGGTAAGAATCGATAAGTAAAACCAGATTCGATAGCATCTTCAACGTTGTCATGCGTCAATGTTGGCGTAAAACCCAATTCAGTAAACAAGTACCGTTCAAAGTGGCGCAAACAAAGGCGAAGCTCATTGGCGTTTAAAGGATGTTTGAGTCGTTGTAGACTTATTTGATAGTGTTGCCATAAGGTAGGCATCGGGTCTTCGGTAGGGAGTAGTCGCCAGAGTATTTCATTGAGATATAAAGCAGCGTATTGGTTTTGACCACTGATATTCCCATAAGGCACTGCTGCTAATATTGTAGGCACATTATCTGATGACTCGGCGCCTACTTGCTCGGTATTTACTGGCTCAATGCTTGCTTGAGCAATGATTTGTGAGGTGATATTGATTTGACTAAATGTTTTTAGATCCCGTTTGCCCGTAGCAAAAAGTTGCAATGGCATGAACAGTGGTGCGCCTTTTTTGCCGACACCGTGTATCACACCATGTTGCTGAGAGAAAAGATAATATAAAGCGCGCTTTTCTTGATAAGGGCGCTTATGCAGCAGATAACCAATTAACGCTTCATTGCGCATTTTCTATCCCCTTCGGCTCTCAGCATCTATAAACTATTCTTAGGGCAATATCTTGCCAATATGACAGCTGTTGTTAGTACCCCAAACTGGTCAGCGCACGTTCATCATCAGACCAACCACGTTTCACTTTGACCCACAATGTCAGCATGATTTTTTTATCAAAAAGCTGTTCCATATCTTTACGAGCATCCATGCCTACTTGTTTAATACGTTGGCCTTTATCACCGATAACAATGGCTTTTTGACCACTACGCTCGACATAGATAGTCGCATCAATGAAAGTACAAGCTTTACGTGGACGTCCTGTTTTTGGATCAGTATGTGCAGGCTCATCTTTAAACTCATCAATTTGCACTGTCAAATCATAAGGAACTTCATCACCAGCACTACGCATGATTTTCTCACGAATGATTTCACTGGCTAAAAATCGCTCAGAACGATCTGTGATTTGCTCAGTATCATAAATAGGCGCCGCCACTGGTAGATGTGAGGCAATCACTTCTTGTAAACGATCTAAGTTTTGATTTCTTAGCGCAGACACAGGAACGATATCAGCAAAATCGAAGCTGTCACTAAAGGTTTCAATAAGCGGCAACACGCTACCTTTATCTTTTAGGGTATCTGACTTGTTAATCACTAGCACCACAGTCAAATTGGTGTCGCCAAGCTTTTGTAGTGTCAATAAGTCATCATCACGCCACTGATCGGAGTCAACGACGAACAGTACCAAATCAACATCTACTAGAGCAGATACTGCCGCTTTGTTCATACGCTCATTAATGGCACGCACCTCATTACGGTGAATACCTGGTGTATCAACAAAGACCGCTTGCATCTCATGGTTTGATAAAATGCCATGAATACGATGACGCGTCGTCTGTGGTTTACGTGACGTGATGGACAGTTTTTGTCCCAATAAATGATTCATCAGTGTTGACTTACCAACATTTGGACGTCCAACAATCGCAACATAGCCTGTTCTGAAATCTTCAGACATACGCTTATTATTGCTTGGTGCAAAAAACTCTTCAATGGCCATATCATTTTCTGATGTGACATTGTCTTCATTATTTTGGCTGAGGTGATTGTCTAAGTTTTCATTCATATTGTGAGTATTGTCTTCGTTGTTTGATGGCAAATCAGTACGATTGCTCATAAGTTAATCCTATAGGGTTTATGGCCCGCCAATCATCTTTTATCGTGCGCTAATTAAGTCATCACTAGAGATCGGCTGGCAATATTTGGTTTTTCAAAATAAGTGTTAAGTCAGCACTTCTGATCAATGCCTCTTTAAGATAAATGCGCTTAAAAATAATAGGATAGATTCGAAAGTATGCTGTTAATGATTCTTGGATAGTGGTTAAGAGCGTTTTTTGGCTGAGGCTGGAAGCTTATGTAGCTGATTGATCATCAGCTCTGCAGCTTTCTGTTCAGCAATACGGCGACTTTCACCAGACTCGGTAATGTCAGGACAATTATTGATATTGACATTGCAACGTACCACAAATATTTGATGCGGTGCATTACCACGCGTTTCCATAAGCTCATAGTTGGGCAAATCAAACTGCTTAGACTGTAACCACTCTTGCAGACGACTCTTAGCATCTTTTAATGCCTTTTGATCGTTTACATTGTCGATCAAGTCTCCATACCAAGACAACACGCAGTTGCGAGTAATTTGCATGTCTTGGCTGTCCAAATAGATAGCGCCAATCAAAGACTCTACCGCATCAGCCAAGATAGAAGCACGATTGCGCCCGCCGCCCTTTCGCTCACCCACGCCGAGTATCAAATGATTAGACAGCTCTAAGTTTTGAGCAATAATAACCAGCGACTCTTGACGAACCAAAGTTGCACGCATACGCGTTAAGCGACCCTCGTTTTGAGCAGGGTAACGATGGTATAAAGCCTCGCCCACAATCATACCCAAAAGAGCATCACCTAAGAACTCTAAGCGCTCATAGTTTTTCTTGCTATCAAATGAGCGATGCGTCAATGCCAGTTTTGGTAGACTCAAGTCATTGAAAACATAGCCTAACTTACGTGTCAGCACTGCTAATCTTTGGATAAACTCTGAGCTAACAACCAGTGTGTCAGCAGACGTGCTATTTTTTTGGGGAGTAGTAACCGCTTGGAGATGTTGCGAAGTTGGTTTCATGCGTGGCTTGTGGTTATCCCTTCTGTTTTACAGATTTAGTTTAATAACGTTTTATGGCTTATCTAAAAAGATTAGCATGCTGTTTGATACATCAGACGATTTATTCTGCTGCAGCCATGTCAATATCGTCTTCAAAACGATTCACGATATCAATATTGCTAAATAAATTATTGGTCACTTCATATTTTTTGTGGATGGCCAATTGTCCTGTTTTTTTATCAGTAAATACAAATACGTCTTCTGCGGTAGTGTCATAGTCAGCATTGATAGAGAGCTGTTTATTCACACGCTCAACAAACTGCTTGGCGGTGTCATTATTTTCGTTTGCTTCTTTGAGTTCGGCACTCAACAACTGGGTTAATTGGTAGTCACCAATCTGAGCAGGTAAGATCGCTACCATCAATTTAGTCGCAATGCCCAACACCATAATAATAAGAACGATATTCGTGACACTAGCACCGCGCTGTGTGGCTAAACCAGATAATTGCTGCATTATGACACCCTTCGACTGATAAACGACTGTTTTTAGTGGCCACTCAATGACTAACTAACTATTTAGTGAATAGTAAATTGGCAGATAGTAACGATATTAGCATAAAACGATTATCGATAAATCAATCAATACAGTATCTATGATGTCAATCAATAGCGCCATTGCGCTCAAACGTTGGTAAAGTAAGTCCTGGTGGTTTATGCATCCAGATATAAACTGCCTTACCAGCTAGGTTTCCGTCTGGAACAAAACCCCAAAAACGACCATCAGCACTTCGGTCACGGTTATCACCCATGACAAAATACTGACCCTCTGGCACATTAAGGCGCCACTCGGTACCCTCAGAGCTTACCACTTCTGGCGACTGCTGCTGCAAAAACGGTGCATACTGTGCGCTATTCATACCGCTTAAGTATCGAACAAGATGTGTGTTCTCGCCTTGTACTTCCTGAAAGTATTCAGCCGCGTCTTCTTCTTCTTGACCCATTGCTGCCGCACCTGCTTCTGTCAATACTTGACCTGGAGCCACTTGTCCTGGCAGATAAAGCTGCGAGGTTAATTCGTCTTTTGCAGCAAAGTCCACAGAGCTGGTTTCAACAGGCACATCATTAATAGACAGTGTGCCTTGATTATAACTAACCGTGTCACCGGGCAAACCGATAACCCGTTTTATATAATAGATACTAGGGTTTTCAGGATAACGAAAGACAGCGACATCGCCATGTTCTGGCGCGCCAGTATCCAATACTTTATTGTATGTCAAAGGCAGACGCACACCATAGGCATACTTATTAACGGCAATAAAGTCACCCGTATATAATGTCGGCACCATAGAAGATGATGGGATATTGAAAGGCTCAATTAAAAACGAGCGAACAATCAATACCACTGCCAGTACAGGAAAGAAGTCGTAAGCCCAGCGTACTAAAAGACTTTCTTTGCCACGCCCGCACGTCTTTCGTTGTTTGAGTGTCAGTTTGTCTAACAGCCAAACGATACCTAAGCCTATGGTTAACGGTACTAAAATTAAATTAAAATCAAAATCCATACCAAATTGCCTATTAACGAGCTGCTTTGACGGTTGCTATTTACAAACTATCGTATTTATAGTTATTACTTTTACATGAGTAATAACTGATTATTACTTATTCTACCTGCAATACAGCCAAGAAGGCTTCTTGTGGTATTTCCACATTACCCACTTGCTTCATGCGTTTTTTACCGGCTTTCTGCTTAGATAGTAGCTTTTTCTTACGTGAGACATCACCACCATAACACTTGGCTAGTACATCTTTACGCATGGCTTTGACCGTACTACGGCCAATAATCTGACTGCCAATAGCCGCTTGAATCGCCACATCGAACATTTGACGCGGAATAAGCTCTTTCATCTTGGTCACCAAAGCATTACCACGATAGCGTGATTGGGTTTCATGCACAATCATGGCCAAAGCATCTACTTTCTCACCGTTAATCAGTACATCCACTTTGACCAGTTTATCGACTTGGTAACGTTCAAAGTTATAATCCAGTGAGGCAAATCCGCGTGAAACTGACTTTAGACGATCGAAGAAATCCATGACCACCTCGCCCATCGGAATATCGAAGATCAGCTGAACTTGGCGACCCATAAAACGCATATCGACCTGTACGCCGCGACGCTCAATACATAGCGTCATGACATTGCCCAAGTAATCTTGGGGTACTAAAATTTGACAACGGGCGATCGGCTCACGAAACTCTTCGATATTATTTGGCTCTGGCAATCTAGATGGGTTATCAACATAGATAACTTCACCGTTCTTTTTCTCAATTTCATAGATTACTGAAGGCGCGGTAGTGATCAAATCCAAATCGTATTCACGCTCTAAACGCTCTTGGATAATCTCCATGTGCAGCATACCCAAAAAGCCGCAACGGAAACCAAAACCAAGTGCATCTGAGGTATCCGGCTCAAAGAACAACGAAGCATCGTTAATTTGCAACTTTTGCAATGCTTCACGAAACTTTTCAAAGTCGGTAGAATCTACAGGGAACATACCTGCATAGACTTGCGGGGTCACTTGTTTGAACCCAGGAATACGGTCGACGTCAGGTGTTTTGGCATGGGTAATCGTATCACCAACGGGAGCGCCCGCAATATCTTTGATACCCGCGATAATGAAACCAACTTCACCTGCCTCCAAAACACCCGTATCTAGAGGCTTCGGTGTGAACACACCAATTGAACCAACCAAATGCGCTTCTTGAGTTGACTTAATATAGAGCTTGTCACCTTTGCGTATGGTTCCTTCACGCACCCGAACCAATGACACCACGCCCAGATAGTTATCAAACCATGAGTCAATAATTAGCGCCTGTAGCGGTGCTTCGCGGTCACCAGTCGGTGCTGGAATAAATGCAACCAATGCTTCTAATAGCTTATCAACCCCTAGACCCGATTTGGCCGAGACTCTTGGTGCATCTACCGCATCAATGCCAATGATATCTTCGATTTCTTGAATAACACGCTCAGGCTCAACTTGAGGCAGATCAATCTTATTTAAGACGGCCATTACTTCTAGGCCTTGATCCACTGCGGTATAGCAGTTGGCCACTGACTGCGCTTCTACGCCTTGAGCTGCATCGACAACCAACAATGCCCCTTCACAAGCAGCTAATGAACGAGATACTTCATATGAAAAATCGACGTGGCCTGGTGTGTCAATAAAGTTCAGCTGATAACGCTCACCATTTGGATGATCATAAAACAACGTTACCGACTGTGCCTTGATGGTGATACCGCGCTCACGCTCAATATCCATCGAGTCGAGCACTTGCGCCTGCATCTCGCGATCTTGCAAGGCGCCGCACATTTGAATGAAACGATCGGCAAGCGTCGACTTACCATGATCAATGTGGGCAATGATTGAAAAGTTACGAATATTGGCTAATGCAGTCACAAAGCGCCTACTAAATTAAGGGTGATAGAATAATAAAACTGAATACTGTCAGAGGTAGTCGATAGCATACTTAGGTAGTGTAAAAACCAAACCATCAACCGAGTCAATTTTATGAATACAACGGTCTCGAATACACGGCTAAGAATGCTAACGCTTATGCGCAGACATAAAAGAGCATTCTAGCAGTTTTCTACTGCAAAGTAAGGCGATTTTGTTAGCAGAGATGTGATTTACCTTACAGGTGAGCCAATCAACTGACAAACCACGAATTTAGACAGTATGGTGCTTATCAGCTACTGATGAGGAGGGGGTTTAGAGAGTTCTGTTTCTATAGTCTTGTCTTCAGCTTGAGACAGATACTTAAACATCCAAGGAGACCGACCATAAAAAGCACCATTGATCTGAGTTTGCTCTATCAGATACTCACGAAATCTCAAATAAAATTCGTTATCTGGGCTCTTGGGATGTTGCCAGAAATCATCCAACGATTTTTGATCCGTCAGTTTAGGAATGTCGTAGATAGCACGGCCCATAACCTTGGTCGGTTTTTTATGATAGACCGACTGTAGACCTGTGGTGCTATTGATAGTGACCATGCCAATGCTATGTTTCATCAAAGTTGGCAAGTGCATATCACAACCATAAAAGACCCGATGGCTCACTTGATAGCGCTCAGCTAGACTAGAGACTAACTCTCGATAATCTCGATGACCACGATCGAGCGGATGGTGCTTGAATACCAATAACTGCTCACGCTCAGCACACGTGGCAAAACTGGCAATCGACTCATCGATAAACTGCACCACATCACGATAATCACTATGATGCGTAATCTGTGAATCGTTATGCACTTGCAGACTGATTAAAAAGTAATTATTACTTTCTTGCTTGGTGAGCTTATTTTGTAATCGTTTATCAGGCAGATAATCTCGAAACTTGCGCCAAGGTGCTTTGAGCCAAGCGATGGCTTCTTGCCATGCGGTCATCCCTCGATAATGCGAATAGTGTGGATAACGGCCTTTATAAAGCCATGCAATCACATAGTAAACAACAGCCGCGATACTCAATCGATAAAAACGATTGTGTGTGTATAAAGGCTTATCATTGGCTTTGTTAAGCGCTTTAATATCCGCAGTATTTAAGCGCGAATAGCCATTGATACCATACTCTTGCAAGGTAATATAGTCAGGGCGCAGATACCCTTCCTCAAACACGAAGAATGAGGTGCCTCTTTTTTCGCTGACACCTGCTGCTTGCGTATGATGTGGACGACAGTCCCCAAAACAAACGATCGCGTCGATACTATTTGCTTCTATCAAAGCCTGTAACCAGGATGAGAATTGAGCCAGCGTGCCCGTATACTCATAGGTATCAGCATGATGATAGAAAAAAGCATCCCCCGCATTAAAATTAATTTTACTGACTTTAATGCCTTGGGTTTGCAAAAATTCAGAAAAACGATTAAAAAATCCGCCCATCTTTCCTTGTAGCAGCAAGACGTGTCGATGAGTTAGCAAGTGAGACATCGAAGCTGCCATAGTATTGGGTTACCATTGATTGAAAAATAAAAGTTATATAAAGGACAAATAATTATACCGAAAAACCTAATGCTTGTCCCATAGGATTTATTCGGTAAATTTAACGCAAACTAGCAAGGCTATCTACGTAAACGCTGTTGCCATTGATGGCGCTGCTGCATAAAAGTGGTGGTCAATCGTTGCTTTAGTTGCGTGCGCACACTTGGTTTGGATGAAATGGATGATTGAGCTGAACCAGTAACACTACCAGATACTCCCGCCTCAGACTCTAAATTTTGGCCTTTTACTGATTGGCCATCTATTGACTGACCTAAATCTTGAGTCGGGTACAAGTAGTCAATCACTTGCTCTACTTGTGCAAGTCCATAGCCATCAGGCAAGCGATACAATGGATAGCATATCAGCGCCCCATATAGTAACTGCTCAAGAGACAACGCTGTCTCGCGTTTACGTCTGGCTAAATACTCTGCCTTAGGCTGAAGCTGTGTATCTATATCAATGGTTAAGCCCCACCCTGCATAGAATGGTAGGCCATAGCAAGTGACTCGTAAGCCGCGAAGCAGTGCTTCAAAACCTGTCAGCGAACTGATGGTATGTATTTCATCAACCCATTCTAGGCAATCAGGCATCGCCGTATCATAGGCAACCGCTTGCACTTGCTGTAGACAAGACTCTGTCACTTTACCAGCGCGCAGTCCAGCTTCCACATCGGGGTGAGGCTTATAAATAAGATAAGCATCAGGATTATCCTGCCGCACACGTTCAATCAAGCCACTATTTGTCTTAATGGCTGAGCCACAATATTGTACTGATAAATCATCTTCTACTTGACCGATAATCAGAATACGAGGTTTCCCAGAGTCCTTTGCCTCTTGCATCCATGAGGCACGCTGGCCACTAGTATTGTTGCTAGTATTGGCTTTCGAACTACCTATATTACCCCCAACATTATATTTACTCACCCGCTGAGTGAGCAGTTTTCCTCGAAGCTTTTGTACTCGCGCGCTTTGCTGTGGACTTAGCGGATGACAATCACGTAGCAATGTCTCTAAATCTGAAGGCTGAGTGGCATCATAATAGATGCCTTGGGTGTCTATCACAACAGACAATGGCGCCAATAACGTTGCACCCAAGCCATTTGAGCGGATAAACCCATCTTCCATACAGTATATGGCCGGCATATTTGGGGATTGCTCAACAAGCTTATTCTGACGTTTTGATTTTATTTTTTGGCGTTTGGCCAAGCCCCATACGAGTAGAGGCTGTTGATAATCCACACGAAAATGGTCTGGGTGCAGCAGGTTTTTTAGTCGCGGTTTTGGTTTGATAAACAGTGTCGTACGTGGCAAATTCGTAAATGCCTTAACAAAGGGCAGCTTCCATCGACTGAATTCATACACCGTCAGGCTACCTTCAAGCCGCGATTGCCAGTATCGATTGGTCACTAGCCAATCAATGGCGGTATTGATATTACAAGGTTGCTTCGTCGCTGGATCTGCATAGCGGCTATAATCAATATATGCGCTATAAAATAATGTCTCTAACGTCGTATCAAGCTTTTGACCAAACGCTTTAGGGAATAAAGCGGAGTTTGAACAGTTTTTATTTTTGACTAGCTCATTGGCAAATGCTTTACGACGTTGCTGAACAGCTCTTAAGAGGTTTTTTGGTGCGCCACTGTCATCGGTCAGCCCCCAACCACTATACCAACTGACGCCAAAGCAATGCACTGTCTTGCCTAGCATTAAGGCTTCAAAACCCATATGCGAGCTGACGGTATAGACATGATTGACTTGCGATAGCAATTTAATAGGATTGAGTGCTTGAGACAATAGCCTCACGTTTCTTGGTAACGATAAGCTGGTGAGGTATCCTGATGCTGAAGCAGGGTGTGCCTTAATCCAAATATAAGCATCAGGATGCTGCCGACACGCGGTTTTTAGCATTTGCTTAAATTGACGTTTATTCGCA
Organism: Psychrobacter sp. SWN149; assembly: GCF_015864565.1. Classification (NCBI taxonomy): domain Bacteria; kingdom Pseudomonadati; phylum Pseudomonadota; class Gammaproteobacteria; order Moraxellales; family Moraxellaceae; genus Psychrobacter; species Psychrobacter sp. SWN149. The sequence goes on from NZ_JADYWX010000001.1 coordinate 78,440, forward strand.
CCAGCCCCTTTAATAGAGGCATCACCCATTACTTGATCAATTAATAACACATGAGTTTTTGACGCGGTATTTTTGACATCTGTATATTCTTTATCAATCAACTCATCTAATAATGGGCACGCTATCACTGAGTTATATTTGCTCAGTTTTTCTGTACAGATACGTGCCATCAATTGCTGCGCATGTTGCTCATCTAACTGATGCTTCTCAGATGTGCTATCGACCTTGGTTCGAGTAACGATTAACTGCTCAAGGCGCGAGCTGCTGGTCATGTCAAAATAGATACCAATATCATCAACCACCACACTCAAGCCATGACGACTATCGACACCTGAATCTAGTGACCGCAAAAAACCATCTTCAATACTCAAAGCAGTCAGGTTTTGACTGCTAGCTGCTTTTTCGGCGCGCTGATAGCTTTTTTTGTGTCCCCAACCTATAAATGCATCGGGTCGTAATGAGTTAGGTTTATTATTAGAGCCAACACGCTTTGTTTTCGATAGTGGCAATAAAGACAGCAATGCTCGGTTACGATTAACCACGCGTTGCTGCACACCTGACCACGGATACCAGCGCTGAATATTCGCTTGCAATGCTTGAGGTAGTAACAGATTGTTACGGCGTATCCCTTTGCCAATAACTGCTAAATTTTTTGGTGATGAATACTGGTCTGGCATTAAAAGCAGCGCATTATCAGAGGTAGGTAAAGCCAATACCTTGTCTTCATTTGCTACCTTTTTTGCCATTTTTAATGCCTTGTATTAGTGGTACTTTTTTTATGGTACGTCGTTTACTGGTACATTGTGTGCTGGTGATGGTTTCGAAAATAGACTACTTTATAGTGGCCTGCTTTTAGAATCATTCACACAGCAGTCTGTTATATCTGCAAATCAATGCTTATAAATCTAGCACCACTTTAGCAGCGATGGCTAACTGATACACAATCTGAGACAAGCCACGAGCAATCTCTACACGCTTGGTTTTGACTTTTGGTAGTATCATAATCTCATCACCTTGCTGGATACGGTAAGCGGTATTAACCACTTGGCTGGCACCATTTTGATGAATAATCAGGATATCTTTGACATCTGCATTGTCAGAGAAACCACCAGAATTGGCAACATAATCACCCACCGTATAATCTGGGTTGAATGTCAACGCACCTTGTGCGCGTACTTGACCATTGACAGTAATCACAGAAGTTTGCGCTGGTATTTCAATGATATCACCTTGTTGTAAGATAATATCTTGCCAAGAATTTGGAACGACGACGATTTGGCCATCGGTCTGTACTTTACGTGCTTTAGCCACAAACTCTTTAACCAGAGCAGCATCATCCTGACGTAGCGCGGCTTCCTCACGTGTGGTTGACTGCGTAGCAAGTGTTAACTCTTCTAGGCGATCAAGCGACTCATTGATCATACGTTTTTGTTGTTCAGCAACGGACTGACGATAAATGGTCAAATTCGTTAATTTTGCCAGTGGACTTGGTTGCAGCTGTGGAACGATGTCTTTGAGGCGCGCACCATATGGCACCACCATCGCGCCATTACCTGTGTGAGCACCTTTAACTTGTACGGCGATGGTGCCCGCATAGCGATCTGAGGTCACAACCATCTGGTCACCATTATAAACAGGGACGTTTCGTGCTTCAGTGAGTGAATAATATTCTGCTGTTTGTGCACGTCCTGCACTGCGTGTAATACTAACATTGGTTGCATTTGCCGCAGGGCTGGCGACTTGTAATACGTCACCAATGGTCAAATCGTTCACATCAAATTCAAAGGTATATTCGTTTTGAACTTCCCCGCCTACTTCAAACGTTTTCTTTTGGGGTGCGACCGTAATCACATCACCATCACGAAACGAGAATGCCTGCAATTTACCCGCTAATAGAAAATCATAAAGATTGACCTGCTGTAGCATTTGACCGTTACGTTTGATTTGAATGTCGATATAGCTACCACGTGTTGGGTCAACACCGCCTGCTCTATCTAAATAAGACAATACCGAGTCTGCTGCTAGACCACCATAATAACCTGGCTGTTTAACAAAACCTGTGACGAACACCTTAACGGGCTGCGCTTGCTCTAGTGACGCATAGACACCAACGTTTGAGCGATAGATACGATTAACCGCGCTTTTGACGACATTTTGTAGATTGCCGTTTTGGACACCAGAGATACGTACTGGACCTACGTTTGGCAAGAAAATATTTCCTTGCGGATCAACGGTCATCGTCGCGGCGTACTGATAGGCACCCCACATTCTGACCTGAACGTTGTCACCAGGGTTGATAACATAACCATCATTAAAAGTAGAGCCTGACGTCGTTGAAAATGCCCCTCGAAATAGCTGCTCACCAAACATCATATCCTGAGTGTTGATGTCTTGGTAAGGACGCGTGGTGTTAATGACTGACTGACTTGGAAGGCTGGCTGCATTGACGGCCTCTTGTGTGGTTGCCTGCCCGGGTACGCCACCTGCAAATGCTTGCGTTGATACATTGATATTGCTGCGGTTCTGGTCTTGACTCATATTATTTCTGCTAGTGCCAAAACCCGAACCTGATATTTGATCGGCATAACTGGTCGCGGCTACAGCAGACATACTAATCGTGGCCATTGCCAAACTTATCATTATCACGATAGAACGTGGTTTAGTATTCATGCGTTATATTCCTTTACTGATCTATCGATCATTACTGATGTCTGGTTTGTCAAAACTGGCTTGATCAAATCTAGCTGCGATGATCACGGACGACTGCCATCACAAGGCGCACGAAACCGTATAGCATCAACAGCAGCGCCAATGATGTCCAAATAAGATATGCTTGACGAGGATACGTTGCGTCTTCAGCCTCATATGGGGTTGAGATCACAATCAAGTTTTTCATTTTCTTAAAGGCTTCTAGTCGTGACTTTTCAAGCGATGACAAAGACAGCTTATATAGCTCAGTGGCAAAATCAACATCCGCCTTAATGGTTTCAAACTGTACTGCTTGGCGGTTTAGTTTAGTGGTATTCGGTGATGTTAATTTGGTTTGCTCTTGCGTGATTTGCTCTTCAACTGCTTTTATTTGGCTTCTGAGCGAGATCACTTGCGGCGCATCTGGATTCAGATAGCTGAGCAATTGACGCTCTTCGGTACGTAGTGAGCTTAACTGTGCCTGCAAGCTACCAATCAATTGATTGACGATCTGAGCATTGGCTTGTGGATCATAAATCTCATTGTCGTTTTGATAGTTTAATAACTGCTCTTTTGCATCGTTTAAACGCTCTTGTGACTCATCTAACTGAGTTTCTGCGAACGCCAATTGATCACGTGCAACTTCTTGTGAGATACGGTTTACGAAACGCTCTGACTCACCTAAGATGGCTTTGTTCAGCTCAAATGCATACTTTGAATCAAAACCTTCGGTTGATACTGACAGCACGTAACTTTGCTCATCAAGATCAATATGAACACGTTTTTTGAAGTACTCAAGTAGATCTTCTTGCGTTGCATCAGGAGCAATTTCATAGATAGGGTCTGAACCATCAACATAATAAGCGTCACGAAATTTAAACTTACTATCGAGGCGCTTTACCATGTCATTTGACAGAATGTACTCTGTCAAATAGGTGGCGTCTTCTTTACTGGTACTATTGACACCCAATAAAGCCGATAGCCCGCCACCAGAAGGTACGCTTGCATCACTGACTTGCTTCACCACCACATCAGCCGTTGAGATAAAGCGCGGGTGAGCTAGGGTCATGACGTAAAAGATAACGAGCGCCCAAGGAATGAGCACCAAGCCGATAAACAGCGAGAAGTTAATTATCTTACTTTTTTGCTTTGTGGATATGCTTTTCATAAACCTCAATCGCTTCTGTTGTATCGTCAAAGACGTGTGCTGTTTGATCCATTAATACAATACCAATATCACAGTTTCTTTTGATATCACCAATATTATGCGATACGATTAAAAAACCTGCTTGTGCACGGCGGGCGGCTAGAATCTCTTCACTACGTTTACGAAAAGCCGCGTCCCCAACGGCACCCGCTTCATCGAGCATATAGTAATCGAAATCAAAGGCCAAGCTTAACCCGAAGGTTAATCGCGCTTTCATGCCTGATGAATAGCTTTTAACCGGCATATCAAAATAACTGCCAATATCAGCGAACTCTTCGACAAAACGAATTTTCTCATCAATATAAGGACCACTAGAATAAAGGCGACAAACAAAACGTACATTCTGCCGACCAGTCAAACTGCCTTGAAAACCACCTGCTACCCCGACTGGCCAGGAAATAGTCGAGTCGGTGATGATTTCTCCATGATCAGGCTCATCAAGTCCACAAATAATGCGCAGTAAGGTTGATTTGCCCGCACCATTACGACCTAACAAACCCACACTTTGCTTGTCACCAATGGTCAGATTCAAGTCTTTGAACAAATAATGACGCCCTTTCTTGGTCATAAATGACTTAGAAATATTTTTTATCTCAATCATTTATCCAACCCTTCCTAAAATTATCACTCATAGCTATTGATACTCATCTAACGAGAACGGATCATGTCACGTTCAGCATACTTATAGAGCAAAAGTCCCAAAAAATTCACGACGAACATCCACTTTAAAAAGTACCAGATATCAATATGATACGCTGGATAATTAGGCGCAAAGGCATGTCTTATCAGCTCGATATTATGAATGAAAGGATTATAAAGTAAGTAGCTAAAATACGGCTCAGGGATTATATGAATTGGGTAGATAATGCCCGAGGTAAAATACAGTATCGTAAACAATATGGTAATCACCTTACTAATTTCACCACCATAATACCCAACCACCATCATAATCAACGCAACGCCAAAGCTGAATATAAATAGTGTTATCCAGCAAAATAAAACTATATGCAGGTTCTCTAAGTTGGCATAGATATCAAAAAATGCCAAACCTAGCAACAGTAAAATTGATGTGAAAAAATATATGACTAATTCTAAAAAGGAGCGCGCAATAATCACATCAATGTGCTTAATTGAGCGATACATTAATAAGCCTTTATTAGCATCAACTGCGCCTAGTGCCCTTGTTGCTATCTTTTGGAACATTCTAAAAGGAACCATTCCTGCAACTAAGAACAAGGAAAAATCCATACCTGGAACTAGGCGTTCACGGATAGCGCCAAAGATAACTAAAAATATAAGCACCTGAAACAGTACTTCAAGCGGTGCCCACAAATATCCTAGGCGGTAACCGCCGAAGCGAGTCTGTAGCTCACGCATGAGTAATGCATGAAAGGCGGCACCCATGACTTTGAGGCCACTGCGGTGCTTGATAGGGCGATAAGGAGGCAATTGAACAGACATGGCATTACAGGACTTTACCGAAAACAGCCCCTATGATAAGTAAGCGCGACATAAGTTACAAGAATTAATCTGTAGCTAAACAGATAAGGCTATGATTTAGTAAGAAATGTGTAAGTAATTGCTGCAATTTGTTTATCATTGAGTCAATTTTTAGACAAAAAAAAACCAATCTTTTTAGATTGGTTTTTTAGCCGGTACTAACTAAGCTACCTATAAATGGTGGCGATGAAGAGACTTGAACTCTTGACCTCACGATTATGAGTCATGCGCTCTAACCAGCTGAGCTACATCGCCATTTTAGGTTGGCTATTATGCCTAAGCAGATGACTATCGTCAACCCCTAATAAGCACTTTTTCCAAAAAACTTGACCTAATATTAAAAATAGCGCTATTAAAAAATAGTTTTACTTCTGATACACGTTAGGCCATTAAAAAAGGTTTGGTAAACCGATAAGCCGGGTTCTGTCGTGGACAATCATTCCTCTAGGCGTACAATCGCTCGTACGCTCAAGCAACCTACCCGCATCGAACGCGGGCCGCGCCATGCCGATGCCTATTTGGTCTTGCTACGCGTGGAGTTTACCATGCCGTGAACTGTTGCCAGCCACGCGGTGCGCTCTTACCGCACCCTTTCACCCTTACCGATGACATGAATATCTTGCGATACTCACATAAGTCAAAGGCGGTCTACTCTCTGCTGCACTGGTCGTCAAGTTACCCTGCCCAGCCGTTAGCTGGCACGCTGCCCTATGTAGCCCGGACTTTCCTCCCCTGCATGTCTGTTACCAGTGTGCAGCGGCGATTGCCTAGTCTACCAAGCGCGCTAGTATAACAAACTTATGGCAGAGTGCGAACGTCTTTTGGATTTATTTTTAGTATTGAAAAATTCTCTATCAGACCGTTATTTAAATAAAGTCTATTGGTAAGGTCAAATGGTGATTTTCTGGCAGGTTATCAGTGGCAGACGTTGCATTTTTTAAATTGGGTAGCTGTAGCCAATGTGTCTGTGGAGAGTTGCTTCTGAGATAGCTTTGCAAAAATTTTATTGTACTAGTGGCTATCTCTTCATCTGTCTGAGCAGCATTATCGTGGATATGATTATAAATCACACTATGAACCTGCAATCCGCGCGACGATATTGCCTCTAGACTGAGCAAAGTATGATTGATACTACCTAAACGACCAGAAGTGACCAGAACAATTGGATAACCTTGAATAGCAATATAATCTAAAATTAATAACTGCTCCGTTATTGGTACCAGTAATCCACCAGCACCTTCTAGTAATACCAAGTCGTACTTAGCTTGCAATCGTTTGGTGGCATTAGTAATCAGTTCAGGATCTAATACTTCCCCCGATAATCGAGTGGATAAGTGCGGTGATGCAGGCTTCTCATAGCGATGAGCGCAAGTGGTAAAATCAAGGTCACATCGCTGTAGTGGAATGTCCATTAGTTGACGATGCATAATGATATCTTCAGCAATCCCCATCTCGCCAGTACTTGGATCAATACTGATGCCAGTTTGCACCAACTTTTGAGTGATGACTCTTACACCTTGCTGCATAAGCGCCTTTGCAATCATACCAGTGGCGTAGGTTTTACCAATATCGGTATCAATACCTGAGACAAATAGAACACTCATAGCTCACCTTATAAGATAAATTGACTGGTCTGTAATGCAGGGAGTTTTGCTAAACTTCACTATTCAAAGCTGAACCCGACACTTGCGCCAGATAAATTGTCACTACTTTTAAGAGCAACTGGCATAAAGCCACAAGCTCAGTATTGGTGATGACATAAGGCGGCATGATATAAACCAATTTGCCAAATGGTCTGACCCAGATACCATTCTCAATCAACAAAGCCTGAAAGACAGGTATCTCAACAGCGTCATGTAACTCAATGACGGCGACTGCACCCAAACAACGTACCTCAGCAACACCCTCTAACAATGCGGCAGGTGCCAGCTGCTGCTCCATAGTCAGTTGCATGTTGGCAGTAAGCGCTTCAATGTCATAAGACATGATCAAATCAATCGATGCACACGCGACAGCGCAGGCCAATGGATTACCCATAAAAGTCGGACCATGCATGAGTGCTGGATAGTCACTGTTATGAATGGTATAGGCAACACGGTGAGTACATAGCGTTGCGGCAAAGGTCATATAGCCACCCGTCAATGCCTTTCCAATGGTCATAATATCAGGGCTGATATCAGCATACTCACACGCAAATAACTTACCACTACGACCAAAACCAGTGGCAATTTCATCCGCGATCAATAGCACATCATGCTCGTCACACAGTTGACGCAATAACTTTAGATACTCAGGACTGTAAAAGCGCATGCCACCTGCGCCTTGAATAATCGGCTCAATAATAAAACCTGCCAGCTTATCGCTGTGCTCATTAAAAAAGGTTGTCAGTGCAGCACGGTCAGCATCTGTCAAAGCCCGCTCAAACCCCAATGGCGGCGCTGGGACAAAATGCTGCATTGGCAATTGCTTGCCGTATAAGCTGTGCATACCATTAATAGGATCGCACACACTCATGGCATGCCAGGTATCACCGTAATAACCCGAATGCGTAGAGGCAAATTGCTGCTTGGTTGGACGATTGGCCGCCACTTGATATTGCAGCGCCATTTTTAAAGCCACTTCTACCGCAATACTGCCACTGTCCGCATAAAAAATAGCATCTAAGCTTTTAGGTACAATATCGAGCAGCTTTTTGCCCAAATCGATGGCAGGCTGATGGGTCAAACCGCCAAACATCACATGCGCCATTTTACCCAATTGTTCAATAATCGCCGCATTTAGCTTGGGATGATTGTAGCCATGAACGCTTGCCCACCATGATGACATGCCATCGATAAGGCGCGTGCCGTCTTCGGTAATGATATAAATACCTTCGGCACGATCAATAACGATATTTGGATAAGTGGGTGGCAAGCTAGCATAGGGATGCCAGAGGTGTTGATGATCAAAATCGCTAGTCGATTGAGCAGTAGCTGTCGTCATATTATGGTTCCTAATACATATCAAACATCAACACTCGCCTGTGCTGAATTTACTGACCTGTGATGCGCTTATATTTAGACATCAAGTCACTTCCTGTCTCGACATGATCAGGGTCATGAGGGATACAGTCGACTGGACAAATTACCACGCATTGTGGCTCATCAAAATGTCCCACGCATTCGGTACATAAATCAGGGTCGATGACATAAATATCGTCGCCTTCTGATATAGCCTCATTGGGGCACGCAGGCTCGCACACATCACAGTTGATGCACTCATCAGTAATCAGTAGCGCCATGAACGGCTCCTTACGGTTTATTTTTAGCCTATATGCTGCAGCTATCGGCCTATTAAAAGGCTAGCTATCTTGAATCACCAGTTTTTTTGTAAAAGCATCAGACACACAAGTGGGTACAAATTTAGTGACATCGCCACCAAGTTTGGCAATTTCACGAATCATGGTCGATGAGATGAATGAATAATTCGGTGCTGGTGTTAAAAATACCGCTTCAAAATTTTCATCAAGCTCGCGGTTCATATTAGCTAGCTGAAATTCATACTCGAAATCTGACATGGCGCGCAAACCACGCAAGACAGCAGCAGCGCCTTGAGCACGCATAAAGTCGACGAGTAAACCCTCAAAGCCGACCACTGATACTTGTGGCAAATCAGCAAATACGGTCTCCACTAAGGCTACGCGCTCCTCAAAATCAAACAGAGGTTTTTTGTGATGTCCTGAAGCAACTGCAATCACCACCTCATCAAATAACTTGGTGGCGCGTGTGACCAAATCCACATGACCATTGGTAATGGGGTCAAAAGTCCCAGGATATAAGATTTTGGTGTGTAGTTTTGAGGAATTAGCAGAAATAGAGTGGCTCATAGCGTGGCTGATATCGTCGATAATAGTAGGCCATATGCTAGCAAATTTTACTCAAACTTAATACTTATCTGCTACATTTGTCCTAACAGCAGATTTACCTTTTGCTCAAAGGCTTTGATACAATAGGCAGTTCGACTCATCCCGCTTATGGTTTAGATAAAAAACCCTGCCATTGATTGGCTGAGGATGAGGAATCAGTAGGATCAGTTAGATAAGGACGCTGCGCTTTTAGCGATTCTTATGGAGAGATTATGTCAAAAAAATCAAAAAAACCAGATAATCAGATTTGTGCCAATAAAAAGGCACGTCACGAATACTTTATTGAAGAGTCGTTTGAGGCAGGTCTTGCCCTACAAGGCTGGGAAGTAAAAGCCATTCGTGCGGGCAAAATGACGATTACCGAAGCCTATGTGATATTTCGCAATAACGAAGCTTTCTTGTTTGGTGCGCACATTCAGCCATTACTATCCAGCTCAACACACGTTAGTCCAGACAGTATTCGCACCCGCAAGCTGCTTCTAAATCGTCGTGAAATCGAAAAACTGTCCGGCGCAATCAACCAGAAAGGCTATGCTTGTGTGCCATTGTCTTGCTACTGGAAAAACTCACTGGTGAAATGCCAAATTGGCTTAGCATTGGGTAAAAAACAGCATGATAAGCGTAAAACATTGAAAGACCGTGACTGGGAACGTGATAAGCAGCGAGGCTTTAAGCAGCATTTAGATTAATAACGTCAGTCTGCTATACAGTGGGGCAATGTTAATCTAATACGAAAAAGGACGACTCAATATTTACTGAGCCGTCCTTTTTTATTGTCTATGACATCTCATAGACAATCAGTTTGCTCCTCTAGAGACGTTGCTGTCTGACTATTGGCCTGACGTAGTTGCTTCACACCATGCGCAACCAGACACGCTATGCCTAACCAAATCAGACCGTAGCTATAAATCATCGCCGATTCAAACGGATTGCCCAAAACGGTGATGGCCAATACAAATAAGAGTGCTGGCTCTAAATAGCTCATCATGCCATACATATTCACAGGTAACATTTGACTGGCGTCTACATTGGTTTTCATGGCCAAGACACTTAACATGCCCAGCCCTACTAACATCATGATAAAAAAGCCAGAACCGCTTACCAAGACCACACTACTGGGCGCAAAAAAGAACAGGTAAGCCAATGCAAATGGTGCAAAAATGCTTAAGTCAACCAACAGTCCAGTTACCGCACCAATACCTTGCAGTCGGCGTAAAATATAATAAACAGGATAGGTACCGCACACCCATAGCGTTGCCCATGATACGCTTTGCGTACGCACAATTTCGCTACCCACGCCCACTGCGGCAAATGCCACTGCCAACCATTGCAGGCGGCTTAGTTTTTCGCCAAATAGAACACAGCCAAACACCACCATCATGAGTGGGAATAAAAAATAACCCATCGCGGTTTGCACACCTTGCCCATTCACTGGCGCCCACATAAATAACCAAAACTGGCTAAGGAATATTGGCGTAGGTAATAGCAGCCAAACCCATTGCTTCACGCCCTTTAGCGCTTTTAATTTATCAATGTGCAATTCCAGACGTCCACTTACCATCAGGTATCCGACCAACGCTGCCCACATCGCGAGCATGCGCCAGATAAAAACTTGCGTCCCTGATAATGGCGACAAAAAACTACTATAGGCATAGAGTACGCCAAATAGCACATTGGACAGTATGGCAAAAGACACCCCTAATATTAATGTACGTTGTTGTACGCTACCTGTCGTCCAAATCGCAGGTAGTGGCAAACGTGCAACAGTCGTTGCTAGCGTATTAGCGAATACATTGGAGAGCATTGAGATAGACATGATAAGCACCGTAGCCATTAATAGATGATAAAAACCAATTGCTAGCTCTTTTTTTAAAGCAGTTCTGATTGGTATAGTCTATTTTACTAGGGTGCTTTGATATATTATCTCTATATAAGTTTATTGATGAATAAATATCTCAAATAGGTATCATATAAATCATTATTTTATTATATTAGTATTTTTAGTGATAATATTTATAAAACATAAAAAGGTTATTACTATTAAGGACGTCGTGACATGAGCCATACTTTAGACAATATTGATAAAGCCATTTTAAACTTGCTACAGGATGATGCGACCCTACCGCTTAAAACTGTCGCAGAGCGAGTACATGTATCCATTGCGACGGCGCAGCGGCGTATACAGGCGCTGATAGATAATGACGTGATTACCAAACAAGTAGCCATCGTCAATCCTGATAAAGTGGGCTATGGTCTAACAGCAGTGGTAATGATAGAAATGGAGCGCTCTAATACCTCGATGCAGCATCGATTTGAGCGCCTGATGGACGCGCAATCACGAATCATGAGCTGTTATGAAGTATCGGGGGATTTTGACTTTATGCTCATGGTCAATGCGAAAAACATGAGTGACTATCATCAATTCACGCGCAGCTTGCTGACTTACGAGAACAACGTACGCAACTTCAAAAGTCAGTTTGTGATGAACTTTACCAAGAGTGGAACCAAAATCACGCTAGATTAATTATAATTAATCCGTCTCAGCTAAATTTACCTATCATATGACAGTTGAAGATGAGTAGCTAAGTTGCCTCTAAACCCTGTACGATATCATCAGAAGTCTAGTGATAAATAAAACCTCAATAGCCAACTTCGTAAGCCCATTTATTAGACAAGGAAGCCTAATCATGACTGAACACACAAACGCTGCTAGTAAGAACATGAAAGTGTCACTAAAACCGTTAAACCTATCAAATTCAAAAAAGGTAATGGCAGGTGTTCTGTTTACTACGATGCTAGCCAGCTCCGGCTGTGCCACCAGCTCATTATTAGATAATAGCGGACATGTCAGTACCAGCACAACGAAGCAAATACTGTCTGAAGATCAAATTGTTGCCTTTGGTCGCCCTGCGCAGGCGTTACCAAAAATGCCAAACGCGACGATGGTTATCGTTGGTGAAAAGAACAGCTACGTGCTCACCCAAGGTGGAACAGAGATGGTCAGCTTGCTCAGTAATCTCACGCAAAAAAACATTCAAGTAGATAATGACATGAGCTTTGATGTACCCAACAACGATGGGTACTTTCAAGGTGAGATGAAACTGTCTTATGCCAAATTAAAAGACGAATTTGGGCGCTCAGATTATCAGTTCTTTTTGCAAAATAACGGTAAAGAGTGCACCTCGGCAAGCGATCAACGTATCAATGCTCAGCGCTTTTGCTTCAGTGTGCCTGTCAAGGGCGCTATCTACCCACAAGTCAGTAACTTAAGCCTAATTCAGTCGAATTATCGCGCTTTGACCCAACCCTATACGGTGAGATTTTATACGCAGACTCAGCAAGATGTGGTCACTCGTAGCGGTCCAAATAGTGCACAAAAACTGGTCTTACTACCTTTTGCCCTTGCTTTTGACGTCATTACTTTCCCACTTCAGCTATTAGATAATTAATAAGCTATTAGGCAGCTCACCGCTCATGTGAAAACGTAGAGCACGTTACGAAGGAGTCTTTATCATAGAGCGTAACGTGCCTGTTTAGTCGATTAAAACAACTTTTCGACCAGTGCTTTCGGGTAGCTTTGCTTAGTCGCTTGTGCTGCTCGAAACATCATTTCATCTGCTTCAACAGGCCCTGCAACATCGCACAAGCACACATAGGCCAGCTGCACCAAATTGTTTAAGAGATACTCATCGTCAGGTACGGATGGACGACCCCCTTCCAAAAACTGTTTGATATTGATGCTATGCCCTTTGAAGGTGCGTTCTTGCGAAACAGTTTGGTGCATCGTCAGAAATAAATTGTGATTTTCCATGTCTGTTAGCTGACTACGAAGCGCCTCAATGACGCTATAAAACACCAACACCAATGGTGAGACAATGACTGGCGTATCGATGATATCGCTATGATCATCCACCTCTGGTGTTTGCGAGTTGCTCGTTTGCAACGTATCCCAAAAGGCTTTACGAATATCAGACTTGTGATCTTGTAGCTCAGGATAGCGTCTCGTGGCATCCAATATGCATTGCTGCATCATTTTTACAGAGACTGACGAGTACCGTTGCCACTGCGATTTGAGCAGCCGTACCTCTTCAGGATGCAGATACGCTGCAAGTATCTCTGTCATCGCGGACACGGCTTGGTCTACGGATTGAGTATCAATGTTCATCAGCTCTCTCCTATAAATGCCGCTCGGTTAAACTCTTAGAATCAAACATCTGCTTTTGAAATTCAGGGTAACCAAGCTCTGCATGCTCGGTATAATCAAGGCCGCGCTGCTCGTGTAAACGACTCGCCTTTAACCCAAAACTCAAGTCAATGAGCTTATACATCACCAGACCCAATCCCAGTCCCCAAGCTAATGCCACGCCGACGCCTAGTGCTTGTATACCAATCCGTGATAAGTTGAACAAATCCCCTGTATAAAACAATCCTGCCGCGAGTGTACCCCATGCACCGCCAAAACCGTGTACTGCTACAGCTGAAACTACATCATCTACTTTGAACTTTAACAATGCCTGCGTGGATAGGATATAGACAACGGAGGCGACCGCACCAATGACAATGGCAAATATAGGTGTCGTTGTAGCACAGCCTGCGGTGATCGATACCAGACCAATCAAACTGGCATTGACACTGTCGCTCAGCAAAATCGCTTTGTTAAGTGTCCGAGAGATCAACATATAACTCACGACAGCGCTCACTGCTGCAATGAAAGTATTGACGGCGATCAAACCGATATCACCTGTAATAGACAAGGTCGATCCAGCATTGAACCCGAACCAGCCAAACCATAAGATAAATCCGCCCAGCGCGAGCAACGTCATGTTATGCCCTGCGATTAGTCTGGGCGTGCCATCAGGGGCAAAGCGGCCTAGTCTTGGGCCAATAACCAAGATACCTGCCAGCGCAAGCCAACCCCCGATAGAATGCACGACGGTAGACCCAGCAAAATCAATAAAGCCAAGCTCGGACAGCCAACCTGTACCGCCGAAATATCCGCCCCACACCCAACTGGCAAATACAGGATAGATAAACAAACAAATCAAACAGGCGGCGACTGCATAGCCGATGAACGAGACACGCTCTGCCATCGCACCACTAGCAATGGTCACTGCTGTCGCCGCAAACATCATCTGAAAAAACATCAGTGCCCAGTCCATATTGGACAATTCGGTTGGCATAAAATGATCCGTACCGACAAATCCTGAGTGATTGTTGCCCATCATTAGCCCGAAGCCGACCAAATAAAATGCCAGACCACCGATGCACATATCGGTATAGTTTTTCATCATTACGTTTACTGCATTCTTTGCTCGTACCGATCCGCTCTCAAGTAGAGCAAAACCTGCCTGCATAAAGAACACCAATACCCCGCCCCAGATAATCCAAGCGATGTTTTGATATTCGAGCAACTGTGCCACTGTCAAGGTATCTGCCTCTGCGGCTTGGGCGCTACCCATCGCTGTAAACAGTAGTGTACTCAGCACCAGTATATTACTCAGCGATGACCTTAATAGTTTTAATAATATCTTTATTGTGTCTAGCCCCGCGAATGATGCTCTCATTTTATCTCCAAACACTTATCTATCTGTTCAAATGTTATCGGTGCACCATTTTCACTCATCAGTGCACACAAATAAGCCCTAACAGGGGTGGAGCAAAACCTGTGCCAAAATCTACTATTAGAAATTAAGAAAAGTCATAAGTATAAGAAAACAAATGACCAGTATTAGCCAAGTCGATATTTTGACTATCATCCTTGTAATGATGTGGCTATCGGTCAAATGAAGACGGCTAGAACCCTTGAACAAAGATTTTGAAGAGCTAGTAATATGACTGTTCTGCTTAAGCTGTTTTTACCATTATATCGTTCCATTAATCACTTACTTTGTATCAGCAGTTTATCTCATGCTATCAATAACTTATCATTACTCGCCCATCATAGAATAGGTCGCATAGTGAAGGCGATTCATGTTAAAATGAGCGCTTTTAAATTCGCCTTTATTATCAGTGAGTGATAAGGGACGTATTTTTAGTGCCAATTTTCTAATTAACAGGTCCGCCCATGTCTGCCGATACCATCGCCCGCACTGCCTTTAAACAAGGTACTAAGCCACTTTATGATTATGACAAACACTGGGCGAGCTGCTACGAGCCAGCGCCTTACCTGCCGATGAGCCGCAAAGAGATGGACGATCTGGGCTGGGATGCTTGTGACGTCATCATCATCTCAGGCGATGCCTACGTCGATCATCCAAGCTTTGGTATGGCGATTATCGGTCGCTTGCTTGAGTCACAAGGCTTCCGTGTCGGTATCATCGCTCAGCCAGATTGGAAGAGCAAAGACGCCTTTATGGAACTGGGCAAACCTGTCTATGCGTATGGCGTGACCGCAGGCAACATGGACAGCATGATCAACCGCTATACGGCAGATCGTAAAATCCGCAGTGATGATGCGTACTCTCCGGGCAACGTGGCAAACAAACGCCCTGACCGCGCCGCTATCGTCTATAGTCAGCGCTGCCGTGAAGCGTATCCTGATGTGCCAATTATCCTAGGCGGTATCGAGGGCAGTCTGCGCCGTATCGCTCATTATGATTATTGGTCAGACAAAGTGCGCCGTAGTATCTTGCTAGATGCGCGTGCTGACGTCTTATTGTACGGTAATGCTGAGCGCGCCATCGTCGATGTGGTACACGGTCTGTCTAAAGGCTATAGCTTTGAGCAAATGAGCAAATTGCGCGGTACATCGTATCTGTTGACCCCAACACGCCGCCACTGGCAAGAAGGCATGACCGAAGTCGCGAGTAACGACGTCGATACCGTTGGCCGTGTCGATCCGATCATCAACCCTTATGTAATGACCGAAGACATCGATAGCTGCTCAATCGAGCAAGAAAAGCCAAGCGACTCGCCTGTTGGTCAAGCCATGTCATCTATGTCGTCGCAGTATCAGGGATTTGTCGCTGAGCCTGTCGCGAATAAAGTCATCAACGCCGATCAAGTGGATGAAGAAACACAAGTGGTACAGATGCGCGGTTTTGATAAACCGATGACCGCACGCAAGCATAAGCTAAAAATGCCGCCACGTGAGCAAACAGTCATTCGCCTGCCTGATTATGAGCACGTCAAATCTGACCCTGTGCTTTATGCCCATGCAAGCCGTATCCTGCATCTAGAGACCAACCCAGGTAACGCGCGGGCGCTGGTACAGCGTCATAGCAGCGGTGCGGGTAACTCGCACACTTCTATCGATGTATGGCTCAACCCACCACCGATTCCACTCTCAACCGAAGAGATGGATTACGTGTTTGACTTGCCGTATGCACGTCTGCCGCATCCAAGCTATGGCGAGGCGCGCATCCCTGCTTATGACATGATTAAGTTTTCGGTCAATATCATGCGCGGCTGTTTTGGTGGTTGTACGTTCTGCTCGATCACTGAGCACGAAGGCCGCATTATCCAAAGCCGCTCAGAAGATTCTATCTTGCGTGAAGTAGAAGCGATTCGTGATACCGCGCCTAACTTTACAGGTGTGATATCTGACCTTGGTGGCCCGACTGCCAATATGTATCGTCTGAGCTGTAAAGATGAGACGATTGAGAAGAACTGCCGTAAGCCGTCTTGCGTCTATCCTGATGTCTGTGAGAACCTAATCACCGATCACAGTAATTTGACCAAGCTATACCGCAAAGCGCGTGATATCAAAGGCGTGAAAAAAATCCTGATTGCATCAGGCTTGCGTTATGACCTCGCGGTAAAAGACCCTGAATACGTCAAAGAATTGGTCAGTCATCATGTCGGCGGTTATCTAAAGATTGCCCCTGAGCATTCTGAAGAAAACGTTTTATCAAAAATGATGAAGCCGGGCATGGGCTCGTACGATAAATTCAAAGCCATGTTTGAGCAGTACAGCCAAGAAGCGGGCAAAGAGCAATATCTGATTCCTTACTTCATTGCTGCCCATCCGGGTACCAAAGATGAAGACATGATGAACCTTGCGCTTTGGCTCAAAAGTAATGGCTACCGTGCTGACCAAGTACAGGCATTTTATCCAAGCCCAATGGCAACCGCGACCACCATGTATCACACGCACAAAGATCCGCTACATAAAATCAGCCGTGATGAAGGTGACATGGATATCGTCAAGTCTGGCAAGCAGCGTAAATTGCACAAAGCATTCCTCCGCTATCATGATCCAAAAAACTGGGTAATGCTGCGTAAAGCCTTGCAAGACATGGGCCGTAGTGACTTGATCGGTAAAAACCGTGGTTGCTTGATTCCGCCATTTAACGCCAGTTTAGAAGGGCGTGATGCTGCGCAAGATACTTATCAGTCAGCGCGTAAAAAGAACAGCCGTGTTGGCAATGACTCGGTGAAGCGTAGCAATAACTCGTCAAATAGCAACGCAGCGGCAAAAGGCGCAGCAGCTACAAACGCTAAGAAAAAAGTCAGCAAAGGCAACTTCCAAACTCAGCATACGGGTCTGCCGCCGCGTAAAACAAAGTAATGTTCATAATATAGAAAAGCATGCTCGATATAGAGCGTGTTAAGTCAGTCAAAAAAGCGCCTATCAGCCATTCGTTGATAAGCGCTTTTTTTATAACCAGATTTCATAGTCAGGTTTTATAGCCAGATTCTATCATCATACTCTTCAAAACATGAGATTCAAAAAATGAGCTCAAAAATCAGTATCGCTTGCTTGATACGCTCGTTAATATTGCAAGTTACATTCGACAGCGCTTGGGTAACGAAGCTAACAGGTGACAAACAATTTCTAACATTGACACGGTTCATTTTCGCTACTATAAACCTCATATGCTAAACGCATCATTAAGGACAAGTAAATGACACCAGTGAAAAGCTTTGGAGAGCACCATGAAAATAATAACTAAAATCGCAACCGCCCTACCTGCCCTTGCGCTATTGAGCGCTTGTGCGACTACCGCACCGACTGCGACTGATACGCCTATGCCAGAAAAAGTCACAGCTGCTTATGATCGTATGGCACCAGCACCCTACACTTGTACTGATGACAGCACCATCATGGCAAAACAGTCGATCAATAAAGAACAAGTCATGCTCAACGTGACCTTGCCCAAAGTAAAATGGGCCGAGCAACCCATCATCTTAAACGGTGCAGTAAAAGGTGAAGTGGCAAGCTATGTCAATGACTCAAACCCAGAAGTGGTCTATGCATGGCACATGAAGGATGACAAAGGTATCTTTGCAATGAAATGGGCGAACGGTAAAGAATACCACGTCAACTGCCAAATCTAATCAGCTCTAAACAAGATTATAGTCGTCACAGATAGAAAGCAGTCATTACATAATGGCTGCTTTTTTGTGCATATTGGTTCTATATCTCTATGAACATGGCTATATCAAAACTTACCATCTGATGCTTTTTGCTAGAGAACCATGCAGAAAGCTGTCAAAATAGCAGGTAGAGTACATTAATCATGACTGATAATAAAAAGGATAACTCGATGGCGAAGCGTCTGATAAATCTAACGGTGATTGCAGCGGCCAGTATGTGGGCGCTGGTAGGATGTGATAGCAGTGCTGATGCTGTCAATGCCACCGACCAAGCAGCTGACAAAGTGGAGACGTCGGCTACCGCAACAGAGGCCTTAACAGCAGAAGGCAAACCAGCGGCCAACACCATCGACTGGTCGATGATGGACAGTGGCGAAAAGCCTGCTGATCCTACCAATTACAAATATCCATTTGCGCTCGATAGTCAGAACGTCCGTGATTATGCGGATTACTTTAAGGTAGATGCTGCGACTGCGCAGCACAATCTAACCATCAGCATGGCCAGTAATGAGGCAGTGTCAAAAATATTGGACCAACTGAGTGAAACCTATACCTCACATGAGCTGACCGATGGTAATGAGATGACGCTTATCATTCATACCACGCCTGATATCGCTGCCAGTCGTTATGATTATGTGCTGTCTGATGACTTTGCCAAAGGGTTAGTATTGCCTATCGTGATACAGCCAGATGGCAAGAAAGGTGATTCAAAAGCGCATAGTGAGATGGTGGAGTAGAGATTAGAATTGAGACTAGGGCATGTCTTCAATACAATCGATGGTAATCTAAATGGGTCGAAGTCCTGACTGCTTTGGTATCGTATACCATTAAAATTTTGGATTTTTTTATTGAAATTTTACTATTCCATACTATTTATGAATAGCGATAAACGCTGATGGCACTGTCGAAGTAAGCCAAACATCATTCTCTGCCTGATAAAACTTATACCCCTCTTCTTGCATTTTACGGCTATCAATACTTAATACAACAGGCTTGCCATAGCGCATGCCTGTTTTTATTGCGGTATCATAATCTTCCGTCAAATGGACATATTGCCGTTTTTGAGATAGGAGCCCTTCATTATTGATACTTTCTATAAAACGTTGAGCTGTACCATGAAGCAAGTTTGCAGGCGGCGTTGTTTCTTTCAAATTCAAGTCTACTGTCTTTAGGGAGTGACCCTGCACAGCTCTTATATACTGACCATCTTCAGAAATTGAAAAACGGCCTTTCTTATCACTTTCTACGATAGAATCAATTTGCTCTAACGTAATATTATTGCCTGATGTATTGGCTAATTGAATCAGCTCATTGATATCAGCCCATCCGTCACTGCTAAGTACCAGACCTATGGCGTCCGGCTCATGTCGCAAAATATAGCTTAAAAACTTACTGGTTTCGGTATTGTTTTTCATGAGTATTTCTCAGATCAATTAGAGTAGTTTTTTTCTAGGGGCGCTAGGCGAACTCTTCGATCTAGCTAAAAAGTGTTTTCCTAAACTCCTTAACATATTTTCCTTTATGAAATTTCCAGCTAGGATTTTCATCGAATACCTGCTCAAATAAATCCTTACTCATTGAGTGACCGAAGCTATGAAAAGTCATAACCAAAATCATATCGTAGGCTCTGAATAAAACTTTATTTATATCCGTAAACATTTTAGCTGATTCAAATCCAATTGTATTATTTCTTCTGTAGTTTTTCATTTGTTCGTCTATCTGTTTCTTTGATGGATGGACATAAGCACAAGCGTCATAAAAAAAATCTTTAACCTCACTTCGGAAATTGTTTTTTAAATCACCTGAGAATGGTGTTGAGTAGTCATCTATAACTTTTATTGATGAATTTGGAACACTATCTCTTAAGTACTCTGTTTTAGAGTCGAAACTATATCCCATTTTTGCATAATCAACGATTACATACTTAGTAGTCATTTCAATTAAATATCTCAGCTCTCTTCTAGCTGTATTATGAATACCATTTTCAATCATTACCTTAATTCCAATAGCTGATTGAATCAAATCGTCAATAGTCTTTATACATAAGAAATTATTGTAAATATCTGCACCTCTTGTTGAATACATTGAAATGAGCCTAACAGCATTGATAAAGTCCATTGAAATTGTTTGAATATTTTTTATTTCTTGCTGATATTGTTGAGAATCATAGACCTCATCTTTCCAATACGAGGTTTTAGTTAGAAAGGCCTGCTGTAATTCTTTTCTCAATTCCTCAATTGGATCTTCCATAGCTTAGGTATCTCGCGTCATATTAATCGATGAATTTGGTCAGGTGTTAAGGTATACCTCAGGCATCACATAGACATAGATAGAACACTAAATTGAAATAATATATCTCAAACACTATATTATTTCTGAGTATTAGGGTGCGCCTAGCGCACCAACGCATAAATATGAAGAAGTAAATTAAATGCAATTATCCAATTAAATTATTTTACGTTCGATTACTCATCATACAATGCTTTAAACTCGAAAATTCGTTTCTTAAAGGTGCGCTGGGCATACCCTACTCAAAAATTTGCAAAGTGCTTATTCTTGCGCGAATGAGTAAAGCAACCGTAACTCTCTACTAAAGCTGAAGACAAAAACTGTACGCGAGGGACGAGCGCCGAGTAAACCATTAAAGAAAAACGGCTTATGGCCTGCATATTTGCCCATTTTGAAAGCACTCAATGCTAAGGCCATGCTTTTAAGTCTTTATCTTTTGTTCTTGCGCTAGGGACGAGCATGTTATTAAGGTATAACCTACCTAGCAAATCCCCTCTAAGGGATTTTCACTTGCAAACCTGAGGAGGCATAAGCAAAACACTGTTTTGCCCGACGCAAGACAAGAGCTATGCTCGCAGTTAGCAGTGCAATTTTTTAACGGTTCTCATCCCCAACCATCGTCAAAAACTCGTCCTCACCCACCACTTTCACGCCCAGCTTCTCAGCTTTCGCCATTTTAGAACCCGCTTTTTCGCCTGCCAATAATGCGGTAGTTTTGGCAGAAATACTGCCTGAGACTTTTGCGCCCAGTGCCTGTAGTTTGGCTTTGGCTTCATCACGTGCCATGCTGCTCAGTGCACCCGTAATCACCCACGTTTGCCCATCAAGTGGCAAGTCTCCAGCGGCTTTTTGCTCGACCTTATCCCAATATACGCCAGCATCTAACAGCGAATTAATCACCTCGATATTGTGCGGTGCTCGGAAGAACTCGTAAGCAAGCTCGGCGGTAATAGTGCCAACGTCAGGGGTTTTGATCAGAGTCTCGATACTGGCTGCCATGAGACTGTCTAAATCACCAAATTGCTGAGCAAAGTTTTGTGCTGTGCCCTCACCCACACCGCGTATGCCAAGCGCATAGATAAAACGTGCGAGCGTAGTATGCTTACTGGCTTCAATGGCATTGATGATATTCTGTACGGACTTTTCGCCTAATTTTTCTAGCGTGATCATCTCATCCGCGTGATTGTGCAATTGGTAAATATCAGCGACAGTCTTGACCAGACCATGCTCAAAGAAACTAATGAGCCAACTTGCGCCAAGCCCATCGATATCCATCGCTCGACGCGACACAAAATGAATCAGCGCTTCTTGCTGCTGCGCGGGGCAAAATAGGCCACCAGTACAGCGTGCCAATGCTTCATCTTCTGGCAGGACGACAGGCGAGTCGCATACCGGACAAGTAGCAGGTAGCGTGACTGGCTCGCTATCGGCTGGGCGTTGGTCATGCCAAACGCGGCTGACTTTCGGTATCACATCACCAGCACGGTGTACGCTGATCATATCGCCTGCACGCACGTCCAAACGCTGAATCTCACCAAAGTTATGCAAGGTGACATTACTGACGGTGACGCCGCCGACTTTGACGGGTTCGAGCTTACCGACTGGCGTGATTTGTCCTGTCCGTCCGACTTGCCATTCGATATCGTTGAGACGTGTCATGACGGTTTCAGCAGGGAATTTATAGGCAGTCGCCCAGCGTGGCTCACGAGATAGAAACCCAAGCTGCTGCTGTAACGCAAGGCTATTGACTTTGATGACCATACCATCGATTTCAAACGGCAAACTGGCACGGCTCTCAATGACTGATTCATAATAGGTCTGGGCGGCGCGTGGGTTTGCGACCACTTCTACGGCACTGACCGTAAACCCAAGCTCGGTGAGCCATTCCAGCGCATCTGACTGGGTGTCGATAGTGTCTGGTAAACCTTGATTAACCGAGTAGCCATAGAATGCGAGTGGACGACTGGCAGCGACGGCAGGATCTAGCTGACGTAAGCTACCAGCGGCTGCATTACGCGGATTGGCAAAGGTTTTACCCTCACTCGCCTCGCTAAGTCGATTGAGACGCTCAAACCCTGCCTTTGGCATCAATACTTCACCGCGCACTTCTAATAGCTCGATGTCAGCGGCACCTGCAATCCATAGTGGCAGGTTACGAATGGTCTTAGTGTTTTGAGTAATGTCTTCACCTGTCTGACCATCACCGCGCGTGACCGCTTGTACAAACTTGCCATGTGCATATTTTAATGAGACAGCCAATCCATCGAGCTTTAGCTCCATCTCATATTCAGGACTCTGCTGCGACACGCTGAGACGGTCATTGACACGGCGCATGAAATCACGCAAATCATCGTATTCAAAAACATTGCCCAGCGATAGCATCGGGATATCGTGCGTGACTTGGGTAAAAGCAGATAAGGGCATATCGCCGACTTGATTGATCGGACTGTCTGGCTGTACCAACTCTGGATGTGCTTCTTCAATCTCAAGCAGTGAGCGACGCAACTGATCGTATTCGCTGTCTTCTAAGATTGGATTATCGAGCACATAATAGGCGTAGTTATGCGTTTTGATCGCATCAATACGAGCACGCATTTGGGCAATGATATCGTTATTAGCATGATTATTAGCAATGGACTCATGAGCAAATTGCTCAGTTATTTTTTGATTAGAGTCGGTTTGAGCAGCAGTCGGTAAGATAGGATCAGTCATAGTCGGCGTCTTTTTCGCAATTCAAGATACCGATATGATAACAAGTTTGCAGTAGGCTCGGTATAGTCAATCCCATATAAATCAGCGATGGCAGCAGGCCTACTTAGCTTAGTGCTTTGCGCATTTTTATTCGCCTTACTTGTCTCCAACTTATCTTGGACTGTGACTTTTTTAAGAAATACACATTGAAGAAATTGCAGACCATAAAAAAGGACAAATAGCGATTAATGCTACTTGCCCTTTTATTACTTCTTAGATTAATCAGCGCTTATTCTACATCACGCTTAACCTGAACAACTTTTGACCTACACAACTTTTAACCTACATAGTCGCGGACTTGATTACGTAGCTGCTGCTTATACTCAGGAGTGATTGCTTCGTTTTCTTCGTCCAAGATAGTCGCGTCAAGATCGCTTGCCATCATATAAGCAATACTCATCATGCTATCAAAGCTGTGCACGGCTTGTGGATGCGGCAATGACAAGAACACCACCACGCCATTATAACTGTTGGTCGCGACACTATGCGGATCAAAGGGCGCGATACCACTGTCAGTGATACCCATCATGCTAAACCACAATATACCTGTGCCGTCTTTTTGCTCGTAGCGATGGAACATGTTCATCGCGCCATAGCGTAGGCCATATTTATCAATCAATGCTAATAGGTCACGACCACGGATAATCGCCGCTGGACGATCGCGATATTGGTTCGGCAAGATGGTGATATTGATGTTGTCTTTGGCATGGATCAATGGGCCATTTTGCGCATCGTCGCCTGACTCTGATAAATGCTGATCGAGTATCGGACTGTTTTCATCGAAGCTTGGCTCTTCTGCCGTATCAATCGATGGCATCAAGCTATCCGTCGCTGACATTAGGCTTGAGAACGCATCAGGCTCTTGCTCGATATGCATCTGCTCGGCAGCTTCTACAAACTCAGCACTGTCGGCTCGGCGCTGCTCATCTTGCCAGCGCGCATAGTCGGCATCATCTATCACACCATAGTCATCATCTATCGCGGCATGATCAGGCTGGGTATCGACAGTGGTGTGCGGCTCGGTCATAGGTGCGTCTTCGACGACGGCATCTAGATAGCTACGATCAGGGCCAATGCTCGTCTCGCCCGCAACGGTATCCTCCAAATCTGGCTGATCAACGATATTGCGCTCGTGACGCGGTATGATGGGAATACCATTTTTATCATAATTGACCGCAGCAGCTTCGGTAGCACCTCGGCGCTTAAAGCTGCGAATGACCATAAACAGCCCTGCAAACACGATAAACGCGGCAACGGCAATCAATATAAACTGAACAACGGTCATGATAAATACATCCTAGTATATATAACAAAAGGGAATACACATTCGAGCATAAATGGCAATATTCTAGCATGGCAAACTCATGCCGTCATCACATTGTGTATTTTATAACCAGTATGCTTGACTGAGCTCAAAATCAATAGCCTCTATGCCAACTGGTTCATTGCATTGACTTATTTAATCACAGCGCATACATCAGTGATCTACTATAGTCAGCTCAATAGTGAACGAACTCGCTATACGGTCGATACAGCACGGCTGACAGTGATTTTTATTGCCATAATATAGACAATCACAGCCCAAAAAACGTCACCTGCTCGCTTATCATGATGTCCTATACCCATGTCATTTCGGGTCAATGATAAATGAATGACGGCTACTAGCTCTCCACATAACGCGCGGCCTCATCAAGCGAGACACTGACTAATGTCGAGATGCCTGCGCTTGGCATGGTAATGCCTTTTAGCTCATCAGCGATCTGCATGGTCAGTTTATTATGACTGATAAAGATAAACTGTAGGTCGTCTGCCAGCTCATGAATAAGACTGGTAAAGCGCGCGACATTGGCATCATCGAGCGGCGCATCGACTTCGTCTAATACACAGAACGGTGCCGGATGCTGCTTAAAGATGGCAAAAATCAAACTGAGCGCGGTGAGGGTTTTTTCACCGCCAGACAATACTGCTAATCGACTGTTGCGTTTGCCCTTGGGCTGCGCCATTAAGGTGACTCCTGCCCGCCATTGTTCTGACTTTGCTGTATTGGCTGGCATCTCGTCAGTATTCAACGTTAGGCTGGCTTGTCCGCCACCAAAGACTTTAGCAAACAAATTGGCCAGCTCATTGTTGACCGCATCAAGTGTCTGCATAAATAGTGTCTTGGTGGTCTCGTCAATAGAGGCAATTGCTTCGGTCAATGTCTGCATACTGGCGGCAATGTCTGCTGTCTGCTGTGCGAGTGGCTCTAGGCGTTCATTGACCTCTGCCAACTCTGCGACCGCAGCCAAATTCACTGGCCCAATCTTACTCAACTGCTGCTCAAGCGTAGCGCGTTCAGCCTCTAATTCAGCGATTTTATCTGGACGCACACGGCGATCATGAGCGATAAAATCCGCGAGCAAGTTTGAGACGCTCATCATTTGCTGATGTTGATGTTGCTGTGCTAAATGCGATTCCGATTTATATTTATGGCTCACCTTATAGTACGCTTCTAAAGCGTCATGAGTATGAGTGCTCGCATCGTCCAAACGCGCCATGCTTAGTGCCAATTCGGTGGCATGATTCGCAAGCTTACCCTGCTGAACTTGTAGCGTATTTTGCACGCTATCCAACGCTGTCTGCTGCTGAGCATACTCTTGCTTTAGCGCAGCCAATGCCGTATCACGCTCGGTCAATAATACCTGCTGCTTATCTCGTGCTATTTGCGCCGTCTGTAATGCTACTTGCAAGTCTGGTAGCTTATTCTGCTGCTTCTGATGACTCGCTTTTAGCTGCTGCTCGCTCTGTAGCGATTGATCATATTGTGCCGTCGCTCGTGCAAGGCTACTGACACTATGCTCTAAGCGCATCTCGCTCTGTTGGATACGCAGCTGCAATGCTTGCCATGCATCATCATCGGCTTGGCGTGTGCGATTTAGCTCACTGCGCTCAGCCTGTAACTGCTGACTGGTCGCACGGGCATCAGATATTTGCGGTGTTAACGCTACTATCTGACTTTGAATATCTTGCTGCTCATGAGTGAGCGCTTGTTCCTCTTGTTCTAACTCTTGTTGCTCTTGCTCAAGGGCAGATTTATCCGCCATAAGACGCTGGCTATCTGCTTGCAGGCGCTCAGCATTGGCACGCTGAGTCGTTAGCTGCTGCTGATATTTATGTTTATCACGGGTGAGCTGATCCGCTTGTGCACGCGTTTCTTCTAGATTAATCGTTAATGCATCATAGTCGCGTTGATTCTTTGCAATGGTCTTTTGCGTAGCTTGTATTTTGGTTTCAAACTCATCTAGCAAGTCTTCTAATGCTTGCAAACGACTACGCTGCTGCAATCGCTGTGTTAAAAACTGGCTATTGCTCTCACCTTGACTATCTTGCTCACCTGTAAACTTACTCAGATTAATCGTACCCTGACGACTGATGAGCCAACCGTCTGCGGTCAACAAAATAGCTGACGATGGCAACGCTTTTAAGATATTGGCAAAGTCTTCAAGAGTCTGCTGATTGGTCGCTTCTGATTGCGTAATATACAAGTAGCACTGCTGCCAAAGCGCTAATGCAGGCTGCTTAATCAGTTGTAATAACGGCAAGACTTTATCAATTAAGCTATCTGGTAAATGATTGATAAATGGCATTGTAGCTGCCTCATTTTTAGCAGTTAACCACAAGCTATGACCACTCTCTATTGAAGGTTTCCCTTCTGTATTAGCCTGCTCATTTTGTGCTGTCTGATAAGTAACGATATCCGTTAGGTCGCTCTCAAGCACATGCCATAAGCTGTTTGCTTCCTGAGAAGCATCGCTCGTATTATCAATGTTTAATTGATTAGATTGGTTAGAGATTAGTACATGACTGTCTAGCCATAACGCCAAGACGCTATCGAGTAGCGCGGCGTGCTGTTGCCCTTTTTCACTCAGCTCAACCTGCTCACGCAAAGTAGTAATGGCCAATTCGTTATAGCGATTGACGATATTGGTTTCCGAACTATCGTCTAGATTATCCGCTGTAGAGACAGAGGCTTGCTGTTGATTTTGCGGTGTAGGTTTTGGATGCAATATCTGATGCAGGGTATCATATTCACTGGCCAATACCGCGTGACGCTTCTCATGCTCACTCAACTCACGCTGCTGCGTATTCAAGCGCTGCTGTAAATCATGCGCTTGCGGTTGTAGTTCCGACAGGCGCTCATCAACGCTGTCTTGTTGGCGCTCTATCTGCTGCAACTGTTTATTTAGCTCTGTAACTTGCGTTTCTAACGTCTGCTGTAGGTTTTTTGCATCCGTTGGCGCTTGTTCATCAGAGCGCTTATCAGATTCCTTATCAAAACCATCATTATTGCTAGATGTTGATAGAGACTGTTGTAGTTGCTGCCATAGATTTTGCCAGTTTTGTTGGCGGCGCTGCCATTTATCATGGTTCTGCTGATGGCGTTTTTGCGCTTGGCTATTGATGGCTTGCTGCTGTTCAAGCATGCGCGAATTATCTTGCAAGCGTGATAGCTGGTTTTGCGCGTCATGCCATGCGCGTTGTAGCGGTTGCTCATTGCGTTTATGCGCGTCACGTTTACCCGTCAACTCACTGAGCTGTGGACGTAACGACTCTAATATATTTTGCTGCTCGGCTTGCTCAGCTTTTAATCGATCAATCTCATCCACTGCTTGCGCGCGCTGCTGATCCAAGCTTGCGAGTTGCTGATTAATCACGGTCAATTGTGACTTGGCATCGCTCAGCGCGTGCTCAGCTTGTTGATAGCCTAGCTGCTGCTGATAATGAGCGCTTTGAGCATCATCCTTGAGCCATTGCTCTTGGTTAATGTGCGTGGCGAGCTTATCTTGTTGGGTTTTTAGCGTCTCATAGTCGGCTTGCAATGTAGCGACTTCGGCAGTGCTGCGCTCATGGGCTAGTTTCTGCTGCTGCTGCGTATGCTTGGCTTGATACAACTGCTGAATAGCCAGTTGCTGCTTGATATCAGCAAGTGTTAAGGCCAGTTCTTCGTAACGCTGTGCACTGGCGGCTTGCTTAGACAAGCGTTTCTGTTGGCTAACCAGCTCACTTTGCATGTCATGCAGACGTGCTAGGTTCTCTTGTGTTTTCTCTAGTTTCTTTTGCGTTTCTTCGCGGCGCGCTTGATAACGAGACACCCCTGCGGCCTCTTCAATAAACTCACGCAGCTGCATGGGACTAGATTCGACAATACGCCCAATCATGCCTTGCTCAATCACCGCATAACTACGCGCACCAAGTCCCGTACCCAAAAACACATCGACCACATCACGGCGACGACAACGTGTACCATTGATAAAGTAATCCGAGCGCCCGTCCTTATTGACCTGACGACGAACAGACAGCTCTTGATACAGGTTAAACTCATGACGAATGCCAGTATGTTCATCTTGGGTATGCTCAAAGGTCAGCTCGACACTGGCAACACTTTTGGCAGCCTTATCTTGCGTACCAGCAAAGATGACATCACTCATCGCGCCACCACGCAGCTGCTTGGCAGAGGTCTCACCCAGCACCCAGCGAATGGCATCAATCACGTTAGATTTGCCACAGCCGTTCGGCCCGACAATGGCGGTGATGCCATGACGGAAGGTAAAAGTCGTTGGATTGGCAAAGGATTTGAAGCCTGCCAGCTTTAGAGATTTTAGACGCATGAAGAATCAGTAAACTTAGCAAAAACAGGCGGCTATTCTACCTGAAATTGTGGTGGGTTTTTAGGGTTAAACAGCTAACTGCATAAACGATTTTGATTCAAGGCTTTGGTGAAACCCCTGTAGCAGTTTTTGTTCCACTTGGCAGGTGTCATTT
Organism: Psychrobacter sp. SWN149; assembly: GCF_015864565.1. Taxonomy (NCBI): domain Bacteria; kingdom Pseudomonadati; phylum Pseudomonadota; class Gammaproteobacteria; order Moraxellales; family Moraxellaceae; genus Psychrobacter; species Psychrobacter sp. SWN149. The sequence goes on from NZ_JADYWX010000001.1 coordinate 107,899, forward strand.
TCTGCTAAATATCGATTGTTAAACTTAATAAGAGCGGACCAAGAGATACTTGCCACTTCTAAATGCTCAACTATCTCTAACAGCTCTGTTCTTAGTAGATGCTGATACTTCCTCGGTCTTTTATGACATAACGCCAGCTCTCGGTCTACGAGCGTTTGCTTGTTTTGCTTTAGCGCGTCACCACCGATAAATAACAGTAGAAACTTTGTACCCTGCTCAATAAAGCCTTTTTCTAATAAATGCTCGTACATCAAACAGTATTTTAGGATTTGGTCTGGGTTTTTCCGACCAGCGAGCTTTAACTCATTTGCTACTAGCACATTCACTTGATGGTTATAGGCTAAGTTATCCATATACATCGCTTTTAGCTCTGTACTGTTTTCAAACATGCCGCTGTTGCCGTGTGTCGACCATGATCCACTTGTCTCAAAGCTAATAAACTGCTGATAAAATAAGTTGAGATAAACATCACTACACAAGCTCAAAAATATATCGAACTCTTTGTTCAGATAATCTTCAGAAAAGAATTTTACGCGGCGAACGGCCTCTCTCGCATTACAGATGCCTGACGTTTGCGTTGAGTAAGTCTCTAGCTGCTCAGATTCACTCATTTTTGTATTGAGCTTTTTGATGATTGATTGCTCAATCTCTTCTATATTTTTGCCTGTAAGCTCTGGATGGGTAGCCCATTCAATGATTTGGCGTACATATTGCTTTTTAGTAATGCCTAAAATACGCTGCGGCTCCCACGCCAAAAACTCTACCATATTAGAGAGGCCAGCCGTCCATGATAGCTGGTCTTTTAGATGATTCATTGAGCCGAAAACACGGCGGTATTTTTCTGCAGCTTTCATACTAATTATGTCTCACGGTTTGCATAGTATTTTTATAAGGAGCCATCGTTTTTATAACACCCCAATCCCGCTCAATAACAACTGTCCGCCAGCAAACACTAATAACACGCCAAACGCACGTTTAAGCATCAGCGCAGGCAACACATGGGCGAGCTTGGCACCGACTTTTGCCATCGCAAAGCTAGCTACTGAAATACATAAAAAACCTGTGATATGTACAAAGCCTATCGTACCCTCAGGCAGATTGATCACGTCTTGACCAAACCATGCAAATCCTGCCGCGCCAGCCAATGCAATCGGTAGACCGCACGCCGCTGAAGTACCGACCGATTGTTTCATCGGTAGTCCCGCCCAGTTCAAAAACGGCACAGTCAAACTACCACCGCCAATCCCGAAGATAGACGATGCCATACCAATGCCCGTACCAGCACCAAACTGGACACCAGCAGAAGGCAATGGCTTGCCCAACTGTTCTTTATTAGAGAAAAACAGCATCTTAATCGCAACCAGAAGCGCACCAATACCAATGATGGCCTGTAGTGCCTGCCCATCAATCATATCTGCGATACCAGCACCGACTAAACTACCAATCACCAGTCCAAGCGCCATCTTGCGCCATACTTCCCAGCGTACGCCGCCACGCTTATTATGTGCAGTCAGTGAGCTGATTGAGGTCACTACAATGGTCGCCAGTGAGGTACCGATGGCCAAATGGGTGATCACTTCTGGCGAAAAGTCATAAGCGGTAAAAATCCACACCAATGCTGGCACGATAATCATGCCACCGCCCACGCCAAACAAGCCCGCGCTGACACCTGCAAACGCCCCTGCAATCACAAACCACACATATAACATCATAGAACGAACCTTTTATAATACTGACTGACGCTATAATACTCACTGCCGCTTAGGCGTACTCAATTGTATTTGCCAAATCTCAACGTGACCTTTATGCTGTCATTGACAATCGCCCAGTATATCAAAATTTCCTTTAACCACATCGACTAAACTTATGCTGCCACTCACGAATTCCTCTGCCTACTTATCTGAGCTCAATCACCGTCACGTTGTCAGCAGCGCCTCAACCAATAGCGAGCTGATAGAGCAAATCCAAAACGGCACATTAGATGCCACGGCAGTACAGCTGTTGACCGCTGAAACCCAGAGCGCCGGACGTGGACAACATGGCCGTTCATGGCAGTCGCCACGCGGCAATGTCTATCTGTCGTTATATCATCCTGTGCACATGCCGATCAGTGGTGTATTGTCACTCATCATCGGCGTTGAGCTGGCAAACATGCCTATCATTCAAACATTGAATGAACAGTTACAAGCGCAAGAGTTGACGCCAATTGGTGTCAAATGGGCAAATGATCTAGGATTCTATCAACAGCAAACTAAAACCTCAGATGAAGATAAATCTGTGGCGGTTGACTCGGTATCAGATAGCCCAGTATCGGAATCGGATAGCGTAGCATCGATGAATAGTGCCGTATCGACTCAGCGTACGCTACCCTTTAATAAACTGGCTGGAATTTTGATAGAGCCTGTCACTCAGTCTGGCAGAGTGGTCGGTGTGGTATTAGGTATCGGCCTCAATGTACAAGCTGCGCCAAAACTAACGGCGCAGACGTCTGAGGGCATGAGTTACCAAGCGATTAGCCTGCAAGATATTAATGAGATGCTACCTCCAGAGACACGTTCTGAGAGACTACCAGACCTACAAACCCTCTATCAGCAGATGAGTAAAGCATTGATGGCGACGATGACGCGCTTTGAGCATTTAGGGTTAGAGCAGCCCACCGGTCATACGTATTATTTGGATGGTTTTTTGGCACAATTTGCGGCGATGGATGCCCTAGCAGGTCTGCGCTTACGTGTCACCCAACACTATAATAACAAAGAGCATGTGGTGATCGGTCATGCTTGCGGTGTGGATACTCACGGGTGTTTGCAATTGCGCTTAGATAACGGTAATATTTCTACGCTTTTTACTGGACGCATCGACGTGATTTATTAAGTATATAGTCAAAGAAATCTAAAACAGCTACAAGGCAGCCGACCGCAGATTGTACATATCGTACCTCTAGGGAGGGTAATACCGTAGCAGTTTAATAGTTCGCCGGCTATAGATAACCATACTGACGAGCATCATATATTAACGAGCACGATATAAAGGGACTTTTATGCTCTGGCTTGATCTTGGAAATACCCGCCTGAAATACTGGCTCACCGATGATATCGGTCAGATAGTCACACATGATGCCAAACAGCATTTGCAAGCACCAGCCGAATTACTGATGGGTCTGACGGATCGCTTTGAGCGTTTTGCCCCTGACTTTATCGGTATCTCATCCGTATTGGGCGACAATCTCAATGCTCAGGTATCAGAGACCCTAAGCCGTCTCAATACGCCGTTTGAGTTTGTCCATGTGGATGCCGCGCATGCGCTGATGAAAAGTAACTATAATGATGAGCAGCTCGGCTGTGATCGTTGGCTACAGATGCTGGGTGCGGTCGATAAGAAAAAACGCCAGTGTGTCATCGGCTGCGGTACAGCGGTGACGATTGATTTGATTGATCACGCTGAGCATTTAGGCGGTTATATCTTCCCGAGTATCTACCTGCAACGTGAGTCGTTGTTTTCTGGTACCAAGCAGATCACCATCTCTAACGGTACATTCGATAGCGTTGGCCAAGGCCTGACCACACAGGATGCTGTGCACCGAGGTATCTTACTCTCTATCGTTGGTGCGATTAATGAGATTAGCCACCGTCATCCTAACTTTGAGTTGATTATGACCGGTGGTGATGCAGCCACGATCTCGCAGCACGTCAATCGCCCAGTACGCTTGCGTGATGATTTATTATTAAATGGTTTGGCAAGATACTTTGATTATCGGAATAAGTCATAATAGATAACTCAGTGTCACGTTGACATGAAAAAAGCAGTACGTTTTAAACGTACTGCTTTTTTATTTTATTATCGGAAAAGAGCTGAGGTCTCGCTAGCTATAGTTAGAGAAGTTTAAAATTGCTACAAGGCAGCCGACTGCAGATTGTACAAATAGTACATCTAGGGAGGCTAACACCGTAGCAGTTTAGTAGTTCTTTAACTATATTGCCCTAATCCTTTCTTATTTGGTCTCGTTAAACAGCTCACGACCGACTAGCATACGGCGGATTTCACTGGTTCCTGCGCCAATCTCATATAACTTAGCATCACGCCAGTAGCGACCAAGTGGATACTCATTGGTATAGCCATTACCGCCAAATATCTGAATACCCTCGCCTGCCATCCACGTGGCTTTTTCAGCACACCATAAAATCACACTGGCACAATCTTTACGCACTTCTCGACTATGACCGGCACCGCGCGCGTCCAACATATCGAGATTTTTTCCGACCGTATATAAGAAGCTACGACCTGCTTGCAATATCGTATACATGTCCGCGACTTTGCCTTGGATAAGCTGGAACTCACCGATGGCTTGACCAAACTGTTTACGGTCATGGATATAAGGCACCACATTGTCCATCACGGCTTGCATGATGCCAATAGGACCTGCAGCCAATACAGCGCGCTCATAATCTAGCCCGCTCATCAGTACCTTGACGCCCTCATTGAGCCCGCCCAAAATATTTTCGCTCGGCACGGTTACATTATTAAAGGTCATCTCACCCGTATGGCTACCACGCATGCCAAGTTTATCGAGCTTTTGCGCTGTGCCGAAACCTTCCATGCCTTTTTCAACGATAAACGCTGTCATGCCTTTGCCGCCCAGCTCTGGATTGGTCTTGGCATAAACTACCATCACGTCAGCATCGGGACCATTGGTAATCCACATCTTGCTACCATTCAACACATAGCTACCGTCTTTCTCTTCGGCTTTGAGCTTCATGCTAACGACGTCTGAGCCAGCGCCCGTCTCACTCATTGCAAGTGCACCGATGAATTCACCGCTGACCAGTTTTGGCAAGTACTTTTGTTTTTGTGCTTCACTACCGTTACGTTTGATTTGGTTAATACATAGGTTTGAGTGTGCACCATAGCTCAATGCTACAGAAGCGGACGCACGGCTAATCTCTTCCATCGCGACCATATGTGCGACGTAACCCATATTAGAGCCGCCGTACTCTTCAGGGACGGTAATGCCATGTAGACCGATGTCACCCATCTTTTGCCACAGATCCATAGGGAACTCATCACTACTGTCGATTTCGCTTGCACGTGGAGCGATTTCATTGGCCGCAAACTGCTGTACCATATCGCGTAATGCATCAATATCTTCGCCAAGCTGAAAATTCAATCCAGGTAAACTCATAACTATTCCTTGTATTTTAGTATTTAATTTTTACAATAACTTTTTAAGACTGACGTTTGTTAATTAAAGCTCGTGCCACATTTGAGCCATTCGGACGCTTTAAAAACGCACTGATACGCTCGCCTGCCACGACCAATTTATCCAAATCGATACCGGTGCTGATACCCATACCATGCAGCATATACACCACATCTTCGGTTGCCACATTACCCGTTGCACCTTTGGCATAAGGACAGCCACCAAGACCAGCCACTGAGGTATCAAACTCACTAACACCCATTTGTAAGGCAGCCAAAGTATTGCTCAATGCTTGGCCATAAGTATCATGAAAATGCCCAGATAGCATAGAGATATCAGCATACTCAAGTGCAGCTTGCAACGCTCGTTGTACTTTGAGCGGTGTACCAACACCAATGGTATCTGCAATACCAATCTGCTCTGCACCAATCTCTATCAGACGCTTGGTCACATAGGCTACTTGGCTTGGGTCAATCTCACCTTCATAAGGACAGCCGACCGTACAAGAGATAACGCCTCGTACTTTGATACCCTGCGCTTTTGCAGCCGCTGCCACTGGTGCAAAACGTTCGATACTCTCATCAATACTACAATTGATGTTTTTTTGACTAAAGGTTTCACTGGCTGAGCCGAAAATAACGACTTCATCAGGACGATGCAAAATTGCATTTTCAAAACCGCGCATATTGGGTACTAGGACTGAGTAGCAAACTTCCGTCTGCCTCGTAGGCGCTAGCGCGTCAAGCAGCGCGCTATTATCACCCATTTGTGGCACCCACTTTGGCGAGACAAAACTGGTCGCTTCTAGCTTTTTGACACCGGCTGCAATCAAATCATTGATAAGTGTTTGCTTAACCTCAGTCGGTACCGTCGTTGACTCGTTTTGCAAGCCATCGCGTGGACTGACATCAACGATGGTGACATGGCTTGGATACGAATGGCTCATACTTATCATCCTTTTTAATGCTCGCCTTTCTATAGTCGATTCAATTTAAAAATAATACCGTATTGCTGGGATAGATTTTGCGAAGCCTCTGGAGCGCGAAGCGCACAGCAAGCGAGGAAAATGTATACCAGTAGAAAGCTATTTTGAACGTACTTCTTTTATATTGCACTGACTATATTATTCTTCCGTCAGCTATTCGCTTTCAGTGTCAATGCGTAATAACTCATCACCATCAGCGACCAAATCACCTGCTGCAAATAGCAATTCTGCCACAACCCCATCTGTCGGCGCAGTAATGGTATGCTCAATTTTCATAGCTTCGATGACTGCTAACGGCTCGCCTTTTTTCACAGTATCGCCAACCGCCACTTTAAAGGCCACTACTTGACCTGGCATCGGTGACTTTAAACTACCTACCGCTGCGGACTCTTCGCCTACGTGCGCCATGATATCAACAAGCGTAATTTCGTCACGGCCACTGTCTGTGAACACATAAACGGTCTCATTAAGTACCCAACTTTGCGCGCTAGTACGTGCACCATCTAACCATAACGTATGATTGTGTTCGTCACTACTGGTATAGCTCACCTGACCTTCATAGACTGTTTCGGTCTGAGCAGCTACGTTAATATTGTCATTATCCTGCGTGTTAGCGATTTCTTTTTCAATAACAAGCGTAAAGCTGCTCGACTTGTCACTGCCTTTTTTACTATCAGAACAACTTGCATTATGCCAGTTGCTCAGGCGGGCAGTATAAGCACTCTTATCATAAACCAAGCTGAATGAGCGAGTGTAATCGTTATAAGCACGGAAGCCAGTAGGTTTGCTAAATGGATCAATATCTGACTCTTGCATTGCCATCTCGCTTGCAAGCTGACGAGTAATAGCGGTCACAACCAGCGTCGATAAAGCTAAAGGCTGCTGATTAAAAATCGCATCACGCTCATGTTCAATCAATGCCGTATCGAGATTGGCTTGGCTAAATGAATCGGTATTTAAAATATAGCGTAAAAATGCCGCGTTATTCGGCAAACCCACGATACGCGTTTGGGCAAGCGCGCGATCGAGCTTGGCTAATGCTTGCTCTCGCGTTGGCGCATGAACGATGAGCTTGGCAATCATAGAATCATAGAACGGGCTAATCACATCACCTTCGCGCACGCCATCATCGATACGCACGCCAGTACCGTCTTTATCAATCATAAAGGTGCTGTGTTCAGGTTTTTGATACGTAAATAACGTACCTGTCGCTGGTAAGAAGCTATTGTCAGGGTTTTCAGCACAGATGCGCGCCTCAATTGCATGACCGTTGATAGTCAGATCGGCTTGGGTTTTTGGCAATGGCTGACCTGCTGCGACTAAAAGCTGCCACTCGACCAAATCAACACCAGTAATCGCTTCGCTGACTGGATGCTCAACCTGCAACCGCGTATTCATCTCCATGAAATAAAAATTCATAGAATCTTCGCGCTGCTCAACGATGAACTCAACTGTGCCTGCGCCAACATAATCGACCGCGCGAGCCGCTTCGATGGCAGCGGTTCCCATCGCTTCACGCATCGCAAGATCAACACCCGGCGCAGGCGCTTCTTCTAATACTTTTTGGTGACGGCGCTGTACGGAGCAATCACGCTCAAATAAATGCACATAGTTGCCATGCGTATCACCAAATACTTGGATTTCGATATGGCGCGGTTTTAAGGCGTATTTTTCAACCAACACTTTATCATCACCGAAGCTCGTAATGGCTTCACGGCGACATGAGTCTAGCAAGTCAATAAAGTCGCTGCTTTGCTCCACAATACGCATGCCTTTACCGCCACCACCCGCACTTGCTTTGATTAAGACTGGATAGCCAATGCTATCGGCCTGCTGCTGCAAAAATTCTGCATCTTGATTGTCACCGTGATAGCCCGGTATCAGTGGTACGCCAGCTGTTTCCATCAACCGTTTGGATTCAGACTTGCCGCCCATGGCACGGATAGCATCAGCCGATGGACCGATAAAGGCCAGTCCTGCATCCTGACAAGCTTGCGCAAAGTCAGCATTTTCGCTTAAAAATCCATAACCCGGATGAATCGCTTGTGCGCCAGTTTCAAGCGCTATCGCAATAATCGCATCACCTTTAAGATAGCTGTCTTTCGGCGCTGAACCACCCAAATAAATAGCCTCATCACAAACAGCCACATGCTTGGCTTCACGATCCGCATCAGAGTAAACAGCGACGGTGCTGACACCCAGACGCTTGGCAGTCGCGGCTACGCGGCAGGCAATTTCACCACGGTTGGCAATTAGAATTTTAGAAAACATAACTATCCCTGTGTGTTATCGTTTTTATTTGAGGTCTTGTCTATTTACTCATTTATCTCTCGTGCATTATTAATCTGCCGTCAACCAACTGGGCTTACGTTTTTGCAAAAAGGCTTGCACGCCCTCTTTACCTTGCTCTGATGAGCGAATATCAGCGATGCCTTTTACTGTATCGGCAATCAGCTCATCAGTGATGGGTGCACCCGCGACATTGTGTAATAGCTGTTTGCAAGTTTTGACTGCATCAGGGCTGTTTTTGACGACTTTGCTACAAAATATAGCGACCTCATCAGCTAGCCATTCTTCGCTAACACGCTCATGGATAAAGCCAAGCTGACGTGCCTTTTTAGCATCAAACACTTCAGCACTTAAGAAGTAACGCTGCGATGCTCTAGCGCCTAGTGCTCGGATGACATAAGGGCTGATAGTCGCAGGAGCTAAGCCTAAACGCACTTCACTGAGGCAGAAGTTAGCAATTTTGACGGCGATGGCCACATCACAAACAGCGACTAGACCCATGCCACCGGCATAAACATCGCCTTGGATGGCCGCAACTGTTGGTTTCGGACACTCGTAAATAGTTTTAAGCATTTGTGCCAATTTGTCCGCGTCTGCTAGATTTTCTTCATAGCTATAATCCGCCATGGCCCGCATCCAATTCAAATCGGCTCCTGCACAGAATGCCTTACCAGCAGCGGCTAGCACAATGACGCGTACCTCATCATCAGCACCAAGCGTATTGAATGCATTGGTTAGCTCAGCAATCATTTCATCGTTAAAGGCATTACGTATTTCAGGGCGGTTTAACGTCACCGTAGCCACGTGTTGTTCCACTTTAACCAGTAGGCTTTTATAATTTTCATCACTGTTTTTTTGCATTATCTTCTCTATATTTTTTATGTAAATACTTAAACAAACTCTTGGTCAATCCATAATAATATTAATACAAGGAAACCGAATGTAGATGTACAAATCGTACTTCAAATGAGGTTGACGCAGTAGTAGCTTATTATGGGAAGGCCTTAAAACTATTACATTCTAAAGACACCAAACGTCGTCTCTTCAATCGGCGCGTTATAGGCAGCGCTCAACCCTAATGCCAATACATGTCGCGTATCAGCAGGATCAATCACGCCGTCATCCCATAGACGTGCGGTGGCATAATATGGATGACCTTGCTTTTCATACATATCGAGAATCGGTGCTTTAAATGCCGCCTCGTCCTCATCACTCCATGCTTCGCCTTTACGGTCAAAATTGTCACGCTTGACCGTTGCCAAGACCGATGCTGCTTGCTCGCCGCCCATTACCGAGATACGTGCATTTGGCCACATCCATAAGAAACGCGGGCTATAAGCACGACCACACATGCCGTAGTTACCAGCACCGAATGAACCACCGACAATGACCGTGAACTTTGGTACTTTGGCATTGGCGACTGCCATGACCATTTTGGCACCATGACGCGCAATGCCTTCGTTTTCATATTTGCGACCGACCATAAAGCCAGTGATGTTTTGCAAAAATACTAATGGGATTTTGCGTTTACAGCATAGCTCAATAAAGTGCGTGCCTTTCTGCGCTGACTCACTAAATAAGATGCCATTGTTGGCAATGATACCGACTGGCATCCCTTCGATATGAGCGAAGCCGCACACCAACGTCGTACCAAAGCGTGATTTAAATTCATCAAAAGCACTGTCATCGACGATACGAGCAATGATTTCTTTGATATCAAATGGCTTGCGCTTGTCCGTTGGAATGACGCCGTATAGCTCTTTGGCATCGTAGCGTGGTGGACGTGATTTGATTTGATTAGGCACTTGCTTCGCAGGACGATTTAGATGGCTAATAATATTGCGCGCAATCGATAACGCATGAGTATCGCTCTGTGCTAAGTGATCGACGACACCTGACAGACGAGTATGCACATCGCCGCCGCCCAAGTCTTCGGCTGTGACCTCTTCACCTGTCGCCGCTTTGACCAGTGGTGGACCACCTAAAAAGATGGTGCCTTGGTCTTTGACGATAATAGACTCATCACTCATCGCTGGCACATAAGCCCCGCCAGCCGTACAGCTGCCCATGACCACAGCAATCTGTGGAATACCTGCCGCACTCATATTGGCCTGATTAAAGAAGATACGACCAAAGTGCTCTTTATCGGGGAACACGTCATCTTGATTGGGTAAGTTAGCGCCACCTGAATCCACCAAATAGACACAAGGCAAGTTATTCTCTTGCGCGATTTCTTGCGCACGCAGATGTTTTTTGACCGTCATTGGATAATAAGTGCCGCCCTTTACCGTGGCATCATTACAAACGATCATACATTCGGTACCATTGATACGACCGATACCCGCAATCACGCCAGCGGCTGGAATCTCTTCGCCATACATATCATGCGCTGCCATCGGTGCCACTTCTAAAAATGGCGTACCCACATCGAGCAAACGCTCAACACGCTCACGGGGCAAGAGTTTGCCACGGGCTAAATGCTTGGCACGTGCACGCTCTGAACCGCCTTGCACGACTTTACGTAAGTGACCATATAAGTCATCGACCACCGCTTGCATTGCGGCACTGTTTTGCTGAAATTCAGCGGCGTTTGGACTCAGTTTACTGGTTATGATAGCGCTCATGACATCCCTTTTCTTTAGTGCGTAAATGCAAGTGGCTTTTTTATTTTATGCTTTATTTTAGCTTTTACTCATATATCTTATTCATAAAATAACAGATAAGAGTGGTTAAATTTCTACAAACCTAACTCGTCTTTCATTTGTTCAATGATTTTATATTTCTGAATTTTTCCAGTGATGGTCATCGGATATTCAGTGACAAAGCGATAATAAGTCGGAACCTTATAATGGGCAATATGCTCGCTACAGAACTCACGCACTTCCTCTTCCGTCAAGCTGTCTGCTTCTTTAGGAATAATCCAAGCCGCGAGTACTTCACCATACTTTTTATCAGGAATACCGACGATTTGCACATCACGAATCTTTGGATGACGATAAAGGTAGTTTTCGATTTCGACAGGATAAATATTTTCGCCGCCGCGAATGACCATGTCTTTACTACGACCAACGATTTTGACATAACCGTCCTCATCCATCGTAGCCAAATCGCCCGTATGCATCCAACCGTCTTGGATGGCCGCGCGGGTTTTGAAGCGGCTGCCCCAATAGCCTTTCATCACTGAATAACCGCGTGTGAGTAGTTCGCCTGTCTCGCCCAAGGCTACAGTCTCACCCGTTTCCGTATTGACGACTTTAACCTCAAGCGCAGGCTGCACTAAGCCAACGGTCGATACTTGCTTATCAAGCGGCGTATGTTCATTGGTCTGGCAAGATACTGGACTGGTCTCTGTCATGCCATACGCAATGGTGACCTCACTCATGTGCATCTCATCGATGACACGGCGCATGACTTCGATCGGACAACTAGAGCCCGCCATGATACCCGTGCGCAAAGTCGATAAATCAAAGTTTTTAAACTCCGGATGGTCGAGCTCTGCGATAAACATCGTTGGCACACCATGTAAACCCGTACATTTTTCTTCTTCGACTGCTTTCAATACGGTTAGCGGCTCAAAGCCGTCATTCGGATAAACGATACAGCCGCCATGCGTGAGAATCGCGAGGTTGCCAAGCACCATACCAAAGCAATGATACAAGGGCACAGGAATACACAGCTTATCTTCTTCGGTGAGATTCATTGCCTCACCGATGAAGTAACCGTTGTTAAGAATATTACGATGGCTTAAGGTTGCCCCTTTTGGCGTACCAGTTGTGCCACTGGTGAACTGCACATTGATAGCATCCGTGTTTTTGAGCTGGGCTTGGCGCTCTGCAACCCGGGGATCGTTGGCATCGCCTTCCACCATCCATGCAGAGAATTTCTGCATAAAACCAAAGGTTTCTTCAGACTCAGGCTCATCAATCCAAATGATACGCTCAATCGTCGGAATCTCGACCAAATCAAGCTGGGTATAGTCTTTATGATAAATTTCAGGACACAGTTCACTGATGAGACTGGCGTAATCGCTAGTTTTGAAATGGCGCATAAGCACGAGCGCTGAACAGCCCAGTTTATTCAAGGCATATTGCAGCTCAAAGGTACGATAGGCAGGGTTGATATTGACGAGAATGACGCCAACTTTTGCCGTGGCCAATTGCATGAGCAACCATTCAGCATTGTTGTGTGACCAAATACCGATGCGATCGCCGATTTCCAGCCCCATCTCAATCATACTGCTTGCCAGTTGATTGACTTGCTGTTGTAGCTCGCGGTAGGTCCAGCGGATGTTTTGATGGCGAGAAACCAAAGCTTCGCGCTCTGGATACTTGGATACGATAGCATCAAAAAAATCACCGATAGTCGCTTCAATGAGCGGCACATCAGGACCTTTATCATAGCTTTGGGTAAGCGGTGCATTTGCTGAGCGTGCGCCCATATTAATACTAGGAATGCTATTTAGAATAGTATCAAAATCAATTTGAGTCGCATCAAAATTAGAAGTTTGCGTCATAACGAGTCCTTTCGTTTTACTTTTTATCGTATTTGTCATTTATAGATAGTACGTGCTGATAGCCGGCAGACCCGTCACTCTTCCTTGAATAGGTCTTTTATAGATTGTCACTACTATACCGTTGTAAACAAACGGCTGTCAATCATAGTAATACAATGCGTATCATTTAATTAGTCATTAATATTCCGTCTTAGTAAAAGGTAACATAGAATCATAGCAAATTTTTGACATAAAAAAGCCAGTCTCATTATTCATACTGAGGCTGGCTTTTACAGCAAATGAGGCTATTAATGTTGAATAGTGACACTATATAAGTGTCTGTGTTTGATAACGGCTAGTTTGATAGCAGCCCCTGCCCACAGCTCTAAATCACCCTAGACCCAACTCCTCTACCATTTGCTCAACAATTTTGAACTTCTGAATTTTACCAGTGACCGTCATTGGATATTCCGTCACAAAGCGATAATAAGTCGGTACTTTATAATGGGCGATATGCTCACCACAGAATTGGCGCACCTCCTCTTCAGTCAAACTGTCTGGTTCTTTTGCAATAATCCACGCTGCCAACACTTCACCATACTTCTTATCAGGAACCCCGACGATTTGTACATCGCGAATCTTCGGATGACGATAAAGATAGTTTTCGACTTCGACGGGATAGATATTTTCGCCGCCGCGAATAATCATGTCCTTACTACGACCCACCACAGTGATATAACCGTCCTCATCCATGGTCGCAAGGTCACCCGTATGCATCCAGCCATCTTGAATGGCCGTCCGTGTCTTAGCGCGGCTGCCCCAATACCCTTTCATAACCGCATAGCCATGCGTAAGTAGCTCGCCCGTCTCTCCAATCGGGACGACATTGCCCGTTTCAGTATCGATGATTTTGGCTTCAAGCGCAGGCAGCACCATCCCTACGGTAGAGACTCTCTTTTCAAGGGGCGTCTGCGAGCTGGTCTGACAAGAAGCCGGACTGGTCTCAGTCATACCATAAGCAATCGTCACCTCGCTCATGTGCATCTTATCCATGACACGGCGCATGACCTCAATCGGACAGCTAGAGCCGCCCATAATGCCCGTGCGTAGGCTCGACAAATCAAAACTGTCAAATTCTGGATGATCGAGCTCTGCAATAAACATCGTCGGTACACCAAGCAGCGCCTTACATTTTTCTTCTTCTATGGTTTGCAATACAGTTAACGGATCAAAGCCATCATTAGGATAAACCGCACAGCCTCCATGCGTTAATATAGCGAGATTACCGCCCACCATCCCAAAGCAATGATAGAGCGGCAGCGGAATACATAGCCTATCCTCTTCTGTCAGCTTTAAGCCTTCACCCATAAAATAACCGTTATTCAAGATATTTCGATGCGTGAGCGTAGCGCCTTTCGGTGTGCCAGTCGTGCCACTGGTAAACTGCACACTAATAGCATCGGTGTTCTTCAGCTGGGCTTGGCGCTCTGCTACGCGTAGATCGTTGGCATCGCCTTCTGCCATCCACGTAGAGAATTTCTGCATAAAACCAAACGCTTCATCAGATGCTGGTTCATCAATCCAGATGATGCGCTCAATCGTTGGAATCTCGACCAAATCAAGCTGAGTATAATCTTTATGATAAATCTCAGGACACAGCTCACGAATCATTTGCGCATAGTCACTCGTCTTGAAATGACGCATTAATACCAATGCCGAACAGCCCAGTTTATTCAGCGCATACTGCAACTCAAAGGTACGATAAGCAGGATTAATATTGACCAAAATGATGCCAATTTTTGCGGTCGCTAATTGCATCAGCAGCCATTCAGCATTGTTATGCGACCAAATAGCGATACGATCCCCAATCTCAAGCCCCATCTCAATCATACTACTTGCCAACTGATTGGCTTTTTTCTGTAGCTCGCGATACGTCCAGCGGATATTTTGATGGCGAGAAACCAAGGCTTCACGCTCAGGAAATTTATGGACAATCGCATCAAAAAAATCACCAATGGTCGCCTCAATCAGCGGCACATCAGGACCTTTATCATGGCTTTTGGTGAGTGGCGCATTTGCAGAACGTGCGCTTATATGAACTTTGGGAACGTTGTTAAGAATACTGTCAAAATCGGTAATCTGCGTCATCACGAGTCCTTTCGTTGTGCTATTTAATGTTGGTATGGCTATGCAACTGCTTATTAGACAACTTTTTATAATCGTAGAAAGTAAAATGTACCACTACCTTAAATACGATATTCTTCCTTGGATATGTTTTATCACTAGACGTGATAGTAAAATTACGCTTAGCCAATATAGCGCCTTAAACAAAAGACTGTCAATCCTATAGATACAGTGCGTATCGATTATGATTGATATAAAAGGTTATGTAGTCAAAGAAATCTAATATTGCTACAAGGCAGCCGACCGCGGATTGTACATATAGTACCTCTAGGAAGGGTAACACCGTAGCGGTTTACTAGTTCGCTGACTATAGATATAAAAAAGCCAGTGCTGCATAAAGATGGCGACACTGGCTATGGTCTTAATACTTTTACAATTAGGCTTTATCCGTTAGGCTTTAAGCACTGCAGGCGCTTTAATAGTAACTGTTGCGCTAACTTCATCACTATCATTTAGCAAGTCCATGACCAACTCTTCATCACTTTCCATTTTAACCTGCCAATTGCCAGTCGCTTGTGGCACACCTGTCACCATGACAGAGATTGCTTTGTTTTTCAGGCGAATCATTGGCGGTTTATGCTCATAACCATTATGCTCTAGGCCCAATACATCATCAGCAATAGTAGCAGCCTGCGCGCGTAATGGCGCGACATAGCGACACGGTACACCATCGATAGACATACAGTCACCAATCGCATAAATATTGGCTGTACTGGTACGCAAAGTCGGCGCATCCACCACGATACCAGTGCGACGATTGAATTCTACACTAGCAGCAGTAGGCAGCTTATCATCGACCGTCAGACCTGTACTGGCAATCACATGGTCTACGATGAGCGGTTCAATTGGCTCAGCAGTCATACTGTCTGTCGCTGATAGCAGTGCCTCGTAACTAACTTCTAGTTTTTCATCACTGAGACGCGTAATAGTAGATACTTGATAACCCCCTAAAAAGTTAATCCCTTGCGACTTCACTGCTTGGGCGATACGAGCCGTTGCTTTTGTTGGTAGCATTTGTGATAGTGGCGCATCGTTTAAATCAATGAGCGTCACCTGATGACCAGCTTTGAGTAAGTCTTCTGCAATCTCGGTCCCAACCATACCTGCACCGACGATAGCAACGTGCTGACTGCCAGTGGCTAGCTTTTCTTGCAGCTGTCCAAAACGCTCAATATGATTGACGTGCCAAACTAAATCCTCTGGCAAGCTTTTTGGGAAGATAGGATGCGCACCCATCGCCAGTACCAACTTACCATAACTGATCGTGGCATAATCCGTGTTGGCTGGATCTGAGCGCTGTGCAGATATAAGCTGCAACTGTTGAGTGGTCGTATCAACATCCGTTACTTGCGTGTTAGCAAGTAGCTTAACATTTGCCGCTTCTGCGGCGTCAACACCAGTGGCTCTAACCAAATCTGCCGCACTTTTCTTTTGGCTAATGGCCATGGTCAGCATTGGTTTATGATAACGATCACCACTATCAGCTGTCACCAACGTAATCGGAATGTCTTTGTCTTTTGCACGAATGGCATCAATCACATGCCAGCCTGCCAAACCTGCACCAATGATGACGATACCTTTAGATGATGCTACTGATGGATTTTCTACACTCATATGAACTCCAATACGGTTTATGAATTATTTTAATTATCAAAAATATTGACCGCTATTGTATCAGTAAACAGCCATTCACTCATCTACTCACTTGTATAGCCAATCATATCGATATCACGATGAGATGCATCAAGCTATCACGCACAAAAAAAGCGCCTATTCGTTAATAGACGCTTGATATAATTATAGAGCTATATAGTAAAAGCTGTATAAATGGTTAATGATTCAAAATCTTCGATAAGAACTGCTGTGCACGCTCACTTTTAGCGCCTTCAAAAAACTCATCCTTACTACAGTTCTCAACGATATGACCCTCATCCATAAAGATGATACGATTGGCTACCTGACTGGCAAAACCCATTTCATGCGTCACGCACATCATGGTCATACCATCACGAGTCAACTCCACCATCACATCGAGCACTTCTTGAATCATCTCAGGATCGAGTGCTGAGGTTGGCTCATCGAACAACATCGCTATGGGATCCATCGCGAGCGCACGCGCAATGGCGACTCGCTGCTGTTGACCACCTGATAGCTCAGCAGGATATTTATTGGCTTGAACGGTTAGCCCTACTCGATCTAAATAGGCCATGCCTTTTTGTTTGGCTTCCGCTTCTTTACGACCCAATACTTTGATTTGCGCGACCATTAAATTATCGATAATGGTCAAGTGAGGGAATAGCTCAAAATGCTGAAACACCATACCGACACGGCTACGTAGCTTAGGTAAGTTGGTTTTTGGATCACCGACAGAGATGCCGTTGACCATGATATTGCCTTTTTGAAAAGGCTCTAGCCCATTCACAGTCTTAATCAAGGTTGATTTGCCGCTGCCTGATGGACCACAGACCACGACGACATCGCCTTTGTGGACGTGAGCGGTACAATCAGTCAGCACCTGAAAGTCGCCATACCACTTGCTAACGCTATCTATCTCAACGACCATCTCACTGCTAGCATGACCACTGTCTGTGACCAGTCCACCAAAGTCATTTATAAACGTTTTAGCATCATTCATCATTGGCTCCTAGCCTTATTCTTACTCTTGCCCAATTGCATTCAGTCAAAATATAGTCAATCCTCTATAAAAGAGTTACCGCGTTAACCTCGCTTGAAGTATTACATATACATCTGCACTCGGTTGCCTTGTATCTCTTTTAAACTGAATCAACGATACATTAATGACAAATGCAGTTAAATTTTGAAAGCATTAGAGCCTATCAAATGAGATCAGATAACCATGTTCAGATAACCATGCATTGATCGACTCTAACGCTTAACAGTCCTTCATTAAAACCTTAACCTTTTTTGTACACGTTGTACGCCTACCGAAGCTGCCAAGCTTAGGACGAAATACACAGCACCAGCGCCTAAGATATAAGGCGTCAATAAGCCCATTAGCTCACCACGTACGTAGGCTGCTCGGAAGAAATCAGTCAGACCAATAGCGAACACTAAAGTTGTATCTTGGAATAAGATAATACATTGCTGCAAAATAAGCGGCAGCATCTTGCGAAAGGCCTGTGGTAAAATAACCAGACGCATGGTCTGCCCATAAGTCATGCCCAATGCTTTAGCCGCATTAACCTGACCACTACCGATAGACTGAATACCCGCACGGACGACTTCTGAGAAGTAAGCCGCTTCGAACATCATAAACGCGACAACACAAGAGGCAAAGGCTGCATCTAGTTGTAAATACTTACCCGCTGCCCAAAAATAAATCATCGGGACGGCAAAGTAGAACCACAGTAGCACCAACAGTAATGGTACGGATCTAAAATAATTGACATACAGCTTGGCGGGAATCTCTAATGCTTTGATACCTGATAAGCGCATGAGCGCCAATACCGTACCTAAGCTGATACCACCGATAATAGCCAAAAACAGGACTTTTAGCGTGGTAATCATGCCACCCATTAAGCCTGGATACGCGGTCGCAAGTTCGGTCATCATACTCATTTCTGACTCCCTGCGATAAGCCCTGGTACTCTTAGTTTACGCTCGATCAGACCCATAATAGCGATTAGCGAGAGATTAAAGACGAGGTAGATAATCGTCGCATAAGTATAAATCTCAAGGCTATTCTGTGTGTATTCGCTGATGGTTTTGGTTTGACTGATGAGCTCCATGACGCCGACTAATGAGGCGACAGAGGCATTCTTAAAACAGTTGGTCAGCTCAGAGCTAAGCGGCGGTAAGATAATACGGAATGCTTGTGGTAGCAGTACTTGCTTGTAAGCTTGCGGAATAGTGAAGCCTAGCGCATACGCTGCGTTTATCTGTCCTTTTGGTAGCGACTCGATACCCGTACGTACTTGCTCGACGATACGAGCTGCTGTAAACAATCCTAAACCAATACTGGCTGAGAGCATCGCGGATGTATTCGGTGATAAATCTCTAAACCACCATTCTTGTAGCGCTGGCGTCAACCAACCAGGTGCCACATAAAACCAAAAAAATAGCTGCACAAGCAGCGGAATATTACGAAAAAAGGTCACATAAGCGGTGCCAATGCGACGAGCTGTTTTGTTAGGTAAGGTACGCATAATACCAAAGACAGTACCGACGACCATCGCGATGGTCCAAGCAATACTACCAATCAGTAATAACCAGCCAAGACCAGTAATCATCCAGTGGATATACAGCTCGTTGCCAATACCCGTATGCTCAAAGAGCACACCCCAGTTCCAGCTATAATTCATGATTGTCTCTCCGAACAGCGATTGAAAAACTTACGTGTCAGATGGACGATGAGTCCGATCTGAACACGTAAGCAAGCTAGATTGAAGGACAAATACTACTGTGCTGCTGCTACTTTTGGCTGATCGCTATCATGCGGATTGGCGATAAGTGCTTTTAGGTTATCTGACATCTCAAAGTTCAAGTTGACGTTCTTTGGTGGAATTGGGTTTAAGAACCACTTGTCATAGATGCTATTGATTTCGCCTGAGCTAAAGGTTTTGTTCAGCGCGTCGTTCACGACTGTTTTGAATTCAGGATCGTCTTTACGCATCATACAACCATAAATTTCAAACGATTGTGGCGTACCAACGATAACCCATTCATCAGGATTTTTAGCTTTGGCTTTTTCGCCTGCTAGCAATACATCATCCATCATAAACGCATCAGCGCGGCCGCTCTCTAGCATCAAGAAACCTTCGCCATGATCTTTAGCAGAGATGATATCGGTATCCATCTTTTTCTCGTCATTGTACTGACGAATATAGCGCTCTGACGTCGTACCAGCGGTAGTCACTAGGCGCTTACCTTTTAGGTCTTCAAAGTCTTTGATACCAGAGTCTGCTTTGGTCAATAGACGTGTACCAATCTCAAAGAAACCATTAGAGAAAGCCACTTGCTCTTGGCGTTCGACGTTATTGGTTGTTGAGCCACATTCAAAGTCGACCGTACCGTTTTGGACCAAAGGAATACGAGTTTGTGAGGTGATGAGGTTATAACGAACTTCTAGATCTGGCATGTTGAGTTTTTCTTTAATACCCTCAACCACTTTCATCTCTAAATCATGCGCATAGCCCATAGGCTGATTAGGATCGTCAGCAACATATGAAAAAGGAATAGATGAGTCACGATAGCCGACCACGATGGTGCCAGAGTCTTTAATTTTTTGTAGTGTGCCGTTCATGGTCTCTGACGTCGCTGCATCATCTGCTGGCGCATCGGTAGTGGTCTCGCTGCTGTTGCTACAGCCTGCCAAGCCTAATGCCATCAATACAGCCAAAGTCAACGGTTTGGAAAATGAGTAGATCATGAAATACATCCTTTTATCACAAGTTTGAATGAGTGCTTGGACGACATTGGCCATAGTGACTGACCTGACTGCCCCGCATCCGTACGGATGTTGCTATTGTCTATCACAATGCAACTTCATGTTACTTTACAACAAAACGAGTGTTGATGGTGAATTTTTTCGACAGAATCTATAATTATGAATATATCCGATGTCAGATTCAGAATTAACTGTCTATAATGATACATAGTCATGCATTTACCCCACTATTTCGTGCGCCTCTAAACCGATTTATCCATCAACATCATGAACAGGTGACAAAACAGTACGGTCAATGCGATTGATAAATCAGCAGTAATCCCCATAAAGCCAATAACTTCTCAACACTATAAATGACTTATGACACAAGATACTCAAGTCCCAGCTACCGACCTTCCAACTGCTCACAATCATAGCGATAATGACATCCGTCAGCGCTTCTTTATCGAAGATTCTCCTGTACGCGGTGATGTCGTGCGCCTATCACGCAGTTATGCAAGCACGATTGCTCAAAAGCCTTATCCCGAAGCCATCAAACGCTTATTGGGTGAAATGCTGACGGCAGCGAGCTTGCTGATTAGTACGGTCAAAATCAACGGTCGCCTATCTATTCAGTTGCAATCATCAGACACCGATAGCCTGCTGAATTGGGCGATGGCAGAATGTGATCAAGATGGTATCATCCGTGCGCTTGCCAGCTGGAAGAGCGAGACCGATGAGCAAGCACAAGCGTGGGACAATATGATCCATGCCAAAGAAGCCTTTGCTGAGCTGGGTGCAACTGGACAAGGCGTATTGTTTATAAATATTCAGCCTGAAGGTGGCGAGCCGTATCAAGGTATCGTTGAACGTAGTCATGACAACTTGGCAGACTGCTTAGCGCATTATCAAAAGCAATCGGCACAGATTCCGACGTTGATTAACTTAGCATCTGATGGCTTGCAAGCGGGTGGTATATTGGTGCAAATGCTACCGCGTACTGCCGAAGAGACATATGAAGTCGAGCAAAACCAAGATGCTGGTATCGATGATGATTTGTGGATACGTCTGTCTGTATTAACGCGTACGGTCAAAGCTGAAGAGCTGACTACACTGGATGCCAACGAAATACTCTATCGCTTGTATCATGAAGAAAACATCGTGGCACCTGAACCTGCTCCGTTGTCATTTGGCTGCACTTGCTCACGTGAAAAGTGTGAGACAGCCATTGAGCAAATCGGCGAAGCAGAAGCCTTAGATATCGTTGAAGAGCAAGGCGGGACATTTGAGATGGATTGCGGATTCTGCGGTGAAGTCTACAAGTTCAATAAAGATGATGTAGCAGCGATATTTGCTGAGTAAGTTTTCCTACTTGCTATAAATCAGTGTTTATAAAAAAACCCTCAATCGTCATGCTTGAGGGTTTTTATTTGCAATTTTGAAAAATACATCACTACTTTGACATTGAACAGTCTTTAATCTTGATGCCATTGTTTCATGTAATCAATCGCCATTGTATTGATTGCCTGCCAGTCAGCTAAATGTTTTTTTGAAAACTGAAGTCTTACATAATTATTGTATTCAGGATACATATAATACATTTGGCATATTCGATCTTGGTCTTCATTAATTGTAGGCATACAGCGGATCATAAAAGGTGAGTTTAGATAGATATTTCCTATATAGTATATAAAGGGATTATCACCTGACCCAACGTATGCCTCTAATTCATAGTCATCTCTATCAAAATCTCTATTCTCTTCCTGCTTGATAGCATCTATTCTAGTCGGTATATCAGCACCTTCAATTTTTGAGTTTTTAGCTGCCCAGTAAAACTCTATAATATTATTGTCATAATCAAAGACATTTGGGTTTTTGTCATTATTATTGAGGCCCCGACCAGTCGGCCAAAAGAAATAACCATGACCCATATCCGTCTCAAAACTGGCATAACTACCTGTATCTGGTCTGACAATATGTTTTAAGGGAATGACATAATTGTCACCATTTACATCTACTTTAATTTGAGCGTTAGGGTCGTATACATTTGGCTTAGCACAACTAGTGACTATGAGTACGCCGCATAATAGCAAGGACAAATTTCTCAATAGCCCTTTCTTAAAAGATAAAAACGTCATTGCGCAGTACACATAGCGTAGGTAACTCAAAATAATACCCACCACTCTCTACACTGCCACATCTAAACTTCTGGGATAAGAATGTATGCGCGGACGTCCGGCATAGTCACTTCGACCATTATCGACCAACCACTCAATGACTTGCTCGCGCACTCGTCTACTATGGATTAAGTTCATATGATTGACGCCATAAAATATGGCTTTGTGACCATCTGGCACGAACAAAGCATGCTCAGCATCATCCTCACCCAGCGCTGATGCGACTGATACCAAACTGTCCCCGAGCAGATCGGTCACTTTAGAATCATAATGCGTCTCGAGCAACGCACTGGCAACAAAATAGGTTTTGATACCACTTGGCAGCCGTGCAGGATGACGAAAATCTTGTGGCAACACACTACGACCTTCTAATGCTTTCCAATCCGCATCCCGAATACTGCCATGACGCAAATCAATAATACCTGCGCTGCGCATGTCACCGAGCTTGGCAAGTGAGCCTGCAAATGGTAGCTTTGCAATAATATCCTGTACATAGTTGCCGATACGCTCAAGCACAGCACCATGATGCGGTGAGCCTAATGTGATGAGATTGCCCACACGCTTGATCCAATCTAGGCGATCTTGCTCCCCATAAAATAGCGCACTACGAGAGACTAGGCCGCCCATACTGTGTCCGACCAAATCTATCTGACTGATATTTGGGTTATTATCGACCAACTCTTGTAGCAATTGAGAGAACTTGCGACCACTGCGCGAGATACGTCGACCTGTGTTGTAATCCAAGTACAGCACTGTCGTATCAGGCTGACTGGTATGAATGGCCGCGCCCAAGTCGTTATTTTCTTGGGCTTGCCAGCTCAAGTGACTCATGCACAGACCATGACACAAGATAGCAATGCGCCCTGATAGCGCCTCAGTTTGTGGTTTCCCGTCTTGGGTGTATAGCATCATCGGAATGGCAAGCGTGTTTTGATTATTGACCAGATGATCGCCCATAACGCCATTTAGGACGTTAACCAATTTTTTTAAGGCGTCAGGTAGTGGCTGCGCTGATTTTTGGACGATGAAGTTTTTATATATTCGTAGCACCGAGGCCAAATTATTACCGACCATCAGCATGACGTGACGTATCGTGCCATAGATACGGCCTGTAAATCCGCGCTGCCAGTTGTTTACGTTCTTATCATTGAAGCGGCCCAGCGGACGCAAAATAACCTCACGATGAATGGCTTCTACAATCTCTGTGATCTCGACCACGCCCATGGTAGCCAGCTGTGCTAAGCCTTCAAAAAAGTCCGCCAAAGAGACAGGCTTGGAGGATGTCTCATCATTATCGTCCACATCTGCCAGTAATTTGACCAGCTCATCCATATCGATGGCTTCGAGTTGGTCAATCTGTTTGTATAGTTCACTGTGCAATGGCACGCTCGCATCTGGAATGAAATGCCCATCAAGCTCATGGTGAGCACGAGCATACTGGCTGTCATTTTTAGCATTTTTAGCATTACGATCATTAATACGGTCGTTATAAGGCAAATGTTGACTGATCATAATATTGGTACATTTAGCGAAAAGAATAGTTTTACATACTATCCTTTAAATACAAAAAATAGAAGCAAATGATGTGATTGTAGTGTATTTGCTCATTTTGACAATGCTTTGATAAGCCATTGATATTATTCCTATCATTATTACTATCTATAGCAAAAATCATGACCAAAACACAAAAACCCCAAGCGATGGCCTGAGGTTTTTGTATGAGCACTTATTCTGGTTATTGCTATCGATGGTGCTTTGACCGTTTACCCAACTATGTCGTGCTCAGTGCCGCATCAAATGATTCTGCTAGTATGACATCACCGTCCGCGCGAGTAATCATCACAGTCGCTGAACGAGGCGTACTACCACCAGCGACGGCGCCCCACGTATTGCCTGGATGCTGAATATTGATAAACAATGTCTTAAAATCTGGCGCCATGGTAATGCCAGTCACCTCACACCCTTCAGGACCTACAAAGAAGCGTTTGATATTGTCATTGCTTGCCAATGTACCGGCTCGCGTTGCCTGACCTGCCGAGGTAGTGGTCAACGATCCATCACTGACCTTGCCCGGTAGTGCTGCGAGCAACATGCAGCTACTGGTATCCGTATAAGCGCCGTCATCGGTCTGAATCCATAAGACACCGCGTGGATCAAAATATAGCCCATCAGGAGACGAGAAATCATTATTATCATTCAGCTGAGACAGGTTTTCTGCTGACAAGTCACTTGGGGCACCAAACAGGTAGATATCCCACTCAAAACTCATTGCCGCGTGATCGCCGCCAGCTTCTGCCCAGCGTATGATATGACCATTGTCATTACCGAGCGTTTTGTCGCCTGACTGATAGCTACGTGGATTGGCGGCTGAGACGGGTTGATCGTCACGTACACCGCGATATTTATTATTGGTCAATGTCACATAGACGTCGCCCGTTATAGGACTGACCGACACCCATTCAGGTCGATCCATCTTAGTCGCGCCAGCGACATCGGCAGCAGCACGGGCAAAGACCAACACCTCATCTTGACCATTAAATGGCAACTCGCTGTTAGACGCATCCAATCCGTTTTGGCCATGCACGAGCGCCTTCCATTCACCGCTACCGTCTTCATTGAATATGGCCACGTATAGCGTGCCATCGTTTAGATATTTGTCACCTGATTTGAGCCCGCCGCCGATGTCCGAATTTGACCAAAGTGCTTTTGACACAAACTTATAAATGTACTCGCCTCGGGAATCGTCACCCATATAAAACACTACTGGGCGGCCTTGCTCAACAGGGGCATAAGCACAGTTTTCGTGAGCAAATCTGCCCATTGCCGTGCGTTTTTGCGGCAAAGAATTTTGGTCAAACGGATCAATCTCTGTGATGTAACCAAAGGTATTGAAGCCATAGCGATAGTCGTCAGCAGCGCTGGCACCGACAGCGGTCATATCCCAACGTGAGAACTCATCTGCTATCTTGGCGTCCTTGGCCTCTGGGGTATGCCATAGGTATTCCCAACCCGGGAATTTCTCGACCGCACCGTAACGCTCGCGACCATAGTTATCACTGGCACTTAACTGACTGGCGTCTTGTCCACGTGCAAACACCCCCAAAAAGTTCTCTTCAGTCGTCAGGTAAGTGCCCCAAGGCGACAGCCCTGCACCGCAGTTGTTATTAATACCGCGAGTCTGAAACCCTGTTGGATCAAACTTGGTCTTGACCAAATCAGAGCCTGCCACAGGGCCCGCCAATTGCGCGGTCGAACTGCTGGTCAGCCTGCGATTGTATTTAGAATCGGTTACCATCTCATAACCCATGCCATCGGCGCGGCGTTTCAACTCTACTACCGACACACCATGACAATTGACCTCACGGCGCACATCACTTGCGAGGCGACGGTTTTTGAAGATAGGTGCGGCATCGTTATCTTGCGTCACATAATAGCCAAATGGGCTGAGCTCATCGCTGTTGACGTACTCATGATTCATGACCAGTAGACTGTTTTCTGAGGCTTTGGCATCATAGGCATTGCCGTTTTTGCCAAAGAACCACATACCATCGTGATTGTCACCCATACGCCATTCAAATGACTCTGCTGACTGCTCACGATTGTCTTTCCAATCATCGATACCGGAGATTAGCGGCGTGCCAAGTGGCAATATCATCTCAGCCTTGTAGCCTGCTGCAACGGTCATGGTTTCAGCCGTTGAGTGTGCGACCGCCTCAAACTTTAGCGTATCAGGTCGTTTTAGGCCACCCTGCGCAGGGATAGCGGCATTATTGTCATCACCCACAACACTACTGTCATCATCGTCATCACTACAACCGACCAAAGGCAATGCCCCAAAAAAAGCAGCGGCGGTCAATCCTGTGCCACCTTTTAAGATACTACGGCGATTCAACCGACGACTGATAATGGTTTGAAAATCAGTATTATTAGTAGGGTTTGAGTCTTCAACCACTTCGTGGGCAAGCGTTCGTTCGTTGTTCAATGATGTCATTATCAGTCACCTTGCTATTGGGCTAGATTGGCAGAGAGTTGATCGCGGCAGTACAATTACAACCACAAAGATATGAATTCCGCTTAAGTCTACTCATCCTTTGTGACAGTACGCTGAACGCTAGATGACAAACTGATGACAATTGCTCTTGCTCCTGCTAATCAGAGCAGAGCAAGGTTGGTTGATTGATGAAATAAAATGGTTTGAAAGACAAAAAGACGTATAAGCGTTAGAAAGAGGCCAAAAAAATATGGCTGCATAAAAACAAAAATCCCAAGCAATGGCTTGGGATTTTTAAAGTGGCATATATCATGATTTGATGGTTTGCATCAAAAGGTCTATCGGACTTGCGATTGCCACTCATGAGCACCCAATGTCAGCTTGAGCTGATCGCCTGCGTGCAATATGCCCACGCCGCTTGGCGTACCAGTCATAATCACATCACCTGCCTGCAGACCAAAAGCATGGCTGATATTGACCAATAGCTCATAAACAGGGAACAACATCAATGCGCTATCGCCATCTTGCATTAGCTTATCGTTGATAGTCAGCTGATACGATACGTTTTGGAGATTACCAAATACTTGTGGGTCCACCCAGTCAGCAAGGACGCAAGCCCCATCAAAACATTTAGCACGCTCCCACGGATGGCCTTTGTCTTTTAGGGTGCTTTGAAGATCACGCAAGGTCAGATCTAGACCCAAGGTCACGCCGCCAATCGCTTGCTGCGCTTGCTCAATCGTCGCCATAGACAGGTCAGTGGATAGCTGAATACAGAGCTCGGCCTCGTAGTGCGTCTCACCAAATATCTCTGGGTTTGGACGAACCACATCACTGCGGATAGAGACCACTGAAGACGCTGGCTTCATAAACAATATGGGCGTTTTTGGCACTTCATTACCCAGCTCTGCCGCATGCGCTGCGTAGTTACGACCGACACAGACGACTTTACCAATAGAAGTTCGTAAGCGCTCATTATGGTTGTCAACGCTCTGTTCTGCATTGACACCAGCAGCGATAGCCTTTGCTAATGACTGATGTGGTGATTGGCTCATACTAGACTCTCCCTGTGAGTAATAAATATTTTATCAGCAATCCGTACTTTATAGCCTGTTGTGCCGATTCTTCATTGCTAACTGCAATACTAACTATTAACTATTAACTATTAACTATGGAATCGTGTTGGTCACCACGTCTGGTGGCACGTAACTGGCATGACGGTTCATGCGTTTTTCAAACATTCTAAAGCTAAATAAGATTACCCATGACAGCAGTAGATAGACAATACCCGCTGCAAAGAATAGCTCCATCAAGGTATAAGTACGCGCACTAATCGTACGAGCAACACCAGTGATGTCCATCAATGCAATGGTCGAGGCCAGCGCACTGCCCTTTAGCATAAAGATGACTTCGTTACTATAAGCGGGAACCACGATACCAAAGGCACGCGGTAAGGTTACACGCGTGAGCTTCTGCCATTTTGACATACCAAGCGCATCGGCCGCTTCAAGCTCACCCACTGGAATCGTCTGAATCGCACCGCGTATAATCTCTGCCAAGTACGCACTGGTATTGAGGGTAAAGGCGATAATCGCACACCAGTATGCTTGACTGAGTACGGGCTCCCATAAGAACGAATCACGTACCGCTTCGAACTGGCCAAGACCGTAATAAATAAGGAATATCTGTACCAGTAGCGGTGTACCGCGAAAAAAGAAAATATACAAAAACGGAATAATCTGAACGACCCAATTCTTTGACAGCCGTAGCAGCGCTAAAACCAATCCGAAAAGCAATCCGATAATGCCTGAGATAACGACTAGCTGCACGGTCAATACCGCACCGCCTAGTAAATCAGGTATATGATCAAAAATGACCTGCCAATTCCAATCCATAGTATCTCTCCTCTATCCTATGGTCGATTGACGATGCGTTGACTGACGGCTCAGCTTTTTGGCATAGCGGGCCGCAGGATTGGCGCGCCACTCAAGCCACATCATAAAGCCCGTAATCAACATGGTCAGACCCAAATAAATAATCGCTGCTGCCATATAAAAGGTAAACGGCTG
The DNA here is from genome assembly GCF_015864565.1 of Psychrobacter sp. SWN149. NCBI lineage: Bacteria > Pseudomonadati > Pseudomonadota > Gammaproteobacteria > Moraxellales > Moraxellaceae > Psychrobacter > Psychrobacter sp. SWN149. The sequence continues at coordinate 136,669 of NZ_JADYWX010000001.1, forward strand.
CTGTGTTGACTGCGCGGCACGTGATGACTGATACATAATGTCTTTGAGACCCACGACCGATACCAATGCGGTATCTTTGAGCAACACCAAAAACAAGTTACCCAAACCAGGTAGAGCAATCTGCCATACTTGCGGCAAGGTGATGCGATAAAACGTCTGAAAAGGACGCATACCAATCGCTTGTGCCGCCTCCCGCTGCCCTATTGGAATCTCTTGAATGGACATGCGAAAAATCTCAGTCGCATAGGCACCAAAAGCAATAGACAACGCCATCACACCGCCCCAAAAAGCGCTAATCTCGACATAGTCGTTATAGCCGAACTTTTTGAGGATGCTCATCAATAAGATAGAGCCGCCATAATAAATAAAGAGCACCAATAACAGCTCAGGGATACCGCGCATCGTCGCAGTATAGACAGTCGCAAGCTTACGCAGCAACCAGACATTAGACATCTTTGCGGTGGCGCCGAGCAAGCCTAAGGCCAGACCAATAATTAAACTGGTCACGGCAAGCTGTATAGTGACGGTAGCGCCGCTCAATAAAAGCGCGCCAAATCCTTGTAAGTCAAACACGATTATCCACTCAGTCTCTTTATATTAGCAATTTGCAAAATATGAGTTAAAAGAATCAGCATCAATAGCTGAACGCAGCCAAACACCGTATTTTTTACCACATCAATAGGGATGGTCAGCGTCAAAATAATGACGTCAGAAAAATACGATTATTGCTGCGATAGTTGACACAGTAGAAATGAGCGCTGATTTTATCATATTCACTCGCCGTGATGTTAATACTGACGCGTAAAAGCCGTGCCTAAATAGACACATATCTTTGTAAATCTGAGATAACTAAACTAAATTTAAGCAAAATTGACAGCCGCTAACGACCATCACATCATGATTCAATGGCGAAATAAAAAAGACACCGCCATGATGACGATGTCTTTTTGCTTATAAAAATTTGGTGATTACAACAATAGTGTTTGACTCATATTGATTACTGACTGACTTCTTCTGCTATAGGTTGCTCAGTGGTTTCGGCACTGACTGTGCTGGTCGCAGAGGCTGGCACCGCAAAGTACTTTTGATTGATTTTATCGTAAGTACCGTTGGCTTTGATATTGGCTAAAGATTGATTGATTTTTGCTTGTAATTCATCACCTGGACGGACGGCAATTGCAAAATTATCATTGATATCGATCTCTTCACCTTTGAGCGCATACTTGCTACCAGCAGGTGAGCTGAGCCACTCTATTGCAGGCAATTTATCAGATACCATTGCATCGACGCGGTTTGACCCTAGATCCAAAAACGCATTACTTAGCGTGTCATAAAGCTTCATATCGGCTTTTGGGTAAGTGTCTTCAAACCACTGTGATGAAATGGTCGAACGCTGGGCTGCGATAGAATGAGAATCGATGTCGCTACTCTTGCTAGGATCAAAACTGCTGTCTTTTTTGGCTAAGAAAACCAAAGTATTACTAAAATAAGGATCGGTAAAGCTGACCTGCTCTGCACGCTCCGGCGTGACGGACATCGCCGCCACAATCGCATCGTACTTGCCTGCTTTTAGACCAGGAATGATACCGTCCCAGTCTTGCGCCATGATTTCACAAGTCACCTGCATATCTTCACAGATGGCATTTGCTATCTCGATATCAAAGCCACCCAGTGTCCCATCAGCATTGGTATAGTTAAAAGGGGCATACGCGCCTTCCGTACCGATGCGCAATACCTTATCCTTCGTTGCCGCTGCTGCTTCGGTGGCCTCTGGATTGGTATCAGCTGCGCTGTCTGAACCATTGCTACAGCCAGTGACGGCAAAGGCCGTCACCAGTGCAAGTAACGGCATAGAAAGACGACTGGCCGTTATCGCATGAATAACAGATTTGCCAGTCATGGCAGAGGCTGGGGCACAATGGTTGCTCATAGTCATCCTTGAGTTTTTCTTTAGTAAACAGCACTTTTTCGATGTATAGCATTTTTTGCGAGTCAACAGTCAACTCGCTAAAACACGTATTAGTTAGCTGGCGCTTCTTCTGTAGCAACGTCGGTGGCATCATTAACGATCGCTTTACTTGCAGCAGCGGTTGAGCTGGTACCGAAATAGCTGCCCGTGATTTGATCATAGGTACCATTGTCTTTTAGCTCAGCCAATGCCGCATTGAATTTTGCGACTAAGGGATCGCCCTTGCGGAACGCGATACCCATCGCATCATCATCGGTACTGATTTCTTGACCTTTGACTTCATAGTCTTTGCCAGCATCTGTTTTTAGCCAGTCGATACCGGTTACTTTATCAGACATCATGCCGCGTACTCTACCTGAAGTCAGATCTAGATAAGCATTGTCTTGGGTGTCATATAGCTTGATATCAGCATCTGCATGCTCGTCTTGTAGATACTGCGACGCTACGGTTGAGCGCTGTGACGCGACTGGTAGACCTTTTAGCGACTCAACGCTTAGGTCATCACCTTTTTTACCGATCAAAATGATACCGCTATGGAAATACGGGTCACTGAAATCAACGACTTCTTTACGCTCAGGCGTGATGGACATACCAGCAATGGTCGCATCGAATTTTTGGGCATTTAGACCTGGGATCAAACCATCCCAATCTTGAGAGATGACTTCACATTTGGCTTTCATTTGGGCACATAGGGCATCAACCAGCTCGATCTCGTAGCCGATCAATTTGCCATCAGCATCAGTATAACTAAAAGGCTTATAGCTTGATTCTGTTGCAATTTTTATGTTCAATGGCGCTTCGGCTTCGGTCGCTGTATCCGTGGCAGCACTTTCTGTTGGTTCTGAGCTATTGCTACAACCTGCCAGCATTAGTATCGCTGCACTAAGCGGCGCCAGCCACAATGCTTTTTTGCTCATTGATGATGTCATTGAAATTGTCATACGGGTTATTCCTTAATATGTTTATCAACCGTGTCGTCATTTGCTAATTACTGAGCCAGCTTATGAATATGACTCATAAGCTCAGCTCAAGCCTTAAGACTTATTCACCAAAGTTTTTCTGCTCAAGGCGTGCAAGCTCACCGTTACTACGGATTTCGCTCAATGCTTTATCAAAGTCTGCCTTGAGTGAGTCACCTTTACGCACAGCGATAGCAATATTGTCATCGTTATCAATCTCATCACCAACAACACCAAAGCCTTCTTTATTGTCCGCTAACCATGATTTGGCAGAGACTTTTTCAGCCAAAACCGCATTGCTACGGCCAGATTTTAGGTCTAAATAAGCATTGTCATAGTTGTCATACAATTGAACGGTGTTGCCTTCTTTGCCTTCGTAGTTATCTTGCAGATAAGCGCCTGGCGTCGTAGAGCGTTGACCGCCTAGCGTGACGTTGCTGATCGCCATAGGATCAAAGCCACCATCATTACTGGTGAGCCATACCATGGTATTGGCAAAGTACGGTTCGCTGAAATCAACTTTTTCTTGACGTTCAGCCGTGATAGACATGCCGGCCACTACCGCATCGTATTTTTGTGCCAATAGCCCTGGGATAATACCATCCCAATCCTGAGCGACGATTTCACACTTGGCTTGCATCTGATCACACAAGGCATTGGCAACATCGATATCAAAACCTGCCAAGCTACCATCAGCGTTGGTGTAGTTGAATGGAGGGTAAGCGCCTTCGGTTGCAATACGAATGGTTTTGCCAGTCGTTTCTGCAGCAGCTGTGTCAGCGTTGGCATCGGTGGCTTCATCGGCAGGTTGACTACAGGCGCTCAGCATTAATGCAGCGGTCATGGTCATCGACGACCAAAGTAGGCGAGAATTCGACATCATACGTTCCTTAAATTCTGATGGGTTTTGACATAAGTTTTTGACAGGATTTTCTGACTTAGTGTTCTGATACTTTGTTCTCTGACGTCCCTGCCAGACAAGCAATATAGATAGCAGAATATATGGGCAGTCGCTAATAGTGACCACCTATAAACCTTTTGATAATACCTGAGTAAAATACCAAAAACAAACGTTTTGCATACTCATAGTTATCATTGAGCAATAAACAGCCAACAATAGTTACGATAAAGTGATTTTATGCTACTTCGAATATGGTTTTGTCAGGACTCAGCCGTTACCAAGTATTGGCAAGTGCTGTGGTTTGGATTTGGGCTTTAATTTGGGCTTAAGTGTAGGCTTGATAAGACTTTATGGTGGCAAACGCTTTGCCACCATAAGGATTGAACCGATAACGAATGTCACATTAGGTTGGGCGATGTGATGCCATAAAGTCTTTGACACGTTCAGAGGTAGGATTGTCAAATACTTGCTCAGGCGTGCCGATCTCTTCAACCACCCCTTGATGTAAAAAGACCACCTTACTGGATACTTCACGGGCAAAGCGCATTTCATGGGTAACGATAAGCATCGTACGTCCCTCTTCTGCCAGCTCTCGCATGACAGCAAGTACTTCGTTGACGAGTTCAGGATCTAGCGCAGAAGTAGGCTCATCAAATAACAAGACTCGCGGCTGCATCGCTAATGCACGGGCAATCGCCACACGCTGGCGCTGACCACCAGATAGATTGGCAGGATAAGCGTCTTTTTTGTCAAGAAGACCCACTTTATCGAGTAGTTTCTCTGCATCACTAATCGCTTGGGCTTTTTTAATCTTGAGAACCTGCGTCGGTCCTTCGATGATGTTTTGCAAAATAGTTTTGTGCGGCCACAAATTAAAGTTTTGAAAAACAAATCCCACGCGAGCACGCAAGCTCTCTAATTGTTTTACATCTACAGCCTGCAGCTCACCTGATTTATTGGGCTTTAGCATCAGCTCTTCATTGCCAATGAGGATGCGACCCTGATTTGGGTTTTCTAGAAGATTAATACAGCGCAGCAACGTCGATTTGCCTGAGCCAGATGAACCCAAAATAGAGATGACATCGCCATCATAGGCAGTAAGCGACACACCTTTTAGCACGTCTAATGAGCCATAGCTTTTATGGATGTCTTGTAAGTCTAGGGCGATAGGCCGAGTCGGAGTTTTTGCAGTATCAAGCATGGTTCAGCAGACTTCCAATAAATATGAGTGAATACACGAATAAAAATAAATAAGAGCCGTATATATAGTGTCAGTAGCACTATCGTGATAATGCGATGCCTGAGGCGGCAAAGAGAAAAATGCGGTATTGTCTCTTATTACACAGCAAAAAGGCAAATCTTGTGTTTAACCAGTCAGTTAGTCACTACTAGCTAATGATAGATATTTTATAAGCGACTATTATAAATAGTCGACCTAAAAAAGCCCAGAGTGCGTTTATCGCTCTGGGCTTTATTTTATCACTTTAGCGCACTAGGCGTGGTTTTATCTGATGAGTGTATGTCTACCATTTACGAGTAACTGCTGACATGCCTAGTGCTGGCAGCAGTTAATAGGTCGAAACGTGCTCTGAATCTCCTGTTCCATCCATGACTTCTGCATCATCTGCTGTCGCCACTGCCACATCATCATTATTGGTAACGTCCATACCCTCATCATCAGCACTGGCCACAGCGACATCATCGGAGCTGGTCGCCGTTGCATTTTCTTCAACGCTCGTTTGTGCATCGACAGTCGTGTCAGCCTCGGCCTCCATTGGTGTCTCGTCTTTTTTGCCGCAGGCACTTAAGGTTAGCGCTGCTGCGACAAGACCAACGGTTAGCCAGTTTTTGTAAGCCGTGTTTTTAGTAGCCATGTCATTCTCCATTATTCGTCGTATGATGGTTCATTGCCATCTATTGATAGCGTCGCCTTATTAATGCCTACTATACTGACGATACAATGCGGCTACCTTAGTAGTTACAGCGCATTTCTGTTAAAGGCACGTAAAAACCGTGTGCTTTGTTTATCCTATCTATATCAAAAACCTCTCGCCCTACGCTCAAAGCTTGTGTCAACCTCCTAATTAAACTTGGCAAACTTGCTCGTGAAGAATCACTAAACCGTCTCAAATGAACCTCTATAAACCTATGGCGGGGCGGAATCTGTTCACAAAATCATCTTTACTATCGACTCAATCTGCTCTATGTTAAATAGCGTAATGCCCTATCGCTATTTAAGTAGGCATTGAAAACTGCTATTTTTGCTAAATTTTCGCCTTTTTGGGCGCTTTTATTTATATAAAATCCATATGACATAAGGAAAATAATTTATGAGTCAATCAAATACGACCGATATCGCCACCTATATGCAGTCTGTTGGTAAGCAAGCTCGAGCCGCTTCTCGTGCACTTGCTGCTGCCAATACTGGCGATAAAAACGCTGCGCTCATGGCGATTCATGATGAGCTGGTCGATGCTAAGCAAGACATTCTAGCTGCCAACAAGATTGATATGGATAATGGTCAAAAAAACAATCTCGATAGTGCTCTACTTGATCGCTTGGAGCTAAACGAAGCGCGATTTAACGGTATGCTGCAAGGTCTGAAAGATGTCGCAGGTCTCCCTGATCCAATCGGTGAAGTTACTGATATGACCTATCAGCCATCAGGTATTCATTTGGGTAAAATGCGTGTACCACTTGGTGTGGTTGGTATGATTTATGAGTCGCGTCCTAACGTGACGTTAGAAGCCGCATCGCTAGCGTTAAAATCAGGCAACGCGATTATCTTGCGCGGTGGCTCTGAAGCTTTTGAGTCCAACCAAGCGATTGCTAAGTGCATCATCAAAGGTCTCAGTCATACCGACCTATCTGAGCATAGTGTGCAAGTGCTACAGACGACCGATCGCGCCGCTGTTGGAGAGCTGATTACCATGACTGAATACGTCGATGTCATCGTGCCACGTGGCGGTAAAGGTCTGATTGCTCGTATCAGTAACGATGCAAAAGTCCCTGTGATCAAGCATCTAGACGGCAACTGTCATACCTTTATCGATAGCGATGCTGATCCTGAAATTGCGATCAAAGTCAGCGTCAATGCAAAAACGCATCGCTACGGTACTTGTAATACCATGGAGACGTTACTGGTCGATGAAGCAGTCGCTAATGAGCTATTGCCTAAGATTGCCGAAGCCATCATCGCTGCTGATGACGCAATGCAACTGCGTCTTGATGACAAGTCGCAAGCCATTCTAAATGACAATGCTGCGCTTAAAGGGCATCTATCCGCTGCCACGGCTGAAGATTGGGATACCGAATATCTTGCCCCTATCCTAGCGGTAAAAGTATTGTCAGGTATTGACGAAGCCATTGAGCATATCAATACGCACGGCAGCCATCATACCGATGTCATCATCACTGATAACTATACCAAGTCGCAACGCTTCATCCGTGAAGTAGACTCAGCCAGCGTGATGATTAACGCCTCTAGCCGCTTTGCAGATGGCTTTGAATATGGGCTTGGTGCTGAGATTGGTATCTCAACTGATAAAATCCATGCGCGCGGCCCTGTCGGACTCGAAGGTCTGACGTCGCAAAAATGGATCGTCTATGGCCATGGCGAAACTCGTGCGTAGATAATGCAAGAATGCTTTACTAACCTGAGAATTAATGCTTAAGTTAAGCAACCAAGAACGTCAGCTACCGTGCTGGCGTTTTTTTTAATGTCAATTACCTAGGATGGCACAATCATGCAGAGTGGCAAGATTAAACATTGGAATAAAGACAAAGGCTATGGCTTTATTGATGTAGACAACCAAAGCGAAGACGTGTTTTTTCATGTGAGTACAGTACGGTTGTCACAGCCTATAACGGAGGGTCAGACCGTTTATTTCAATAGCAAACGCAATGAGAAAAACCAATTGCGAGCCACTGAAGTCACTTCTACTGACCTCAGTCTTCAAGACGATGTTGATCACGGTTTACCTGAACCTATAAATAGTAATAGTAATGCACGGAACCAAAACACGAGAAATAATAGCAAGGTTCGACCACATAACAGTAGTCCACCTAAGAAAAGCCCCCTATCTACCTTGATGAGTCTCATCGCGATTATCGCCGTCACTTTTTATTTCTTCGATGATCTAAAATCAACCATTTTTACAGATGATGTCGCCCCAACTACCCTATCGCAAACCGCATCTGGCAGCACAACCCAAGCAGTCTCTGGTTCTGCCATAACGGGTGATGCACAAATAGATCAAACCATCACCCTTATTCAACAAGGCGGGCCGTTTCCTTATCCCAATAAAGACGGCACGACGTTTTATAATCGTGAAGGCAAGCTGCCTGCTCAGTCGCAAGGCTATTACCATGAATATACTGTACCCACTCCTGGCGTCTCACATCGCGGGCCGCGTCGTATCGTCACAGGTGGATATCCGCCTACCGTCTATTACTTAACTGTCGATCATTACGATAGTTTTCAAAAACTGCAGGTGCCCTAACATGGAACGAGCAGACATGAAAAAAGAAAATATTAATCAAGAAAGTAAGAACCAAGCCATCCACTACGTTAATCAAGATTACATTAACCAAAACGGTACAGCACTATATGCGGGCATTCCTCCTCAGGCTGTTACCATACCCGTGGGTGACACAGTGGATAAAACCACGCTGCTGGCGAGTCTAGGCCATGCCTGTGATTTTCCCAGTTACTTTTCGCATAATTGGGACAGCGCATGGGACTGTCTGACAGATAGCGAGGTGGTGCACTTAACGCTTGATTTGACGGTGGTGAAGAGGATAAATACCGAAGATTTCAATGTTTTTAAAAGCCTCATCGAAGATGCCTATAGAGATTTTGGCAAACCAGAACTTTGGATTATTGTGCCATCTGAGGATGAAGTCTAGTCTAACTGTCAAAAGATTCGTCACCGATCATTATTCGTCATCATAGAAACCTGAATTCGAGATAAAGCCATATTTATCCCGAATTCAGGTTAATTTATTTTATAGAAAGGATTAACGTATGGAGATTACTTTAAACGGTTATTACACCTTGATATTGGCCACATTAGTACTATTACTTGGGCGATTTTTGGTAAGGAAAGTCAAGTTTTTAGAGGACTTTAATATTCCAGAGCCTGTCGCTGGTGGATTGATTGCGGCAGTCATTGTGTATGCCCTTAATTTTATTTGGGGCTACAGCTTTAATTTTCATCAGGGCTTACAGACAGCCACTATGCTGATGTTCTTTGCTTCTATCGGTCTGAGCGCTGATTTTGGTCGACTAAAAGCAGGTGGTACTCCGTTACTAATTTTTACTATTGTGGTATCAGTATTTATTATCCTGCAAGACGTCGTTGGCGTGACAATGGCAAGTGCATTAGGACTTGATCCACTGCTAGGTCTAGTCACAGGCTCTATCGCGCTTACAGGCGGTCATGGCACCGCTGGCGCATGGGGTACTGTGCTAGAGCAAGAGTATGGCGTGGTAGGCGCGACGACGTTAGGCATTGCTGTTGCGACTTATGGCTTGGTCGCAGGTGGTATCGTGGGTGGCCCTGTGGCACGTAGGCTGATCAATAAACTTGGCTTGAAGCCAACGCCTGCCAACCTTAATCCAAGTGATGTTGAAAAGGTAGCAGGCGCGCAGTCGCTATACAGTACCAAGCATAGCGAACACGAATCTGGTGACAACCAAGAGATGTTTGAGAAGCCAGACAATATCCGCCTCATTACCGCCTCATCTACCATTGAAACCTTAGCACTATTTGCTGGTGCATTGGCTTTTGCTGACCTAATGACCATCGTTGCCGAAGGTACCTCATTTGAGCTACCTACCTTTGTATGGGCACTGGCAGGCGGGGTGATTCTTCGTAATTCATTAACCATGATATTCAACTTTGATATGTTTGACCGTGCCATCGATGTGATTGGTAATGCGTCATTAAGCCTATTTTTGGCCATGGCATTGCTGTCGTTAAAGCTATGGGAATTGACAGACTTGGCAGGCCCTGTACTCATAATTTTACTGGTACAGACGTTTGTGATGATTCTATACGTTTATTTCATTACCTTTAAAGTGATGGGCAAAAACTACGATGCTGCGGTACTATCAGCAGGTCATTGCGGTTTTGGTATGGGTGCAACGCCAACCGCGATTGCCAATATGCAGGCAGTGACTGATCGCTACCTACCCTCACCTAAGGCATTTTTGATTGTACCAATGGTTGGTGCTTTCTTTGTCGATATCGTCAATGCGACAGTCTTGCAGATATTTACGACGTTGCCGTTTATGTAGGCTGATGCTGTCGTAGCGCAAAGCTTGGTTCAATGAAAACAAAAAAATCGCCTAGCAAATGCCAGATATCGAAAAGCCCGCCAAGACTAATCTTGGCGGGCTTTTTTAATTATCAAGTTATAATAAAGTATTCAATCAAACCCATTATTTATACTTTTTAACTTCACCGCTTTTCACACGAGCTACGAAAGAATTAACCTCTCTTTTCACAACTGGCATCAAGAAGTATAGACCGATGATGTTAAAGATAGCCATAGCGAACAGAGCCGCATCTGAGAAGTCGATAACGAAGCTAAACTGTACGATAGTACCGATAACAACGAAAACTAAGAAGATAAGTTTGTATATCATCTCGCCAGCTTTACCTTCACCGAACAGATAAGTCCAAGCTTTTAGACCATAGTATGACCATGAGATCATCGTTGAAAAGGCGAACAATAATACCGCTACAGCTAAGAAGTACTGGAAAATCGGTGCTGTTTCCATAAAGGCGGCACGGGTTAGATCCACACCAGTGATTGCTTGCGTTTGCAAGTTTGCGGCAGTGTTCACCCCAGAGATCGTAATAACGAGCGCCGTCATCGTACAGATAACAACCGTATCAATGAAAGGCTCTAACAAAGCCACTAAACCTTCAGTAGCAGGCTCACTTGTTTTTACCGCTGAGTGAGCAATAGCGGCTGAACCAACACCCGCTTCGTTAGAGAAAGTCGCACGTTTTAAACCTTGAATCAACGCACCAATAAAGCCACCAGCAACACCAGCACCAGTGAAGGCACCTGTGAAAATCTCGCCAAATGCGGCGCCGATATGATTAAAGTTGGCAACCAGTACGATGACACTCATTGTGATATACAACAAAGCCATAAAAGGTACAACTTTTTCGGTCACTGCTGCAATGCTAGGCATACCACCAAGGATGACTGAACCAACCAAAAGAGCCAACCCAATACCAAAGAATATGCTGTAATCCGTTGGAATGCTAAAAGTAGAGCTCATGACTGCAAAGGCTTGGTTACCCTGAAACATGTTACCAGCACCAAAAGTGGCCAATATACACATAAGGGCAAAACCGACGGCTAACACCTTACCCAATCCACCCATACCACGTTCAGCCATACCGCGGCTTAGGTAGTACATAGGTCCACCTGATACGACGCCAGATGGTAGTACCGTACGGTATTTAACACCTAGCGTACACTCTACAAACTTGGTCGCCATACCGAACAGACCGACCATAATCATCCAAAAGGTAGCACCAGGTCCACCGATAGCGAGTGCTGCACCGACACCTGCAATATTACCAAGACCGACTGTACCTGACAAAGCAGTGGCTAGTGCTTGAAAATGGCTAACCTCGCCTTCTTCTTTGACAGCAGGGTTTGGATCAGTATATTTGCCTCTGACAATATCCAAAGACAAGCCTATATGGCGAAACTGAATAAAGCCGAAATAAAAGGTAAAGACTAATGCGGCAACCAATAGCCAACCTACAATGAGCGGAAAGCTTACGTCGCCAAGAGGTACTGAAAAGAAAATAAGATCGACGAACCAGCCAAATATATTGGCCATAAAGGCATCGAGGCCCGCACCAAATGCTGCTAGACCTCCTTGTTGTTCTGCTGCTTGCGCAAGAGTAGTGCTAAGTAATAGCATCGTTGCGACTAAAGATTGTTTTTTCATGTAAATCCCTTTAGTGAAAATAATATTTATATAATTATTCAATCAATTACAGCGATACTAATACAAAGTGTAATTATTTATTATAATTTGTATTAGTATTATTACTCGATGTTCAATGCCAACTATATACTAATACTTTTATATAAACAAAAACATTTACATATTTTTCTTAATTAAACATCAACTTAGCGCTTTGAAGCTGATAGCCGTACTCAGCCAAGCTCACTATAATTACCGATAAATATCGGTAATATTTTTATCATAAATAACAGACTTAAATATAATTCAAAGGGCGAGATGACCACATCAACATAGGTTTGCGTCAAATGATCTAGTACTTATAAAGCGTAAGAACAAAAAAACCGCTAAGCAAAAGCTTAGCGGTTTTTTTATTACCATTCTAAAGTTTACTGATTTTTAGCATAGACTGGCAACTCTGCACAAATCGCTTCTACTTTACCGCGTACTTCAGTAGCAACTGCTTCATCACCGCGGCTGTCTAGTACGTCACAGATCCAACCTGCCAACTCGCCCGCTTGTGCTTCGTTGAAGCCGCGAGTAGTAATCGCTGGCGTACCAATACGAATACCAGACGTTACAAACGGTGATTTTGGATCGTTTGGTACAGCGTTCTTATTCACAGTGATGTGAGCGTCGCCAAGCCATTTATCGGCTTCTTTACCCGTCATTTCTTGCTTAACGAGGCTGATCAGCATGAGATGGTTTTCAGTACCACCAGAGATAACTTCATAGCCACGATCTTGAACGACTTTCGCCATCGCTTTAGCATTTTTAACCACTTGCTGCTGATAAGTAGAGAAGTTGGCTTCTAATGCTTCTTTAAAGCAAACTGCTTTTGCCGCGATGACATGCATCAACGGGCCACCTTGGTTACCCGGGAATACGGCAGAGTTTAGTTTCTTGGCCAGCACTTCATCACGCGCCAAGATCATACCTGAACGTGGGCCACGTAGGGTTTTGTGCGTGGTCGTAGTCACTACATCAGCGAAAGGTACTGGGTTTGGATAAACGCCACCAGCAACTAGGCCTGCAACGTGTGCCATATCAACCAATAGATACGCGCCTACTTCGTCCGCGATGTCACGGAAACGCTGCCAATCGACCACTTGTGAGTATGCCGAAAAACCAGCAATAATCATTTTAGGCTTATGCTCACGCGCTAGAGCATCTACTTGGTCATAATCAATAAGACCAGTGCCATCTACCAAACCATACTGTACGGCGTTGTAGTTCAGGCCTGAAAAGTTGATGTGCGCGCCATGCGTTAAGTGACCACCAGCATCTAGGCTCATGCCCAATACCGTGTCATTGGCTTCTAGCAATGCTAAAAATACCGCAGAGTTTGCTTGGCTACCAGAATGCGGCTGAACGTTGACGTACTCAGCACCGAACAATTCTTTTGCACGGTCAATGGCCAATTGTTCAACGACATCTACATGCTCACAGCCACCGTAGTAACGCTTGCCAGGATAGCCTTCTGCATACTTGTTAGTAAGGTCAGTACCTTGCGCTTCCATCACTGCTTGTGAGCAGTAGTTTTCAGACGCGATCAATTCGATATGGTTTTCTTGACGAACGCTTTCTGCGGCCATTGCTTCAGCAAGTACTGGATCAAAATCTTTGATAGAAATATCTTTAAACATAGTGATGTCCTAAGTAGTGACTGTCATTGAAAAAATGTCATTGAAAAGAAGCTGATAGCCTGCCCACAATAATACAACTACTGCGTCAACGTCGCTCGAGATATGTTTGATACCTCTGCACTCTGTTTTTCTACAATCTGTTGTCTTTCTACCATCTATTTTATGGTATGACCATTATTGTGAATGGCGTCTATTAGCAAAGAGTAAAATAAGAACAAACACAGGCGAGTGGCCTGCTATTAACTTGACTGATTCGTCAATAAAACCGATATACATTTGCATCGATATCACTGCGAAAGATTAAGTGTAACATGAAAAATTGTGCTGCGAACGCAAAAAAACCTCACCTTAAGATGAGGGAATTAAATGGCCCTATAACGCAGATAAATAGCCAATAAAATAAAGGATTTATCCTCTTTAAATTCTGGTTTCCATGCTATTTTATGTGAATGTTGACATTAAATATTTTTATAGGTCGCTAGATAAAAACGCTGGCAGGAACGTTTCGCTAATCATTATCTGGCGGCCATACCAATCATAACGCGTTTGCCGTTGCCAACCTTCTCTCGTGTGACTTATAAAACGCTGATTGGGTAGTGTTCGGCGGCGCTTAAATAACACGTAGCCAATCGGTGTGCCTTTGAGTTGCTGCAGACGACGCGCGCTCCCTTGCAAACTGGGCAGCGGGAACACACTTTGCGCTTGCACCCATGGCGCTTCATCACAGCCATATAGCTCTACTTCACGCACCCATGCCAGCATCGGACGACCCAGCATCCTACCTTGCAAGCCCAGTTGCTTTTTTTGTACTAAGCTCAGTCGTCGATAGCCCTCAAAGCTGCGTTTGACACGCAGTGGCTGCCCTGCTCTGTCCTCTAATATAGCAGTGAGAGAGCCTTCAGCATTGAGCCAAGGCAGCAGTTCAGTCGGAGGTGACAGAGGGTTAAAGCAAGAGGGTTGAGTACTGGACATAGTTAACGGCTAATTATGAAGTATTAAATAAGAGAAGCTGGCACTCATTGTTTATATCAAAAGACTAATGGTTCACATCGAAATCCGGCATATTGTCCGCATTAAAAGGCAATGCCTCAAATGCCTGCTGACGATACTGTGCCATATGCTCACGATCTCTAGCACAAAAATCACCAATCGCCGGTACAAAACGTGGATCATAGATACGGTGCAGCGAGTGTGTCGTCGTTGGAATAAAACCACGTACCAGTTTATGCTCGCCTTGCGTACCGGGATCAAAGGACTTAAGCCCTTGCTCAATAGCAAACTCAAGCCCTTGATAGTAGCACAGCTCAAAATGCAAACTGTCATACTCACCCAGCGCCCCCCAATAACGACCATATAAGGTGGCATTATTATCAACACCATCACCATCACCATTGTCGCTATCAGGCTTATCATATAAGAACAGACTACTAGCGATGATCTCTCCACTCGCATCGAGTGCCTGCGCGAGCATTATATGCGCAGACAGGCTCTCTGCCAATGCCATAAAAAAGTCTATCGTCAGATAAGGCTGCTGTCCGCGTACTGCATATGTCATTACATAACAGTGATAAAACGCTTTCCAATCAGCATCAGTAATATCCGATCCACACTTACGCTGGCATACGATGCCCTGTTCTGCCACCTTACGGCGCTCAGCTCGAATGGTTTTGCGTTTTTTGGCTCTTAGCGTCATCAAAAATGCATCAAAATCTGCAAACGGCTGACTATCATTCGGTAAATCTTTATTTTGCCATAAGAACTGACAGCCTTGACGCTCAAGTATTGGCATCTCAATAGGCGCAGATTCTGCGCCGCGCTCTTGTGCAGCTATCGCCAGCGCTACATCAACTTCAGTCGGCATAGAGCTGGTCGCAACAGATGCCAGCTCAGGCGTGACAAACAGTCCATGCCAGCTTGAGGCACCCACTTGTTGTGCGATATCATCGACACCTGCGATGGCAGTTTTGAGGATATCTTCATTTAACGTCTCCCCTTTCGCCAACCACAGACGCTGACCAGTAATCGGCGTATAGGGTACGCTGGTGACTAATCGCGGATAATAGTCCACGCCGTAGCGTGCGTAAGCTTCCGCCCACGCATGATCAAACACAAACTCCCCGCGATGATGACCTTTTATAAATACGGGCATCACGGCCACAGGTTGCAATACGTTTTCCGCGACACTGTCTATTAAGTTATCGGCGCTATTTTCACTATCAGCATAGTCAGCGACCCGGTGGACCAAGATAAATATCGGTAGCCATCCTGCTTGCTCACCAATAGCACCGGTATCCGCCAACGCTTGCCAAAATGCAAACGACATAAAAGGGGTATCTGGGGTATGCCACTCAGCCTGACTCTGCCAGCTGGTATCATTAATCAGCGAATATTCTAAACGCATACTTTTTGTCATTATTATAGTCGCTATATATTTATCGATAACCGATTGATTAATGACCTAGCCTAACAAATTTTTGATAGTTTGCTGTCACAATTTGCAAAAATTCATCTATATGCAATAAAAAACCACCTACTATAATATAGGTGGCTGTGTTTTATGATGATGCTTATATCCTATTTTCCATCTCATTATAAAAACCAATGAAACGACAGTAGTTGTATGGAAAAGATGATATCCAAGCCGATGACTGTTAGAATAAGGTTGTTATTAGCTTAATATAATTAGAAACCATAGGATATAAGCTAAAACAGTATACTTAGTTCATGGTATACGATTGACATCCTATCGGATTTATCATGGATTGATTATAATATGCCTTCAATGACCCGTTTTAAGTCACTCTGATATAGAGCATTGGCTTACCATTTTACAATGTCATTGTAATAAATATTAGAAAAACAAAATGTATTATCAGTCTCAATATCTCTCAAAAGATACATGTGATGTACTTGATATAAGCGTATCATTCATTACTGCATAGTATCATTGACCCATATTCGACACTATCTCTGAGCTTTATTATTCACTACAGCCTAAAGGAAGATTATACTAATATGTCAAAAATTATTTATACAAAAACTGACGAAGCCCCAGCGCTGGCGACTCTGTCGTTTTTACCGATTGTAGAAGCCTTCACCAAAACTGCAGGCGTCGAAGTTGAAACCAGCGACATCTCTGTTGCTGCGCGTATCTTGGCAGAATTCCCTGAATACTTGACCGAAGAGCAACGTGTTCCGGACAACTTGGCTGAGCTTGGTCGTCTGACGCAAGACCCAAACACCAACATCATCAAATTGCCAAACATCAGTGCCTCTGTACAGCAGCTAAAAGCCGCTATCAAAGAACTACAAAGCAAAGGCTTTGCGCTACCTGATTTTCCAGAAGATCCACAGACTGATGAAGAAAAAGAGCTGCGTAAGCGTTATGGCAAAAGCTTAGGCAGTTCAGTCAACCCAGTGCTACGTGAAGGCAACTCAGATCGCCGTGCACCAAAAGCGGTAAAAAACTTTGCCCGTAAACACCCGCATTCAATGGGTGAATGGAAACAGTGGTCAAGCACGCACGTGTCACACATGCATGGCGGCGACTTCTATGATGGCGAGCAATCTATCACGTTAGACAAAGCCCGTACCGTACGTATGGAGTTGTTACTGGATGATGGTACCCAAAAAGTATTAAAACCTAAAATTGCCTTGCTAGATAAAGAAGTCATCGATCTAATGGTGATGAGCAAACAAGCATTGCTAGAGTTTTATGAGACTGAAATGGAAGATTGCCGCGAAGCTGGTATCTTGTTCTCACTACATGTAAAAGCCACCATGATGAAAGTGTCGCATCCTATCGTCTTTGGTCACGCCGTTCGTATCTATTACAAAGAAGCCTTTGAAAAACATGGCGCTACGTTTGAAGAATTGGGCATCAATGTCAATAACGGTATGGCTGACTTGTATGACAAAATTGCCACTTTGCCAGCCTCTCAGCGTGAAGAGATTGAGCGCGACTTGCATGCGTGTCAAGAGCATCGTCCACGTCTGGCCATGGTTGACTCATCAAAAGGTATTACCAACTTCCATTCGCCAAGCGACATTATCGTCGATGCGTCGATGCCTGCTATGATTCGTAATGGCGGTAAAATGTGGGGCGCTGATGGCAAACTATATGATTGTAAAGCGGTCATGCCAGAGTCTACCTTTGCTCGTATTTACCAAGAAATGATCAATTTCTGTAAATGGCATGGTAACTTTGATCCAAAGACAATGGGTACCGTTCCTAACGTTGGCCTAATGGCTCAAAAAGCTGAAGAGTATGGTTCACACGATAAAACGTTTGAATCTAGTAATGCTGGTATTGCCCGTATTGTCGATGTTGATACTGATGAAGTATTACTCGAAAAACGTGTTGAAAAAGGTGATATCTGGCGCATGTGTCAGGTCAAAGACGAGCCTATCCAAGATTGGGTGAAACTGGCTGTACGCCGTGCTCGTGAATCAGATACGCCTGTGATCTTCTGGTTAGACCCATACCGTCCACATGAGAACGAGCTGATCAAAAAAGTTAAACTGTATCTAAAAGATCATGATACTGAAGGCTTACGTATCGAAATTATGTCTCAGGTTCGCGCCATGCGTTATACCCTAGAGCGTGTCGCTCGTGGCCTTGATACTATCTCTGCGACTGGTAACATCTTGCGTGATTACCTCACTGATTTGTTCCCTATCCTAGAGCTAGGTACCAGTGCCAAGATGTTATCGGTTGTACCACTAATGAAGGGCGGCGGTTTGTTTGAAACTGGTGCGGGCGGTTCTGCACCAAAGCACGTTGAGCAGCTCATCGAAGAGAATCACTTGCGTTGGGATTCACTCGGTGAATTCTTGGCCCTGACCGTCTCGTTGGAGCATTTGGCCGAGAACGACAAAAATG
This sequence comes from Psychrobacter sp. SWN149, assembly GCF_015864565.1. Lineage (NCBI taxonomy): Bacteria > Pseudomonadati > Pseudomonadota > Gammaproteobacteria > Moraxellales > Moraxellaceae > Psychrobacter > Psychrobacter sp. SWN149. Next base: position 155,028 of record NZ_JADYWX010000001.1, read on the forward strand.
CCAAAGCCAAAGTACTGGCTGATACGTTAGACAAAGCTACTGAAACACTGCTGTTGAATAACAAATCACCATCACGTAAAACCGGTGAAATTGACAACCGTGGCAGTCACTTCTACCTAGCTATGTACTGGGCTGAAGCGCTAGCGGCGCAAGACGAAGATGCAGATCTAAAAGCCAAATTCAAAGCGCTTGCACAAACTCTGCAAGACAACGAAGCCGCTATCATGAAACAGTTCAATGAGGCTCAAGGCAAGTCAGTCGATATCAAAGGCTATTACTTAGCTGATGAAAAAATCGCTGAGCAAGTCATGCGTCCAAGCGTGCTATTTAACGAAGCATTGGCATCGTTGTAGTTTGTTTAGATAGCTTGCTGATGTGATTATATTTGATTGTCTTCTTGTTTTTACATCAAGGCGATCAAATTAATTTAGAGCAAAGAAAACACCTCAATAGTCTTAGGACGTTGAGGTGTTTTTTTATGGTATGCATATTTATAGTTTTCATACTAAGATATTGGTTTTGCATAAAGTCATGATCGGCTTATTGTCTTTAATGTGATCATAAAATTAGCTACTTCTGCCTAGCCCATTTCTAGTAATCTGTTAGCATCAGCTTATTAGACAGCATGAGAGAACCTGCGAATCATCAAAAAACACTTTATAATAGCTTGTAGGCTTCATCAAAAAAATTATAAAAAAATGAGCCATACTTCAATCCTGATAGCTATCAGATAACCAGAAAAACTGACTCACTTATATTTAGGAAATTTCCGCTTATGCCGACCTCTAGTCTCGTCTTATTTAACAAGCCTTATGGCGTGCAAAGCCAGTTCCGAGACGACAGTAATAATGATCACACTACGCTATCTGAGTATTTTACAGATAAGTCATTGCGAGTGGCAGGTAGACTCGATGCCACATCAGAGGGCTTATTGATGTTGACCAATGATGGACGAGTCAACAAAGCCATTACTCAGCCGCCCTCTGCTGCTGGTTTTGCAAAAAACAAGCGTAAACAAGCAAAGACCTACTTAGCACAAGTGGAAGGCGTAGTAACGGCGGCGCAGCTTCACGAGCTTGCGACTGGTGTTGCCCTAAAAGATGGTAAGACATTGCCTGCAACTGCCGTCGTGGTAGAGGAAGCTGATTTGCCTGTGGACTTATGGCAGCGTGACCCGCCTATTCGTGAGCGCAAAAACATACCAACGTCGTGGCTTATGCTGACGATTTATGAAGGTAAAAACCGTCAAGTCAGGCGTATGACCGCTCATGTTGGTCTGCCTTGTCTTCGTCTGATACGCTGGTCAGTGGCAGGGTTTGAGCTGGGTGATTTAGCCGTTGGTGAGTCTGTAAACATTGAACTCAATAGCGAGCACTATCAGCAGTTGGGTATCTCTCAGTGAGTTATAACTCATCATTGTTGGATGAACCGTATAGGTATTTGTTATAAAATAAATAGACTAAGACTGATTAAACTACGAGTCATTAAACATCGTGTCTCGAATGAGTAAGGTTTATCTGCTAAGATTCAGCACGTCATTGGTTATGTACAGTCATCAGTTATTACCATGGGTTTGATCCATTTATCGTTTGGTTCTTTATAATAGGGATATGTCATGATTGCTTCTCATCGTTTGGTATTATTAGCCACTAGCATCTCTGCGGCGCTTATATTGAGTGCGTGTCAGCCAATGACAGAGAGCAATCAATCAGCACCTGTAGAAGAGGCCACGACGCCTGTCACTGATATGTCCCATAGCGAGCATAATAGTACAGATACTGATACGCTCACAGACAGTGGCAATGTCGCTGATGAATCTAAAACGTCTGACATGCTCAGAGACTACACCAAATCGATGAGCCAGATGCACGATGAGATGATGGTTGGCATGAATTATAATGACCCTGACACAGCTTTTGCTAAAGGCATGCTAGGGCATCATCGCGGTGCAGTGGATATGGCAAAAATCGAGCTAAAATATGGCACTGATGACGCCATGCGCCAACTTGCCCAAGACATTATCACAGCGCAGCAAGCTGAAATTGATGTTTTGAATAAATGGCTAGCCAGCCACCCTGACGCTGCCAAACCCAAACCCAATACTGAGGCGATGCAGCAGGCCTATGCCAAAGGCATGAGTGACATGCATGGTGAGATGACATTGGGTGTTGCTGATCCTATTGCTGATATGGCGTTTGCACGCGGTATGTTGCCGCATCATATTGCTGCTGTAAATATGGCAACAACTCAGCTCATATATGGAACTGATGAAGAAATGCGCGTATTGGCACAAAATGTCATCGATACTCAGCAGACTGAGATTGATTTGATGAAAAATTGGATCGCCGCGCATCAGAAGATGGATAATACTAAACACACAGCAGTTCCAGATAGTGATGTTAAAAATGACAATGCTAAAAATGACGATGTAAAGATTGACGCTACTGCAAAGTAAAACCTGATTGCCATGATTGGAACCTCTAAAAACAAAACCCCTTAACAAGCTTTATGGCCTGTTAAGGGGTTTTTTTAATGATATTTTTTATCTTAGACGATGGCCTTTATGATAGTGGACGCGTCATCACATTGAGCCACGTCTCCCACCCTGCCTGTCCTTGTAGACCATCTTCTTTATTCTCTACTCCTTTATCGGCTTTTGCCAAACGTAGACTGACTTTATAAGGAGATGAGTCATCATGACTGTGCTCTCGCCCCATATGGTCTTGGCGTTTTTCCTCGGTGATTGTGCTCGGCTGTACCTGCACACGCATTAGCTCATCACGGCGAAACAAGTGACAATCAACCGCTCGTTTTGTATGACTCAGTGCCGCTAACTGTTTGGTATCGGCTTTTATACCATCAATCGCAATAATGACATCATGCGCTGAAATACCCGCTCTGGCAGCCACACTATTACGCATCACCCGGTTGATTTTGAGTCCAGCAGGGGTATCATTACAGCGCATCCCCCATGGTGTATGCTTATTGGCTGTCTCTTTTGTACTTGACTGGATTTTGACACCGTTTGCGATCAGTAGTGATTCAATAGGCAGCTCTTCAATGCCATTGACATAACGGTGTTCAAAATCCTCCCACTCTGCCACTGGCATAAACTGCCCAATCACGGCGCCCATATCAGTGCTATTTATACCTATGCGCTTGCTGTCATTTTGCTTGGCCTTATCATAAAAGGCTTTGACCACATCAAACAAACGATAGCGACCATTAGTATTTTTTAGCAAAATCAAATCCAGACAAAGTGCTACGAGCGCGCCTTTATTATAATAGCTGATACCTGCATTACCGGTATTTTCATCAGTCCGGTACAGCTTAATCCAAGCATCAAAGCTGGACTCTGCAACGCTTTGATACGCACGCCCCGGTGTTTGATAGTAGCGATTGATTTGTTCAGCCAACAGTTTTAGATAGCTTGGCTTATCAATCACGCCCGATGCTTGCAGCATAAAATCATCGATATAAGAGGTAAAGCCTTCAAACACCCACAGCAATGGTGTAAATGCCTCACGGCGCAAATCAACATCGATCATGACATCTGGGCGGACCGTTTTGACCCACCATGAGTGAAAGTATTCATGACTACACAGACCCAAAAATCGCTGATAGTCTGTACTCGGTATTTTTGGTTCATCAGCATTTGGTAAGTCGCGGCGCGGCGTAATCAGACTGGTCGAATTGATATGCTCAAGGCCACCATAATCCTGACCGCTGGCAAACGTCATAAAAGTATAATCGTCAAATGGGGCATCACCCAACCAGTTCAGGTAAGTCTGACAAATTTTAGTCACATCTTGCTGTAGCCTGCCCATATTAGCGCTATGCTTACCTGACAGATAAAAGTGGTGTTGCAGTTTTTGATGCTCATTACTCTTAATAATAAAATCAAATTTTTGCTGCTCTGCGATTTCAAAAGGATAATCGATCAGCTCATGATAATTGTCTGCTTGTAACTCATAACTGTGCTGGCTACCCGTTTGCTGCTCGTTCGCCAGCTCACTATCAAAATGCATGTGAGTAGATTCTAAGCCGCAGGCTAGCAGTACATTACTGTCCTCTTTGTCTGCCATAAATGCGTCTGGCACAATCAAGCCAACCCCTACTGGTGAGTGCTCTTGCCCGTCGATGGCAAATGCCAGTGAGGTAAAGTTGCCATATAGACGCTGCTGATCTACGTAGGCTGTACGCACCGACAGATCATAACAGTAGACTTCGTATTCAACGACCACCGTTTGCCCTGCACTGACCGCAGGCAGCTGCCACGTATGCTTATCCAATTTTTGCGCGCGATAAATGTCAGACTGTTTGTTTTCATCTGTGATTCGATAGTGAACCGCCGTGATATTTCGGGCAAACTCGCGCATCAAATAACTGCCCGGTATCCACGCTGGCAACCAAAGCTGCGGCGCGTCAGTGGTCGCCATAAAACTCAGTGACACATCAATCAAATGCTCAACAAAGCGGGCAAAATCGAATTGGTAGTAGATATGGCTCATCGTATTAATGCGTGCGTCATCGTGGCTGATTGAGACATCGCTCGTTGACTGATGATCGGTCGTCTTATCAAATGAAGTCATCGTCTTTCTCATCCTTATTTTTATCGTTATGGTAAAAGTGGTTTCTTAGAAACACAACTTATGAACCCTAAATAGCCAGTAGCTATCAACTGACTATAGAAAATAGCAGCTATTATTGTAAATTGTCGCATTAATTAGATTTTTTTATGTTTTTTGCCTTGAAAGTTATGTGAGCCATCTCAATTAAAGATGCTAACTGCTACAGTTACTTTAATAAACTGATGATAATTGACTAATGATATGGCTATTTGGCTTGCTGATTGGCTTTTTTAGGTTTATTGCAACCACATTTAATTTTTTACATCGATATATTTAGGATATTTTATGACTACTATCGCAAAAGACACTGCCGTCAAATTCAATTACACGCTAAAAGACGACGAAGGCAATGTACTTGACCAGTCACCAGAAGGTCAGCCACTAGCGTACCTACATGGTCACAGCAACATCATCCCAGGTCTAGAATCACAACTAGAAGGCAAATCTGCTGGCGAAAGAGTTAATGCCGTTGTTGAGCCTGCTGATGGCTACGGCGAATACCAAGAGCAAGCAGTACAGCATGTACCACGTGATAACTTCCAAGGCGTTGAAGATATCCAGCCTGGTATGCAGTTTCAGTCAGAGGCTGGTGGCCAAGTAATGTTGGTAACCGTTACTGATGTAAACGATCAAGAAGTCACTGTTGATGCAAACCATCCATTGGCTGGTAAGCGCTTGACTTTTGACGTTGAAATCCAAGAAGTACGTGCAGCAACTGAAGACGAATTAAACCACGGCCATGTACATGGTGCAGGTGGCGTTGAGCACTAATCTCTTTTTAGAGTATAGTGAAATGATTGAGTAATGGATGACGATTGATTCCTTTATTTGATCAAAGGCTCAGTAGAGATATCTACTGAGCCTTTTTTATGCGCTTTAATAGCGGATTGCTTTTCTTTATGGATGATTATGAATGGCTTGAATATGGGTATAGCAAACGAGTAGCTTATCATCAATTAATCATTAAATATTTGACCAACTATCATTAGAGGTCGGTCATTAGCGATTTGTCATTCATTTAATGAGAGCCATGCGGTCAGTTCATTTTTAACAGATTACTATGGCCTGTCCTAACACCCAGACGTAACAAAGCCGCATAACGACAAGCGTCATGCGGCTTTTATTACTAACCATCCATGTTAGCGTTACGTGATACCTAATCCCGGGGTATCTCATAACTGACAGGCATCCAGCCTTATTATCCTTAATCAGCAAACCACTTATCCCTAGTGCGACCCGTACGATACCAATCCCTAGTATCAATGAACCGTTTCGTTCAATCGTGCCGTACAGTTATAATCGCAGATTGACGCGTTGTAGGTAAGAGGTGTTAACGTCAATCCATGTAAGCATATGCTTACATGGATTGCAAAGCACCCTATTGAAAAGTACTCTTATGATCCGCTTTGTGCCAGCTTTTCTTCAGGACTGACTGGTCTTAGAGGGTCAGCGCTCAGCATGATATAAGCGGCTTCAGTAATAAATGCTTCGTCTTCTGGTAACTCTGGACGCTCAGACTCTTTCATACGACTGCGCTCTTCAAACTTAGCATCCATCGCAGCTTGATAAGTGTTCCAATTAGAGTATGGGCGCTCTCCAGTCGCTATCAGGCGTTTGTTCTCAGCTTCCAATGAGCGCTTTTCAATCAGCTGCATCTTAGCACGGCGACTATTGATATCTAAGGGAACTGGTTTTTTCTCATCGTCCATATTACGTATGTCATTGAGCGTTGATAAGTACGTAAACTGTGGGCTCTTTTCTTGACGGATTTTAGATTGCTGATTGAGTGTCGCCAAGGTATCACTGGTAAACTTGCCTTCAGGCTTATAAGGCGAGGTTTTAATAGTGTCCCAAGGTAACGCGTTTTTCTGAGCGCGCTCACCGAAGGTGGCGTCATCGTAGATATTGACCAGCTCGACATCTGGGACAACGCCTTTATTTTGCGTGCTACCACCAGTGATACGATAAAACTTGCGCTGAGTCAACGTGGCAGAACCCAAGGCCAAACTATCGAGCTGGATTTGGGCAGAGCCCTTGCCTGTTGTGGTGCTACCAACGACCAGCCCTCTACCATAATCTTGGATAGCCGCGGCAAATATTTCGCTGGCTGAGGCTGAGGCCAAGTTTGTGATGACAGTCACCTTACCGTTATAGAGCTGCTCACCGCCATCATTGTCGCGATAGACTTGAATATTGCCTCGATTGTCACGAATTTGTACCAATGGGCCACTCTTAATAAAGAAGCCCAGCATTTTGGCAACCTCATCTAACGAGCCACCTGGGTTATTGCGCAGATCAACCACCAAGCCATCAATGTTCTTTTTGTTCAATTCTTTTAGGGCTTTTTCAGTATCGATACTGACACTACGGTAGTCTTCACCATTGCGGCGGGCACGGTAGTTCAAATAAAAGCTGGGTATCTCTAATACACCGATACGCTTCGGTGTTTTATCGATATTGGGGCGTTGTACTTCTACGACGCGCTGGGTCACCCCTGACTCTTCTTGTTGAATAATGTCACGCACCACGGTGACCGTACGGGCACTGGCGTCTGGGGTATTTGGCTGACGCAATTTGAGCGTCACTGAAGTACCGCGTTTGCCACGAATCAAGCTGACAATCTCACGCGTAGACCAACCCACCACATCGGTCATAGTCTCGCCGTCTTTGGCGATACCCACAATCAAATCATTCGGTTTGATTTGACCAGACTTGGCTGCTGGGCCGCCATCTACTAAGGTTACAATACGAGTATAGTCTGGGTTTTTACGATCAGGACGAATAGAGACACCGATGCCTTCTAGTTGTAGGCTAGATTGAATCTGCAGTTCTGTCGCTTGAATCGGTGCATAGTAGTTACTATGCGGATCGTAAGTCAGCATGGCCGTGTTTAGAACGGTCTCCATGACTTCGTCATCTTTGAGACGCTTAAACTGCTCTTGCTGGCGTGACAAACGATTTTGCAAAATCTCACTTGGCGTACGCTCATCATTGCGGACTAAATCCTGCCCACGCGTGATATCTGGATTGCTTAAAAAAACTTTTTCTTTGGCTTTTTCGTCTTCTTGACCCAGTGTGATACTGATCAGTTGGAACTTCAACTGACGCGCCCAGTAGTCACGTTGCTCTTTTTTGGTCTTAAAATGATTGAGCTTTTCGCGATCAAGGATGATGGTCTCATCGCCCGTCAACTTAATATCTGTTTTGAGCATCTTGGTTGCCATCGCAAAGTACTCATTTGAGCGTTTACGATAACGGTTAAATACCTCTACCCCTGCAGACAAATCACCTTGTTTGAGACGGGCGCCAAAATCATCGGCGTATTTTTTCTTAAGCTCATCCACATCTGACTGCAAAAACAACGTATGGTTTGGGTCCAGACTGTCGATATACATAGAGAGTATTTCACTGCCAGTTTTACTGTCTAGTGACTGATTGAGATAATGACTACGATCCAACAAAGCGGCAACTTGGCGCGTGGTGACTTTTTGTTCTGGTGTCTGTATAAATTCCCCAGTATTGGTTTCTGCTACCGCTGTACCATAACTCTGGGTCAGGATAATACCAGCGATGCCCACGGATGCTGCGCTGAGTAACCACTGTGCTGGTTGTTTTTTCATCATATATACCTAGTTAATTAAAATGGATTGTATTATTGGTTTTATTTAGATTAAAGATGGCGATGTTCACGATTGTCCAAAAATGCTGTCTACTCTTTATCAATGCTTGGCGGTCATAGTGCTTTATTTCATGATCTCTGAGCGTTCAATTACTATTATTAGATGCTGATATATAGTCAAAAATCAATCAATACTAGCATGCGCGTAAACGTCGAACTGTCTCAAACTGTATAAGCAATATTACACGCTACGCCTGCACATACCAAACTTTCTATTATTTTTATTACATAAGAGACATAGGTGTTCTGGACGTAAATTTGATATCGTTCATCCATTTTAAAATAGAGATAGTAGTACTCACACGGCCATTGGCACGAATGTGCGTGAGCCTCCATCACGCTGACAAATATCAGGCACTAGGCATTTATACCAACTGCATATAGGTGTTAACGTACCAATCTCATGCCGAACGAACTATGTTTATTTTAACGTCATAATCTGCCTTATTATGCTCGGCTCATAATAGCTGTCATAATAGCTGTCATAACCAGCATATCTCTATAAAGGCAATTTTTTGATAATGGCGAACAGTTTTTCAACACCCTCCATTCGCCATATAACACTGTATAACATAATAAGGATTACGCGATGTACGGCGTCTTAATGATAGATATTGATAGTACTGCGCTGACGGCTGAAGATATCAGTTTGATTAAACAAGCACAGGTCGGCGGGGTAATACTGTTTGGTCGTAATGTGACCGATGCCGCTCAAGTGCGAGCTCTGTGTGATGATATACGCTATCACAACCCCGACATACTCATTGGTGTCGATCAAGAAGGCGGACGCGTCGCAAGACTGCGCCAAGGATTCACAGCGTTGCCTGCGATGGGTCGATTGGGCGAATTGTTCAATACAGACCCAAGCCGAGCACTCAATTGTGCTTATGATTGTGGCTATCTGATGGCCGCTGAGGTATTGGCTGTTGGTATCGATTTGAGCTTTGCGCCAGTGCTAGACAGAGATGGCATCAGCCAAGTAATTGGTGACCGTAGTTTTCATCATGAGCTGCCAGCCATTACCGCATTGGCCACACAGTTTATGCGAGGTATGAAAGCGGCTGGCATGGCAACTACGGGCAAGCACTTCCCCGGTCATGGTGCTATCGCGCCTGATTCTCATGTGTCAGAAGCCATCGATACGCGCGGTTTGGATGAAATTATCAATAGCGATATGCAGCCCTTTGCACAGACGCTGCCGTGGCTTGACGCACTGATGCCAGCACATGTTATTTTTTCACAAGTGGATGATAAGCCAGCAGGATTCTCTAAAATTTGGCTAAAAGACATCATTCGCGAGCAGCTGCAATTTAACGGTGTCTTATTCTCTGATGATCTGTCCATGGCAGGTGCAAAAGCGGCTGGTGATGTCAGTGCGCGGGTCAAAGCAGCCATCGGAGCAGGCTGCGATATTGCGCTGGTATGTAACGATCGCATTGCTGCTCATGAAGCGGCCGCCGCTGCTCAAGAATTACCGTACCCCAATCAAAAACGCATCAAAACCATGTGTGGCAAGATACCAAAGTGGCAGGGTGACCTTGAGTCTACGTGTCAGCAGTTTGACTACTGGCAACAAGCGAAGCAGAACATCACGCAGACTTTTTTTGATGATCCATCTGAGACTACGATTACGGCAGAGCATCATGAGCCAAGAGATCCCACTGCTTACAAGTAATGGGTAAATATGTTGATGTATAGTCAGCGAACTACTAAACCGCTACGGTGTTACCCTCCCTAAAGGTACTATATGTACAATCTGCGGTCGGCTGCCTTGTAGCTGTTTTAGATTTCTTTGACTATATTAACTGATGACATACCCTCATCCAGTCCACTTAATAAAAAACCGCACCTTAACAAGGTGCGGTTTTTATTATTAAATGCTATTAGAGTCAATGTGTCATAAATAGGTTCTCAAAGCGTACTATGGATTAATTGGCTAACGTTGTGTCATCACCATCTGGTAGCAAGTCATCATTATTGCTATCTAATGGGTTTACATCAGGGTCAAGTGAATCACTGTTGATGGTCATACCATCGTTTGCACCGACAACCTCTTCATTGACCACAAACTCAATACGGCGGTTACGAAAGCGGCCCTGTTCTGTTGAGTTATCTGCTACAGGTTCTGACTCACCCATGCCTTTGGTCACCAATTTACTTGCATCAATACCTTTAGAGACCAAATAAGCTTTTACTGAATCAGCACGCTCTTGTGATAGCTTCAGGTTATAAGCATCAGACGCTTGACTGTCTGTGTGGCCGATAATCATAAGCTTCATATCAGGAACTTCGGTGATAATTTTTGTCGCACGATCTAAAAATGCTTTGTTTACATCTGGAATCACTGCCTCATCCACTTTAAAGTTGATAACTTGGATACTCAGCGCACGAGCCACATCACGTGGATCTGGATTTTCACCCAGATTATTCATGGCAACATCTGCAGCAGCCAAGCTATCATCGATCTCACCTTGCAAATCTAGCGGGCCTTCTGCTTGTACCGTCATCGCAGGTGCAGCCGCTTGTAAGTCAGCTATCAACTTATCAAGTGCGGCCTGATCAGGGGCATTGACCGTGATGGTATCGCCTTTAATAATCATACTCGCATTTGGCGTGTTTTTGATAATAGGCAATATCGTTGCCAGTTGAGCCGCTGCAGGCATGTCTGTTGCAAAGCTGTCATCAACATCCGCACGGCATTTATTGGCCTCATCACCAAACACACTGGTCAAAACATTCATCACATTGGTCTGTAAGGTCTCATCACCGACGCTTAGGTTACAGGCATACAACTGTCTATTTTCACCTGTAGCGATACGCAACGATGCCGGCTGAATATCCGCTATCGCTGCACCTGACTCATTACCTTGCGCCACTTGCTGCGCTACAGCCGCCGCTGGTGTGGCTACAGGTTCAGGATTTTCTTGACAGCCTCTGAGTAACGCCCAAACTAATGCACCCAATATAATCAAGCCAATAATCGGTAGCAGTGCCTTCATAAAGCTACCTTGCGGCTCTTCTGTACGTTGTAAAGGGGCCGTGCTCACAGTATCAGAAATCGGTACGCCTGCCGGCGTAGCAGCCAGTGCGCTGGCAGGCAAAACTGCCGCTGCCCATGCAGGCACATGATGCTGATAACTACCCAGATTGTCATGCAAAAACTGCGGCACAGGGGTGGCACCGGCCAAACTTTTGATTTCGTGAAAGGCAAGCGGCGCTGCCATGGCAATCAGGCCACGTGAGTCCGTCACATCTACATCGTGCTGACTTGCCAGCTCACGAGAGATCTGGTCACGCTGCCCGCCTTCTTCCCAAACCCGATCATAAAAAGCATTGTCATCACGGGCGATAGTCTCATGAGCAAAACGATCATAAGTGCTACCATCTGCGAGTCGAGTCGCAAAAATAGCATAAAACTGCTCAAGTAGATTCTTTTTCGCTGGGCTACTGCCCTCCTCTAACACTGCTGGACTGACCGTGCGTGTCAAATGACTGATGATATCCATCATATAATTCTCCCTTTAATTTTTATTTGGGTATGTTCTCATTTTAAAATAGTAATAAGAATAGACTAATAATGCTCATTTCATGCTGTTCTAGTCTATAACCTTACTTAATGATAGATATTATAAGAGCATTAATAGAACCATCACAGTCGATGCGTTGTTGTACAAATGCTACATTAAGTAATATTTCCATCATTAATCACAGCGCTCACTGCCTCACTTGTGCAGGTTCAGCCATAATGATCGTACTTGCCATCTCATCCACTTCTGATTGTGAGAATGGACCCGGCGGTCTGGTCGTTCTATTATTTGAAGGTAGGTTGTTAGGAATGTTACTCGACACGTTCGCTGGCATATTATTGGGAGTGTTGCTAAAGCCGTTATTGTTATTGGGTAAAGGAGCAGGTATCACACGATCACCAGTGTCATCATCTGCGGCTTGGTAATCTCCATTTGTACTATTTAGACCGTCATTGTTATATTGATTATTAGCGTTAGCGCCATTCTCAAACTGATTATTTGGCCCATTCATGCCTGCCACACCATTTGTCATATCGCCATTGCCAACACTATTAGGAAGTGGCAAGGGTGCATTGCTATCGATTGCCATGGCCGGTACTAGACTACGTACATTTTCCACCAATTGCTGCAACATTATGCTATCTGGCGCGTCTAGTATGAGTCGATCATTTTGCAGTTGAAGACGAGCAAATGGTGTCGATCTAAGCATGGTTAGGACGTTAGGGATGATATCTGTCGGCATATTGGTGATACTGGTGGATTTACCCTCCTGTATCGCCAACTCGCAAATACTTGCCTGCTCCCCAAAGCTTGTATTGACCGCCTGTTGTATCGTGCTTTGTAATGCTGCGTCACCAACTGTCCCGCTACAGGTGTATAGGTTGCCAGTATTATCAACACCTATGATAAGCTCAATAGGCGTTGTCTGCACGGGCGGTTCCGGTATGGGCGGTGGTACAGCAGGTACAACAGCCACGGGCTCAACAGGTATCTCGCTGTTGGGTTTGATTAACAACGCCCATGCTGCCAGCGCTAGTGCAGCAACGGCAATAACCAATAAGAACACACGTATCAGCAAGTCGTTTCTTTGATTTCGAGTGCGAACCTGCTCGCGTTTTAGGCTGCCATTTTCTGCCAAGTGATGCGCGGCAGGGCTGGCATGGATAGCATCTAACATGTCCGCATCTGAGGCGTTAGGCTTTGCCAGCTCGGTACTTTGGGTATTGCTGCTTATACTATTTTGGCTATTACCTGTTTGTTCTACATACGTAGCCGCTGCACTCGTATCTAGATTGGCACTAGAGATAGGGCTAGCCATCAAATGATCCGCTTTATCTAATGAGACCGCAGTGACTGGCTCTTGGTCACTATCTTCACCCATACTTTGCATTGATGGATGCTCAACACCCTGTTCAGTATTCTGTGTCGCAGTGATGATAGGTGCAGACCATATGGGCAAATAGGGACGCAGTGCTGCCTGCTCTTTTTGTAGAAACGCTGGTAAAAACTGACCATTGGCTAAGGATTTTAGCTCTCGATAAGCCAAGGGTGCGGCATTTATCAATAGCTGTGTGGTCATAGACTCATCGATATGATGGGTGGCCGAAAGCTCTTTTATAATGGTTTGTTGCTGGTTATAATCTTGCCACAGCTGCTCAAATAGAGGGATTTCAGCGATATTGTCATTGACCACTACTTGATCGGTACGCAGTAATTGCGAGTAAACCTGCGATACTGCCAAACGTGCCGCTAAGATGGCATAAAACTGCTCAAGTAAACTGATATATGCCACACTGTCTAGATCGCTGCGCGCACCCAATACTGCTGGCGTAACGATTTTTTCTAATTGGTCAATAATACTCATAGATCACGGCCTCTTTTGGCTTTTTAAATCCATAAAAGTTAATCATTTATTTTTGCTAACAGCTATATGGTTGCTCTATCTTGCGATAGTATCGTCATTTATGTCAGCATAAACATCGCTAAATAAGTTTCACTTACTGTACATGATACACTGCTACATTATTCCCTAAAAAAGCATAAAAATGCATCGTGTTGTCACATAATAACCATTTGTACCATCTTAACTGCTGTTAATATTACTTTAATTAAAAGCTTATACGCTGTATTCAGTGTGATCTGTACTGCTTAGTGATACAGCCACTACTTATTAGTAGCCATCAGTTAATGGCCACGAGCCTTTTAGTGCAAGTTATATAGCCATAGTAGCAATCTATCGATTATCGGTCATATGTTAGTTTTCATTCCGCCCTAACGCTTAGGCTTTGAACATTGTCATTTGTAACACTGTCACATACCAGGCATGGCCTAAGGATTTTCCTTTGTTAAACCATACGACCCTTATTATTATCATCACAGTTATTGTCAGCTTATTGGCTTGGCAGAACAAGACACTATTCAATCGATTGATTTTTTACCCACCAGCGGTAAACAATGGTCAGTGGGATCGTTTTGTGACGCATGGCTTTATTCATGCAGATAGTATGCACCTGCTTTTTAATATGTTCACATTGTACTTCTTCGGTCGCGCTATCGAAGGACTATATCAGTCATTCCTATTTGGCTATGGTTTTGTGGTTTTTTATGTGTTGGCGATTATTGTTGCCATGATTCCAAGTTATCTAAAAAATAAAAACAATGCCAGTTACTTAAGCCTTGGCGCATCGGGCGGTGTATCAGCAGTACTGTTTGCTTTTATTTTGTTAGCACCATGGGAAAAAATCTATTTATTTGCGGTTTTGCCTATCCCTGCGATATTATTTGCCGTCGCCTATGTGTTTTATAGTATCTATGCTGATAGACGAGGTGGCTCAAACGTCAATCATATGGCACATCTGTGGGGCGGCGGATTCGGTATTATCGCAACGATTGTCTTAGAGCCAAAAGTATTGCCGCACTTTATCAATGCGCTCCTCTCCCCTGGGTTTTAGACTTCCTGACGTTTGAATAAAGTTATAATAGCCCTTTATGAGCTGTAGGTTTTATCCACATTACCTTTATATTTGAGATTGAATAATTTGTTATGATTATAGACATTATCGGTGATATCCATGGCTATGCAGATAAGCTGGTAGGCCTGTTAAAGCAGTTAGGCTATGAACATAACGGTCAATACTTTGTCCCGCCAGCTGGACATCGCGCTTTGTTTATCGGTGACTTGATTGACCGTGGTACGCAGCAATTGGCCACGCTCGAGATTGTCTTTGCTATGCTCGATGCCGATGTCGCGGATGCGGTGATGGGCAACCATGAATACAATGCATTGGCTTACGCTACTCCAGATCCTAATCCTGATATTGATACGGCCACACAGTATTTGCGCTCACATAATGAGGTGCATACACGCCAGCATGAGGCGTTTTTGGCAGAGATTCCATTTGGTTCAGCAATGCATCAGTACTGGTTGCAGCGCTTATATGAGCTGCCATTATGGATTGAAACAGACTATGCCTGCTTTGTTCATGCTTGTTGGGATACCGACAGTATGGATTTATTAAAGCCATTGCTAACTCATGATAATTGCTTAACGCCAGTAGGATTGATCGCAACGGGCAAAGAAGATACCGTAGCGTTTGACGCGTTAGAGCGGGTGCTAAAAGGGGTCGAAACACCGCTCCCTGATGGCATCGTCATGGTAGATAAAGAAGGCACTACGCGTAAGCATGTCCGTGTGCGTTGGTGGCTCGATGAGCTCAATAATCGCACATTGCGTGAGGTAGCACGTGCACCAACCTCAGCACTGGCGCAAATACCGTCTGATGCACTGGCTGATAATATTGACTTTACGCTCAAAGCGGACAAGCCTGTATTTGTGGGTCACTACTGGCTGACGGGTGTGCCTGAACCACTTAGCGCACAAGTTGCCTGTACGGATTACTCAGCAGCAGTGGATCACGGCTATCTGACCTGCTATCAGCTCGATACTGAGCAGCCACTACCGCTGACCGCTACTCAGTTTGTACAGCATTGTCATGATGATATCCAGACCATCGCTGAGTAATATCTGCTCTATCGGCAGCATAGATGCACTAAACATCAAACTTGGCTTTACGAATGCAGCAAAACTTTTGTATGATGGTCTTTTTGAGGATATCCAATCATGAGCACCACAAATACTGCTACTGATCAGAACGCGCCAATTACATCACCGAACGGTCAGCCAAAGGTTGGCATTATCATGGGTTCGCAGTCTGACTGGGCAACCATGAGCGCTGCCGCGCAGCTGTTAGCAGATTTTGATATTGCCTTTGATTGTGAGGTGGTCTCTGCACATCGTACGCCTGATCGGCTATTTGATTATGCCAAAAATGCTAAAGCCAATGGCCTGCAAGTTATCATCGCGGGTGCAGGCGGCGCCGCCCATCTGCCTGGTATGTGTGCCAGTCAAACGCCGCTACCTGTCTTTGGTGTCCCTGTAAAATCCTCTATGCTCAGTGGTTGGGACAGTCTACTGTCTATCGTACAAATGCCTAAAGGTGTTGCCGTTGGTACATTGGCAATTGGCTCAGCAGGTGCTTATAACGCAGCGCTGCTTGCGATTCAAGTATTGGCTTTGCATGATGAGACAATTGCGACTAAGCTGGATCAGATGCGTCACGATCAAACTGAGACCATTCTTGCTAGCCCTACGCCAGGGATTATTAACACCTAATTGTCGCTGCCTCAATCTCTAGCAATGAAGATCTGATAAATATGGATTGATTCTAAGTGATAGCAAGTTTTTTGATATCACGGGTTAGGGGCAAGGACTTAGCGTTATCATTGTCTTAAGAAAAATCTCACGAAGTATAAGGTGCATAAAGTGCACCTTTTCCTATTTTATATAATTGAGTTTTTACGTTTCATACACCACACATTCTATTCACTTTTTATTTAAAGAGCCTGCCATGACTACAGCAAACGCTTATCCTGTTACCCAAACCATTCGTACCATCGGTATTTTAGGCGGTGGTCAGCTAGGTATGATGCTTGCCGAAGCCGCCATGCCACTGGGTTATCAATGTGTGTTTTTAGAAGACAGTGCTGACAGCCCTGCTAGCCTATATGGCCGTGTCTTTCACAGTGATCAGTTAGCGGCTTTTATCGAAGCCGCTGACGTATTTACCTTGGAGTTCGAAAACACACCGACGACGACGGTCGAACAGCTGACTGAACTGTCAAAATCTGGTAGCAAGCAAGGCATGTTTCCACCATTGATTGCGCTTGATATAGCACAAGACCGTCTCAAAGAAAAGCAAATGTTTAATGACCTTGATATCGCCACCGTACCTTTCGTGGAAGTCAGCTCAGAGGCTGAATTAAAGCAAGCTTGTGATGAGCTAGGACTGCCTATCGTACTCAAAACCAGTCGCGGTGGTTATGATGGTAAAGGACAGTTCGTCATCAAACAAGACAGCGATATCAAAGCCGCTTGGCAAGACCTTAAAGATGCGGTCACCGGAAAGGGCTCTCTTACCCCAACACCTGCACCATTGATTGCAGAAGGGTTCGTGAACTTTAGTCGTGAGGTATCTATCATCGCCGCACGCGGGCAAAACGGTCAGGTACGTTGCTATGATCTGGTTGAAAACCATCATCACCATGGCGTTTTGGCCAAGACCCAAGCACCCGCTGTCGGTACTAGCCATCTGTTTAAAAATGCCACGGATGCGATCACTAAAGTTATGAATCATCTTGACTATGTGGGTGTCATGGCACTTGAGCTATTCGTGACCAAAGACGCGCGTGGTCATGATATGTTACTGGCCAATGAAATTGCGCCACGGGTTCACAACTCTGGACATTGGAGTATTGAGGGCGCGGTCACCAGCCAGTTTGAAAACCATATCCGCGCTGTCGTCAACTTGCCATTGGGTGATACAGATAACGTGCATCCTGCAATCATGGTGAATGTCTTGGGCCAATATCCAGATATCAGCGCTGTTTTAAACATCGATGGTGCTCACTATCATAGTTATCATAAAGCGGAGCGTGACAATCGAAAAATCGGCCATATCACCTTGATGCCCAATGACGTCATGGATTTAGAAGAAGCAATGACTAAGCTAGTGGCGATATTGCCAAATAAAGTGGGTTTGGACAAAGAGTATCCTAGCATCAATATACAGCCTAGCACACTAGCTACCGAGACAGAAAACGATGCTAAGAACAGTGCCATAGCTGATGATCTAGACAATAAAGACAGCCTGACAGCTTCTTCATCGAAACCTGAGAAGGCAAAGAAATAATGCAGATTTGGGTGGATGCAGATTCAGTACCATTGATTGCCAAAGACTTGATTATCAAAACGGCTGAGCGGACAAAGACGGTAGCGATATTCGTGGCCAATCAGTCAATCAAGCTACGAAAGTCACCGTTACTGGTCATGACAGTGGTACCATCAGGATTTGATAAGGCTGATGACTATATCGTTGAGCAGATACAAGCAGGCGATCTGGCAATTACTAGCGACATCCCTTTGGCCAACGATATTTTGGACAAAGGGGGTATGGTGCTGACGACACGCGGTGTGGTTTATGATAAAAACAACATCAAGCAAAAGCTCAATATGCGTGATTTTATGGATACGATGCGTGGCACTGGTGTACTAGAGCTACAAGAAATGAGCGGACAAAAACCTTATGGTGACCGTGATAAAAAAGCTTTTGCTGATGGATTAAACAAATTGGTACGCTAACTGCTAACATTTACCGGACATCCTGCATCTGGTCTATTACCTTGTTAACGTCCATTGTCAGCGTACTTAGCTTATTTTTCTCCTTGCAAACCGTATACACTGATAACCAAATACTATTAAATCGGCACGCTTCATAACGAAGCCTGCCGATTTTTTTGTTACTCTATATCCAGATTTTGAGATAAATACTTTTACTCTATTGTTTTAGGTTAATAATTAACTTAGCTGATAATTCAAATAGTAGTTTTCTATAAATGATAAACTTATATAAGAATAGGAATGATTATGAAAATTTTAGTAGTCGGTGCCAGTGGTCGCGTGGGAACAGATTTGGTTAAGCAGTTATTGGCTGATGAGCATCGAGTGGTTGGTACGACCCGTCAAAAAGAAAAGCTGTTTAAGGATAAGCATTACAGTCAGTTGGATTTGGACATCACTGCTAGTAAAGAGTCTATCGTAGAACAGCTTGACCAAGACATAGAGGCCGTTTATTTCGTTGCCGGTTCTGGTGGCAAAAACGTGCTAGAAGTTGATTTACATGGTGCTGTCAAAACCATGCAGGCGGCCCAAGAAAAAGATATCAAGCGCTATATTATGCTCAGCTCTGTCTTCTCACTAGAAACTGAAAAATGGGAAAATAACCCTGGTATCTCAGATCTGAAAGAATACTATATCGCTAAGCATTACGCAGATCATTGGTTGGTAAACAACAGTACACTTGATTACACCATCGTACAGCCAGGCGCTTTAAAAGAACGCGCAGGTACGGGCAAAATCACTATCAACGACACCAGTTCTGGTGAAAACGCCATTGAAGATGTGGCAACTGCATTGGCCGCCGTTTTAACAGCAGATAACACCATAGGAAAAGTCTTCAACTTGCATAATGGTGATATCGCTATCGGTGAGGCAATTGCTACTGTATAAGTGAATTCAATATTAAAAATCGAGCTGCGCATTTAGTTGCTTATATTGAATTTTAAAAGCAGCTCATAGAAAAGGTCGTTACCAATTCGCCGACACTTAACTGGCGAATCGGTAACGACCTTTTCTCATTCATTGTGTCGCTAAGTGAGTCATTTATAAATAAGTCTTAGATAAATGATTTCTGGATAAAAGAAGCATAGATGCAGCAGGAAACTTCTAACGTATTACGCTTGGCCACTAGGGAAAGGAATCACCTCTTCTACACTGCTTGCGCTTGTTATGACCATCAGCAATCTATCAATACCGACAGCGATGCCACTAGCAGGCAGTAAATCATCAGATGCTGCCAACAGATGCTCGTCGATAGGCATTTGGGGTAGATTATGACGTGCGCGTAATTGATTGTCTTGTTCAAAACGTATCCGCAGCGCCTGACCATCTGTCAGCTCATCATAAGCGTTGGCAATCTCAATACCGTTAATATATAGCTCAAAGCGCTTGGCGATTGTATTGCCTTCTTTATCTATTGCCGTCTTTGCCAATGCGGCTGTCGCGGGTGGATAATCTATAATTAAAGTTGGCAAATCATGACCCAAATTTGGCTCTACTGCATGACTGAATAATAAATCTAACCAGTTTTGGCGTCGATTTTCCTCAGTGTCCGTACCCGTGCCAGCATTAATGTCAGTACTATTAAAATCAAATCCTACTAGCCCTCTATCCTCGGCCACCGCTTGTAAAGCTGTCAGACTTGCTGTCAATGGATGTATTCCAACAAAATCCATAAAAGCATCGACATAGCGATAGTGACTCATCACTACCGGATGACCATATAGCGTCTCTAGTAATTCATTCAGCTCAGCGGCCATATTGTCTAAACTGTAATGGGGCTGATACCACTCGAGCATCGTAAATTCGATATTGTGACGGACGCCTATCTCATTATCTCGAAACACAGGACAAATCTGATAAATAGGGACTTGCCAGCTGGCCAATAAACGTTTCATCGCAAACTCAGGTGACGTATGCAAATAATAAGTATGTGGTCGATCTTGATAAGTAACCTGCGCTGCCACTGACTGTAAAAAAGTATCGGTATTACCCGCTTTTGATAACAGCGGCGTCTGCACCTCTAACACTTGCCGACGCTCAAAAAAATGCCGTATCTCACTCATGAACTGCGCACGGCGCTGCGCCATTGCCAGTGTCATGGTTGGCGCATACGTTGGTTTAGCGTGTGAATTTAGGATACTGCTTGATTGACTCATAATAACTCGCTGCAACTGATGCGCTGCAAATAACTAAACATCGATGACTAAAAGCAAATGATTGAACTGTGTACTCAAAACCTTAAGACTGCCACTCACGGCGCAGATGATAGGTACGTCTTAGCCCATCAAAATCAGCGCCACTGACTTGCCGCTCAGGTGTTTCACCAGATAGTTTATCTCGCAGTGATGCATCATCTTGCATGATGTCATAAAACTTTATCAGTCTATCTGGATGCGCTTTTAATTCAGACCATAGAAATAAGTTAAGCGGTAATAGCGCATGCATAGACTGTGTGGGTGCCACATCTAACTGCTCACACAACGCATCATAAATGATTTGCGTGCCACGCAATTTACCTTCTAGCGTATAGCCAGCGATGTGCGGCGTGGCAATAGCAAGCTTGGACAATAGGCTCTCTGGAACTTGTGGCTCGTGCTCGAACACATCTAGCACCACTTGACGCCCAGTACGCTCTATATCTGCTGCTAGATCTTTTGCATGAATCACAGGGCCACGCGCACTATTGATCAGCATGGTATTAGATGGCATCATTGCCAATGTACTTGCATCAATCAGATGTCGGGTTGGATAATCACTACCTTTGGGGTTAGTATCATCTTTTGCATTTGTCAGAGGCACATGCAGGCTAATCACATCGCTTTGGGTCAGCACTTGTTCGAGACTGGCATTATTAATATTAGAGCTTGGCAATAATGGATCATAGCCCAATACCTGCCAGCCTAGATCGTCAGCATACTGAGCCAGTGTCCTACCAATATTACCAAGTCCAATGATGCCCAATATGAGTGGCGGCAACGGCTGCTGTAAATAGTATGGGCGTAACGTCAAGATAGCCGTCAGTACGTACTGCGCCACAGAGTGCTTGCTACAGCCCGCAGCATTAGCAAAATTAATCTGACGGCTTGCTAGATAATCTTGATCAACATGATCGGTACCAATGGTCGCAGAACCGACAAACTGTACGCTTCGATTATCAGCCAACAATGCTTCGTTTACTGGGGTCACAGAACGTATGAGCAAAATATTAGGTTGCAGTTCTGCAAGTAATGCTGCATCAATATCTCGACCCGCCACCGTGATAATATTGACGGTTTGCTCATTCATTTGACCAAGTGTTGAGGCATTAAAAAATGCCTCCAAACTGGCAATATTACTATCTGCCACGATGGTGATGGCGTTGGTCATATCAATTTGATCTTTCATAGCATTTCAACTTCTTTATTAGTTATCAATCATTGCATCTGTCATTGGCAGTCTCTGGCTCAGGCATCGTTGGTATTTTGTTCTAGCTCTGGCTCGCGCGATCTCGATGGCGGCCGCGCCTGAGGATCAGACAGCAATATTTCTTGCTGAGCGAATATCTCGTTTTTGTGCTGCGATATCCATTCACGCCATACGGCAAGTCCGATTGCCAATACCACAGGGCCTATAAACAAGCCCACGAAACCAAAGGCTGTCAAGCCGCCCAATACTCCGATAAAAATAATAATAAAGGGAATTTTGGTCGCGCCGCTAATGACGATAGGACGAATCAAATTATCAACCCAACTGATAACCAATACGCCCCATAATGCCAAGCCAATACCTTCTGTGGTATGCCCTTGACTCATTAACCAAATAGAGACAGCACCCCAAGCGAATGGTGTGCCAAATGGAATCAAGGCAACAATAAAAGTCACAATGGTCAATAAAATCGGACTTGGTGCACTAGCGAAATAGTAGCCTACACCAGCCAATAGAGCCTGTGCCAATGCTGTCAGTCCAATACCATATACCACAGCACGCGTGGTCGTACCGACAGAGTCGATGTAACCATCAATGCGATTGCCAATGATATTGCGCAGTGCTTGGCGAATCTGACGGACCAGACTGGTACCATCACGGTAGAAAAAGAATAGAGTCATCAGCGCCATACCAAGCTTTGCCAAACTACTGAACACCACATCGAAGGCGACTTTACCATAATATAAGTGCGACTGAACCCAAAGACGAAAGGCCTCTAACGTCCCTTCAGGGTTTTTATTGATTCGCCATAGCACATCTTTGACTTGCTGCCCAATAATAGGCAAGTCTTTGACAGAATCAGGCACATCCAAATATCCCACTTTGATACGATAAACCAAATTACTGATCAAACTTAACGCTTCTTGCTGCAAGACAAAGACGCCGATTACAAGTGGCACACCTATTATCAAGGAAATACTCATCGTCATGATAGCCGCACTAAAATTTGGACTTAGCTTGACCTTTTCATGAAAAAAGTTATAAATCGGAAACGTCACATACGCCAAAATCGCTGCCCACAGTGCCGGTACAATAAAAAACTGCACCACTTGAAAGCACAGTACAAATAGCGCAATCAGTAATGTAATTGCCAATAAGCGTTGGATAATAAATTCTTTTGTCCAGTTTTCAATCATAGCGTATAAACCAAGAGTGGACAGCAAACGATAACGTTACTGGCCAGTTTACAAATATGCGATGAATACCAGTCTATAGGCCATGCCTGCAAACGATATCCACTGACGAGGGTGGTAAATTATGAAGATAAGGTTTTAAACTTATGGTTCTAAATATATAACTAAAAATACGATCCATTTGTGAGAACATATGACGTGATCACATCATTTGTCGTATAGCATCACATAGCATCGTCAAATAATAGTAGTCATAGGTTGGCAGCTTATAACGCTAGTGGTAAATACCTTAAATAGCGCTGCTATCACGTTTTATTATGCAATAAAGTATGCGACTTATATAACGCTATGTTGTAACCTTTACTTACAACTTTGTCTATGCAAGCTTACTAGATGATGACAATAATAACTAGCCTGTTATCCATGGATTTAGTGTGTAAAAATACTGCCACAAAAACCGCTTTTATGACGCACTATTAAACTGTTATCTTATAAGGGAATTCACTGGTGCGTTCTATTTGTCTCGACAATTGATGTTATACTAAAACCATTATTTTAAGCTTTTCAGTGTAGTCAAGCTTATCTAATCGTATTTATTTACGCTGTTGTAAAGACATTATATTGGTTGATAGTATTCTAAAACCCTCATTTATTGTCGTTTTTGAGACTATTATAAAAATCCATTTTGAGGATGGTACTTTTAACATTGTACTTATAAGACCGTACTCGTAACACTGTCATCTTAAAAACCACATAAAAGCGTATGCAGGTGTTAGGCTCATCACATCGGTTCAATATTCGAACTTGATTTGTAAGGGCTATTTTTTGAGTCAATTTTGGATTTACTTTAACCAACTTTATCCACCACATTTTAATAATATATCGATAGGAACAATAACAATGTCAAAAGACACTGATAACCCCAATCTAAACCCGTCAAGCGATACCAGCAAGACCAATAAACCACAAGACACTGTCACTTTTGCTTTAGCACAATCCCATTTTTTGGTCGGTGATATTGCTGCCAATGTCGAAAAAATGCGTACGTTAGCATTACAGGCTCGTGAGCAAGGCGCTGATGTCATTGTGTTTCCAGAATTGGCACTATTAGGCTATCCTCCTCAGGACTTATTACTCCGCCCTAGCTTATCAGGCCGCGTCAAAAGCGCACTGTCTACGCTGAGTGATATCAACGATATCGTTATGATTGTCGGCTACCCGCATGTCGATCATCATGGTACGTTTAACTCTGCAGCTATCCTTCATAACGGCCATCAAAAAGGCTTTTACCATAAGCAAATTTTGCCAAACTATGGCGTCTTTGATGAGCGTCGTTATTTTGACAAAGGTCGTAATCAAGTTTTATTTGATTATAAAGGCATTACTATCGGCCTACTCATCTGCGAAGACTTATGGGAAAAAGCACCAATTGCTGAGCTCAAGAAACAAGGTGCTGACCTCATTGTCAGCTTAAATGCCTCGCCTTTTGAGATTGAAAAACAAGACAGTCGTAAAACCATGCTGGCCAAACGCAGCCGCGAAAACAAACTGCCTATCGTCTATGTCAACGCTGTTGGCGGCCAAGACGACTTGGTGTTTGATGGTGGCTCTATGGCGGTACAAGCCGATGGTAGCATCGCACATGAAGCACCGCGTTTTATGAATCAGCTGTTATTGGCTACGTTGGATGTCAAAACTGCGAAATTCAACAACCAAACCAAAGCACCTCTCAGCCTAAGCCGTGAGTCAGAGATGTATCAGGCCTTGGTCGTCGGTCTACGCGACTATGTCAATCATTCAGGATTTTCAGGCATCATCGTTGGATTATCAGGCGGTATTGATTCTGCATTGACGCTCTGTATCGCTGTGGACGCGTTAGGCGCTGACAAAGTATATGCGGTCATGATGCCGTACGAATATACGTCTCAAATCAGCCTAGAAGATGCCCAAGCACAGGCGCGTCGCCTCAATGTCTCTTACACTGTTTGTCCTATTTTTGATGCGGTCGAGGGCATTCGTCATACGCTAGCGCCACTATTTAACAAGTCGCCTGCTGACACGACTGAAGAGAACATTCAAGCACGTGCGCGCGGCGTTATTTTGATGGCACTGTCTAACAAGTTTGGTCATTTGGTCATCACCACTGGTAATAAATCAGAGTTGGCAGTTGGCTACTCAACGCTATACGGTGATATGGCCGGCGGTTTCGATGTCCTAAAAGACGTGTACAAATCACAAGTTTACAAACTGGCAAGCTATCGCAACCGTTTAGAGGACACGCCAGTTATTCCTGAACGAGTCATTACTCGTCCACCATCAGCTGAGCTACGCCCTGATCAAAAAGATCAAGACAGTCTGCCTGATTACGATATTTTAGATGGTATCTTGGCATCTTATATCGATGGAGATATGGGCTATCAAGAAATTATCGATAAGGGCTTTGATGCAGAAATGGTCGAAAAAGTCATCAAGATGGTGGACAATAGCGAATATAAACGTCTGCAATCTCCTATCGGTACCAAAATCAGCCACAAAGCCTTTGGTCGCGAACGTCGCTACCCATTGGTTAATAAATGGTCAATAAAAGGCTAAGTGCTAGCAAATTTTAGTTGCCCATGCACTTCTCTGGCTCAGGTTTATATAAGTCAGAAGTGAGTAGGCGCTGGTTAGCTAGTGCTACAAGAAGTCGAATGTTCATGATTAGCTGGGTGCTTGCCCAGCTTTTTTAGTTTTTATCTCTAATAATTGAGCTTTAGCATGCTCTGATATTCAATATCTTTTCATTTATTACTTCTCTCTCTACTATTACCTTTATCTTTTCATTATTTCTATCTCTTTTTTCGAGTACGTCATGAGTTTGCTTACCGCTAGTGTTTTTCTTATTTTATTGCTTGCACTAAGTGCTTGTGTTTCTGCTTCTGAGATTGCCATTGCTGCCGGACGCAAAATCAAGCTACAGATCATGGCAAAAGAAGGAGATGTCCGCGCCTTTGATGTCCTAAAAATGCAGGAACATCCTGGTAGCTTCATCACTGTGGTACAGGTGTTATTAAACGCAGTCGCTATTTCCGCAGGTGCCGTGGGCGAATCCGCCATCAGCCCTTATTTACAAAAACTGTTCAATAGTGAAGCTGTGGCCTCTGTCATATCGTTTGTGCTCATTACCAGCCTGTTTTCTTTATTGGCCGATCTGATGCCCAGACGATTGGCCATGTCAGACAGTGAAGCCATCGCGGTACGGCTCGTACGTCCAATGATGATATTGATCTTCGTGTTAAAGCCTGTCATCTGGGTGTTCGATGGGGCAGCGAACACTCTCTTCAAATTGCTTGGTATCTCTACCATTCGCCAAGACGATATGACACCAGAGGACATTTATGCCGTCATGGATGCTGGTGCTGAAGCGGGTGTGATAAAAAAGCAAGAACATCATTTGATCGAAAACATCTTCGATATGCAAGAACGCACGGTCACCTCAGTCATGAATCCACGCGAAAACATCGTGTATTTTGATACCAAGACCAGTACCGAAGAAGTGGTTCAAATCATGATTGAGCAACCACACAATAAATTTTTGGTCTGTCATGATGATGATTTAGAGCATATTGTTGGTTATGTAGAGTCTCGAAGTTTTCTAGCGCTCGTTCTAAATCAGCAAGAAGTTGGCTTGACGGACAAAACCCTATTAAAACCGGCGCTCTTCGTTCCAGATACTTTGTCTTTGTTTGAAGTGCTAGAGATGTTCAAATCTACTGGCGCTGATTTTGCGGTTATCGTCAATGAGTATGGCTTAGTGGTGGGCGTTATCACCTTAAAGGATGTGATGAGTATTGTTATGGGAGAGCTTGTGACGCTTGAGGAGCAACCTATTGTTCAGCGTACGGACAACTCTTGGCTGATCGATGGCATGACCCCCATTGAAGATGTGATTCGCGCATTGGATATTGTCGACTTACCACGCAGTCAGAACTATGAAACCATCAGCGGCTTTATGATGTATATGCTGCGAAAAATCCCAAAAAAGACTGACACTATCGAGTATGCCAATTATCGGTTTGAGATTATCGCAACTGACAATCTCAAAATCACTCAGATGCTGGTAACCAAATTAGAAGAACTTATCTGATGCATCGATCAGATAGGCTGTCTCTATGAGCTTGCTCAAATGAAAGTAAACTTCGTATCTATTCGCTTACTACCCTCAAGCACTCTTAAGGCTGAGGCATGTCTTTATCATAATGCCGTGACCACGTCATAAAGAAGAAATACCCTAGGGCGTGTCCTCAATTCAATCGATAGTTATCTAAATGGGTTAAAAGTGGCTAAATCTTGCAAAATGGCGTCAAATAGCTGACTAATATCTCGATATTATTTGCGCTATTTTCCTTATTTAACTGCAATTTATCTCATTTTTATCACCATTTTTAAAATGAAGACACGCCCTAGCTTCGTGTACCAAAGATAGCGGTACCGACGCGTACCATCGTCGAGCCATTGTCTATCGCCTCTGTCATATCACCACTCATCCCCATACTAAGCGTATCCCAAGCACTCAGCTCTGGGTGACTCAGTTTGACCTCTTCAAACAGCGCTTTGGTGCGAGCAAAAGCATCGGTATTTGCTTTGGCGGGTATAATCATCAGCCCGCGCAGCTGTAAACGGTCATAGCCTTTGATCGCCGTGATCAGCTCTGGTAGCTGAGCCGGTAGACAGCCTGACTTACTATCCTCATCGTCGATATTCAACTGAATCAACACATTCAGTGGAGGCAAGTCAGCTGGACGCTGGTCGTTCAAGCGCTTGGCGATAATATCGCGCTCAAGTGTTTGCACCCAATCAAAATGCTCGGCAATATCACGGGTTTTGTTACGCTGAATACTGCCGATATAATGCCAAACGATGCCCTTGCCTTCAGGTTGCCCCTTTAAAGCAGTGATTTTCTCAATGGCTTCTTGTAGGTAGTTTTCCCCAAAGTGGCATTGCCCCTCTTTGGCTAATGTTGCCACCATCTCAGCAGGCTTAGTTTTTGAAACAGCCAATAAGAGTCTGTTATCAATAGGGGCAACTGCTTTCTTGGGTGCCTGCTCATAAGCTTGCATCATTTGCTTTTTGACTTGCTGCCAGTTATCAATAAGTGTCAGTTTATCGATATTCTTGTCTGTCTCTGTCATATTTTTCCTCTGTATCACTCTCAAAATTTATTCATTTTTTTATCTATTTTTCGTTATGCGCTATATATAGCAAACCACTTTCTGACCCGTCATATTCCGTTCAAGCAATTTAATATCACCTTATACGAATGAATTTTACGAAAACTAATTTTGCATTTTGACTATATGGTAGATGGTTAAATCTCTACAGTCTTGTTATGATATTGTTACATGGTTTAACATTTGCCACCATATGTGGTAGCAATGGTAAAGGCTACATTGTATTCAAGGTCTCGCCATACTAAGTTGAGCCTAGCAAAATAGTTCATTGACAGTCTACCACGTGCTCTTGTGCGCTTCTGTACTACCCTTACTGATTGATAGGAATATCTGATTATGACTGAGAAAAACAATTTAAGCATCGAAGATTTATTGCGTTTTACGGTCAAACATAAGGCGTCAGATTTACATATTTCAGCCGGCATGCCAGCGATGATTCGTGTTGATGGTGAAATGACGCGTATCAATATGCCATCAATGACCCATCAAGTGGTACATCAGCTTATTTATGACATCATGAATGATAAGCAACGGGCTGACTTTGAAGAGTTTTTTGAGACGGATTTTTCTTTTGAAATTCCAAATTTGGCACGTTTTCGTGTCAACGCCTTCAATCAAAACCGCGGTGCAGGTGCGGTGTTTCGTACCATTCCATCCAAAGTATTGACCATGGAAGATTTGGGCATGGGCGAGGTTTTCAGACGTGTATCGGATTTCAAACGTGGGGTGGTACTAGTTACCGGTCCAACAGGTTCTGGTAAATCAACCACGCTTGCTGCCATGATCGATTATATCAATGAGAGCCGTAAAGAACATATCTTGACCATTGAAGATCCGATTGAGTTTGTCCACGAATCCAAAAAGAGCCTGATCAATCAGCGTGAAGTCCATCGTGACACATTAGGCTTTGAACCAGCCCTACGTTCAGCCCTACGCGAAGATCCAGATGTGATTTTGGTGGGTGAGCTGCGTGACCTTGAGACCATTCGCTTGGCACTGACAGCAGCAGAAACAGGACATTTGGTATTTGGCACGCTACATACCAGTTCAGCAGCCAAAACTATTGACCGTGTCATCGACGTGTTCCCTGCGGCAGAAAAAGACATGATCCGTGCGATGCTGTCGGAGTCACTACAAGCCGTTATTTCACAAACCCTATTAAAGCGTCAAGTAGGAGGCCGTGTGGCAGCGCACGAAATCATGCTAGGCACACCTGCTATCCGTAACTTGATACGTGAAAATAAAATTGCTCAAATGTACTCTGCCATCCAAACGGGTGCAGGCGATGGCATGATCACGCTCGACCAAACCCTCAAAAACCTAGTAGCCAAAGGTACGATTAGTAAAGACGTTGCTCGCCCTTATGCCAAGCAGCCTGAGGCATTTTTATAGCATTGGCATCAAAGATAGAGACCGTTTTGAATATTAGAAAAGACAAAATAGATTGTGTTTTACTATTAGTTACTTCTATTCACAATACGATTTTAAATCATTTTTGATCGACTGACGACACATGCAGGTACGATATGGACATTGATAAACTATTGCAGCTAATGATTAATAAAAATGGTTCTGACCTTTTTATTACAGCAGATGTAGCACCTTCCATGAAGGTAAATGGAAAAATTTTACCCGTTGGTAAAACGCCTCTGAGTGCCGAGCAAACGATGAGATTGGTTAAGGGTGTCATGACCCCAAGCCAGAGAACAGAGTTTGAAGAGACCAACGAGTGTCAGTTTGCTATCGCTGATGAAGCACAGCAAGCGCGGTTTCGAGTCAGTGCCTTTATACAGCGTGATATGGCAGGTATGATTTTACGGAAAATCGAAAACAAAATTCCAACCATGGAAGAATTACGCTTACCGCCGTCGCTCAAAGATTTATCCATGAAAAAACGGGGTATTATTTTATTGGTCGGGGCAACAGGTACTGGTAAATCCACGACGCTAGCCTCCATGATAGGACACCGCAACCAAAACTCTCATGGTCATATTATCACCATAGAAGACCCCATTGAGTTTATCCATAAGCATCGCGGCTGTATCATTACCCAACGCGAAGTCGGTATCGACACACATTCATTTGAAGCAGGTCTAAAAAATACTCTACGCCAGGCCCCTGATGTGATCTTAATCGGTGAGATTCGTAACCGTGAGGTCATGAGCTACGCGATTCAATATGCAGAAACCGGTCACTTAGTGTTTGCCACTCTCCATGCCAATAATGCCAACCAAGCGATCGACCGTATTATTCACTTTTTTGAGACCAGTCGTCACAATCAGTTGTTTATGGATCTGTCATTGAACTTGCAGGCTATTATTGCTCAGCAGCTGATTCCAGCCCCTGATGGTAAAAGTCGACGTGCTGCTATTGAGATCTTATTGAACTCACAGCTGATTAGTGATTATATCCGCAAAGGTGAAGTGCACGAGATCAAAGACGTCATGACGCGCTCACGAGATAGTGGCATGCAAACCTTTGACCAAGCATTGTTTGATTTGTATGAGCAAGGAGAGATTACCTATAAAGAAGCCATTCTGCATGCGGACTCCCCCAACGACTTACGCCTCAAGATTAAACTGAGCAGCAAAAATGGTCATGCCAATTTAGATGAGGGTGCTGATAGCTTGTCATTAGATGTCAGCTAGACATCTGAGCTTGCCGCAACATTTTAGTAAAAGTAATAAAAAAGCCCTCATTATTGATAATGAGGGCTTTTTGTAGCAAAAAGAACTTTAAGACATATGAGAGATAGCATCAGGAAGATAAATGACTTCACATCTTGTTTTAGCACTGTCTTTATATAGAAATGCCTCTGTCTAAAAGTGTCTCTATCTAGCACTGTCTCTACAGGCTTGATCGGCACAAATACCATATAATACTAATGAATGGCCTGATAGTTTAAAACCATGTTTTTCTGCCACTTTGAGCTGCTCTTCTTCAATTACTTCATTGTGAAACTCAATAATTTTGCCACAAACATCACAAACCAGATGGTCATGATGTTCTTCTTGGGTAATCTCAAACACAGATAGATTGTTTTCAAAGTTGTGACGCTCAACGATACCCGCTTGCTCAAACTGAGTCAGTACACGATATACCGTCGCTAATCCAACGTCTTCGCCTTGCTCGATCAGTGCTTTATAAACTTCTTCTGCACTCATATGATGCAGTTCTGCACTTTCAAGCAGCTCTAGAATTTTGATACGAGGTAACGTGACCTTTAACCCTGCTCTGCGTAAATCTTGATTGGTAAAAGAAGCCATAATATCCCTTTTGACTGTAACAGTCTTAATAAATAAAAACCCAAAAAATATGAGATAAATAATCCCTGATACTTGTTTTTTGACAAATATCACATGTGTTCACGCTATCAAATCGACTGAATCTGTGCGAGTATTTCTTTTATTATTTTCCAAGTTATCTCAATGCAAGCCCATGAATTTAAAATATAAATAACCCAATCGATTAGAGGGTGTTTGGTAAATAATGTCTTAAGTGGTAGGCAATTGCAAGTAAATGACGTATCATTTGTCCAAGATTGTCGGCCACACTCGTACCATCTAGATTCGGCCGCACCTAATTCATTTCTTATGAGTCATCTTACCATGATAAAGACATTAAATTTTCGTCCGTTAAGCCATGCAAGTACATTGCGCACCCTTGCCATCACCAGTATGCTTAGCGCTACTGTCGCTATGTCTGGCTGCTCATTATTGAGTGTTTATAAGATTGATTTGCCGCAAGGCACGGCCATTACTCAAGTCCAAGCGCAAAAGCTGCAAGTGGGTATGAATCAGAACCAAGTGCTTTATATTTTGGGTAGCCCAGCGATTAAAGACACGCTTGAACCTAAGCGCTGGGACTATATCTATGATTATAAAGCAGGCACAGAAGGTAGCCGCAAAGGCATTGCTGATGTTAAAAATGCTAGCCAGCATTTGGTGGTCTACTTTGATAATAATGGCTTGGTGACACGTATTGAAGGCATGGAAAGTTTACCAGCCTCGTAACAAATCCTACTTATCAATCTAGCGACTCAACTGCGAGATTTGTTTTTGCGCTGAGACATCGGATCAGCGCTCAAACTGCGATACACCTCTATGCGATCAGATGGCTGTAATACATAGCTCAGCGGTTGCTTCTGCGCATAGATGCCGACGTGCCAACGTTTGGCAGTTGGTGTAGCAACATCTATGACTTGCTCACACCAACTTGCCAATTCTGCAAACTTCTCAAGCCATCCTGCTTGCGCCAACGCTGCGTATAAGCTGGTACCATGGCTGACCTGTAAAGACAAATAATGCTGGCGCTGCTCATCTTCAGCATAGGCCAAATATACTGTCATCAGCGCACTCTGCTCAGCATATTGTGCCGTATTCACGCTCGTTAGCTCAACCACTGCATCACCCAGCCTATTAATGCCAATATGAGTGCCAACGGAACAATCAAGCGTATCGCTATGCGCCACAGATTATAGAATGCTTCACTACCAAAATTCAGTGACTTACGTAAATGACTGATTTTCATCTGCCACCCTGCAAACACTGATAACAGTAGTACAGCAATGCTGCTAATAATAACCAAGAGACTGACTAGCCATGTCGTTGGAATCGCCATCACTAATAGCAGTGCTAAGGCAAATGTGATTATCAGGCTAACCAATAGCCCAAACTTATGCGTTAACTGTTGGGTACTATAATGTAATAAGTAACTGGCAACGAATAACACCCCTACCCAGTACAGCAACTGCCCAATCGGTGGTAATACCATACCACTGAGGAATAAAGCCACCACGCCTATCAGCAGCTGTAATATCCAAATCGGTAATACCAGCTTAGTGGCGCGATATTCACGAGCGGCAGCCCTGCTTTTTACTTGTTGGCTATCGTCTGCGACCGCTGTGACGGTTTGCTTACTGACTAAGTTTTGACCAAACCAATATAACCCTGTGCCTGCACCAACACTGACCAATGCTAGGGCGACTGCGCGTGCCCATTCGGTCAAGCTAATACCCGTCATGGCAAAACCAATATGGGGTATACCATTTGCGATGCCCAGTAGTAGTCCTATGACCATGAGCCCAAGCCCAATAGGTAAAGGGGCGACGCCAAGCAAACTCAGTAGTACCGTAATAACCATGAGGCCAGCTGCCACTGCAAAGCTAGGAATGCTGGGTACGCTATTGAGCTCAGTCAACGCGGCTAAGATGCCTGTGCTGGCACCCGATATCACCAATGCAGCAATGGTAATAGACACCAATGCCGCAAGCCAGCCAAAGCTGCGCCATACTGGGCTTGCATCGGCTTCACGAGTCAGCTTTTGCATACCAGCGACAGGTCCCTCGACACTGCGATACGCCAATGCAATCTCAGCATAAATAACTGGCAATGCGACCAATACCATTGCCACGAGCCACAGCAACCAAAAATCAATCTCGCCGATAGATGCTGGTGCAAACCAACGAAATAGCAGCAGTGGTAATAATGCTGCGATAAAATAAGAAGCATAACGGATCATCATAATTTCAATCCAAACGATCTAAAGTAAATAACGATAATTTATAATTATACAGAGCAATGATTAAAGCGTGTCATCATTAACCGCTGTAAATGAGTTCATCTGCATATTGTCTGCTTAATATAAGGGACATACAGTTATGAAAAAACCCCGAAATCGGGGTTTAGTAATTCAGACGTGATTCATATGCGATCTGGTAGTTAGTGGCTTTGCCGACAACATACGCACCAGATAGGTATCACCAAGGCTATTCAATTAATGAATGGCGCTCACATAGTCTGCCAAAATGCGAATATCATTGTCTGATAGTTTTGATGCGACCGTCTGCATCATGCCCATCTCGCCTTCTTTGGCAGCATCGTTGACTCGTTTTTGATCATCGCTAGCGATATCATCAACACGCCCAGCGGCACGGAAAAGCTTTAGCTGAGTGGAGATGTACTGTGCATGCTGTCCGCCAAGCTTTGGAAATGCAGCCCAGGTATTACCCGCAGCATCTGGACCATGGCAACCAGCACAACCAATCACACCGCGTGATTTATCACCACCCAAGAACAGCTTAGTGGCTGCTTGGTTGGTCGCAGGATTACCGTAGCCAACACCCCAAGGCGCTTGGCTAGAATAATAGCCTGCCACATTGGCCAAATCTTGCTGAGACAAATTGGCAACCTGTGATTGCATGATACCGTTTTTGCGGTAGCCTGCTTTAAAGTTGACCAACTGTTTGTAGAGATACTTTACGTTTTGGCCGCCCAGGTTAGGCTGTGCAGGAACAATACTGACCCCATTAAGACCATGACAAGCAGCACAAACAGTTTCTGCAATTTTTTGACCTGCATTAACATCATACTCAGGAACAACAATAGCAGCTTGTACGCTGAAACTTGCAACGCATAAGCTGGCAGCAGCGATTAACTTTTTCATTGATACAAATCCTACTAGCTCGGTGTAAGCATTATCTAGAACGGTTGCACTAATAAGATACCCAGTAAAAGCGCCCCCTTTATGAGATAGGACGGATTATATTTTAGGCTCTTGCACACAAGCAGTCTGAAAGTACTTACTAATATCAGGGTTTATTTTCGATTATTATAGCAAGACTTTGTATCATTTGCCTACTTAAT
Organism: Psychrobacter sp. SWN149; assembly: GCF_015864565.1. Lineage (NCBI taxonomy): Bacteria > Pseudomonadati > Pseudomonadota > Gammaproteobacteria > Moraxellales > Moraxellaceae > Psychrobacter > Psychrobacter sp. SWN149. The sequence goes on from NZ_JADYWX010000001.1 coordinate 190,053, forward strand.
CGCAGTATCCATCAGTTTTCTAACAACATGCGTTACATTACCAAGCGAAAGCAGAAACCATATATAAACAATAAATCTGATGCTCTATCAAGGTATATACGGACGTTAGATTATTCACTCATGTATTCAATCAACTGGCGATAATCATCGTCGCTGCACTTGTTGCATAGACCGCCCGCTGGCATCTGCGGCATACCTGATTTGACGGATTTAATGAGGGTTGGCATGCTTTTTTGTTTGATAAGTTGCTGCCATTTTGCACTATCACCTTTTTTGATAGCATTTAGCGCACCGCTATCATGACAAACAGCGCATGAATTGTCGTAGGTCTTGGCAATATCAGCAGCACCTGCACTGCTTGCCATAGCACCACTAATCAGTACCGTAGCAACGCCCGCGGTGACAGCGCGATAGCTTTTGCTAAGTAGTTTATTGATTGCAAACATGGAGCACCTCCTCGTGATATTTCACGTGTCTAATCCATCGTTCTAATAAGTATCTCTTATCAAATATTGTAACAATATATGTCATTCAAATATAGGTAAATTGGATAAGGCTTTGTTAATGCCCAAAACTTGTGCTGATGAATGCGCAATTTTAATGTTATCCTACTATTTATATGACGCTAATTGCAGTTATTTCAATAAGTAAGACAGGTAATGGTATAGAATAGCCGTTACTGTAAAATAGCTGCTTTTATAAGCTGTCTGATGTAGACCACTACCGTGAATTATCAGCTGATTAAAACGTTACAACTGTATCCAATTTTTTAAGATTAATGAGCCATTTATGAATACCCCGTTTACAGATGTTGCCGCCGAACATGCGGTGTTCAACACCAAATCCCGTCAAAAAATTCAGCAAACAGAATTTTTGATGTCAGCACCTACTTTTCGTCTTTGCCCACCTGATATGGGGCTAGAAGTTGCCTTCGCTGGCCGCTCAAACGCGGGTAAATCTTCTGCTATCAATGCCTTAACCAATCAGCGCCAACTGGCTCGCTCTTCTAAGACCCCTGGCCGTACGCAGATGATTAACTTTTTTAGTATCGGTGATAATGACCGAAGACTGGTCGATTTGCCTGGTTATGGCTACGCCGCCGTACCGCTTGAGATGAAAAAAGAATGGCAGGTAGAGCTAGAGGAATACCTAGTATCGCGCTCAAGTCTGGCAGGTTTGGTACTGATGACGGATATTCGCCATCCACTCAAATTCTTTGATGAGCAAATGCTACGCTGGGCAAATGATGGTGAACTGCCTGTTCATATCTTGTTGACTAAAGCAGACAAATTGAAATATGGTGCCTCTAAAAATGCATTGCTTAACACTCGTAAAAGACTAAAAGAGCTAGGGTTGAACTGTAGCATTCAGCTATTTTCAGCACTCAGAAAAGAAGGTCTGGATGAGTTGGCCGGTATTATGGGCAACTGGTATGAATATCAGCTCGAAGCTGACAAAATTATTGAGTCCTCTTTTGCGTTATTAGAAGGCGAAGAGTTAGAAGAGGCTATTGAAAAAGACAGCGCTCAACAAGAAAGCACTCAACAAGAAAACAAGTAGATATCCTAATCTTCTATTAAAAAAACCTTTAACTAAAAAGGGTTTATCGTTATCGCGATAAACCTTTTTTTATGGCTGCTACTTTTATGATTACTATAGTCAGAGAAGTCTAAAATAGGTACAAGGCAGCCGATTGCAGATAGTACAATTAGTACATCTAAGGAGAGTAACGCCGTAGCAGTTTAGTAATTCTTTGACTATACATGATTACGACGTCTGTTTTTTATCATAAAGACGCATGTCCACACAATAAATCTGCTAGGGCTTGCGGTGTCTCTACTTGATAAGTAGGATGCTGCGCAGCAAGCTCAGCATGAGATGCCGTCCCATAATTGACTGCAATACTGGTCATGCCAAGTGCGGTTGCCATTTGGATATCATAAATACTATCACCAATAAACACAGCATCAGACATCTTTTGCTGCGTGTAGTCTAGAATATCAGTCAGCATTTGCGGATCCGGTTTTGAGCCTGCCTCATCAGCGCAGCGTGTCATCACAAAATACTGATGACTCTGTGAAGCATCTAGTACCCGATCTAGCCCTTTTCTTTTTTTCCCCGTGGCTACCGCTAGTTTTTTACCCTGCTGCTGCAAAGTCTGCAACATAGCTTCTATCGGTGCAAAAAGCGGTGTAAGGTGACTATTGGCAATATAGTAATCTGCGTAGGTCTGCTGAATGGCCAGTTTTTGCGATTCATCTGCTTGCGGATATAAAATCTCAATACCTTTCATTAGGCTTAGGCCAATAATGTCCTGCACGGCTTTATCCGTCGTTTGAAACCCATGCGCTTCACCAGCCACATGCATAGAATCAACGATTAGGCCGATTGAATCCATCAATGTCCCATCCCAATCAAAAATAATAAGGGTTTTGTTAGCCAAGCAGTGCTCTGCTAATGGCTGAGCGTTTACGGTAGGTTCTGAGGCATTAACGGTAGCGGGTGTAGTCATGAATATACCTTAACGAATGACAGTAATAAATGGCAGACAGCAAAACGTCACGGTGGCTTATTGATTCAATGAGCCACCGTGACGTTTAGGGATAACACAAAGGCGCTATTACAACCTCTATTTGAAAACCTATTCAGGCAGTTTAATGGTCTCTGGTAACCAATCTGCCATCTCTTCTGGCAATGGCGCAGTGATGGTCTTGTAGCCTGGAATATCTAAGCGCCACGCGTGTAGGCACAGGCGATGAACGCCTGATTTGTCATGAACGTTGTATTTATCATCGCCCAAGATAGCATGACCGATATGAGCCAAATGCACACGGATTTGATGCGTACGACCAGTTAACGGCTTGGCTTCAATCAAACTCACTGGCTGATCTGCAATCGTAAAACGACCGTGAACGACGATGTCTGTCTGGCTTTCTTTGGATTGTGGGTCTTGCGCATCTACTTTGACGCGGCGTTCACCACTAGCGACGGTATAACGTAGCAATGACGCATCGATACGCTGCTCATTAAGCGTCGGTTGTCCTTTTGCCAGACACAGATAGTGCTTCTGAATGGTTTTATCTACCAAATGCTGCTGCAACACTTTGAGCGTTGAGCGTTTTTTGGAAATCATTAGCAGACCTGATGTGTCTTTATCAATGCGATGTATCAGTTCTAGGTATTTTTTACCCGTCACTTCACGCATGGCTTCAATCACGCCAAAGTCCAAACCACTACCGCCGTGGACAGCGATACCAGAGGGTTTGTTTAACACGAGTAATCCATCGTCTTCATAGACCACACGAGCGAGCAAGCTTTTGGCAAACTCAGTGCTAATGATTGGCTTTTCGCGGGTGGCAAGCACCACTGGTGCGATACGCACGACGTCTTCACGCTGCACTCTATCGTGTGCTTTGCAGCGCTTATTGTTGACGCGTATCTCATCTGAGCGAATCATTTTGTAGATATGCGGTTTTGGTAAACCCTTTAAGCGGTTCAGCAAAAAGTTATCCAAACGCTGGTCGTGCTGATGGCGTGTCACTTCAAGGTAGTTCACCTTGCCGAAGTTACTAATCTCATCGTCAGCGCTTTGCGGGCGTGTTTTGCTATTAAAAATAGCAGGGGCTTCATGGGTAGGAGCGTCGTCAGTCATTTTTGAGTTTGTCATTTTTAGTTAGGTATTTACACAAAGATTTGTTATAGTTTAGCATGTTGAGCGACAATTAAGCAGAGGTTACAACAATAATCATTGTTGTTCCAAATAGTTGACCACCATTTTATCACTTGTCAGTTTTTTACTGATGCCGAGTAAAGCGGTTTTCTCTATCTACCCTGCTGACATGACACGTTTCATCTGATTTTGAGTGTACTGTCTATTCAAAGCTACTACCTAAAAAAGGTATTACTGACCAAAGATAGCCTCATAATTTAAAAAACTGTACTGATTTTTTCGGTGCCATAAAATAAATAGTGACACTAGATACCATCGCGTTAATAACTCTGATAATAAATCAGCTTATTGACCGATTACAACATAACATTGACTCACTCATCGCATGACAACGACTTTATTTGATAACTGTTCATTATTTAATGATTACTTATCTGATGGTCTTTTACGCCAGCATAGTTGAGCAAGTATGGGTAGTTTAGCGTTAGGATCGAAAAGTAACTCGATAGCTGCCTAAGTATTGGTGGTCAAACAGATGATGATAAAAAGGTGACTGTAATACCATGCTGACAAGCTGGCCCCTTACTCTGTTTGCCAAGTACGCCCCGCTGATAACCAAGCTGCGATACCTAACCTTGAAATACCCAAGATATTATTGACGTTATATAAAGAACGATAAATACAGAATCAGCAATCGCTTTACCTGAGTAAAAAATCGCTGAATGACGCTATTATATATAGCCATCATGACCGCGATATTATTGTTAGACTTTGATGGATGAACAAAAGCAGCACCATGCTTTTTTAATATCAGTATTTTTTAGACCCGTAATTGACCGTCGCAGGCGCTTACAACGTTTGCTGACAATCACTACCAATAGAATGTACTGACTATAAGAGAGCCTCGATACGCTGATACATTCATATATGTACCGAGTTTATTGATGATAAAGTATGAGTACTATAGCCTTACAACCTATACTGTTTATATCCATGTTGTCCTCGCTGACAGCTTCAGGTAAAAAAGCCATTGAAAAAGCCCACGTGCTTTATGAGACCCACGATTTACGTTCTATCGTTAACTAACATCTGCAACTGCTAATATCGAATTAGCCATACTTGCCACTGTACCTTGATCTAAAAGACTGTTTTATCGTTGTTATGCGTACTCATAGGATATAAATATGAAACGCATTTTAATCAACGCCACTCAAAACGAAGAGATTCGTGTCGCCTTATGTAAAGGCAATCATTTATACGATTTCGATCTAGAAAACCGTACCCGCGAACAAAAAAAATCCAATATCTACAAAGGTCATGTGACCCGTGTCGAGCCATCGCTTGAAGCGGTATTTGTTGAATATGGCTCTCAGCGTCAGGGTTTCTTGCCGATTCGTGAAATCTCTGCTGAATACCTAAGCGGCAATCCACGTGATGAAAACATCAAAAAACTGATCAAAGAAGGCGACGAGCTAATCGTCCAAGTCGAAAAGGAAGAGCGTGGTAACAAAGGCGCTGCCCTATCAACTTATGTATCATTGGCTGGTCGCTATCTGGTATTGATGCCAAACAACCCTCGTGGTGGCGGCATCTCACGTCAAATCTCGGGTAAACTGCGCGAAGATATGAAGCGTATGCTGGGTAATCTTGATTTACCAAAAGGCATGAGCGTTATCATTCGTACTGCTGGCATTGGTAAAACTCAAGAAGACTTACAACATGATTTGAACCATTTGCTTAACATCTGGCAGGCCATTCAAGAACAGAACCAAAAGTATCCATCACCGCGCTTGGTTCATCAAGAAGCAGGCGTTGTCACACGTGCTGTTCGTGATTACCTGCGTGATGATATCGCTGAGATTTGGATCGACAACGAAAACGCTTATATCGAAGCCGCTGGCTTTATCGATGCTGTGATGCCAAAGCAAGCGGAAAAATTGCGTAAATACACCGATTACGAGCCGATGTTTTCGCGCTTTAATATCGAAAAACAAATCGAAACTGCCTATCAGCGTGAAGTTCGTCTGCCATCAGGCGGCTCAATCGTGATCGATCAGACCGAAGCATTGGTCTCTATCGACATCAACTCAGCCAAATCGACTAAAGGCTCAGACGTTGCTGAGACCGCTTATCACACCAACCTAGAAGCTGCTGACGAGATTGCCCGTCAACTACGTCTGCGTGATATGGGTGGTTTAATCGTCATTGATTTCATCGACATGAATGATAATAAGCATCAAAAAGAAGTCGAAAAGCGTCTGATTGATGCCACCAAATATGACCGTGCACGTGTGCAGTTTGGTGATATTTCTAAATTCGGCTTGATGGAGATGAGCCGTCAGCGTCTACGTCCTTCACTAGAAGAGTCAACGGGTTATATCTGCCCACGTTGCCATGGCAATGGCATGATTCGTGACCTGCGTTCGTTGTCGCTATCGATTATGCGTCAGATTGAACAAATCGCCCTAAAAGAGCGTCAAGGTGAAGTACAAGCAGAAGTACCGACTGATATCGCAGCCTTCCTATTAAATGAAAAACGTGACAGCTTGGTTTATCTTGAGCAAGACAGTGGCACGCGTATTACCATTTTGCCGCATGCTCATTTAGAATCACCAAACTTCAAGCTGCACTTTAACCGTGATGGCTTTGCCCCATCGAGCTATGAGCGTATCACTGATGCTCAAGAACAAGAGCACAGCGATCTTGGCTACAATGTTGACTGGCAAACGGCTGAAAAAGAGCGCCCAGAACAGCAGCCTACTCGCCAACCACGCCAGCAGTCGAACGATAATAGTAGCAAACCAAATAGCCCTGCAAGCACGCAGCAGAGCACCACAGTAGCCTCGCAAAACAGCACTGTTAATCATAGCAATGATCGTCGCACTCATAACAATCATAGCAACCATAAAAGCGCCGATGCAGCAGCGCCTGTGCAAGCACCGCAAGTAAATAACACTCAGAGTGTTGCTGCACCAGTAGCGACGCAACCGCAAAGCGCTCAAGCGCCTGCCCAGCCACAAGCTGTCGCTTGGTTGTCTAATCTGTTTGCGCAAGCACCGCAAGCCACAACGACACCTAACGTTAGTAGTCGTGATGCCGCCGAAGCGATTGAAGCACTGGTAAATACTGGCGCGCAAAGCCTAGGCTCATTCGGTCAAGTGGATAGCAATGCGCTCAATAGCGCAGGCTCAAACAATACAGCTACAAGCAACGACAGCCCTGCCCAATCAACTGGCAATCAAAAAAATGACAGCCAGCAGTCAGACAATCAGAACAATCGCCAACAGGCACGTCGCAATAACGACGGCGATGCTGATGAGGGTAGCAGTGAAGACAGAAGAAGACGCAAACCGCGTAAATCTAGATCTTCTAAACCGCGCCCAAGAAAAGACGCAACTGATGAGATAGATAATACTGTTGATGACAGTGCCACGATCACTACTTCAAACACTACTGATGACAAATCGTCTGATACTCAAGACCAACGTCAGCAAGACAAGCGTCAACAGGATAATAGACGCACAAACGATCGCAATCGCAACAACCGTCAAGACACCAATCGTCAGGATAGCAGTCGCAACACAAGCGAGCGTAATGAAGCTGACAACCAAGACAGCGCTAAAACCGATGAGCAAACGCGTGCTAAGCGTAAATCGCATAGCCAACGTGGCTCACGCGGCAAGCTAGAGCGCGGTGAGACGCTGACAGCAGACAGTGTCAAGCAAGGCAAGCAGCAGCAAGCTAGAAGCCATGATGCAGCCAATAGCAAAAATCAATCTAGCTCGCGCCGTAGTCAAGACCCTAACGAAGTCGTACTTCAGGTCAATGAAGCACCGACTCAGCTAAAGCCGTCCGAAGTTGTGCATTTATCTTTAGATGATAGCAAGTCTACGCAAGCAAAACCGCAGGCGACTGAAAAGCAGAATACAGCAAACGATGTGGCAAAAAACGAGCGCTCGAAAGATCGCCCTGCGCCGCATCCTGCTCAAAAGACTAATGCTGATGAGCAAAGCGCTAACAAACAGTTTGAGCAGGAAAGAAGTGCTGTAAAAACTCCTGACGTGAAAGCTAGTGAAGTAAAAACCAGCGAGGTCAAAGAAGTTGCAGACCAGCAAGTACAAAACGAGGCATCTAAGCGTGAGCAAAACACTGCTGACGAAAAACCGTCGGTAGACGCGCCAGCAGCCTCTGCGAACAGTGCTGACCTTGATGCAGACAAGCCTTCAGATAACGTACCGTCAGTAGCGACTGATACAAACGTTACTACTGCGACAGCGCAACAGCCGGAAGTAGCAACTGCAGACGAAAGCAGTTCAAACAAAGGCATTGCTAGTCAGAGCGTAGAGAAAAGCAGTCCAGACCAGGCTAGTAAAGTCAGTGATGCTGTCAGTGCTCAGGCCGATGACAGCAATACCAAGGCTGTTGATGCCAGCAATACCAGTAGCTCAACACTTAAGCTGACACGCGAGGCATTGTTTGGCACACGCTATGTAACTGCAGAGAAGTTCGGTCAAGCTAGTAACGATCCACGCGTGATTCGTAGTCAGCAATTGCAGACAACGCAAGCTGCTAAAGTTGAATCACAACCGACTGTGAAAATGGCAGCCATTGGCAGTAGTGTTGGCACGTTTATCCGCGCAACATTGCCAGATGCGCAAACTCGCTTGGAAACTGAGGGCGTTATTAATTGCTTCATCGCGGCGATTGCCTTGCATAAAGACCAAACGCAAACGACTGATGATACTCAAAGTGTGGTCAGTGACAACGATGATGCTGCGAGTGAGAGCTTTGACTTTAGCAACTATGGCTATCAGCCATTGGCGGATGATTATCTCGCACGCTTTGAAACGATGACGCAAGCCGTCAGTCAGTTCGCAGCGGCTCAAGGTAAAACAGACGTTGAATTACCTACTGTCAGTAAGCGTGCTGCCAATGATCCGCGTGGCCAGCATCCTGACTATCAGGAACCAGCGGTCTTGAGCGTACCTGCAACACAAGATGCTGAAATGAGTGCAGAATCAGCAGTGGACTCTGAGCCAACTGATAGTGAACTAGACGCTTATGTTGTGGAAGCCAGTGCACTGGTCAATCAAGCACAAGCAGACGATGTCAGTGCTGATAGCGAGCAATTGCTAGAAGTTGAACAAGCGCAATCAGCTACCAAGCAGGTAGATGTTGAGGCGAGTGACATGCCACAGGCGAATGTAGAAGAGGCCGAGCCAGCAATTGACTCTACCTTAGAGCAACCGAATAAGGAAGAGAGTCAGGCAGCAAAGTCAAAGACTACCATCGCCAGTTATAAGAACATGATCGAAAATGTGGCTGAGCAACTGCTGCCGCAAACTGGTATGTTCAATTTGACGACGCCAAAAGTGCCTAAGGCTCGCAGCCGTAAACCTAAGACAGAGCACAAAAAACCCACCCAAGCTGAAAAGCTAGCCTCTGATGAGTCAGACAGCGAAAGCTAGTTATTGAAAGCTCATCATTAAGAGTGCAAACAAAAACCCCAAAGCTGCTAGCAGCTTTGGGGTTTTTTATGTCGAGACAGATAGAACTAGCGCTTTATTTGTCAAGCAAATAGTGCTCAAAAACTATCATTTTAATGTGCAGAAGAAGCTGTATCATCTTTGCCACGCATTTTATTAATAACCGTTAATAGTGCCACGACTGCTGCACCGATAACAAAACCAATAACACCATTAAGCAAGGTCGTCGTCAGACTTTCAAATATACCTGTCAAACCTGCCAAGTCCTCGACACCATGATGCAAGAAGCCAATGCCATGTACTAAAATACCACCACCTACCAAGAACATTGCCAACGTACCCGCAATGGATAAAAACTTCATTAGCTTGGGTGCAGCGGCAAACATAAACTTGCCCAGTTTTTGTTTAAACGCACCATCCTGCTCCATCAAATGCAAACCTGCATCATCGATCTTGACGATGCCCGCGACCAAACCATAAATACCAATCGTAATACCGATCGCTAGGATAGATAATACCAGACTGCGTTCTAACAGCGTCGCCCCTGCCGTTGCCCCTAAGGCAATCACAATGATCTCAGCGGATAAGATAAAATCGGTACGTATTGCGCCCTTAATTTTTTCTTTTTCAAAGGCGACCAAATCTATCGTTTCATCCGCATTGGCTTTGCGGCGTGCGTTCTGCTCTTCATCGTGAGGCAATGCATGTGGCCAAAAACGATGTATGACTTTTTCGGCACCTTCATAAACCAAGAACAAACCGCCACACATCAGTAGAAAAGTAACGAGTGGCGGATATATTGCACTGATCAGCAGCGCGGCTGGCACTAGAATGAGCTTATTGACGAACGAGCCTTTGGCGACCGCCCAAACGACTGGTAGCTCTCGATTGGCTTTAACACCAGTCACTTGCTCAGCATTTAGCGCCAAATCATCGCCCAATACGCCAGCGGTTTTTTTAGCAGCGACTTTGGTCATGACGGATACGTCATCCAATATCACACTGATATCATCAAGTAGAGTTAATAAACTGGCACCTGCCATGTGTGCTCCTTAAAGCAAATTTGTTAAAGTAAGTCGTTCTCAAATAATCAAAACAAAGCATTTTATTCAAATTGTTATAAAAAATATGCTGTTAGCATTAGATTACAAGGGCAAGCCTATATATTACATAGTACAAATGTATCTTATTTTCTGAATTTGTATTGATAGCTATTCTTTAAAGTTGGCAGTATCTACATTTATTGGATGATGTACTTGAGCTGTCAGTTGACATAAATATGGTAATATAGAGAAGATGACTCTTCACCTTTTATTATCAATAAGTTATACAAACGTCTTCACTGTTAGACCTTTAAAACGTTGCCAAGACACATTACTATATAAAAAAGTTTCTAGCGCTTTTTTATAATGAACTCATGATTAGGCGCGATGCCTATAGGAAACCCGTATGCCGTTCCCCACGATCAAAAATACCACCTTGCGTAACCCTCTTTCTCGTACTGTTTTATCTCGTTTTATGATGAGTGCGCTACTGGTTGGTATTGCTGCTGGCTGCTCAAACAATGCCGCCGATGCAACCAGTAATACCAGTGTTGTCAACGCAGCCCCGACTAAAGCCACTCCTACTAAGACCTCAGCTGGTAATGATGCAACCGTGGTGAAGGACTTACAGGCGAATCTAAAGGCCTCTGGTATCGAGGAAACCATTATTTCGGCCGTACCGACAGATATGGATGGCATTTATTGGGTGACCGCTGAAGGTCTGCCTTCTTTCTTTACGGATAAAGCTGGTAAGCATATTATTCAAGGTCAGATCATCGCTGTGGGTGATGCCGCCCCAGTTGATATCAGTGCCGCATTGGTTGCTAGTACAGCACAAGAAGCGCTAAAGGCCGTCGATAAAAAAGACATGGTGATTTATCCAGCAAAAGGCGCGACCAAAGCCGTCATATATGCGTTTACCGATGCTGACTGTGGTTACTGCCGCAAACTACATTCAGAAATGGATGATATCAATGCACGCGGTATCGAGGTTCGTTATCTGGCATGGCCACGTAGCCAAGAATCGGTACCAAAGATGGAAGCTATCTGGTGTAGTCAGGATCGTAAAGCTGCGATGGATCAAGCAAAAATCGGTGCCAATGTACAAGCGCCTAGCTGTGCCAACCCTGTACAAGCTCACATGGCATTGGGCTCAAAACTTGGTGTGCGCGGTACGCCTGCGGTCTTTACAGAAACTGGACAGCAAGTTGGCGGCTATCTACCTGCAGCCGAATTGGCACAAGCAGTAGGCGCTAATTAATAATTTGAGTTATCAATATTAGTGACTCATATTAGAGTGACTAATATCAGCAACCAAACATAAATGACATATGCATATGCCAAACAAGATTGAAGCTACCGCTTTTCTATCATCGCAAGCTGATATAACCTTGATGATGTTGTCTTTATAGCATTGGCCTTTATGACATTGTGTAGACGTCACAACGCCTTGTCGGTATGATACGATAAAGCGCAATGCAACATGAGCAATACCCCTTTTATTTGAGCTTTTTTTATTCAACTATGATGAAGCAGATAAGCAGGCAGGACCAGACAATGCGCACAGATATTCTGTTTGATGCCGCAGACTCATGTCACACTGTCACAGCATTTTACTGGCTTCATTATATTTAACCTCTTGAGGATACTGTGAGTAATTCCATCAAACTAGCGATACTTGGTCTGGGCACCGTCGGAACGGGCGTGATCAATCTGATCAATGACAATTTAGATGAGCTAAAACGCCGTAGCGGACGCGACATTATTATTACCGAAGTGGGTACGCGTCGTCAGCGTGATGATATTGATGCCAATATCATGCAAAACAGCGATCTGATGGCAATTGCCGCAAGCGATAATGTCGATATTGTTATCGAAGTGATTGGTGGTACCACCTTAGCCAAAGACATCATTATGCAAGCCATTAAAAACGGCAAGCATGTGGTCACGGCAAATAAGGCTCTACTCGCTGAGCATGGTAATGAGATCTTTGCATTTGCTGAAAAAAACAACGTCCATGTCGCTTATGAAGCAGCAGTGGCAGGTGGCATTCCAATTATTAAGGTAATGCGTGAAGCACTGGCTGCCAATAAAATTGATTGGCTGGCTGGCATCATCAACGGTACTGGTAACTTTATCATGACCGAAATGCGTGACAAAGGTCGCCCATTTGCTGATGTATTAAGCGAAGCGCAAGAGTTAGGTTATGCAGAGGCTGATCCCACTTTCGATGTCGAAGGTATCGATGCTGCTCATAAACTGGCACTACTTGCCTCGATTGCGTTTGGCATTCCGCTACAGTTTGATAAAGTATACTGTGAAGGTATCACTGGTATCACGCTACAAGACGTCAACTATGCCGAAGAGCTTGGTTACCGTATCAAGCATCTAGGGTTTGCAGTACGCCGTGATGGTCAAGGCAATGCTGATGACGCTGGTATCGAGCTGCGCGTACACCCAACGCTGATTCCGCAAGACGCGTTGCTTGCTAACGTCAATGGCGTAAAGAATGCGGTATTGGTCAACTCACACCCACTTGGACAAACGCTGTATTGCGGCGATGGTGCAGGCGCTGGTGCAACTGCTTCTGCGGTGATGGCTGATGTCATGGATTTGGTCCGCGTCCTAGGCAATACCGACTGTGACGATCAAGGCAACAGCAATCAAAACAACCATGGCCATCATGTGCCGCATCTTGCTTTTATCCCCGAACAGCTATCAGACACGCCGATATTGCGTGCTGAGCAGATGATCACTGGATACTACTTACGTGTACATGCTAGTGACAATCCAGGTGTACTTGCGGATATCACTCGTATCTTGAGCGATGCTGGTATCAATATCGACGCTATTTTGCAAAAGCCTGCCCATAAAGTGGGTCAAGTACCTGTCATTATATTGACGCTACCTGTGGTCGAAAGCCAGATGAATCTGGCGATTGAAAAAATCGAAAAACTAGAGACTATTACTGATAAAGTAGTACGCATTCGCTTAGATGAGCTGGCATAGTTAAAACAAGCTTGGCGGCCAACGAGCGTTTGACCTTAGGGCGTGTTGAACATTCAAATATTAGGGCTGCTGATTGTTAAAATTGCACCAAACTAGGCGCAAGCCGACGATAATGTCGAGACCTTAGCTAGGCTTACAACAACGTTTGGGGTGACTTTAGCATCAGCCTTTCAGGGCAGTACTCTTTTTTGCCAATATATGGCGAAATTGTTTAACCTAGAATGACTAGGCTTCAAAAATTTCACTGCATATTGTCTAAAAAATAGTCACTGCCAGCACCACATTTGAATGTTCAACACGCCCTAATCAAAATAAAACACTTTTATTTAAAATACGTGAAAAGGAATAATAACGATGTCAAATGATGCAATTGTAATCTTAAACAGCGCTCGTACACCAATGGGCGGTTTTCAAGGTGTCCTAAAAGACATGAGCGCCACAGACCTTGGTGCTGCTGCAATCAAAGCCGCTGTCGAACGTTCTGGCGTTAGCGCTGATAACATTGATGAAGTCATCATGGGTTGTATCTTGACCGCAGGTTTGGGTCAAGGCCCTGCCCGTCAAGCAATGCGTAAAGCAGGACTGTCTGACGCAACTGGCGCTGTGACGATCAATAAGCTTTGCGGCTCAGGTCTAAAAGCAGTCATGCAAGCACATGATGGTATCAAAGCGGGTAGCTTCAATGTGGCTGTCGCAGGTGGTATGGAATCAATGACTAATGCGCCTTATCTGATGCCAGGGTCACGTGGCGGCTACCGCATGGGTCACAAAGAAGTCAAAGATCATATGTTCTTAGACGGTCTAGAGGATGCTGAAACTGGTAAACTCATGGGCATGTTTGCACAAGAAATGGCAGATGAAAAAGGCTATACCCGTGAGCAAATGGATGAGTTCGCCATTGAGTCATTGAACCGTGCTCTGACTGCTATCAAAGATGGTCACTTCGCAGACGAGATCGAAGCTGTTACGTTTAAAACTCGTAAAGGTGATCAGACTGTTGATACTGATGAGCAACCAGCCCTTGCCAATGCCGATCGCATCCCTACTCTGCGTCCTGCGTTTGCAAAAGAGGGTACGATTACGGCAGCAAATGCTAGCTCAATCTCTGATGGTGCTGCTGCTGTTGTCGTGATGAAAGAATCACAAGCGAAAGCGGAAGGTTTGGATTATCAAGCCCGCATCATTGCGACTGCCTCAAACTCACGTCACCCAAGTGAGTTCACCATTGCTCCCATTGGCGCAATCGAAAAAGTATTAGCAGGTGCAGGTTGGTCTGTGGCAGATGTTGATCTATGGGAAATCAATGAAGCATTTGCTATGGTCACGATGGCCGCTATGGACGAGTTAAAAATCGATCATGCCAAAGTAAACGTCGAAGGCGGTGCTTGTGCCCTTGGTCATCCAGTCGGCTGTTCTGGTGCCCGTATTCTTATCACACTCATCAACTCTCTCAAACGTACTGGTGGCAAAAAAGGCGTCGCCACGCTATGTATCGGTGGTGGTGAAGCAGTAGCAGTCGCTATTGAATTGCCTTGAATATCTATAGATTCTGAGCATATTGTTTTAAAGAAAGACAATGTGCAAAATATTCGATGACAATCTGATAGTTAGTATCTATTTAAAAACCGCATGGCTTTTTGCTTTGCGGTTTTTTTGTGTCTAATCGTAGGAAACAATCGTTCAATATTTCTCTTTGTAAAGCTGCGTCATCTTATACCCCTCTCTCTGTTATAGCGCTTACAGCCTATTACACGTAATTACGCCAAGTGCACACTTCGCTACCTTGCTCATATATATCACTCAGAATCATGATGTTAGGATAGCCACAAGTTGATGCAAAGACTGTCTACATCGTTTAGCACTCGATTTACTTTATTTCCAGATATTCAAAAACAACTACTAAATATTATAATTAAAAGTAATTAACTCACAAAAAGGAAGACAATAATGAGCCAACTAATTCGTTTAAAAGATATCCAAGCAACACACCATGACCTAATCGGTGATGACTATTATGATCCAACAAACAAAACAGCTTACGGTGTCAATGAAGAAAAAATCGGTAAAATTGATGGGGCTTTGGTAGAAGATACCACTGGTCGCATTCGTTACCTCATCGTTGATGCAGGTGGCTGGTTTAGCTCAAAAGAAGTATTGGTACCAGCAGGATTAGCACGTATCGTTGGTGATGATGTGTTCTTTGATAGTTTGACTAAAGGACAGGTCGAAGCAATGGAAGTCTACGATCATGATTATCAATACAGCTACAAAGATCAGTACGAAAAAGACCGTCAAGCATTCTCATCTGATATCGTTCCTGCCACAGAACGTATGGAAATTGCAGATCATGCCTATGACGCACCAAATACGTTAGAACTACTAGAAGAGCGTCTCACTGTTAATAAAGATCGTATCGTAGCAGGTCTCGTCAAAGTCGGTAAGCATGTAGTCACTGAAGAGCGCAACGTCGATGTTGAGCTTGAAGAGGAACATGCCAATATCCAGCGTACCAATGTAGATCGTCCAACAGATCGTCGTATCGGTGATGTGAACGGTAATGAAGCGATCGAAGTTGAATTACAAGCTGAACGCGCCCGAGTCGGTAAAGAGACCTACGTATCAGAAGAAGTCAATGTTGGTAAAACAACTGAACGCCATACTGAGACCATCATTGAAACTATTCAACGTGAAGAATTAGATGTCAATGATGATGGTCATGTAGTTGATCGTGAAGGTAATATCGTAGACCGTAATGACATCACTGCTGAAGATGTACGCCACGCTCGCGGTATGTAATATGCTCATACGTCACATTTCTAATAGGAGATATTTTTTAGACCATTAGCGTAAGATTATTAGCAAGTGTGACGGTATTTATTAGCTAGTTGATATTTAGCTAAACGCATTTATTTATTAGATTAAGATCAGGGCATGTCTCTGGTCTTTTTTGTATGAGTAGTTTGAGTAAATGGTCTATAGTAGAGATAGAGAATCAGGCATTTAGTTGTATGACGTTTTTAGCTTTGATGATCCAACGTTTTATAATTATCAGGAGATAACCATGAGCATCAATAAAGAAAATAATCTGCCTCAAAATAGCTTAATTAATGAACAAGACGCATCGCGTCACCAAACAAAAAATATGGTCAATATTGGCCATCTCGAACTGTTAGAAGAGCGTCCCGTCATTAATAAAGAGCGATTGGATGTTGGTAAAGTAACAGTCACCAAACATGCCCGTACTAAGACCATAAATGTCCCAATTGAGCTTGTCGAAGAATACATCACCATTCGCACTGACTATCATGATGCGGAGAGTCAAGACTTACTCTCTGGTGATTATGACGAAAAAGACATATTACGCCATGTCGAGCCATCATTAGATAGCAAAGCTGTCGTGACCATCAATGGCAAACAAATAGAAGTCGGCGACGATCCTATCGAAATCGTGGTGTCACGCCAAGTAGCCACCATCACTAAAGACACTTATGTCATTCAAGAAATTGATATTGATAAAAGCACGCACGTACATACGGATAGCATCCAAGTAGAGCTCAAGCACGAGGAGCTAGATGTGACTGAAGAAGGGTTTCTAGCGCATGGGTCGCGCGGTAAAGACGTGACTCCACCAGAGTAGATGAGAGGTTGATTAAACTGAGCACATAACTATTCACATAATTATTAGAAAATGTTGAGCTATTGAATATTTCATCATGGTATAGATATAAGATGGCACCGATATAGAATGGCGCTGATATAAAATAGTACAGATATAAAAAAGCAACGTGATACTCGCGTTGCTTTTTTTTGCTTATCGCATGGTCATTACTGTTTATTGGTTTAAGTCGTGCTGACCTTTATAGCAAGGCCCACTTAAAATTGTTATAAACTAATTATCAATCTTAATTGTTATTATAAAGACCATGACTTACTCATTAGATTTTCGTAAACAAGTTCTTAAAAGTATAGATGACGGTATGACCTTTGCTGAAGCTGCTATTTTCTATAATCTCAGCCCAACCACCATACAAAACTGGAAGAGACGTGTTCATAGCAAAACCACAAGGCAAACCAAACCCTATAAAATACCTGATGACGTGCTACTTAATGATGTCAAAGAATATCCTGATGATTACCAGTATGAGCGAGCACGTCGTTTAAACTGTAGTAAAACAGGCATTTATCATGCCTTAAAGCGCCTTGGTATCAGTCAAAAAAAAGACCTTGGAACATCCAAAAGCGTGTCCGATAAAAAGAGCGATATATCACAGTAAGCTTAATAGCTTTACGCAGCAAGGCTATCCCATTGTGTATATGGACGAAAGTGGCTTTGAGGCTGAAACTATTCGTCCTTATGGCTATGCACCGATAGGCAAACCTTGTATTGATAGCTACAACTGGCAAGGTAAAAAGCGAACCAATGTAATTGGTGCTCTTTATGAGAAAATGCTGTTTGCGCTGGATTACTTTGAGCACAACATTAACAGCAGCATTTTCTACGATTGGTGCAAACAAACACTGATCCCAAGTCTTAAAACAAAATGCGTGATTGTCATGGATAACGCTCGGTTTCACAAAAGTAGACGTATCCAAAAATTACTGAACAGGCATGGTCATCGTATGCTTTGGCTGCCGCCGTACAGCCCAGACTTGAAACCTATCGAAAAGAAATGGGCACAGGTGAAGTTTCTACGCCAAGGTTGGATGCAAAATGACTTATCTAAATTATTTTATGATATTTGTCCTGACCATAACAGTTTTATTTTGAACTGACTATAGTTCAGGAGTGTATAGATAAGACCTTTGCGTCTCGCTACCATCTACTGAGCCACTGTGTCGCCTTCTACCTCATCGCTTACTACTTCATCACTTACTACTTCATCGTCCGCTACTTCATTGACTGTCGTGTCTTCAGTATTGACGATGATATCATTGGGTTCAGCCGGTTCAGCTGACATTGGTACAACCTCTTCGGTACTAGCACCCTCTTCTGACCCTGACTCCGTTTCTGACTGCTGACAAGCGCTGAGCGTTAACGCACCAGCAAGGAACCCTACCAACGCTACGGAGGTACGTAGCTGTTTTAACGACGCTAAACTCATGACACTCTCCAAAATAAATATGTTGAACACTATAGCGTGTCCATAAATTCACGC
Organism: Psychrobacter sp. SWN149; assembly: GCF_015864565.1. Taxonomy (NCBI): domain Bacteria; kingdom Pseudomonadati; phylum Pseudomonadota; class Gammaproteobacteria; order Moraxellales; family Moraxellaceae; genus Psychrobacter; species Psychrobacter sp. SWN149. Next base: position 208,417 of record NZ_JADYWX010000001.1, read on the forward strand.
CTATGCTGAATTTGTAAGCAATCAATATAACAGGTTTGTATATTTTATAGGCGTATATTCTTTTTCTAAAAAGATCGTTCGATGAAGGTAAAAAGCCCTTATCTAAAATAGACAAGGGCTTTTATATTCTTCTCAGCTTATAAGTACAAACTGATGGCAATAAAAACTAGATTTTACCATGGCATTGTTTGTATTTGAGACCTGATCCACAAGGACAAGCGGCGTTGCGACTGATATTCATACCTGCATATGGATTCGGCTCATTAGCGCCACTACCTGATATACCCGTATTCACGCCAGCCGCGGCGATACCGCTATTGATACCTCTAGTCTGTGGGTTTGGCTGAGCAGCTGAACGGTTCGCACCACTGTCCAAATTATCCACATCATCATGCTCAAACTGCATTTGCATATGTGCTGCATTCTCACGCTGCTGTATTTCCAACGCTTCTAGCTCTTCTTTGGTTGGAATATGTACACGTGACAGATCTTGTACGGTCTCAGACTTAATCGCCCCTAACATCATCTGAAACAATTCAAACGACTCACGCTTGTACTCTTGCTCAGGATTTTTCTGTGCATAGCCGCGCAGATGGATACCTTTACGCAGCTGATCCATCTGGGTTAAATGCTCTTTCCAGTGCTTGTCTAGGCTCTGTAGCATAAAGTGACGCTCAAGCTGTGCAGCATCTTTTTCACCCATTTGTTCACGGCGCTCATGATAACGCGCGACAGCGGTTTGGATGATTTTTTCGCGCAGTCCTTCTTCGTCTAGACGACGATCTTCATCTAGCCAATCATTGATCGGCATCGGTATCTTAAACTCATCTTCTAGCTCGTCCTCTAACCCATCGACATTCCATTGGTCATCGATAGAGCCTGGCGGAATAAACTGGTTGATCAGGGCAGTATAGATTTCATGATGCATAGTCTCAATGGCTTTTAATAAATCCATCTCAGCCAATAGGTCATCACGCTGTCCATAGATGACTTTACGCTGCTCGTTGGCAACATCATCATATTTGAGCAGATTTTTACGGGCATCAAAATCGCGACTCTCTACTTTGCCTTGAGCATTCTCAATAGATTTGGACACCATTTTATGTTCGATGGCTTCATCTTCTTTTAGACCCATGGCACGCATCATGTTGACCACACGATCGCCTGCAAAAATACGCATCAGGTCGTCTTCAAGCGATAAGAAAAAGCGCGACATACCAGGATCGCCTTGACGACCAGCACGACCACGTAACTGGTTATCGATACGGCGTGATTCATGACGCTCAGAACCAATAATGTGTAGACCGCCAGCCGCCACGACTTGGTCATGCTTGATTTGCCATTGCGCTTTTAGACGCTGCATCTCTTCTGGACTGACCGAATCAATGTCTTCGATAAATGACTGCCAGTTACCACCTAGGATAATATCCGTACCACGACCTGCCATGTTGGTGGCAATGGTGACAGATTTTGGGCTACCTGCCTGTGCGATGATTTCGGCTTCACGCTCATGCTGCTTGGCATTTAGGACATTATGCTTCACGCCCTCTTGATCGAGCAGATAAGACAGCTCTTCACTAGCCTCAATCGTCGCTGTACCAACCAGTACTGGCGCACCTTTGGCTTGGATGTCTTTAATCTCGCGAATGATGCCTTTGTATTTTCCTAACTTGGTTAAGAAAATCTGGTCATCCATATCGATACGAGCAATCGGCTCATGCGTTGGAATGACAATGACATCCAAATCATACGTCGATTTGAATTCTGCCGCTTCGGTATCAGCCGTACCGGTCATACCAGACAGTTTGTCATACAGACGGAAAAAATTCTGGAATGTCGTTGTCGCAAGCGTTTGGTTTTCTGCTTGAATCTCGACGTTTTCTTTGGCTTCGACTGCTTGATGTAGCCCTTCTGACCAGCGACGACCCGGCATGGTACGACCAGTGTTTTCATCAACGATGACCACTTCGCCTTCATCGACGATATAGTGAACGTTTTTGACAAACACATGGTGCGCACGAATGGCCGCTTGAACGTGTGCCAATAGTGGCAAACGACTTGGGCTATATAAGCTTTCGTTTTCGCCCAGCTCGCCCACTTCGATTAGGAAGCGCTCAATTTTTTCATAGCCTTTTTCGCTGATCTCAATCTGGCGATTTTTTTCATCAATCCAGAAATCTTCTTCTTCATTGTTCTTGTTTGCTTCTTCGTCCTTTGAACGTATCAGCACAGGAATAATGGTGTTGATAAGCGCATACATGCGTGATGAATCTTCAGCTTGACCTGAAATAATCAGTGGCGTACGAGCTTCATCAATCAAGATTGAGTCAATCTCATCAATAATACAGAAGTTTAGCGGACGCTGTTTTTTCTCTTTTAGACTAAAAACCATGTTGTCGCGCAGATAATCAAAGCCGTATTCGTTATTGGTACCATAGGTAATGTCTGCTTGATAGGCTGCGATTTTCTCTAATGGTGGCTGCTGTGAGTAAACCACCCCAACAGTCATACCCAAAAATCCAAATAATGGACGGTTCAATTCAGCATCACGCGCTGCCAAATAATCATTGACCGTGACCAAATGCACGCCTTTACCACTGATCGCGTTCAGATACATGGCCAAGGTTCCCATCAGGGTTTTACCTTCACCAGTTTTCATCTCAGCGATTTTGCCTTCGTGCAGAGTGATACCACCGATCAGCTGCACATCATAGTGACGCATACCATTGACACGTAATGATGCTTCGCGGCAGACGGCAAACGCCTCTGGCAATAGCGCATCTAAGCTTTCGCCTTTTTGATGGCGTGCTTTAAATTCTTCAGTTTTTTGTTGTAGTTGCTCATCAGACAAGGCTTGTATTTCAGCCTCTCGTGCGTTGATCTTGCTGACCACTTTACGCATGCGTTTTAATTCGCGGTCATTTTTGGTGCCAACCACACTGCCTATAATCTTTGATAACATAATTTTTTGACCTATGGAATATTCGATAATTAGTGCGCATTAGCCAAAGCGTAGCTCTTTGCCTTGTCATCACCCGACTAAGTACTACCTAATTTAGTATCGCCCAATTAAGTGTGCCGTCATTATATATGGTTATGGCGCTGATGGATACAAGGGCAGCGAGTAGATATTTGTCGCCCTAAAAACGCTGTAAGACGTGTTAAAATAGTGCAGTTAACCTCAAGATATTATATTGATAAAACCCTATCTAAGTACCAAAAGAGACTCTGCATGACCGTCAAGCCGTCCATTCAAAATAGCAACGCTAATCCTGTGCCATCAAACGATACTGTTTCGAACGGTACTTTTTTAAACAGTGCTATGTCAAAACAAGACAGCTCTGATCGCTTAAATGTCGGCAATACCGTCTATCACTTAGCAGATCATACGCCGATGATGGTGCAATACCTGACCATGAAAGCCAACTATCCACAAGCACTGCTGCTGTATAGGATGGGCGATTTTTATGAGCTGTTTTTTGATGATGCCAAGCGTGCCGCACAGATACTAGATATCACTTTGACTCGCCGTGGTACAGATAAATCAGGTAACATGATTGCCATGGCAGGAGTTCCATTTCATGCTGCCGATAGCTATATGGCACGCTTGATCGCTGCTGGGCAAACGGTGGTCGTCTGTGAGCAGATAGATGAATCAGCTACTGACAGTACGAGTGATAAACCCAATATCCCTGCGATGGGCGATAAGCAAAAGAAAGACAAGAGCAAATCTGGTGCTGGCATTATGCGCCGCGAAGTGGTCAAAACACTTACAGCGGGAACCATTACTGACGATGCATTAATTGCGCCCAATCATACGCCTACGGTCGTCGCCATTGATATTGCCATGCCTAAGGCAAATAGCAAACAACCCATGCAAGCGGCTATCAGTCAACTGGACTTGGCAGCTGGCACGCTGACGACACAGACCTTGCTTACCAGCAGTGATGATATTAAAGAGCTGCAAGCCCAAATGCTCACCGTGTTGGCGCGCTTTGCTCCTAGTGAATGCATCATTAGTGAAGCACTTAACGATAGTATCAGTGATATTGGCGGTACTGATGCAGAGTGGCTGCTGTGGCTGCGTCAAAATCTAGACTGCCCTATCATAGAAGTCGCGGCAAATGACTTTCATCGCGAGCATGCCAGCGACACGCTTTGTCAGCAGTTCGAAGTTCAACGCCTTGATGGATTAGGAATTCATAACGCACCACTGGCACAATCTAGTTGTGCAGCGCTCATTCACTATGCACGCCAAACCCAGCAGCGTCATGTGCCACAGGTCAATCAGCTCATTGTCGAGTACAGCGATGACTACCTCATTATCGATGCCAATAGCCAACAAAATCTTGAACTGTTTACGCCTGTTAGTAATAGCGGCACCTCATTGATATCTGTACTCAACCACTGTCAGACACCCATGGGCAAGCGACTACTGGTACAGCAAATGAAGCGCCCACTGCGTCAGCATTCACGTATCAACATGCGCTTGGATGCAATCAGTAAGCTATTACATACGGAGCAGTCGGCAACCGAATCGGATGCAGACTTAACATATAGATCGTTAGTCACAAATCTACGCGACACCCTCAATACCATCGGCGATATCGAACGAATCAGTAGTCGTATCGGGCTAATGAGCGCCAAGCCTCGTGACTTACGTAAACTCGCCGACGGGATTGCCAGTAGCGCGCAGATTACCACCCTACTCAACGAGTCAGGTATCAGTCATGAACAGGCTGGATTATTACCAATGCTCATGCAGCAATTACCTGCTCAGCTCTCTGCCGTCCAATCGGTAGCCGAGTTGATTGAGCGTGCCATTGTCATTGAGCCGCCCGCACACATTCGTGATGGTGGTATGTTAGCCGCAGGCTATGATGATGAGTTCGATCGTCTTACCCATCTGCATGACAATATCCAATCGACGCTAGATGAGATGGTTGAGCGCGCCCGTCAAGATAGCCAACTGCCCAGTTTAAAAGTAGGTTTTAATAAAGTCAGCGGCTTTTACTTTGAGCTGCCCAAGATGCAAGCAAAAAATGCGCCTGCTCACTTTATCCGTCGGCAAACACTGAAAAGTAGTGAGCGTTTCATCACTGATGAGCTAAAAGACGTCGAGACAGAATACCTAAGCGCACAGTCTTTGGCTTTAGCCCGTGAAAAGCAACTGTATCAAGAACTACTAAACCAGTTAAACAAAAACTTAGCTGAACTACAACAGCTGAGTGCAGCTATCGCCCAAATAGACGTACTAAGCAACTGGGCACAGCTTGCGACGACTTATCATTGGCAGCGTCCAATCATGGGTTATGAGGCAAAAGATAAAGATGAGTCGATAGCCAATGAAACCAGCATTGATATTCGTCAAGGTCGTCACGTGGTGGTCGAAGCGGCATTAAATCCTGCTAATACGAATGCAAAGGCTATGAATACCACGCACAAGAGCCACTTTGTCGCTAATGATTGTGCGCTAGGCAGTCTCGAAAGCCCTGAGCGACTATTGATGATTACTGGGCCTAATATGGGTGGCAAATCCACCTATATGCGCCAAACGGCACTGATAGTTCTATTGGCTCATTGCGGCAGTTTTGTGCCAGCTGAGCATGCACATATCGGTGATATTGATCGTATCTTTACGCGTATTGGCTCAGCCGATGATTTGGCAGGTGGCAAATCTACATTCATGGTGGAGATGATCGAGACGGCTAATATCTTGAATCAAGCCACCAGTAAATCATTGGTACTGATGGACGAAGTCGGGCGAGGTACAGCGACCACTGATGGTCTCGCCATTGCCCATGCTTGTGTCAATCGCTTGATGGAGATTGGTTGCCTGACATTATTTGCCACCCATTATTTTGAGCTGACCCAATTGGCCGAAGACTTAACAGAGAACGGTGAAACTCATCACGCTAGCATTCGTAACGTCCACGTCGCCGCCAGTGAAATCGATGGTCAATTATTATTACTTCATCAAATAAAAGAAGGCGCAGCAAGCTCCAGCTTTGGGCTACATGTCGCAAAAATGGCAGGTATTCCCACGCAAGTGCTGGATGATGCCAAACGCTACTTGGTCAATCATTTAAATATAGACGCGATTACAGCTAAAAACACAAAAATCATTGATGATAAAAATGAATTAGCTAAGTCAGTAACGGATAAACGGCAATTAGCCTCTCTATATAACGGACAAGATAATGGCCAAGTATCAGATACTATCAATGTTAATGAAATCCAGAAAAACTACGATATTTCAGAACAAAATCAATTATTTAGTCTGCAAGATGAGCTAAGTACTATCGATCCTGATAGCTTAACGCCCAAGCAAGCACATGATTTACTGTATCATCTGAAAAAGATCATGAGTCATTAAAGAGAATTGTCAAACCGTCGTAAAGGCGCTAAAATACGAGTTATTTTCTAGCGCTTCTATTTAGCCCCATCCAATAACAGGTAGACCTCACTATGACCTTTGTCGTTACAGATAACTGCATTCTTTGCAAATACACCGACTGTGTGGAAGTCTGTCCTGTGGACTGCTTTTATGAAGGCCCAAACTTCCTCGTCATCGATCCTGATGAGTGTATCGATTGCGCGCTATGTGAGCCTGAATGTCCGGCTAATGCCATCTTCTCAGAAGATGAAGTACCAAAAGATCAAGAGATGTTCACTCAACTCAATGAAGAGCTGGCGCAAAAATGGCCAAATATCACTGAGATGAAAGGGCAAATGCCAGAAGCCGCTAAGTGGGATGGCGTGGAAGGTAAGATTCAGTATCTAGAGAGATAAGCAATACTCTAAAATAGCACAATGTAATGTATTGAGACAATAAAAAACCACCTAATGGCCATCAAATAAAAGGGCTGTTAGGTGGTTTTTTATGGCGTATAGAATACGTTAGCTCTTTTATTAAGCGAGCAATTACAAGCTATCATTATAGTCACATGAGTTTGGTAGATATAGCGATTCTATATTACTAACACAGCTCCAAGAGCCATTACTGGTGCGTAGCCATGCTACTTTTTTACCCGCTATTCTCGGATTTACTTGCGTAGATACTGTAGCAGTGATACGAGTAGTCAATGTCAGAGGATTTGTCATCTGTGCCACGCCTGTATTATTTGGTAAGACTACACCTACCTGTGAATCGCCTGCTATCAGATTAGAAGCTGATGATCTTGGATCGCACTCGTCTGTACCTAAACCAATAACGGTTCTACCCGTTTGTAAGCACTCTTCTACTGATAGTCGTAGCTGGCCTAATTCATTTATCACTCTTGTCGCTTGAGTTTTACCAATATAAATCTGATATTGTGGTATAGCAATCGCTGCTAAGATGCCAATAATAGCCACTACAATCATTAGCTCAATAAGCGTGAAGCCAAGCTGAACAGCAATGTGATAGTTTTTGATAATTAACATAGTAGTAGCCAAATTTATAGTATCACTCTTTTAGGTGCAGACTTCATGCCATTCACTCTAGACTGATATAAAGTAACCCAACATGTTCAAAGACTATGATCTATTCAATCAACTTTAGTTATCATTTATCCTATAAGAACTATTGTTGAAAGCTTATAAAGTAATTAGACACAAAAAAGCCAAACAATATGCTTGGCTTTTTCTTCGCTTTAATATGATCTAAAACACACGCACTATCATCTAGATTACGATGCTGTACAGCCTGCTGGTGCGTATTTAGCTTGTACTTTAGTAGTACAAGTCCATGAACCAGCAGCATCGCGTGTCCAAGTTAAAGTATTTTTATTTGCTTCTTGTAATGTTTTAGCAGCACCAGTCCCAAATGTAGCTACAATTGGAGTAGCTTCTATTAGGGCTTCATCATTGTTACCATTTGCATCAGGAGCCTTACCTACCACTGTTGTTGCTTGTATATTAGAAGTAGTAATACCTAGTGGACAAGCTCCTTTAGCTCCCTTGCCTTCATTAAGGCAAGTTTCTACTGCAGTTTTAACAGATGAAGTTTCACCCATCGCACGGCTAACTTGTGACTTAGCAATATAGTTCTGATACTGAGGAATAGCGATCGCAGCTAGGATACCGATAATAGCAACAACGATCATTAGTTCGATTAAGGTAAAACCTTTTTGGATATTAGCGTTCATAATCATGTCCTTTAGATATATATCGAAGATAGAAGCGAGCGTGCTATTTTATCTTCAGTGATGTGAGGTAGTCTTTCTTATTTTAATTGTTGCAGGTAGTATGCCAACTTCATAATTAAAGTGATTACCTTCATTAAATGTTGGAATAAAACTCATATCGATGTCTAAAAGTGACTTTTTTCTTAAAAAGACCCTAGATCGTCTATAAATGTTACAAGAAAGCTACTAAAAATTGTCAGTTTGGTATCAAAGTTCGTAAAAGATAAAGCTAACTGACAATTTTTGTCAATAAAGGTCTTTTTCTAGCTAGCCATTTATTTGTTCCAGTCTTCGCCTGTGCCACAAGTACTAGCCTTGCATTTAATGCCTTGATAATTGAGACTCAATTTGCCATCACTACTCATCTGTGTATTGGTTTTAGGAGTTGCTGTAATTACCCATTTGGCAGTTAAAGGGTTAGGCGCAATTGAAACTGTATACAATACTGTACCTTGCTTGGGGAAGTCACCGCCCAATCCTGTGACAAGCGCATTACCATAAGACCCTTGGGCAAGCTTACGACTTTCGATCTCAGAGGCGATGTTATACATCTCACTCATCATATCCGTACGCTTGGTCTTAATGACGTAACGCTGATAGTTTGGATAAGCGATGGCTGCCAGTATACCTATGATAGCGACCACGATCATTATCTCAACCAGTGTAAATCCTTTATTAGCTGTGGGTAGGTCTGTCATCATGATTAGGATACTCGCTGTCTCAATGTAGTCGATGCAGTCATCATATATAAATTCACTTTCCTACCTACTATGCTTATCCCTACCATATCTGTTGTCCAGTACCGCAGTCAGTGGAGGCAATGGTCACCGTCCTATCTGTGCTCTTACACTGTGTCCCAGTACTGCTAGTCATGATGATACTGGCATCTTTGGTCACGCCTGTACTATTAGGCTCAGCAAGCATCCGCCATGAGCTGCCTGCTGTAGAATAAGTAGTGGTAGTAGGTGCTAGAGTGTTACTAGTACTGCCATCAACCAGAGTGATTTTATAGCGATAGCTAGTGGCATCACTGCCTGACGGCTCGTAAATGGTTTTATTGTCAGTACTATCATATGCACGAGTGACCGTACCATTAGAGGCAATTTTTTTTGGTTGAAACCCTTTGTAAGTCAATGCAGTGGCGCGCCAGCGATTCATTTCTAGCTCGATTTGTTTCATTCGAGCTTGTGCTTGCGACTCAGCATTTCTGACGACGTATTGCCGATAGGAGGGAATCGCAATGGCCGCCAAGATACTAATGATGATAACCACTATCATCACTTCAATAAGTGTGAACCCTCTTTGCTGTTTCAGCACTGCATTATTCATAAGACTACCTTCTCAGTCTACTTCATACCAAGTTTTTGGCTGTAGTGTAAAGCGTTCGTTGAATATCATCTCAGGTGCTGTACCATTGCCCAACGTTTGATCTGATGATGTAAGACCTTGAGCCTCATCGAGCAAGCTATTGCCACTTTTACTACCATCTGCACCAAAAGCCAATCTGTCAATCAGACGCTCGTTCAATGTCTGTGTTCCGATTAATAGACGCTGGTTTGATAATGTCGAGCTACGTGGGCCAAGTGTTAGCTCTTGAATCCCTTGACCTGCTCTCACAAATCCAGCCGTGCCATTCTTTGAGCTAGCATCAATACAGATACCATAGGGCAGACAATACAGCTGACGCTCTGAGCCACCAACGATTGTGGCACTACAAGCATTGGCTGCGCCATAGCTCATGTCAGGATTATAAACAGTGGTATATAAAAAATTGTCAACAACTTCAGATTTTCCGATACCTTTGGTATATCTAACATTGTCAAAACCATCAAATCTAGTCAGCGGATAGTACCAACCATTCCGAGCACCAGTTTGCATCGTACTGATGGCGGCATTTTTTTGAGCCAGACTGAATCCTGCAGCCGAACCGCTGCCAATCGCTGCCGGCAGCTGGGCTAGGTTACTATCGCCCAGATCGACTACTTTTTGGCCATTAATATTGCTAGTGCTTGTAAAGTTACTGGCATAAAAAACATCATTTGATTTAGTGATATCACTATCTATAATGCCGTAGAGTCTATCGGCATAAGCGGTAGTATTGCGTATCTTAGACAGTGGTGAGCTGCGGTCACCTGAAATAAGGTTGACCAATGCAAACAAATTACTGCTACTTGAATTACGATAGAAGCTGACCACTGGGCGCTCATAAAAGCGATAAGCATATTTTTGACCAAGTAAACTAGTATGTGGGTTCGTGAGAATACGAGTCACTCTGGTGTTACTAAAGCCAGATTCGGGTGAGCCTGTCCCTGTGGTCACTGGTTTCACAAAGCCTGCATTGGTAAAGTCAGCACGGAATAACTGGCCACCTAAATCTGCAAAATAGAGATGATCCATAAAACCATCATTGTCACGATCTAGTGGGGTGATGCCGCCCACGATGCTGTTTTTCATATCACTAACGACTTTGGTAGCACCACTGCTACTCGATGCTGACCATATCAATGCACCTGTTTTGGCATTGATGATATAGACGGCATTACCTTTTGCCGGTGATGTCAATGTCAGTGCACAGCCACCCAATGTAGAGTCAATCAATCCCACTTGAAAACTTTCGTTTTCGTAACACATGTCATAACCACCACCAAACACTAGCACATCGGTGCCCTTATCTGAGCTGCTGGTTTTGATTTTTGCTTTGGTTGGCTTAGACCAAATTTGTCCCATGCGACTAAAACCTGATGTCGCTGGTGTGATCGAAAACATCATACTAGGTTTGTCTTTATCTGCGAGATCCAGACCATAAAATGCCTCTCCGCCCATGCGCAGACCACCATAGGCAAATATGCCGTTATTACCACTACTATCGATTGAGACTCGTTTGTTAGCAAAGTCATATTTATAGTCAGCACTGACCAGCCACGGTGCGTCAATACCAAAGTTAGGCGAGCCTATGGCAGTTTTAGTACTGTCTTTAATGAGAGCATCTGACTTGCTAGAGTCTTTGAGAATCTCACGCGGTATAAACACAAAGCGCTCTTTTCCACCATCTCCTGCATTGCTATAACTGTCTGCATTGACCAGATGTAGACCACCTTCCGTTGAGCCAAATAATACATAGTCATCGCGTGTGTCTGTGACTTTACCACTGTCATCTAACGTCGCAGAGTAAGAGACAGAAGCTGGCGTAGAGTGTAGCGTTGCGCCAACGACTTTGATAGGTGCAGTCACATTTGCCGCTGTCAGTGTCATGTCTTTGACTGCTGTGGCAGTGCTTGGCAAGATATCAAATCCCAAGAAGTTGAGTAGCTTTCTTAGAGTCGTTTCGGAATAAGTCGCTGTGTCATTGAATTTATTACTGTTAGACAAAGCATTACCATCTAACGTAAATTTCCCCGCACTGTTGACACCAACCTTCCTGAGCATTGTTGCCTGACCTGTTGTGGTTGTCCAATCTTCGACATATAGTGTTCTGACTGAAGCCACACCAGCAGCAGGTGTGTTTAGCTGTGCATAAAACCCACCAGACTCTACTTTATCATTGGCATTGTTATAATTTTTGTCAGACCATAAATCTTGGGCCGTCTCGTTTAGCTCACCTTTTATATTTTTAAATAACTTGGTGTTGCTTTTACCATAGAGCGTCCCTTCGTTTAGGCTATATTTTTTCATATTGCCTTTCCAAATAACGGCATTATCCGCTACCGTCGGCTGTAGAGTAGGATAATAGGCAACGGCAAGCTGACTGTCAGCGCGATAAGGATCGTTCGGTATGATAATGGTACCAGATGGTGTAGAAGGTAAGCTTTGGTCCAAGTCTTTTACAAAAGATAAAACACTGTTTACCACATCGTCTGTCGTTTGGGCAGCATAAAAACCACCTTCACCAAACGTACCCACATTAGGCAGTGCTGCATTGGATTTTGCACCCCAATTGCAGGCATTTTTTGCATCTACGGCTGTTATTTTTTCACAATTATAAAACTCACCTGTTTTTGGCTCCCCTCGCGAATCTACATAAGATAGCTCACGGATTATTCGATCTGCTGGGTTAGGTTTGGCTGCATCAGCGACTCTATCCACATTGAACACAGAACCAAATCCAACCACAGCGGTCAAAATCTCCATATTTGGACCCAATGGGTTTAGCGTTGTACTACGCAGTGCTTTTGCAAATGCCCCTACCTCAGGCATACCACTCCCCGAAGTATCAGAACCCTTAGGTAGCGTGCCTGAGGTAGGTAAGCTAAATAATGCCCCTTTTACTCCTAGTGCAGACTGCATCATAGGTAATGGTGCTGGAGAGCTGTTTGGCTCACCATCTGTCAAGAAATAAATACCGCGTCCATCACAGCTGGCATTATTTGAGGACAATGGGCTCACATAATTTGCGCCAGATTTAGAGCTTGAAATCGACTTATCAAAGCCACTAAATCCCCAGTCTTTAGCACTTTGGGTTTTGTTTTTTGATAAGCAAGTACCGCTGGTATAAGCACCACAAGCTGCAGATGTATAACCGGATGTACTGGTAATATAACTACTACTGTAATAGCTTACGCAACTTGTGCCTCTCCATGAAGCGCACTGATAATATCTACTTCCACTAAAATTCACATATTCTTCTCTTGGCTTTGTGATCGTGCTAGCAGTAGTATTGCCAAGCATATAAGCCCCTGCCTCTGCATAGGCATTGGCCGTTGGTGTACCGTTCTCACCCTGCAGATTGGCAACTGCTGTTTTGATGGCTGTACGCTGAGCGGTAGTGACCAATGCGGCTGGCACCACTATTTTACCGCTACTACCGTCACCACCGTCGTATGTATTACCACTGTTACTTTGCGATGAGAACTGACCTATACCGATAGATACTTTTGTTGCATCTAAATCTGAGCTATTCATTAATGTAAAAATCGCATCTTTGAGTCGGGTTAGACGATCATAAGTAGGGGAATCATCTTTGAAGTAGTAAGTACTACCATTATTAGTTCCACTTGCAAATCCATTGGTTGATGGTTGTGTTATTCCGGTACTACATTCTGTTTCTCCAAAACTAAAACTACCTAAAGTATTACTTTCTCCGCATCCATACCAGTCATTACCTTTTTTGCGATAAAAAAACTTTCTAGTTTCACAATATACTCTAGGATAAGTTGAAGAACTATCCGTTTTGACTCCATTAGAAGAGACTCCATCAGGTAAGTCACAAGCACTAGACCCCACAACAAGTGAAGACATACTGCCCGATGTATCGAGCATCATGGTAATAGTGATCTTGCCACCTTCAGCTGCCTTATAAACCTCTAAGTCACCGATTTTTTTGTTTGCCACGTCTGCTTGCGACAGCGGTATCGTTATCATTGACGCCATGACAACGACCAGATACTTCAGTGGTGACACGGTTTTTTGGGTCTTTGGTGTTGCGTTGTCAAGTCGTTTCATGACCTCTGTCCTTATAGTAGAGTCGCATAATGGAGCAGCAAATTAGGGTGTTGTTGAGAGTACGCATTTTGAATTCATCGAGCCTTTACCATAGGGAATACATAAAGTCGATGAAGAAAGGTTCTCAACGTCTGCTTGCTCGTATAGCATTTTGCTTGGGGTACCCGCAGCCAACATACAGTCATCGAGCGATTTTTTGCCAGTAGCAACGTTTGCCTTAATACTGGTTTGATCAAAGCATTTTTCGCTATTCACTTTGGGTTCGCTATACGCTGGTAATGCTGATGATGCTCGGATATCAAACTGGTAACGTTTACTGGTTCTGTCTAGTATCTCTTTTCCAATGACCACATGTTCGAATACTGGTGTATTGGGATTGGTCGGAGTGATCGTCACGCTCATCTGTGTCATCACAGCTTGCCTTTCACTGGTATAATCGCCAGCGGTACCATAATCACATATACCACTATTTAGACTGCTCCAATAGCCACCTGTTGCGACTTTAACCGTTGCATTGGCGGCTAGGTACTTTTTGGTACGGGGGTTGAAGCAGTAAATAAATTCATTAGTGGCATTGTCAGGATTTAATAAAAAATGACCGAAGACACCAGATGCACTCGTCACATCACGATACTCGTCTGAGGCAGAACTGCCATTGATCATCATTTCAAGTTTTTGGTTAGCACTATCAGATGATTGCAACAGTACAGTATTGATCTGGTCGCTAGTGGCAACCTTAAGATCAGTGTTGCTTTGTTTAACCGCAATCACTCCAGCTAACATGATGAGTACTAAAAACAGCAACACTACGATCAACGTTGCGCCGCGCTCTGCACTAGGTGGCTTCATGTTCATGCTCACCTGAGTGCTGGTTTGAGCTAGTGACTGCTGATGGTTATTCATGTGCGTGTTCCTGCTAAGTAGTGAAAGCTTAGGGCTATAAGGCAGTGCTCACATCAACCACTCGTGCGTTACGTAATAGTGTGGTTGACTCATAAGTCGTACGTACTTGCTTTTGGCGAGTGGTATCTGTTTTTAGTTGGTGTTCTTCACCAAGTAAGGTAAATTTAGATTGATCATCACTACCTATTATTGGCGTTGTCCCGTGTACGATAATACCAAGCTTAATAGAAATAATAGCAGGCGGTGTGGGCATCAATAGGTAAGCGCTACTGGGCAGATATATCATTTGTCCATAAGTCGCAGCTTCTTGAGACTGTACCCCCAACAGCACTTTGAACTGATCGACATTTAACACAAACTCTTGTCCTGCCTGCCCAAAGGTAAGCGAGCTGGTTGCAGGACTGATGACTTTTATATCACCTGCTGTATTTAGTCGTCCTGCATCACAAGCGAGCACAAGGTTTTGTATCGTGCCACTGCCTGTACTGCTAGTTGATTTCCGTAAAAAATAACGCTCTATCGCGATGTCATTGACAGCCACATCTGCCCCTTCACAGTCGCTTATAACATTAGCAGTAATATTGGTATACTGCATCGTCAATTGGTCACTACCGATACCCATATTAGAGATGCCTGTCCAGCCATTGGTACCACTGGCACTATCACCTGCACGCCGTGTCAAATAAGCAGTATTAGTATATGGCGATGCAGTGACGCCGATATTTGCGCCTGTTAGCACAACACCACCATTGTTCGTGGTGCTCGTCAGTTTAGTCACTGGATTGCCCAAATTGGCAATACGGATTTTCTTTTCGAGCTGTTGTAGTCCAAATATACTCGCATCTTGCAGCTCACTGCCACTGGCTTGGATACTGCTGGTCTTTACATTAATGAGATATATTTGGATGACAGCAGCAGAGACTAGCAACCCTAGAACCAAGGAGATCATCAGCTCTATCAACGTAAAACCCTTTTGCTCATGTGAGCTGGATACATAACTATAGATAGATGTCATCAGTAAGCCTCCATAATAAAGCACTCAGAGCCGTTTTTATAAGTGCCATCAGCTTTAGCACATGCTTTATCTATCGTATCGCTGAGGTCGACCGTTGTATCACCCCAACTTGCAACAAAACATTGACGCTCTTGCTGGCCTGAAGTACCTGGACAGCCATTAGGCACCAGTCCAACATTGATGCTATTGGTAGTGGCATAGTCTTTGATCACGAGTGCATCACGTGTGGCAAGCTGTGCTGTCGTACATAGCTCTGCTGCTGTCGGCAAAGTACTGGCTGTTTTGATACAACTGCTCTTTGTAATACTTTTACCATCGATACTGACCGTCGTTGGTGTACCATTTATAGCTGTCTTAAAAGCAGGCATGCCATCAGGATTGGCCCGCATAACTTCAGCGCCGCCTCTCATGATTGTCAAAGAACGGGTACGCATCAGGCTCTCATCAGTCGCCTTTACGGCCGCCATTTGCATCGCGGTAAACCCTAGCACTGCCATCGCCAACAACAACAAGGCAACCAATACTTCTACTAAACCCACACCATGCTGTTGGCTGATGTTTTTCATGTGCAACTGCCTCCAAGAGTTTGAGTAATGGTTGCTAAAGCATTTACCGAAACCTGTCTAGGACTAGTACTCGTATTGCTATCACAAACGGTATAAACCCGCTCATCTGCGATCTTAGTAGGGCGAAATTTAATCGCATTGGTGGTAGATTTAATGGTGCTTCTGGCATCATATGTGTATGTCGCCACCACTTTATCACTTGGATCCTTGACACTTATACTACCTGAATCCGCTGATCCACTCTTATTGGTATAAGTCATTGTCAGTATTTGACGACGTATGATGCTTTCGACCTTGGCTTCTCTGAGCGCTGTATTTAAGGTTGCTGCGGTCGATTTGGCACGCTGATTGGCAATCTGCAAACTGATATTGGGCGTCGCAATACCTGCAATAATAGCAAGCACAGCAATCGTCACCATCAGCTCAATTAAAGTAAATCCTGAGCTGGTTGCATGAAGCTTAAGTGGTCGACTGTTTAAAGATGCGCTCACATCATATTCCTATTTATAACTGCCATTATGTATCTGATATCGTGATTAATTTAGAGCCAATAACAAACATGTTTTACTTTATAAGTATTACTTATTTGTATACTGACTTACTAAATAACCTGCAATTTTCGTTCCATCGTATTTAATGATGATATTGTCCATAAATTGCTGATGATAAGCATATTGGCAATATCGTGAAAAATTATTGTCTTAGCGAGCTGTCTCGCCTCTTAAAGCATATTAGCTCAGCTGTATTGATAACAAATTAATATATATTATTTTATTAATATAGCGTTAAGGTGATGTATTAGCAATATATTGCACTCTATAGATAGCTTTTATCATTGGCTACCATGTGCTAACGCATAGGCAGAGACACGATAGCCATTTTGATGCTTAGAATTCATTGTCTCTGTCATTTTAGTTGAAATAAGTGCACGTGCTAACGCCTGTAGACTGGCTCCCGTGGTGGAAACATCGTCGAATAACAGCAAGCGCTTTACGGGAGGTTTTGAGATAACGGCAAAAGCATTGTCTAAATTACTCAAGCGTTCAGCGCGAGTCAGTCCCTGCTGGCTAATCGTATCATCGATACGTCTAACGCCGTGCCATAAGGGGATATGCCAATGCTTCGACAGTTGTGCTGATAATATACTGACAGGGTCAAATCCACGCTTAACCAGTCGCTGATCCGTGGTTGGCATCGCGACAATGACACTATTATTGTGGTAGCAGCCATGTGGACGTGGCAGTTGACGTATGGCATGTAATAGTAGTGGCAGTTTGGTCATGTCTTCATGATGCTTGAAAGACCGAACTGCCTGACGCATTGGGTAGTCGTAGTAGGTTGCCGCTTGGATCGTCAACGAGGTGCCAGCAGCAATATCAACCTCAAAAGATTTTGGTAACCATATGATACTGTTGTGGCAGTCAGCACAGAGTAAGCCTTTGTTTAAGCGATGACTTACCCGATGACAAATATTGGCAAATATGCTGTTATTTAGTGAGGGCTCAAACGTAGCAGGCGCATTGGTTGAGTGCTCGATATGAGAGGGTGAATCGTACTGTCGTAGCTCAGATTGTGGAATACTGCGATAGGTGCGGCATAGTCGGCAGTGTACATATAGGTACTCTGCCAACCACAGTCCGGTTTGATAAGGTGCTAGACGAGGCATCAGCTGTCATAAGTCAGGGTAGATGCTACTGATATCAAAGCCCTTTCCAATCATTAAGTACGATACCGAAGCCAATAGAGGTGTTTTCATGGTTATAATCGATGATAGATTCGCCATAACCTTGGAACAACTGCACCATCCCATTGACGTTTTCTGACAACGGGTAAATATAGTCAAGCTGTGCCGCACCTTTATTGGTGCTTGGGTTGTAGCGCAACGTCCCACTGAGGCTCTGCTGATCTGGCAAATCATATAAGAACTTGATATCACCGTAGCCCATGTAGTCTTCGATATCTGGGTTATCATCATCGCTATTACTGTCACTATTTACTCGAGCCCATAGGCGCGGTATGACTGAGAGCTTGCCCCACTCTGCGCCTGCCATTAGATAAGCGCGGTTCCATGAACGTGACAACGGATCATCTTGTCCGTTAGAATGATGGACAGCACCCGCACCCAGCATACGTAAACGTCCGCCAAACGGTAGATCGGCAGTCACAGGCTGTGTCAAAAATATTTCAGGCTGATAGTCTGTGGCACGAAATGGTCGTGAGTTGTCTTCGTTATAAACTTGCCAATGCGACTCTTGGGTATAACCAAACCACAAATCAGCACTGGTATCGAATAAATCTTCTGCAACTTTTGTCTTTAGAGATAGCTGGAATTTTAGCTCAGTTTCACGCATCTCGTTAGTGGTTAACGATTCAGTCTCTTGTGATGGTGTACCTGGACTCAAATTGGGATCAAAGGTATAGAACAACGGCAGTAAATAAGTCGGGCGATACGGTCTTACTGTCCATGTACCACGCTCACTGTTTTTGTCTAGGTCATAAGATAGACTGAGTGGCGAGAATTTTTCGATGTCTGTTTGAGTGACACCTACATTTTCTAAAATCTGTGCTTCATTATCTATTTCTATGTTGCCATTTGCCTTCAATTTGCTAGCTGCTGTTTGCTGATTGGTCATTAAGATGGTATCGGCATCTTCAACTGTCGTACCACTCATTGACGTTTGAGACTCAGCCAATATCACTTTTGGATTACCTGAAACCGTACTTTGAAATGTCTTTGCCAAATCAATTGGTTGTTTGGTTGAGGTATAGCTTGGTGTTTTACCTTGTTCAGCTACCTTATCAAAACAGGCCAAACGAGCACTACTGCTCTGTACTTGCGTACACTCCAAAAACAGCTTGGCTTGCTGTGCAACAAATGCTTTGTCATTCAGCTTGTCTATTGGCATGTCTACATTTAAGTCAGCATTAAGACCGCCACTCTTTTGCGACGCGTTCAAGCTTTCGTACTCAAATGCAGCCTCTGCTGCTGGTATCTCATTATAAGTTTGAGTCGTGTCCGCAGCTTGTGCTTGTACTGCCGTAAAACTCAAGGCAATAGCGACTGCCATACTCAAACGAGTGTGCATACCTTGATAGGATATTTGGTGCGAGCTATCAGCTTTACGACTCATTGTATTGGTACGTTGCGGTTGACGTTGAGCAGTGATATGGGCAAACATAGATGTCCTTTATCTAACCGACGTCGCCGCCAGCAGAGTATATAAGATAATTGATATAGCCATTAGCGTTGCCGCTAAAAATTAGATGAAAAATCAATAACTGGCCAATACGAGAGGCAATCACTACAGACTGTAATTCGCCTTCAATATTGTTACGTTATTGTAATGAAAATATGAACACTATACTAGCGTTATTGACAGATAAAATACGCACGAATCAGCATAAATCATACTAAACCAAATACTTAGAAAATATTCTAAAAAAAGAATAAACCGCATTAAAAAAGCCAGTGTACTGACATAACAGTACACTGGCTTTCTTACTCGTTAAGCAAAAAATCATGATTTAATAACTTTATTAAGTCCTAATTATCAATCATTCAGCGCATCCAATGTCTGCTCAAACTCTGCGCGACCGATCTCACCGACTTGTTGCTGTGTCAGTTGACCCTCTTTATAGTATAGCAGCGCGGGCGGACCGAACAGCTTATAACGTGAAAAAATGGCTTTTGAGTCTTCAGTTGTCTCTGTAATATCGAGCCTCACTAGCTGCCAATCTTGCATCTGCACTGGACGGTTATGAAACAGGTTCTTGTCCATAATGCGGCACTCAATACACCACTCTGCTGTCAGATCGACTATGACTTCGGGATTGGCTGCAACAATGGCATCTAATTCAGCAAGCGTAGTGATCGTCTTATCAGTGGCGCTATTGCTAGCTAATGGCTGTGTCGCGCTCGACTGTGCCACGGTTGGCGAGGCACTCAATGACGCTAATGGATGCAAGCTATCGTCATTGCCCAATGCTGCGCCAATTATCAAGCAAGCCGCCCAAATACCAGCCATCAGACTGATCGCTTGGGTCAGCATACGCGCTTTGCCAAGCCAGCTCCATGCCCATGTGGCGACGACCATAAACCACAGCGCCCATACCATCAGCATGACTGGCGATATAAAGACCCGCTCAATCAATAGCAGTGCAACGGCAAATAATAGCAAAGCAAAGCCCTGCTTGACCCAGTTCATCCACTCGCCTGCCTTTGGCATGATTTTGCCTTGGGTCGCACCAATTAAAATGAGCGGTGCGGACAAACCAAACCCTAGCATAAATAACGCCACAAAGCCCAGTAGCGGATTGCCAATAGTAGAGACGGCTAGCAATGCCCCGAATAACGGCGCGGACACACAAGGTGACACCACAAGCGCTGATAAAAACCCAGCGACTAAACTGCCACCTGTACTACCCAGCTTACTATCCCCTGCTTGGCTCAAGCCTTGCATTTTTCGACTGATTGCTTGTGGCAAGCGAACCGTGAAAACACCGAGCATATATAGTGCTAACAAGACGAAGACGATAGCAAATCCAATGAGAATAACGGGATTTTGTAGCCAACCAATAATACCCAATGACTCACCAAACACAGCAATTATCGCGCCCAAAACACCATAAGCTGTCGCCACACCAATTGCATAGCTGGTGGTCAAAATAACGCCGCGCTTGACTGTAGGGTTCTGTTCGCGAGCCACGATATTGGCAACGATGGGCAGCATGGGCAACACACATGGCGTCAATGCCAAACCCAAACCTGCCAAAAACAACAATACCAAGGCAAGCCATGGATGAGAAGCTAAGCCAAAAGGATCACCATCGACCAACGCCTCTGATGTTGTCTCATTGCCATTAGCTGCGCCATTTACGCTGCTTTTTTCACCAGATAGCGTGTCTGTCGTCGTACTACCGTCTAACGACTCATACTCCAGACCATCGCCATCGATTAAATCATAATCAATGACTCCTTCATCAACCTCACCAGCGAGCGCCTGCTCTGACTCAGAGGCCGCGTTGTCAATATTGGCTGTTGATGCTGCTGTCGCTGATTGAATTACTGTGCTGTCGGCTACAGTAGTATTTGCGCGATTACCATTCTCAGATAATGCATTAGCAGCTGCACCATTCTCAGTGGTTGCCTGTGCTGACACAGTTTTGATATCGACTGTGGTTGTGATTTTTTCTGGTGGATAGCACAGACCTGCTTTGGCACAACCTTGCCAACCAATGACAATTGGCACATCTAGCATGCTTTTGCCGTTGCTAGTGGTCAATGTGGTGGTAGCGACCATGTTGGCTTGATCAAATACCAGTACCTTTCCAAAAGTAGGATCATCAATCGAGTATGGTGTCTGGCTGTATGTGAAAGGGGCTGCCGTCACGCCAGCTGGTAGCGTTAGCTTAAGCTGCTTCTTATAAACGTAATGCTCAGGCGTGATATCAAAGTTAACCGCTAAGCGTGTACCAGACTTGACTGGCGTAATACCACTACTCACCTGAAAAGCTTGATCGACTGGCAAAAACTTTGATTTTGATGTGCTTTGACTACTGCCAAACAAATCGCCCAGCCCTGCAGCATGAGCGGTCGTTGATGTCACTGACAGCCCTGCAAACAGCGAGCTACTCGCAATCGCTAGCGCGAAAACATAGGACTTATTTAAATAACTATTTGCCGTGAGCGATTTAGATCGTTGTGGCGGCTTGATTGACATAAATAACTACCTATTATTACCAATATTTGAATCGACCTGCATACTATTTATTTTCGTGTCGCTGCAATATCTACCTTGGTTTTTATTTTTTCGGGTGGATAGCACAGCCCTGCTGTTGCACAGCCTTGCCACTCGATAATCATTGGTGCATTTTTTGCGCCCTTGCCATTACTTGTGGTCAATGTAGTGGTTGCAACGACGCTCCTTTGTGTGAATACAGGCACTTGACCGAATGTTGGATCATCGATTGAGACAGGCGCTTGATTAAACGTAAAAGGTGTTGCACTCACGCCTTTGGGGAATTTCAAAGTCAGCTTGTTTTTATAAACATAATGACCTGGCGTAATTTCAAAACTGATCGACAACCGTGTGCCTTTGGAAGTCGCTTTGGTATTACTGACCACCTGAAAGGCTTGATCGACTGGTAGAAATTTTGATTTGACTGAGGTGTTGCCAAACAAGTCATTTAGGCCTGCAGCCTGCGCGTTGATAGATATCATAGACATGCTAGCTACCAAGGAGGCACTAATAATAGCAAAGGCTTGTGCGCGTACATTTATAGAAATGGGTTTCATAAGTACAATGGGCGATGTATTTGGCATTTTGATTGACATAAGTATTACCTTGAATGGCAGGTTTAGTAGCTGATAATAAAAGAGCGACTATATCAGTATGTAAGATGGTTATACGGGCATGCAGGCATAGTTACTATCAGGTATAGCCTCTATCAGCATGGTCATTATAAAGTCGTACTGTGAGACAAGGGTTTTTAACATTACTAAAAGTGTGTTCATAAAATATATTGATAAAAAACATCAACCAATAACGCCATATTGGTTGATGTTTTTATTAGTGCTGACTGCTTGAGTGGCTTAACTTTATAAGTGAGACTTATAGCTTGGCGTAGAGATCTGTGTCTTGACCTTCACCGCCTTGTTGTCCATCAGCACCTAACGAAAATAAATCATAGGGACGGCCCTCACTGCCAGGCGCAACATACTGCATCTCATTTTCCCAGCCATCAGTTGGATAGCCGCCTTTGATATAACCGCCTTCGGGATAGTTTTTTGCATCAGCAGGCGGTGTGGTCAACGCTTCTAAACCCTGAGCCGTGGTTGGATAACGTGAGTTGTCAACTTTATACATATCTAGCGCATTTGATACGGTGGCAAGCGCAGTCTCAGTGGTTTTGACGCGTGCTTTGTCGCTTTGTCCGACTACTTTTGGTACCACCAATCCAGCAAGAATGGCTAGGATCACAATAACGACCATAATCTCGATAAGAGTGAATCCTGCTTGACCAGATTTTCTTGCCGCACTGCTATGCATGGCTGAAGCTGAAGAAGCAATCTTATGGTCATTTAGAATATTTGAATGGGGTTGTGTATTCTGAATAGCACTTTTTGGCGTCATATTTACTTGGAGTTTGTCAGTCATAGTCATCGCTTTGGTCATCACAGTTATGTAAACAGTAAAAGTGGCGTTCTATCGTGGCTCTCATCAATGATATATCAATGAGCTCTGAAACTATGGTCACTATAAACCATGGTTTTATTTTTATCCAGCACTGTGCCCAGTTTGAGTTTGGGTTTGCTACTTTAGCCAAAGTGAACTGTTAGCTGACACCAAATGTATGACTATTAATCCGTGCTTACTATAGCGCGGCGCTTGTGTTTGCCATAGCAAAAATAGCGTTCGTTCAACAATATACAACAGTAAGCAAACCTTAAGAAAGCTAATCCATGGTTTAGCAAGCAAGATAGGTGATATTAATAGGATAAGAGAGCATTAGAGAGAGGTTTTGAAGATAGGAAGCTGGCTGTATGTAAGGAATATGATTAATAGTTAACTAACGCATTACCTGTAATTTAGCCTGCCAAATCATTCATATTAACGATTGGCAGCATCACCGCCATGACAATAATCATCACCACCACACCCATCAACACTAGCATTAAAGGCTCAAGCAATGATAGTAAGGTACTGATAAAATTGGTTGCCTCGGCCTCTTGCATATTGGCGGCACGGCTAAGCATATTTTCAAGCTCGCCTGAGTTCTCCCCACTTTTTATCATCTGTACCATCATTGGGGGAAAATAAGGGGATTTCTCTAACTGACTAGATAAACTTGAACCTTCCGTGACTCTATCGGCCGCAGTGATAATGGTTTTTTGGATATGCAGATTGGTCGTTACCGCAGCCCCAATATGCAACGCTTCAATGAGCGGCACGCCTGAGCGTACTAATATCGCAAGGGTACTGGCAAAACGTGCCGCATTGAGTCCTTTTGACAGTCTGGCCAATATGGGCAATCTCAGGACAGTACTGTCTATCGTCAACTTGCCTGCTTGCGTTTGGGCAAAGCGATAAAACAAAAATGCGGTGCCTGCCAGTACCAACAGTATCAGCCACCACCACTGAGTGATGATATTTGACAAGGCCAGAACGATTTGGGTGATTAGCGGTAGTGCCTGTTCAGATTGCTCGAATACTTTGACAATTTTGGGCACCACAAAGCTCATCAGTCCCATAATCACGCCAATGGCCATGACCATCAGCACAATTGGATAAACCATAGTGCCTTGGACTTTCTTCTGTAGCGCAAAACGGTTTTCGGTGTAGTCTGCTAGCTGATTGAGAATGAGGTCTAGGTGACCAGATTTTTCGCCTGCGGCAATCGTGGCGATATACAACGGCGGAAAACTGGCGGCTTGTTGTAGGGCACGCGCTAAGCTCAAACCCTCTAAGACATGCGAGCGTACCGCCAGCATCAGAGATTTGATATGAGTCTTTGGTGATTGTTTGGCGACAGCGGCCAACGTTTCTTCGAGCGGAATGCCTGCAGCGAGCAATACAGATAACTGACGTGTTAGCAGTGCAAGCTCATAGGCAGAAGGTTTTTTGTAGCGGTTTTTGCTTTGGCTCTGTCTGTCATTGACCGCACTGACCTCAACCGGCGTCCAGTGTTTATCACGCAACTGCTGACGGACTTGCCGCGCAGAGTCGCCTTCTAGCAAGCCCTTTTGGACACCACCATGGTCATCAAGCGCTTTAAAATGATAAGCGGGCATATCAGCGGATATCCTAAAAAGGTCACAGACAAAAGGTTGTAGTATTTACTCAAAAGCTCAGGTTTTCAAAAGCGTAAATGCTTAAAACTTTCAATACTTTAAAAATCTCAATGCTTTAAAAAGCACATTGCGTAGATAGTGTCATCATTTATACGGCAATGAGCCTATTAAAAAAACGGTGTTGAGTCATTACTGTCAGGCATCAAGCCCTGCAGCAGTAATACATCTAAATGCTGCTGCTGGATTTTTTTATCAAAATCATTAACCTCAGCTATTAGCATTCTCTCGATACGTTTGTCACTGGCAAACATACTGAGACGCGCACAGATCACAGCCAACTGATAAATGCGTTTTTTGCAATAACCATCTAGCCCTTGTAGCAGCCTAACCATATGCGGTGTCTCAAGACTGGCATAGTCATAATCAGTGATTACCTGCTGACCAAGTGCCCTGACACCATAGCTGATCGACAAGTGCGCGCAAAAATAACAGCTGAACAAATACCCAATCACATGACCGATATAATAGCCTCGATCATAGGTAAAGCTACTCACACCAAAGTGACCGAGTACATAACTATTGAGACTGCCTTGATCCTGAATTGGTTTACCATGCTTTAGTTTACCGACAGTGGCAAAGCATAATGGGTTTTGTCCGTCCTGAGTGGTCAACTGCCAACCTGCGGGCTGCTGAGCGGGCATATGACGCACAATATCATCAATGATATCGTCGATGATGTGCAGCTGCTGCCAAAGCCTATCAAGCGCCTCGGTGTCCATAAGACCACGCTTATCAAGCTGCTGAGCCAGCAAATACTGCTGATACTCTACAAACTGTGACTTGAGAGTTTGCACAAGATACGTGGGACGCGTATTGGCAGATGCCATATATAGCAGTCGAGTGCGCTCATGCTGAGTACGATAAAGCGCCACACGCTGCGCTGCTACACTCTCGTCACTAGCAGCAGGAGTTGCCGCTACGGCGTTCGCATCGGCTCGTTCAGGAGAAGCGGCTTCTGCAGCGATGGCTTCCTTATTATCTGATAATGTAAATAATGTCAGCAAGGCTGCTTTGTCAGGCATTTCTGTCGCGTTATCTGTCTGAGCAGCTTCGTTCCTGCTTTGACCATCTCTGATACTTTGCTTATTAGGCTTACTTTCTTTTTTAGCAGTTGCAGTAGTGCCTTGATGGCGATTGGCTTCTGTACTTGGCTTTGCGGTCGGTTCAGTCATAACACACCATCAGCAGCAAAAATAAACATCGTCTAGGTTTTTTATAGGACTGTCAATCAGTGACAATCAATACGCCAAAAACACGCGCTCATACCTTGACGATTCATCACCCCATAGTACCTGAACCCAATCACATTGTCAGCTGTACGTGTTCAAAAGAGCCCGCGTCAATATCAGTGATACGACACTTATAAATCCTTGATAGCCACCATAAAAAAGCGTTAAGAACACATTGGTATCCTTAACGCTTTGAATAAAACAAGTATGAGCTACCCTAGGCAAGAACTTGCTTTTGATACTGCTGACGATAAGCTTTTGGTGAAACGCCATAAACCCGCTTGAATGCTTGGCTAAAAGTAGAGTCTGAGGCATAACCTACCATCTGGCTGATACGGCAAATGCTATTTTGCTGCAAACGCAAATAGCGCGCCGCTAAGCGTAAGCGATAGTCAATCAGATAGGTCAATGGCGGCATACCAACCGTGTCTTTGAACCGCTGCGCAAAGCTAGAACGGGACATCCCTGCCACCTCCGCAAGCTGATGTATCGTCCAGTTTTTACTGGGTGCTCCATGCATTGCAGCAAGCGCTTTGGTCAAAAATGGATCTTTCATTGCCTTGAGCCAACTCTCTGTGGCTTCAGGTAAGCTCTCAATATACACGCGCAAGCATTCAATCATCATGATGCTCGCCCAGTGATTGATGACCGCTGTTTTTCCCATACGCTCACGCTCAGCTTCGAGTGTCAGCAGTTTAATCTCTACATCGATGACCTCAAACCGACCATCATCTGCATCGTTTATTTCGGGCAATATAGGTGGCAACACAGACAATAAAGGATGAATCATCTCTTTATCATATTTGCACTCAATCAATATCAAAGAGGAATTGGGATCACCATCGCCATTGATATCGAGCGTACGCTCTTTACAATTGAGCAATAAGTCGTCAAGCGATTCGGCAACATCGCCATTATGATTCAGCGCATAGCTCACATGCTTATGCGCGTTCGGGATCATAATCATATCGCCAGTACGCGCCTCTCGTAGACCATTCCCGACATCAATACAAAAGCCACCAGACATCACTAGATAAAACAAAATCGTGTCTTTTCTAGTGATTGAATAAGACCAATTGCCAGCGCCATTTAAGCGATAGTACTTCGTCTCAAATAAATGCACGTTTTGTAGCAATACGCTCAGTGCGTCCATCCATTAGTTCCTCAATAATACAGGGTCGATACCAACCAATCTCACAAAAACATACACAGTATTAAACATATCGCTTCAAACCTACCCAATAGACACAGTGATTCGTCCTGGCTGACTCTTGCTGGAGCAGGTCATCATTTCGAAACCAGGACAAAAATGATTTAAATACCAATGGCTGTCATTCAAATTGACAGTATCACGCACTATTTATCATGCAGGGTGGTATATCACTCTTTTTTCAATAGTATGCATGCATTAATTTTCTAAAGCGTATTCTGACTTTAAACTTGCCAATCAAATGAGACCCATCAGGTTGTTTAATATTACTTAAAAACCTTCGATTATGAGTATCTCACTTAGATAACTATCATTTGAGTCAGGAACACGCCTTCTTATAATGCCGAATTTAAAACCTATTGTCTATTTACTTATAAGAATAACTAAACAATAGTATGCTTAACAATTTTATTGAAGTAATTCTAAAGGATTTAGGATAGAAGTAATGAGGCACACAGAGTCAATTGACCCTCAGACAATCAAAGTCTGTTAAAGTCATTTGATAAAGCGTCATAACACAGAAGAATACAAAACAAGCAGGCACAAAAAAACGCCAACGATGGCGAATACAATTACTTAAATAGGTTGGGTAGTACAGGATAATAAGGAGAGATACTGCAGAATAAAATATGGGGCGACTGATGGGACTCGAACCCACGACAACCGAGATCACAACCCGGGGCTCTACCAACTGAGCTACAACCGCCATAACTATTGCCAATGAAAAGGCAAGATCTTCAGGCTAAATGGTGCGCCTGGCAGGATTCGAACCTGCGGCCACCTCCTTAGAAGGGAGATGCTCTATCCAGCTGAGCTACAGGCGCTCTTAGAGGACTTTTATATACCAAATCCAGTTTATAATATAATGTTCACTATATCAAAAACTAAACCATTATACATAAAAAAAAGCCTGTAAGGCTCTTAAAATAGATGGTCGGAGTGATAGGATTCGAACCTACGACCCTCTGGTCCCAAACCAGATGCGCTACCAAACTGCGCCACACTCCGAAATTCTCTATTATCTCGATAATTTGTTGATTAACTCGTCGTTGGCAATGCCTCTAACTTGTTAATGTTCCTCGCTATCGAGGTGCACATATTAAGGGGAAACAGCGATGGTGTCAACACCTATTTTCAATTAATTTAAAATAATTGCGATTTTTTTTTAAATTAACGTCCGTTTTGCAAAAATAGCGGCATTGAAACCCTTTATCAATAACAGCTACTGCCACTACCGATATCATTGTGCTTTGTTTAACGGTGATATCCATTCACCGTTGATCGTACCTGTCAGCACATTAAACGGCATCAACCATAAATGCGCAGGGCTTGAATCATCTCCATTAGTTTCGCTATCAGCATTGCTATTATCATTAGGATGGATTTTTTGCTTCAGTGCAACGGGTTGTTGCTCAACTCCTAACACTGGATAGACGAGCCAGACCTGCCCTGCTCGATACGCTTGTGCATAGCTGGTCAACTGATACGCGTCGTTTGCACTGATAGACGCAGCACTCGGTAAATGCTTCCATTTCATATCAATAACATGACTGTAGCGCCTGACTCTTTTTGCTCTCATGTTTGCTTCAGTATTTACACCAGCATTTGTTTCGACAGGCTCTTTGTTATTGCTCTGATTGTGAGCACTATCATCACAGTCAGTGTCATATATCAGCAAGTCTGGCCGTATAGATAAGCATGCTTGTCCTTTATCATCGTTTAGCCACACGCTTTTGGTTTGATAAAGAGGGCGATAAGTGTCACTAACCTGCTGAAACATCTCGGTGATACACAAGCTTGCCCATTGTTCAAACGCTTGATTCATATCAATCAATAAACACAAGCGCGGCTTAGATAGGATTTGCTGAACAGGGTCAATCCCATTGCCTGTCGCCGTATTTGATTGCTGCAATAACCAATATGCCAAATCCAATAACTCTTGAGCGGCTTGTAGTTGTTTTTGTTGCAACGGCTGAATGCTCAATTGTCGCTTTGCTTGATGGTATGTCGAGTTTAGTTGCAGCATCTCACGTTGATTCAGCGTAGGTAGTCGTTGCCACGGCTGCAAACGTGTTAAAAACATAGGTGGAGGCAATAAAGGTGTTAGGTGTATCAACGCACTTTTGATTAATCGATTGGCCAATATATCTGGACTCAGCACACTGCTCTCGCAGACAAACTTGTGTGGCTGCATAGTGTTGTAGCGCAGCTGCTCTTTGATGAGTAAACGGCCCTGCAATGAGGAGTAATTATTGGTCTGTGTTTGATACTGTTTGGTTGGTTGATAGCCTGCCACTCGCTGCAAGAACTGTGCGACCAGCCAATCTGACAATGGCAATACTTCCATCGGCAGTGGCACGGTTTGATGACTGAATTGATTGAGGTTTTTTGTATTTGGCAGCTTGCGATTCTTACGGGTGTCAAGGCGGGTCAAGTCAGATAGCATGCCCTGTACCCAGTGACGCGTCTGTACGATATCGTCGTTTTGGGTAGACTGGTTCAGCTTTGGTAGGATTTCTAAGGTCATGCCACTGGGCAATAAAATAATTCCAATATAGTGCCCGACTTTGAGTTGCCACTGTCCTTGTCGACGCTTGATCGTAAATACATCGAATTCTTTTGCCATTAGCCAATGAAAATCTGACACCTGCAAAAAATCATGCACCGTGAGACGCTGATGCTCAAATACAGTGATAACACGCTGACTAGATGAATGCGTAAACCGACTATCTACGCGGGTGTGTGAATAGTTAATGTCATACTGTTGTCGTTGATTGCTTATCACCTCAGTCACCCTGCTAATACAAACGCTGATAGACAGCGGCAGTACTAAACGCGCCTGTCTTATCGACTAGGTCTGCATTCACGTTATAGCCAGACATATTGACCGACTGACCCATCAAAAAGCCCGGCTCTGCAAACATTTGATGATGCGCATTCGGATTATGATGGTTGCTAGTTGGGCCATGTGTGTCTTGATTGGCCATCATCTGACTGTCCTGAATAAACTGCAAGCTTGTCGGCTGCGACTCATCTCTAAATATATACTGCAGGACGCTCATTTGATTACCCGCGGCTTGCGCCAACTGTGGAATGATTTGCTCGATCAGACTCGTTTGCAATTGCTCTAGATTATCCACTGACAGCAAAAAGGCGTGACCCAATTGCGCCTCTGACCCTAGCGTCTGTACGATACGCGTGTTCAATCCTATTAGCAGTTTGCCCAAGTCTACTGTGTCACTGTCATTAGTACTAAAATTATCAGTGCCGACATTATTAGTGCCTAGCTGTTTTGGTAAGCCCATAACGCTGCCAATAACGGGTAATAGTTCAGGCTGCGGTGGACAATCAATGAATCGAAAACGTCGACGTAGTGCCATATCTAATGGTGCTAGAGAATGGTCTTGAGTGTTCATGGTCGCATAGATATCGACATTGTCAGGGACACTAAAAGCCCGTCCAGAATAGGCCAGATGGATCGTCATCGCGTTTGGCATGCCCGCGCGCTTATCTGACTCAATCAAACTGAGTAATTCACCAAATACTCGTGACACATTAGCGCGGTTGATCTCATCAATCAGCATAGCATAGCGATGCTGAGGGTCGCGTACGGCGCGCTGACAGAGCTTCAAAAATGCGCCATCTTGCACAGCGTAACTCATTTGAGCGTGGTTAGAATGGCTCTGGTTGTTCTGAGTGGCGCCGCTCATCACAGGGCGAATGCCTTCGACGAACTCCTCGTAACCATAGGCCTGATGGAAGCTCACCATACTAAAGCGCTGCTGTGCAATATTCTGATTTTGATCAGTTTTGCACTCATGTTGCGCCTGCTGAAACTCTGCCAACTGCTGTGACAATCCTAACAGAAGCGGCATGCTTTCAGGCAATAAGTACCACCCGCCGCTATTGTCTTTATCAAAATAAGCTTGGCTGGCTCTGTTTTTATAACTGACGGTACCTGAGGTGGCTGGACTGTGCATTTGCAGCACTGACCAAGCTGTATTGCTTAAATTTTTCTCTCGGGAATTTTGTGTCGCTTTGGCCGTAAAGAAGTGATGATTAACCAGTTCAGGAACTTTGACCAAGTCTTTCTTATTTAATTTAAAGTCTAAGAATATTAGACAGACTACCTCTCGCCAGCTTAAGTCTTGCAGCAGTTGCCCAAGCAGATCTTTTTCACTGGCAGTAGGAAGGATATCTGTATATTGCTTAGCAATTTGTAGCAATCGATAGGTTTTACCCGTACCCGCGACGCCGGTATAAATCATATTGATAGGCTTGTGGGTCGTCGTATCAGGCATAGCGTCATCCAGCATTAAGATTCATAAGATAGGTCGTGCTAAGGCGTGTCATCATACTATGATAACGCGGCTGTTTTGTAATCGCAGCAGTTCATGCTAATAATAGTCGCAGAATCATGGTTGATGTACCATAGTGATGATAGTAGTCATCATGGCTTTGGTCATCACTACTCTCATGCTCAACTTATATAGCGGTTATAGCAACCACTATAAACATCATGCTAAAAATGCCATTCAACACATTTATGTTAAGGAATTTTGTATGTCAGGACTATTAAAAAAACTGCCCGCCAAGCTGACCAAAAAACGACCAGCCAAAGCATCTGACAGCACAAGAGCACCTACCGAAAAACCCAGTAGTACTCTAAAACCAATCAGCAATCAATTTACCAAACTGCTATCAGTGACCAAATACTTACCTGCCGGTGCGCGCTCCAGTATTTTGTCCAAAGCCTTTGGTAAAGTCGTACCTTATGTAGGTACCACAGGTATCTACTATGAAACGGTCGAGCCCAATCAAGTGGTCGTCAGTTTAAACAATAATAAAGCTGTCCAAAACCACATCGGCTCTATCCATGCCGTCGCCATCACCTTACTAGCAGAAACAGCAACAGGCTTCATTTTAGGTCTAAACTTGCCGTCTGATCGTATTCTGCTGATCAAGTCTTACTCCGTTAATTTTTATCGTCCAATCAAAAAAGGCCAGATCGCCGCCGTATCTAGCCTATCTGATGAGCAGCGCCTGCATATCTTAAACACCCCAAAAGGTGAGATGGTTATCCCGTGTATCATTGAAGATCGTGAATCGGACAGTGTCCGCGACCCCATCGTGGTCGAGATGACATGGGCTTGGATTCCAAAGTCTGAGCTAGAAACCCGGCGCCAAGGCAAAGCCAATGAAAAACTGGTAGATGGCAATCTTTTAGATGACCGTACTGATGCAGAGGAAGCTGGCTCAAACGATGCCACTTCAGATAACGATGTAAATGCAGATACTAATGCAGATGATACGAATATAGACAATGCTAAGAGCACAGCCGAATAAATCGCTGCATCTCTTAGCTCCTCAATCTGAGCATAAAAGCACGAAGCGCAAATTATTGATTGAATTTACATAGGACACGCTATTTCTTTTTTATAGCGTGTGCCGTATATTTGCGTTCAATAAAATCAATGAGGAAATAGTGATGTCCAAACTTAGCAGCTACGTATTTATGGCATCACTGATGACCCTAGGCTCGTTAGGCTTCGTTGTTGGTGCTAATGCCAATACGGCGACAGCACCTACTACCACTATTGCTGAGTCTGGCCCTGTGTTTTTGGGTGATGGTAGCAATTATCCGTTTTCAGAGGCAGTGCAAGTTGGCAATACGCTATATATGTCAGGGCAAATTGGTTTTAAAGATGGCAAACTGGTCAAAGGTGGTATCAAAGCTGAGACCAAGCAAGCGCTAGATAATCTCCACAACACCTTACGAAAATACGGCTATCAAAAATCTGATATCGTTAAATGTCTGGCGATGCTCACGGACATGGATGACTTTGATGATTTTAATAAAATCTATAAAACAGAGTTGTCCAAGCCCTATCCCGCACGCTCCGCTTTTGGCGTATCAGAACTGGCAGCAGGGGCGAGTGTTGAGATTGAGTGTATCGCGGCAAAGTAATAGCGGTATAGAGTGCCGTATCCACTCCAGTGCTTAGGTTTCAGTGCTTAGACTCCAGCGCTTAGATTGGTATTGCATCGGCCGTGAGTGCGCTTTCTTTGGTGACTCGCAGCACCTCTTCTAACGTGGTTCGTCCTTCTATCACTTTACGTAGGCCATCTGCACGAATTGACGGTGTCTGCTGACGTGCATACTCTTCTAGCTCGTACTCAGCGGTATTACTGTGAATCATACGGCGCAAGGTGTCATCGACTGGCACAACTTCATATATTGCCGTACGCCCTTTAAACCCTGACTGATTGCACTTATCGCAGCCAATAGGTTTAGGCAGACGAATCACGTCATTTATTATATTTTCAGCATCTCCCGAGACTGGCTCGATACCGATTTCGGTAAATAGCTTGGCTTGCTCGCTGTCCGCATCCTGCCAACCATGACAATGTGAGCATAACGTACGCACCAAGCGCTGTGCCACTACGCCGATGAGCGAGGACGATAATAAAAAGGGCTCAACACCCATGTCCTGTAAGCGAGTGACCGCGCCAATTGCTGTGTTGGTATGGAGTGTTGATAACACCAAATGCCCTGTCAAAGAGGCCTGTACCGCAATCTCTGCTGTTTCTAAATCGCGAATTTCACCAACCATCACCACGTCTGGATCTTGACGCAACATCGCGCGTAGACTCTTGGCAAAGGTCATATCGACTTTATTATTGACCTGCGTTTGTCCAATACCATCGAGCTGAAACTCAATCGGATCTTCAGCAGTCAAGATATTACGAGTTTGATCATTTAGATCAGTCAGCGCTGAGTATAGTGTGGTAGTTTTACCCGAGCCAGTCGGTCCTGTCACCAAGATGATGCCATGCGGACGATGAATCAGACGTTTCAGCTCAGTATAGTCATTATCAGACAGCCCCAAATACGTCATATTAAGGCGACCTGCCTGCTTGTCTAATAGACGCATCACGACACGCTCACCAAAGCTCGATGGCAGTGTCGACACACGTACATCCACCTCACGACCTGCCAGTCTGAGACTGATACGGCCATCTTGTGGCACACGCTTTTCGGCGATATCCAATTTGGCCATTACCTTAATACGTGACACCAATAATGGCGCCAATTGGCGCTTGGGTGTGATAATTTCTTTGAGCTCTCCATCGACACGAAAACGTACGACCAAACGTTTTTCAAAGGTTTCAATATGGATATCTGAAGCACTCAAACGAATGGCTTCGGACAGTAACGCGTTGATCAGACGAATAATGGGCGCATCGTCTTGCTGATCCATCAAGTCTTCCGTTTCAGGTACGCTATCGGCGAGACTGTCAAGATCAGGATGATCCTCTAGCCCAGCTGCGATGTGCTGCGATTCGCCTGTATTGCCCGCATAAGCAGCATTCATGCGCTTTTCAAAATCGTCCGAGCTGACACTGTCATAAGTGGGTATGCTACGAATACCTTGCTGTTGCAAAAACCTCACGGCTTCATTAATCGCTGGCAGTGGCGTGGCTTTGGTCAACACCAATGTCGGCGGCAACTCAGGATCAATCGCAAGTATGACCAAAATCTGATGGCGTTTTGCAAAACTGTACGGCAACTGCATCATAAGTGCGACCTGATAAATAAAGAGAGTGACAGAAAAGGGAATGATAGCCAAACGTGCTGCATGCCCTAAGCTAATTGCCTAACTGGCTAAGCCAAAAAAGAGTACAAGTAAGCGGGCATGAGTTTGTTATAATAGCATTTTGTTTTAAACACGTATTATTTTATGCGGTTGGTGGCTCATACCTATTGCTACTCGCTGAGTTTTATTGCATAAATAGTCAGTCTATAATTAAGTCATTATGAAAAATGACAACATTGACGCTTTTTTAAATGGAACCAGCTATATCAGACTGTTTTCGATTTTTTTGTTTGGTTGACAGCACGTTATTATTACTCGCGTCGCTCATTTTTATACCGCTCAAACGACACATTATATTTTGTTTGTTCCCTCGCTCATTTGCTATTAGGATTTTCAGTTATGTCAGATAATATTAGCACTACTAACCCGTCACTACTTTTGCAAGATACTTTTACTGTCGGTAGCCGTACATTTTCTTCTCGCCTATTGGTCGGCACTGGTAAATATAAAGACATGACCGAAACTGGTACAGCCATTGCCGCATCAGCTGCAGAAATTGTCACTGTCGCTATTCGCCGAGTCAATATCGGTCAAAACCGTGATGAGCCTAACCTGCTTGATGTCATCTCTCCTGATAAATATACGATATTGCCCAACACCGCTGGCTGCTTCGATGCCGAATCTGCCATTCGTACTTGCAAGCTGGCTCGTGAGCTATTGGGTGGTCATAACTTGGTTAAGCTTGAAGTGCTGGGTGACGAAAAAACCCTTTATCCTAATGTGATTGAGACCTTAAAAGCAGCTAAAGTACTGATTGATGATGGTTTTGAAGTCATGGTCTATAGCTCAGATGATCCTATCGTCGCACAAGAATTAGAAAGCATGGGCTGTGTCGCCATTATGCCACTTGGTAGCTTAATCGGCTCTGGATTGGGCGTGCTGAATCGTCATACGCTAAGCCTTATCATCGAAAATGCCAACGTACCAGTGTTGGTCGATGCAGGCGTCGGTACCGCTTCTGATGCAGCGATTGCGATGGAGCTTGGCTGTGATGGTGTACTCATGAATTCAGCGATTGCCAACGCACAAAATCCAGTGATGATGGCTCATGCGATGAAGCACGCTGTTTGGGCAGGTCGCGAGGCGTTTTTGGCAGGTCGTATGCCGATGCGTAAGATGGCCACTGCCAGCTCACCGCAAACAGGATACTTTTTTCAGTAACCTGCTAAACTGATGACGTCCAACCATGCGCTACTTATAAAATAATAAAATAAAGCATTGCTCAGGGCGTGTTTGATACTCAAGCATGACCCTGACTATCGCTTTTGACTCACTACCTATCGTCATAAAAGGATTTATTATGCGACTTCTCACCGCAGTCGACCAGTTGTTTTTACTTCTTGAGTCGCGTAAGCAGCCGATGCATGTTGGCGGAATGTTCTTATTTGAATTGCCAGAGAATGCCGATAGTGACTTTGTCTATCAATTGGTAAAGCAGATGCAAGACTCCGATGTCCCGCCAAGCTTTCCTTTTAATCAGGTTTTGGAACATCTAGTATTTTGGAAAAAAGACAAAGACTTCGATGTTGAGCATCATTTTCATCATGTCGCATTGCCAAGCCCTGGACGTATTCGCGAGCTCCTCATGTACGTTTCAAGAGAGCATGGTCGTCTACTAGATCGCGCCATGCCACTATGGGAATGTCATGTGATTGAAGGCATTCAGCCAGAAGTGGAAAGCGGTCCTGAACGGTTTGCGTGGTATTTCAAAATTCATCACTCTTTAGTTGATGGCATCGCCGCTATGCGCTTAGTACAAAAGTCATTGTCACAATCAGAGACTGAGCCAGTCACTCTACCTGTCTGGTCGCTCATGGCTCGCCATCGCAATCCAGTCGATGCCATCTTGCCTGCCGAAAAATCTATCAGACGTCTGTTAAAAGAGCAGTTTTCAACCATCAAACCGGTGGTGACCGAATTGCTGGATAATATAAAAAACCATGGTGATGAGGGTTATGTCGGTACCTTTGATGCACCGATGAGTATCTTAAATAAGCGTATATCGGCATCACGGCGGATAGCGGCGCAATCTTATGACATACAGCGATTCAATGATATCGCCGATAGACTCAAAATCAGCAAAAATGATGTGGTATTGGCGGTTTGTGCAGGTGCCATTCGTCGTTATTTAATATCAATGGATGCCTTACCTAGCAAGCCTTTGATTGCATTTGTACCGATGTCGCTGCGTACAGATGAGAGTATATCGGGCAATCAGCTGTCGTTTGTATTGGCGAACTTGGGCACGCATTTGGACAATCCATTACGCAGAATAGAGTTGATTCATCGCAGTATGAACAATGGCAAGCGTCGTTTTCGCCGTATGAATCAAGCTCAAGTCATCAATTACAGTGTCATCGCCTATGCATGGCAAGGCATCAACTTGGCGACTGGATTATTTCCAAAAAAACAAGCCTTCAACCTGATTATCTCTCACGTTCCAGGGTCTGAAAAACCGCTATATTGGAATGGGGCGCGCTTGCAGTCATTATACCCTGCGTCAATCGTGTTTAACGGGCAAGCCATGAACATCACCTTAGCCAGTTATTTGGACAAGATTGAGTTTGGCATTACCGCTTGTGGCAAAGCCTTGCCGCGTGTGCAAGACATGCTAATGCTCATAGAAGAAGAGCTGCAACTGTTAGAGACTGTCAGTAAAGAGTTGGCATTCAAAGGCATTACCGTCGAAGATAAAGGCAGCAATAAGGGTAATGATAAAACAAAAAAGCTGGCTCCATAACGGAACCAGCTTTTTGATGTTAATGAGTCTCATCAATAATAGCGACAGTCAATCAATGACAGCGTATTAATTAGAGTGCATCGCCCCATGCTGGGACAACCATTTGCATCAATGGCTTTAACAATTTCACATTGCAAGCAAAGATAGAGCCTGACGTCGCTGAGTTGTGCGCGCCAGTATGATCAACCACCACACCACGTGCTTCAGTTACGATAAGCTCGCCCGCTGCGATGTCCCAAGGCTTGATAGACATCTCAAAGTAACCGTCAAAACGACCAGCGGCCACATAGCATAAATCAAGTGCTGCTGAACCCATACGACGGACTTGACCACCGGCTTCAGAGACCTTTTGTAAGCTCTCAAAGTGCTCTTTGGCATAAGAGATGACTTCGCCGTTGCGCTTGCGCTCAAGCGGATGACCGGTCGTAAAGAACCCACCATCAATCGTTTTACGCTCGCTTACTTGCATACGGCGATTGTTCAAGCGCGCGCCTTTACCGCGGCTCGCAGAGAACATCTCGTCACGAACAGGATCATAGACCACACCATGTTGCGTGACGCCTTTATGCTGTACTGCGATAGATACGCAGAACTGCGGCACACCGTGAACAAAGTTTTTAGTACCATCTAGCGGATCGATAATCCAGCACCAGTCAGCATCTTCGCCGCGGCCTTCTTGCATACCAAACTCTTCACCCAAAAACGAATGATTCGGATAGCTGGCTTTTAGCGTCTCAATCGTGAGCTCTTCGCTAAAACGATCGATACGAGTGACTAGGCCATCAAGTCCTTTAGACTCGATATCTAGCTCAATTTTGTGACGGTTTTGATGCGCATATAAAATCTCTTTACCAACTTTTTCAGCAGTACGCGCTGCGATGACGACCATGGGTTCCATAAATAACCTATTTGCTTGATGAATGAATGTAACATTTACTTGATAAATAAATACCAAAAATAAGACCAACTCTGTGCTTACAACATGCCAATCAGCCGCCGCATCACACCACATCTATGCGATTTAAAAAACGTGTCGTTTATAAATGAAAACTTATAAACGACAACCGCATTATACTAAAATTGTTCGATAAAGACGAAAAAACCGTCACGCTGACCCAACCAATATATTGGTGATCGAAAACACTGCGCAAGTTGTAAAAAAATAAGCACCTACGGCTAGCAGGTGTTTGCTCTACGTAGAGAGCTAATATATTTATAAATAAGTGGTTCAGAGTAATAGCAAAAATCTGAGAAGCATCAACTATGACCAGAGTGACTTAATTTGTCTGACTACACCATCGACATCTAATCCACAATCCGCCAATTGCTCTGCTTGTGAACCATGCGCAATAAAACGATCTGTAATACCAATATTGCGAATAACCGGACGATGCTGCTGATAAGTCTTAGACTCATTGAGCAAGTACTCATTTACTGCACTGCCTGCGCCGCCCATAATCATGTGCTCCTCTAGCGTCACGACATGCGTCACGCCTTGTGCTAACAGGCTGTCAAGCATTGTAGTATCTAACGGCTTCACCCAGCGCATATTGACCACATGCATCTGACAATCCAGTGCTGTCTCTTGAGTGATATGCTCTGCAGCACGCTGCGCGGTGGCAACCATCGTACCAAATGCCAGTAACGCTATCTTGTTAGGTGCGTCTGTGTTACCCAATACCGACTCTATGACGGCTTCGCCAACTTTATAAATTTGAGCGGGCTGTTCTATAACTGCCCCAGTACCAAGGCCACGCGGATAACGAACTGCCGTGCATCCTTGGTATTCATAACAGGTATTGAGTAAGTGGTAGCATTCATTTTCGTCTTTGGGCGCGGCAATCACCATATTAGGTACACAACGTAAAAAGCCAAAATCAAATACGCCCGCATGCGTGGCACCGTCTTCACCGACGAGGCCCGCTCGATCAATGGCAAACATCACATCGAGATTCTGCAAAGCCACATCATGAATCAGCTGATCATATCCACGCTGCAAAAACGTCGAGTAAATCGCCACAATCGGCTTGACGCCCTGAGTTGCCATACCAGCCGCTAGTGTGACAGCGTGTTGCTCAGCAATGGCTACGTCAAAAAAGCGCTCTGGAAAATGACGAGCAAACTCAATCATGCCCGAGCCCTCTTCCATGGCAGGAGTAATAGCGAGCAACTGATCGTCTTCGGCCGCTTTATCACACAAAAACTGTCCAAACACTTGCGAGTATTTTAACGCAGTCTTTTTGACTGGGTCTTTGATAACGGGCTTCGATTCTGTTTTCTCGGTACTCTGAGAGTTACTATGACTGTCAGCAGGTAGTTTGCTGATTGCGTGATAGCCGACTGGGTCTAATTCTGCTGGCGCAAAGCCTTTACCTTTAGTCGTATAGATATGTACCAGTACTGGGCCTTTTACCTGCTTTGCCAGTGATAACACACGCAACAGCTCAGGGATATTGTGCCCATCAAACGGACCAAAGTAGGTAAAACCTATCGCCTTAAATAAATTGTCTTCTAGCTGCGGGACGTCACGCATCTCTTTGTGGCGTTTGCGTCGATCAAACGCTTGCATGTCAGGGCGTTGGCACAGAATAGGCTCGCCTGACTCAGAGATATCCACCTGATAGCCCAATTCCCACAGCATCGCTAGATGACGTGAAAAGCCGCCGATAGAGCATGATATTGACATATCATTGTCGTTTAGGATGACCAACAGATCCGCATCTTGCTGTACCGCATCATTCATGGCCTCAAATGCCATACCGCCTGTCATTGCGCCATCGCCGATGATGCAAGCAACGGTTTGCTCGCGGCGCTGATAGCGCAGGGCTAGACTCATACCCAGACCGGCTGAGATTGAGGTTGATGAATGTCCAACCCCAAAGGTATCGTAGACGGACTCTGCGCGCTCTGGGAATGCCGTCAGACCATCTTTAGACCGGATAGTGCTCAACTGATCACGGCGACCTGTCAATACTTTATGGGCGTAGGCTTGATGACCCACGTCCCATACGATCTGATCGTTTGGTGTGTCTAACAGATAATGCAGTACGATAGTCAGTTCAACCACACCCAAGTTGGCACCGAAATGCCCGCCACTCTGACCGGCTGAATATAATAAAAAAAGACGCAGTTCATCAGCCAATGTAATCAGCTGATCTTTGCTCAATGTGCTCAAGTTAGAGGGCGTATCGATTGCATCAAGCAATGGCGTATCAGGACGCACGCGTGGAATCTCAGTATAGGTCTGCTGTAAGCTCGATAGCTGGGCAGCAGAATCAAGCACTGATGCAGATAGAGACTGAGACTGTAAAGAATGAGGTGACTGCTGCATAAACCGTACGATACCTACCAATCTGCTGACAAGACATATCCTCAGCGTATAGCGATCACTATAGCCAAGGGATGTCAATAATATCTACATCGTTATTGATGTAATCGACCATATAATTATTCATGCAACTTTTGCGGTATATAACTATGTAATGTTGCTACATACCATAGCAGCGACACTGTCTGGATAAACGACGCGCCAATACTACGCTGAAACGCTAAGGGATAACATTATGCCCTATTATTTTGCATCAATATCAGATGTTAATGACGACATAGTAGTGCAAGGATAAAGACTTGTCACTGTATCCATCAAAATAGTATGGCATAATAGCATTTTTTTTTAATTGTCGCTTTAATCATCGTGCATCGTCTGTGAACTTTGTGTGTTTTTATAACAAATGCGATAAATACGCGGTATTGGTAAACAGGTTATACTGCTGCCATTCTGTTTTTGGCAATAGGCTGTGATCACACAGCGACTCAATCGCCTATCGTCATTTATAATCTGATGCTGAATATAAGATCAGCGGCCGAAAAAACAAAAAACAGATCGTCACAAATATGAAACTAGTGACAATGAACCTAGTGAAAAGTCTCTGATGATAATTAGTAAAATTGAGCCCTTTTGAAATCATTAAATGTAGGTGCGTGTTGTCTGATAACACGCTCTCAATTCGTTATAACAAACCCTCTACCGCCACAACTGTAGGCTTCTGTAGGACAGTAATGTCATATCAATTTATCACCAGTGCCAAATTACCCACTCGTCACGGCGAGTTCGATATCCATGTGTTTGAAAACGACGAAGGCCAAGAGCATGTCATGCTGACTGTGGGTCTCTCTGCAGTCGATCAGCATAGTACAGCTGAATCTCAGCCAGACTTAACTAACCCAGCAGTGAACCCGTCAAGTGATACGCTATCTCAGCGTCCGACGCCATTGATTCGTATTCATTCTGAGTGCCTAA
This sequence comes from Psychrobacter sp. SWN149, assembly GCF_015864565.1. Taxonomy (NCBI): domain Bacteria; kingdom Pseudomonadati; phylum Pseudomonadota; class Gammaproteobacteria; order Moraxellales; family Moraxellaceae; genus Psychrobacter; species Psychrobacter sp. SWN149. Next base: position 250,496 of record NZ_JADYWX010000001.1, read on the forward strand.
CAGGTGACTCATTCAGCTCATTAAAATGTGACTGTGGACCGCAGCTGAACGCTGCGATGCAGGCCATACAAGAATCAGGCTGCGGCGCTATCTTATACCTGCGCCAAGAAGGTCGCGGTATCGGTCTCACCAATAAGATTCGCGCTTATGCCCTCCAAGATCAAGGACATGACACGTTAGATGCCAATCTTATGCTGGGCTTGCCAGCCGATGCCCGTATCTATGACATGTGTGGCCCGATGCTCGCCCATATTGGTGTCGATGCTGTCAGACTCATTACCAATAATCCAAACAAAGTCGCTTATTTGACTGAGCATGGTATTGACGTTGTCGAACGTGTGCCACTATTGGTAGGCGTCAATGATATGAATGCTGAGTACCTAGCAACCAAGCGTGACCGCATGGGCCACTTGTTTGAGAAAAATATCGCGCTTGATACAGACCGCCATCTCGATACAGACCTTAATACCGCCATACACCTGAATAAATAGATATCTTATGAGTATTTCAAATACAGATAACAAGACAGACCCGTTAGATTCAACGACCATACCAGCCCATAGCGATATCATGCGTGTACGTGAGTTTTTGGTTGATTTGCAAGCACGTATCTGTAAGGCTTTAGAAGCACAAGAGCGTGATGGCAGCGGCACTAATAACAACGAGCATGCAACCTTCGTTCCTGATGATTGGGAGCGTCCTGAAGGCGGCGGTGGTCGCTCATGCGTGTTGACAGATGGCAAGGTCATCGAAAAAGCGGGCGTCATGTTTAGCCATATCGAGGTCCATAACCTACCTGCCTCTGCCACGGCACGTCACCCTAATATTGCTGGGCGCAAAGCGCAAGCCATGGGCGTGTCTCTGGTTGTCCATCCCAAAAACCCCAACGTTCCTACGAGCCATGCCAATGTGCGTTTATTCGTCGCAGAAGCAGAAGGCGAAGCGCCTATTTGGTGGTTTGGCGGTGGGTTCGATTTGACGCCTTTTTATCCAGTATTAGAGGATTGCGTACACTGGCATCAGGTTTGTCATGACCTATGTGCGCCTTTTGGGGACAATATATATGCTGACTTTAAGCAGTGGTGTGATGAGTACTTTCATCTACGTCATCGTGATGAGCAGCGCGGTATTGGCGGCTTGTTCTATGATGATGTCAGTACCGAGAGTCGCGGCTGGGACTTTGAGACCTGCTTTAATTTTATGAAAGCTGTTGGTAACGGCTATCTTGACGGCATATTGCCGATTTTTGAGCAGCGTAAAAACACGCCTTATACTGAAGCGCAGCGTGAGTTTCAGTTGTATCGTCGTGGCCGCTACGTCGAGTATAACTTGGTCTACGATCGCGGGACTTTATTTGGTCTTCAAAGCAATGGACGTATCGAATCTATCTTAGTCAGTATGCCGCCGCTTGCCAGTTGGCATTATCGTTTAGAGCCAGCCGAAGGCACCCCTGAATTTGAGTTGACCGATTTTTATCTAAAACCACGTGACTGGTTGACTCTATAGCTTATCTGCATATAATAAAATTGGGTGGTTCATTCTAGACAATAATCTAGAAAATTTAAACAAGGTCAGCTGCTATCGCTGGCCTTATTCATATAAGCCCATTGAAAGGACGATCGGTTGAATTGAGGCCACGTCTAAGTTCAATATTATGTTTTGGATTGTCATTTGACAATATTACGATGATATAACAACTATCTTAACTATAACTACGTAAATAGTGGTTACAATAGAAATTATATTTTTGAAAAGTTATTTAGAAGCGAACGCGTTTCTAAATAGTATGAATAAATTGCTCTATTTATATCTTGTTCAAAGCCAGCGTTTGCATACGCATACTATTAGCAAATTTTAAAGGAATAATCTATATGACAAAGGCTCATTCTAACAAATTTTTAAAATCCTTCTTCAGTGTCACCTTGATGGCAGCAGCGCTAGGTCTAACGGCTTGTAGTACTGCCAAGGATGCTGACTCAAACCCTGACGTACAAGCCCGTCAAGACAGTATGAAAAACTGGGGTGATTCAATGGGCGTGATGGGCGATATGGCAAAAGCGCCTGATACGTTTGATGCAGCTGTGTTCAAAGAGCAAGCAGCATTTATGGCAGAAGACGCCTCTACACCATGGAGTCATTTCGAAGATGCAGAAGCCAAGGGCAATGCAACCGAAGCGGTATGGTCTAACGCTGACGGCTTCAGTGCAGAAGCTGAAAACTTTCAAAAAGTCACTGCTGAGCTAAACACCGCCGCACAAAACGCCACTAGCATGGACGATGTTAAACCTGCCTTTGGACAAGTTGGTGCAAGCTGTAAATCATGCCATACCGACTTTAGAGCCAAAGAAGAATAAAACATTATACTTATAGTAAGTCAACAAGCAAAAAAAACCGCCCAATCAAATGAGATGGCGGTTTTTTATTGCTTAAAAAATATCACGTTAAAAGCAGCCCTTCAAAATAATGCACTGAGCAAATCACTCTGTCGCAGCTTTATTAACATCAATCACTTGTTGCTCATTTATCTTATTGACGATGGATTTTACCGAAGGATCACTCAAATCTATCGTGCGTATCGGGAATGGAATATTGATCTCTGCTGCATCAAGCGCATTTTTAATCTCTACAATAACTTGATGAATTGAGGCGACCTTATTGGCCTGCGTACCATCTTCAATAAACCAGCGCACCATCAGATCCATAGACGAGCCGCCAAAACCTGTGGCAATCACACTTGGTTTCGCTTTTTTCGATACGCTATCGACTTTGTCTAGCGCTCGTAGTATCTCAGCTTTTGCCGCTTCGATGTCATCTTCATAACCGATACCGACCGCAACTTGCAAACGGCGCTGCTTATAAGCAGTATTGACCGTCAGTGCTGAGGTGTACAAATCAGAGTTGGGAATTACCACTTGCCGACCGTCATAAGTCCTGATGGTGGTCGCGCGAATTTTAATGTCTTCGACCGTGCCTTCATATTCACCAGACACGATCTGATCACCGATACGAAACGGCTCTGAGATCAGTAGCAAAATACCTGATAGCAAATTTTGAAAGATATCTTTAAACGCAAAACCAATCGCGACCGAACCTATCCCGAGTGCACCAATAAGCTTAGCTGGTGTGAATCCCGGAACAGCAACAACCATCGCTATCATAAAACCAATAAACAGAATGAGTGCCCCACCTATCCGCTGAAACACCTTGACCAAGTTTTGATGACGTACGCGCGATCCTAAGATTTTATGCACCGCTTTTTTGAAAAAAATGGACAATAACCAAAAAATACCCAAAACAATGAGCGCCGCCACAAAATATGGAATGCGCTCAATAAAGCCATTTGCCAAATCTTGGGTGGTATAGACCACTTGCTGATAGATGGTCATGCCATCAGCTACTGTGTTTGATAGGCGGCTCACATCAGGGGTGGGCATAAAGGGATTGCTCCTATTGCTGTGTTAGCGCATGATGATAAATAAAGGGTTTAGTGTCAAAGCGACTCACTGCGGCTCGTTGAGAGTATGCCAACTAAGACATCAAGTTCGCTTGGACAATTTCGATCCAGTAGCCATCTGCGTCCTTGATAAAAGCAATGTGTTTCATACTGCCCTCTTCTGGACGTTTCTTAAATTCGACATCGTTTTTATCAAACCAAGCAACGGCTTCTTCTAAATTCGGTACGCTAAAGCAAATATGACCAAAACCTTGTGGCTTTTGATTGCCATCATGATAGCTAAAATCAGCCTTAGTTTCGGTACCGTAGTTGTGGGTCAGCTCTAAGATACCGCGTTGGCGGAAGGCAAAGATTTCTAAATCATCGCCTGTAGGCAAGTTTTCGCGCTCGCTCTCAGTCAGCTGTGCCAAAAAGTATAGATCAAACCCCATATCAGGGAATTTTTTGACCGCCAGTAACGTCATACCCAAAACACCAGTATAAAATGCCAATGATTTGACTGGGTCTTTGACACGGAGCATGGTGTGGTTAAAAGTAAAACCTGTCGTCTGAGTGGCAATGGGCTGCACACCATCAGTATGTACACTGCTGATAGGCTGAGCTATCACTGTGTCATTTTTATTATCGGTAGATACGTTAGACATAATTATCCTAATAGGGTTCATAAGATAGGCTGATAAATGCGCAAACCACCTTGTCGTGATTTGCGCCGTTTACTTATCATAATAAAAAATGGCGAGGTAATTGATAGGGTTTTGTAAGAAGCTGAATAGGAGTTGTTAAACTATCGATATCCATGAAGCCTATCAATAATTTAACAAATGGCTCAACGCTGCCTTAAATATGGCTTAATTGAGGACATATCCTAGCTGTCTAAGAAACGCACCTTGCCAGTTTCTAAATCATACTCTGCGCCCACTACCAGCAGCTGACCACTATTGGTTAAGTCCTCTAATGCCCGTGAGCCATGCTTTAGTTGACTGACTGACATGCGCACGTTGGCGCGGATAGAGCGGTCGACCAATTCATCTGCATCGACGTCTTGACCATTGGCAGTTGCTAGTTCGTGCAAGTTATAAACGCTTGGGCGAATACGATCAACGATAGATTGCAAGTTAGGTGAATAGTTCTGTTCAGGATTGATCAGTGTCTCAACACAAGCCGTGACAGCGCCGCATTTTGAGTGTCCAAGTACGACCACCAATTGCGTGCCAAAGGCTTCGGCTGCAAACTCGATTGAACCAATCTGCGATGGTGCAACCACATTACCTGCGACTCGTATAACGAACAAATCCCCCAAACCTTGATCAAAAACAATCTCAACGGGTACTCGTGCATCCGAGCATCCCAAAATAATGGCCAATGGGTTTTGATCTTTGACCAACTCTGGGCGACGCTGCATATACTCATCGGTACTGGTGAGGCTATCAACGTAACGCGCATTACCTGCTTTTAAAAGCTCAAGCGCTTCTTGACCTGTTGTTGGACGTGTATCGGTAGACATGAGAGATCCTTTATCATCAATAATATGAGAGTTATAAATGGCATTACATTAGGTATGCAAACATAGATTGGCTAGTGGCTACCAACCTATCAGGCTCGTGATATTTGTCAGCCATATCGTGATTGTATAGGAATAAAGGCCAAAAATCGGTAAAAAAATTTGTCTAAATGTCGTGAGGTAAATATAGTCGATACCAAAAATACAGCCGTACCCATCATGACCATGACCGTATGGCTCGCATAACTTATAACGAACTTGCACTGACTTATATCAAGGGTTTGTTATAATACGCAACAATCAGGCAGCAATCAGATCCTGCTTACGCTCATGCCAATCTCTTTGATGACAGTGATTTACCTCGATAACTGTATTGATATATTGGACGCTTAGGAACAGATATTATGGCCAATCCCTCTCCAAATACACACAGCACCTCTGCGTCACCTCATGATGATCAGGTGCTACTAAAGCTGACTGATCTCAAAAAAACCTATGATCAAACCGAGGTCTTAAAAGACATCAATCTTGATATCAAACACGGTGAGTTTTTAACACTGCTTGGGCCATCGGGCTGCGGTAAGACAACCTTGCTACGCTTGATTGCAGGCTTTGAGCAGCCAAACGCTGGGGCGATATATTTGGATGGTGTACAGATGGCAGGCTTGCCCGCTGATAAACGTCCGGTCAATACCGTATTTCAGCAGTATGCGTTGTTTCCTCATATGAGCGTCGCTCAAAATGTGGCTTATGGTCTTAAGCTAAAAAAAGTCCCAAAAGATGAAATCCAAAGACGCGTCAGCAAAATGCTAGCGATGGTACAGCTAGAGCATCTGGCCAACCGTAAACCGCAAGATTTGTCTGGTGGCCAGCAGCAGCGAGTTGCGATTGCACGCGCGGTGATTAATCGTCCTAAACTGCTACTGCTTGATGAGCCATTGTCCGCGCTCGATCATAAACTGCGCCTGCAAATGCAGTCTGAGCTAAAGCGTCTGCAACGTGAGCTTGGCATTACCTTTGTCTTTGTCACTCATGACCAAGAAGAAGCGCTGTCGATGTCAGACCGTATTGCCGTAATGAAAGACGGTACGTTTCAGCAAATTGGTACGCCTATCGAGATTTACGAAACCCCTGCCAACCTATTTACTGCCAAGTTTATCGGCGAGACCAATTTGTTTAGAGCTGAGGTCAAAGGTGTCCATCCAGATCACCCAGATCGCGATGGTAAAGTGACCAACGGACGCATCGAGGTTGAAGTCTGTGAAGCTCAAGTCCAAGAAGGGCCAACCACATTACGTAACTTACGTCGTCCCAATTTTGCCAATGAAGTGCAGGTAGGTGATATCGTTAATTTACTACTTCGCCCCGAAGACCTACGAATATATGATCCAAAAGACAATGAGCATAGCGGACTGTTAGGCCGTGTCATCGAGAGTAACTATAAAGGCAGCACCTTAGACTCGATTATCGAATTGGCAAATGGTCATATCATCAAAGCTTCTGAGTTCTTCGATGAGGATGACCCAAGCTTTGATTACAAACTTAACGAAGGTGTCAAAGTCTCATGGGTGGATGGCTGGGAATGGGTATTGCCAGAAGACTCTGAAAGGGTTCCAGACATAACGGCACAAAAGGATGGTAGCTGATGGCCCGCAACCACTTAGGCAGTAAAAGTCCATTTCGTACCGCCACGCTTTGGCTAATCTGGGGTTGGCTACTGATATTTGCACTATTACCAAATATCCTAGTCATCGCTGTCAGTTTTTTGACCCGCGATAGTAGCGCCTTTATTAGCTTGCCTGTCAGTATCGACAGCTACGTGCGCATGATTGACCCGTTGTATTTTGAGGTATTTGTCCACTCATTATGGATGGCAGGTATCACAACGGTTATCTGTTTACTGCTGGGTTACCCCTTTGCATGGCTGGTTTCCAAAGCAAAAGTGCGCTGGCAGCCACTGCTCATGATGTTACTGATACTGCCATTTTGGACCAACTCCTTGGTGCGGACTTATGCATTAAAGCTGCTCTTTGCTAACAATGGTTTGATTAACAAGTTGCTATTAGCAATTGGCGTGATTGATACGCCAATCGATATTTTATATACGCAAGGTGCGGTGATTGCAGGTTTAACCTACTTGTTATTTCCGTTTATGGTACTGCCGCTATATGCGGTATTTACTGACTTACGCAATGATATGCTATTGGCCTCGCAAGATTTGGGCGCATCCAGAACACAAACCTTTTGGCATGTGGTATTGCCATTAACGACACCAGGGATTATTTCTGGTGTACTGCTCGTGCTATTGCCTGCGATGGGTATGTTTTATGTGGCGGATATCTTAGGTGGTTCGCGTAATTTACTGGTTGGTAATATCATCAAAAACCAATTTTTGGATGCGCGTGACTGGCCCTTTGGTGCTGCGGCCAGCGTCTTATTGACACTAGCGATGGCGGTATTATTACTTGCCTACCGTGCCAGCAGCCGCCGCATTGGCAAGACTGACTTCAACGAGGTGGCCTAATGTCTGACAGCTCACCGAATAAAAAAACTCGTCCGATCAAGATTGGCAGTATCGCCGCCAAAGGTTATCTCGGACTGATTTATACTCTGCTATATCTCCCCATCATCGTCTTGGTGGTGATGTCGTTTAACAAATCAAAAATCGGCTATAACTGGGGCGGCTTTAGCTTAAAGTGGTATGAGTCGCTATTTAATAACCAAGCGATGCTCGATGCATTTTGGCACTCTATTATCTTAGGGTTGGTGGCGGCCACTGTCTCAACGTTGATAGGGACACTTACCGCGCTGGCGCTACACCGTTATAATTTTCGCGGTAAAGGCTTGCTAAACGGGCTGCTGTTTGTACTTATGATGTCGCCTGAGATTGTACTCGCTATCTCATTGCTAGCACTGTTCTTACTGATTGGTTTGCAATTGGGCTTTGTCTCATTGCTATTGGCTCACATTACTTTTTGCTTGCCATTCGTTGTCATTACCGTCTTTGCACGATTGAGTAGTTTAGATGAGCGATTGATGGAAGCGGCACGTGACTTGGGTGCTAGCGAATCAACCATGGTGCGCACAGTATTGATTCCAGTTATTTTGCCAGCCGTCATGGCAGGTTGGTTACTCGCCTTTACCTTGTCGCTCGATGATGTGGTGGTTTCGACCTTTGTTACGGGGCCTAGCTATGAGATTTTACCGCTGCGCATTTATTCTATGGTGCGCGTAGGACTCAAGCCAGAAGTCAACGCCATTGGTACGTTATTGCTGGTTGCCTCTTTAATATTGGTCGCTATCTCACAGTTATTATTACGCAAGCGCTAGTTGTTGATTGCTGATTAATTCCTTGTGAATTATGGACTATGAGTGAAAGTCAGCGCTATATTGACTATAATGAATTTTTCTCACCTTAGCGGTTAGGTCATATTATGCTTGAGCTTCGTCATCTTAATACATTAACCGCGCTACGAGCGCATGGTTCGCTTGCAGCAGCAGCGGATGAGCTACACGTTACTGCCTCAGCCGTTTCGCATCAGTTGAAAGAGCTTGAGAACTATTACGATATAAGCTTAGTTAATCGTCGAACTCGCCCGCTCAGCTTTACGCCAGCTGGCAAAACAGTATTGGCATTGGCAGACAGCATCCTACCGCAAGTGACTCGCACCAAATCTAACCTTAAACGCTTAGCGCATGGTCAAGCAGGCAGGTTGCGCCTAGCATCAGAGTGCCATAGTTGCTTTGATTGGCTCATGCCGATACTTAATCACTATCGCCGTGAATGGTCGGATGTTGAGCTGGATTTTGCCACAGGGTTTGAGCCTGAGCCGCATCATCTGCTGATGGAAGGTGATATTGATCTGCTTATCACTACCAGTGATTTGCCGCTCGACGGTATCAGTTATCAGCCGCTGTTTGAGTATGAGAGTCGCTTGGTGCTGTCACCAACACATGATCTAGCAGCACAGACATTTATTGAGCCAACTGATTTGGTCAATGAAACCCTGATTGCCTATCCGGTAGAGGCCAAACGCCTCGATATCATTGCCAACTTTATGACGCCCGCACAGGTGAGTTTTCAGAGTGTTCGTACGACAGAGCTGACCGCGATGCTGATTCAGTTAGTCGCGAGCGAGCGCGGCGTAGCAGCACTGCCCGACTGGGTCGTTGCTGAATATGAGAAAAAAGGCTGGGTCGTCTCAAGGCCACTTGGCGACGGCGTTCGCTGTCAGCTGTATGCAGCGACACGTACCTCAAGTCAAGAGACGGCATATATGCAGGGGTTTGCGAGTTTGCTACAAGGAATAGTGAAGCCGGTGTAATATTTCACTATTTACTAAATTATTCCAGTTAAGAAATATTGTTCGCTCTCTGACATTATGACGAGCGCTATGGTACATGACGGTTCCCTAGTGAGGACTTGAATCCTAGGCTGTAGGCTAGTGGTAGCGATGGTTCGAGTTGTTGGAGTAACAGCAGTGTACTTTATGGTGTACTTACCATGCATATCCTATTCGTGATCGGTGCGCCACAGGCGTCTTGGACTTCTTCTTATCCCATGAATATTAATAAACAATTGGGAATAAACTATTTTTGATTGCTGAAAGATTCATTCAAGTTTCGAAATTTTATGTCAATTTAAAATCAAAAACATTTTCGGCTTTGAATCTGTTAATGCCTCTAGAAGATGAGCTTCTTTAAACGTTATATCCCCCCAATTTATCATCATTAACATACTTGAAATAGATTTCAAGTATGTGTTATTTCCTATTCAATCCTTATGCCACTTTTCCATATAATTAATAGCCATTGTATTAATTGATTGCCAATCAGCTAGGTTTTTTCCTGAGAATTCAAGCAAGATATTGTTATTATAAATAGGATGTAAATACTCCATTTGGCAAACGCTGTTTTGCTCATCGTTGGTTGCCATCAAACAGCGAATAATAGTCGGCGAATTTGGATAGACATTACCTGTATAAGATATTATTGAGTCATCATTGTTGTCAATATAAGCCTTTAATCTAAATTTATCTTGTTCCGTATTTTTACGATTCGTTTTTTTTACGATATCTACTCTTGTAGACATATCATTGCCTACAATCCCTGAATTTTCCGCTGTCCAATAGAACTTGATAATATTATCATCATACTGCAATGCGTTTGGATCTTCATCTTCATTGGTAAGACCTCGACCACTAGGCCAAAAGAAATAACTAAGACCCATATCCGTCTCAAAACTTGCGTAACTGCCTGTGTCTGGTCTAACAATATAATTTAATGGGACTATATAATTGTCACCATCTACATCTACTTTAATTCGAGCATTAGGGTCATGTATATTTGGTTTAGTACAACTAACTGATATTAATAAACTTCCCAATAATAAAAATAGTTTTTTCATTATGTTGTCCTTAAAGGAAGTAGAAATTTCATCCGTTGATATTATAGTTTTTTTAAATAAGGTTCGGTGCGCTATACCCCAGTGGAACCAGTTATCTCACTCCTATTAACAGACCACTTAAAACAGATTGTATTTTTGGAACTACTTATAACGGACTATCGCGATTAATATCAAAGCTTACAAAACTAGCTTAAAGAAATAAAATCCAAGCGCGGTAGCTAGTAAGGTTAGTCCGACATGCAAACCGATGAGTGCTAAGCCTGCTAGCAATCGTCCGTCATGAATAAAGCCAAACACCTCTGCACTAAACGTACTAAACGTTGTCAGTCCGCCTAAAAATCCTGTAATCACAAACACGCGTACATGATCGGACAAGTTGCTACCCATGCGCTCAAACCACACTAGCGCGAGCCCTATCAGCAGTCCGCCTAATATATTGGCACTCAGCGTACCGAGTGGTATCCAACCGTGCAAAGCATTAAAACGCGATAGCCACGCTCGCAAGCAAGCACCAAATGCTGCGCCCAAACCAATAGCAAGCCACTGCATAGACTGTCCTTAATTCGTATAAACTTGATGGGCATGAGGCCCAATCAATAGCACGGTCATACGGCTGGCAATTCTGTCATCGGCCAACGCGGAATACAGCTAACGGCCAAATCATCAGACTGTCCTGCCTGCAAACGTTCAAAACCTGCATAAGCAATCATTGCGCCATTGTCCGTACATAGTGCAGGCGGTGCATAATGAACGGTTGCATTTATCTTAGCCAGTTCGCGCTCTAACGTCTCACGCAGATGAGTATTGGCACTGACCCCGCCCGCAATCACTAAGCGGCTCATCTCTGCTTGCTTAAGTGCTTTGACGCACTTCTTCACTAGCGTATCGACCACTGCATGCTGAAAGCTGGCTGCGATATCTGCGCGAACTTGCAGATCGCTATCAGATTTATGACCAGAACCGCCTGACAGTGGCGTGTCTTTAATCAAATTATGCACAGCCGTTTTCATCCCACTAAATGAGAAGTCTAAACCACGATGTAGCATCGGTCTTGGCAGCGAATACGCGTTAGGATTGCCCGTCTCTGCCAGTTTGGCAATATTGGGGCCACCAGGATAAGGCAAGCCTAGCATCTTGGCGGCTTTATCAAAGCACTCCCCCGCCGCATCATCTATCGACTCACCCAATATCTCATAACGACCAACACCATGAGCGGCAATGAGTAACGTATGCCCACCCGATACCAATAGTGAGACAAAAGGAAAGGCCGGAGGATTCGCGCCCATGAGCGGCGCAAGTAAGTGCCCTTCCATATGATGAATACCAATCGCTGGAATATCCAAACCATATGCCAAGCTACGGCCAAACAGTGCACCTGTCATCAGAGCACCAATAAGTCCTGGCCCTTTGGTATAAGCAATCGCATCGATCTCGCTTTTTTTCATATCGCACTGATCTAACAGCTCATTAAGCAATGGCACAAGTTTACGAATATGATCTCGACTGGCAAGTTCAGGCACCACGCCGCCATAGAGCGCATGTAGCTCAATCTGTGAGTACAGCACTTGACCGACCAAACCTTGATTGTCGCTATTTATTTGCTCGCTATCAAAAATCGCTAGTCCTGTCTCATCACAAGAGGTCTCTAAACCCAATACTTTCATATTTTTGCCTTTATACCTTTGTTTTCATACTGTTTTCGTGCTGTTTTTTCAACCATATTATTCGGGCGTGCGCTGATAAAAATCATGCATAAAAAAGCCGCCATTGTCAGTCACAATGACGGTCAGTTTAACAAATTTCAATGGTCAATATACGCTATATATACCGTATCAGCTTACTGACGCCAGCATATAATCAACAGCGGCTTTAACCTGTGCTTCAGTGACGTCATTTACCGCCTGTGCTGGCATTTTGTTAAAGCCTTTAGCCGAGTGCATATATAGTGTTTCTTTGTCTTTAGTCAATCGCGCTGACCAAGCAGCAGTATCACCATATTTTGGCGCATCCAGCAAACCAGCCGCATGGCAAACCTTGCAGTTTGACTCATACAGCTTAGCACCTGCATCTACGGCCAATACTTCAGGCTCAGTAGTCAATTCAGGCACTATCGCATCTTCAGCGACCATATCAGCAGGCTCTGATTGGCTCACAGCCTCAGGCGTAGCAGTGGCAGGTTCTGCTACTGCTACAGCCTCTGCCACTACGGCTACATCGGTAGACTCATCGATATCGGCCGCCTTTTCGGTGGGCGTGTTATCACTGCAAGCACTCAGTGCGAGCAGCATACTCAGACTAAGTATAGACAAGCTCAACTTATGCATATGCTGCGGTATACCAATCATCTCTCACCTCTCGCTGATAGATTATTCAGCGGCTGGAGCAGCTGCAGCTGCATCTTCAGTCGCCATGTCGGCGCTGTCAGTGGCAGCAGGAGCGGCAGCTGTGTCCGTACTATCGGTCGTTGCTGCCATATCAGCATCAGCCGTACCTGCTTCAGCAGTTGCCGTACCGTCAGCGTCTGTAGCGGCTGCATCAGCTGCTGGCATTGGTGCTGCTTCTGGAAACTTTATCTCTTCAGCTGGTGGGCCATTTTTGATGGCCAGTGCTGCGGCTTCATCAACGCGATCGATTGCCATTACTTCTTCATGCTCTTCGCCGCCACTACAAGCGCTCACGCTCACACCCAACGCCATGATAAATGCCGTGCTCAATACCGCGTTAAATACTGTTTTTTTCATTCCAACATCCTCAATAAAATACACACAAATCAGTTCATATGCTTACTAGGGTCTATTAAACATTCAAATATGGTGCTGGCAGGCTAATGCTAAAACCACCCCAACCGTTGTTGAAAACCTAGCTAAGGTCTCGACATTATCGTCGGTTTTCGCCTAGTTTGGTGTAACTTTAGACATCAGCAGCCCTAACATTTGAATATCAAACAGACCCTATAATATGGAAATTATCATAGCATAAACTCCCGCTATACCGTTATATACCGTAGGGACTTTTTATTCACGATGACTTTTCTCTTTTGACTCGCTCTAGAACAGTACAGCTAAGCTCAACTGTTCTGACAAACAAATGATAAATAGACAATAAACACCTAAAATCATTGACTTTGTTGATATTTTTTATTAAAATACCTGCCCTTGTGCTAGTGCGCAAGATTATCCTAGTTTGAGCTGATGCCTGTGATCTTGAGATATCGCGGCTAAATACTAATACACAGCCAAACTAATGCCCTTATATCTCATCCTAATCGAGGAGTCTTCATGCCTGCAGTTAAGGTTAAAGAAAACGAACCAGTTGATATCGCTATCCGTCGTTTCAAACGTGCTTGTGAAAAAGCTGGTGTATTATCAGACGTACGTAAGCGTGAGTTTTATGAAAAACCAACGCAAGTACGTAAGCGTAAAAAAGCTGCTGCCGTAAAGCGTTATAAAAAGAAATTACAACGCGAAACTATTCGTACCACTCGTATGTACTAATCAGTAATCTGATTTAGTTACGTACAAGCGCTACACTAACGCCACTGTTATCCATTGATATCAGTGGCGTTTTTTATGCTACAATTTTTATTATTAGGTTCTGTTGAAAATTTGAACAAATAACTCTTAACAAATAAGGATAATAACAGTGAGCCAACTTAAACAGACTTTATTAGATAACATCAAAGTGTCCATGAAAGCGCGTGAGCTTGAACGCGTTAAGGTACTGCGTAACGTGCAAGCGGTCGTCAAACAAATCGAGATTGACCGCCGGATAGAGCTAGATGATGCGCAAGTATTAGAAGTTTTACAAAAGCAGCTCAAGCAGCGTCAAGAATCACTCACTATTTTTACCGAAAACAACCGTGATGACTTAGCGACCAAAGAGCAGTTTGAGATTGATATTATCAATGAGTTTATGCCAAAGCAGATGGATGATGACGAAATCATCGCATTGGTGAGCGCTGAAATCAGTGAGCAAGGTGCTACGTCTATGCGTGACATGGGCAGCGTCATGGGTATACTAAAAAATAAAACCGCAGGTCGTGCTGATCCTGCTCTTATTTCTAAATTGGTCAAAGACGCATTACAAGGTAAATAGCTTGTAATGTGAATAATATGTTTGCTATTGAGTAGCGCGTCTTACTTAGAAACGATACCCTGCTGTCATAGTAAGCAATGTTAATGATATAAAAACCGCCTAAGGCTTAAAGTCTTGGGCGGTTTTTATTGCTTTAATTTCAGCATCGATATTGGCCAATAACGGACGCGTACTACTGGCCTGAGCCGTGGTTTGCAGATTTTCGGTGAGTTGCTTGGCCTGCGTCAAGGATGTCAGCGCATGCTCGTAGCGTCCACTCCATAGCTGATCTTGACTTCGATAACGCAGGGCGTTGATGGTTGCGATATTGGCCAATTGCGGTGATGCTGTGGTCTTAGCCATTTTTTCATTCGCCAATTGCAGACTTTGCCACGCATAGCGATCGCTTGGCTGCTGCTCGGTCAATGGCTTTAGCAGTGCTTGTGCAGCTGCTGGTTGATTACTGTTGGTGAGCGCTTCTGCCAAATAGAGACGCAAATCACGACGCTCAGGGTACAAGCGCTGCTGGTTTGCTAAAATCTCTGCCGCTGGTTGCCACATTTGCTGTTCGCTTAGTAGCTCACTATGCGTAATCGCAAGCAGCGGCTCTAAAGCTTGACGCTGCATGGCTGGCAGTGCGTTTATCTCAGCCAACTTATCATTGGCATCCTTAAAGCGCTGCTGCTCTGTGTACCAACGTATCAGAGCCAGTTTGGCACCCAGACTGTTTTTGGCTGCTGCTGTCAGTACCGTTTCAGACGCGTGTTTACCCGTACTTTGTACTCGCCAGTAGAGCAGATCAAATAGTGCTTGATGACGCTGCTGCTGACTCAGGGACAGTACTGGATAACGCTGCGCGCGGCTTTGTGACTCACTTAGACGCTCATTACTTAGCGGATGTGAGCGCACAAAACTGGGTAAAAATTGATCTTTCACCTGATTCAGCTGGCTTTTTTGATTCATCGTGGCAAAAAACCGTGGCATCGCTCGAGGATCGTAGCCCGCTTGGGTCATAATTTGCATCCCAACTCGATCGGCTTCACGCTCGTTGCTGCGGCTAAAAGCCATACTGCTGTTCATAAAGGCGGTTTGGCTACCCATCATCACTGCTGCTGCCGCATCACCATCTACTGCTGAGGCAGCGATCGCAGCCAACATACCGCCCAGTTGCATCAGTAGCGCCTTTTTACTCTCCTCTGCACTATGCTCGTAGTGATGCTGACTGATATGCGCCACTTCATGGGCGATGACGCTTGCCAACTCATCCATACTACTGGCCGCCAGTATGGTACCTGTATTGATACCAATCACCCCGCCGGGCGCAGCGAAAGCATTGATACTAGCATTATCAATAATAACCAAACCCAGTGGTGCTTGCTGACGCACTTGGGCATTGAGTCGCCACGTCATGTTTTTGACGGTTTCTTGCACCCAAGGGTCGTGCTCCATTTTGACGCGACCATTGATGTTTTGTAGCGACCATTCCCCCAGCATCTTATTTTGATACTGCTCAGCAAAGCTCAGCCCTTGACCGCGCAGATTCGGCAACTCTAAGGTTTGCGTATCTGGGTCTTGCCACGAGCTATTGGCAAATCCAGCGTCTTGGTTATCATTGCCATAAGCACTGGTCACTGCGGCCAATAGCATGACTGACACGCCACGCTTAGCAGCGCTCAATAAAGACCGCTTGGGGGATTTTTGATATATTTTTGGCTGCGATATTGGCTGTAATAAAAGTGGCACTGCCTTAATAGCCAACTTAGCTGTCTGGCGCGGCTCATGATTATTGTTATTTAGTCGTGATGGTCTAGTAAAGTGAGACAAGTGCGTATCCTATCGTATTGTTTACCCTGTATTTTTGACTATACGGGCTTGCAGGCATGTGGTCAATTTTACTATGCCTCTGACTACCAATCACGCAGCCATCCGTCATTATTGTGCAACATGGTTATGTGATTCTAGTGAACCGAACACAACGTTGACTATATTCAACTGCAATTATACATCGGCTATTTGGTATAATGATGGATAGCAAGGGTACGCTGACGTTAAGTTGGAAGTAACTATCAGATAAATTCGCTTGTCTCAAACGTCAATGTCTAGATCGAGTATGACTGATTACAGACACTCTTTGCGTAAAAAATATTTGCTTAAAAAAAGCACCAAACCATATATTGATATCTACAAGGTTTTTTATGTCTGCTGATACACCATCAATCATAAACCGTATGTCTCACGCTATCAGTTTATCAGCCAACTTATCTGATACAGAGCAGCACAGTATAAGCAGTTTGATGGATCTGCTGCCAGCAGAATGTGCTGATTCAAAGAGTGGCACAGAACAGACTGTATTAGATATCAAAGGCTTCGTTGATGGTTGTGGTCTTGCTTGTCCCATGCCATTGTTAAAAACCAAGGTTGCGCTACGAGGGGTATCCGTTGGGGAGTCGCTATATGTAGTCGCAACAGACCCCAACTCGCGAGCAGACATCACTGCCTTCTGTCGACAAAGTCAGCAAGCTCATTCATTAAGCCATTTAAACTTAGTCGTTAATGCAGCGACTGAGATTACCGAATCATCAGCCGTAAATAGCACATCATTACAGCGTTTCGATACAATATATCACTTCATCATTACCAAAACTGATAGCAACTAAACGGCGCTATCCTTTACAATTACAATCATAAAGCGTTTTATCTGACTATTTGCTCAACCATTTAATCAAGGTCAAGAATATGGCTAATACTACTACTGACGCTGCAGATACAAATAAAAAAGACAGCGTAACTCCTATAAGAAACGATGCACGTGATGCGGCACTCAAAGCTGCTGCACAGCGTCCGCCTTATGATGCAAGTGCATTAGGTGATACCAGTACACGTGATTTAGTACCGGCCATGCCAACGCATTTATCTGCACCAGGGGTCAACTTAGGCGCTTATATTAATACTGTGCATCAAATTCCTATTTTGACGCCAGTACAAGAGCAAGAGCTTGCCCATCGTTATCATGACGAAGGCGATGTTGAGGCAGCGCGGTTACTCGTGATGTCACATCTGCGTTTTGTGATTCACATTGCCCGCAGCTACTCAGGTTATGGACTGCCGCAGGCGGATCTCATTCAAGAAGGCAATCTGGGACTGATGAAAGCAGTCAAACGCTTCGATCCTAATAAAGGCGTACGTTTGGTCTCCTTTGCCGTGCATTGGATCAAAGCTGAGATTCATGAGTTCGTGATTCGCAACTGGCGTATTGTCAAAGTCGCCACGACCAAAGCGCATCGTAAGTTGTTCTTTAATCTGCGTAGTCTAAAGAAAACCAACAATCAGCTAACGCTAGAAGAGGCAGATGCGATCGCCAAGGACTTAAATGTCACGCGCAAGCAAGTGCTAGAGATGGAATCTCGTCTGACCTCTTATGATGCCTCGTTTGAAGCGCAGTCGAGCGACGATGATGATGGTCGCTATGCACCGCAGCTGTTTTTAGAGGATGGCATCGATCCTGCTGAGCAGTTAGAAGAAGCCGATTGGGAAGAAAACAACTCATCAGCTCTGATTGCTGCTATGGGTACCTTGGATGATCGTTCACGCGATATCGTCGAGCAGCGCTGGCTCTCTGAACAAAAATCCACCTTGCATGAATTGGCAGCGGTCTACTCTATCTCCGCTGAGCGGGTACGTCAGATCGAAAAAAACGCGATGGACAAAATTCGTGACGCCATGACCATTGATAGTGTGATTTTGCCAGATGATATTCAGTAATATTTATGAAGTCATTGAACATATGAATATTATCTATAATATCCAGACTACCTGCGGCTGTAAGCAACTGCGAGTTTCATCATGCTAAATTGGATTGGTATTGCTGCACTGAATATGGCAATCGCCGTTGCCCTAGGGGCATTTGGTGCTCATGGCTTAGAGGCTATCGTCAGCCCTCAGCAACTTGAATGGTGGCATACTGCAACCTTATATCTGTTTATACATGCGCTTGGGCTACTACTAGTTGGTTTACTGATTCGATTGAAATACACCACTCAAACCACCGCTTGGCTATTACAAGTCGGCATCGTGATTTTTGCGGGTAGTTTGTATGCGATGACGCTTGGCGCACCGCGCTGGTTTGGGGCGATTACTCCTATCGGCGGTATCTTTATGATTGCAGGTTGGCTATGGCTAGCAGTATCGACATTTAGATTAAAACGCCCGATCAGCCAATCGAAACCCAGTTAGCCAATCTAGCGGATGTCATTTACTCAAGCATTACTATTTTTGAGTACAAGGAAATCTAAATCATTAAGGAGCGCAATTATGAGCAATATTAGTGTCAATGGTAAAACCTTACAAACCACCCATCAGACAGTACAACTGGTCATCAATGAACTTGGTCTAAGTCAAGGTCGTTATGCTGTCGAAGTCGATGGGGATCTGATACCCAAAAGTGAATTGGCTCAATTGCGCATTGCAGAAGGTATGAATATTGAAGTGGTACAAGCGGTTGGCGGCGGTTAAGAATTGTTTCGCTGTAAATTGTTTATCGCTTTATTCGGCTTTAAACCTGTATACGATTTTTATTTGCCTATTAAAAAAGACCTCAACATAGGATATGTTTGAGGTCTTTTTTCTTTTGTTAGTCATGGCTTGGTAGATTGACTGTTTGTTGTCTTTTTGGTTTTTAATATATCTATCAATCCAGATGACTGCTGTTGCTTATTTAGCACCGTGTGGCGTTATTACTAAGCTGCTGGCACTGCTTCAGCGGGTGTCAAATCTTGATAGCGTCCTTCGCGTCCAGCACCCTGAGTCTTTTTACGCTCTTGGCGGGTTTTATACTTACGCACTTGTCTATCAAGTTTGTCTGCCATCTCATTAATGGCTTTGTACATATCATCTTCAAGGGCTTGGACAAACATTTCTTGACCTGAGACGCGCATAATTGCTTCAGCCTTATGGCTCTTTTTGCCGCCGTCACTGGCACCGCTATTGTCTAGCGATAATATCACTTGAATACTCTGTATCTGATCAAAGTGACGTTCTACTTTTTCAAGCTTTTCACGAACCGCTGTGTCCATAGCTTCAGTAACGCTGATATGATGACCACTGATAGAAACATTCATATTATTGTCCTTTTATTTATAACTTACAATCAACAGATGAGGTCGCATTCCTGCTCTTGTCATCCTGCCTTACCAATCATCTATCCAATGCCTCTAGTAATGTGTCGACGTATCCTTTTATCGTCTCCTTTATCAGTTATGAATAAATACTATAAATCGGCATTAAGATTTTGTGGTTGGTATGGCTCTAATTTGTCATGAAAACCAAATAGTAGCAAGCCATTAAATTGTAATTAAGTGTAACAATACCTATTATTTCTACTAAGTTTCTATATAATCAAAAAATTTTATTTTTATAACTGTATAGAAACATAGGCTAATTATCTAGCAGTCTCTCAGCTCACACTCAGTCAGATAAATAAACAGCTACCTAAATTTCTGCGGTCAAATCACTAGTATTTTTGTTTGCGCTGGGTAGATGAGCCAATATTCATAGCCTCACGGTATTTTGCGACCGTTCGACGAGCAATATCGATACCATCAGCCAATAGCTCGTTCTTTAGACGGCTATCCGATAATGGTTTTTTGGGATCTTCATCGGCGATGAGCTTTTTAATCATGGCGCTGATAGCAGTTGATGAGATATCACCATCGTTGCTGCTGACGTGTGACGAAAAGAAATGCTTTAACGAAAACATCCCTTGCGGCGTCAAGATGGTTTTACTGGTGGTCAGTCGCGAAACCGTTGACTCATGTAAGTCAACTTCTTCTGCAATAGCTTTTAAGATCAGCGGCTGCATAGCCGTCGCACCATGCAACAAAAACTCTTGCTGATAACGTACGATACTGGTCGCGACTTTTAACAGGTTTTGATTGCGCTCCTCGATGCTACGGATGAACAGTCTCGCGTCGGTGAGATTTTCTCGCAGATATTGATTGTCAGGACTGTCATCACCGCGTTTGACTAAATTGGCGTATTCTTGATTGACTCGTAGTTTTGGCAACGTGTCAGGATTGAGACGTACATGCCAGCCTTCATCTGCAGCATTGGTCGTCCCGTCATGGTGTCTGATGGGCGAGACTAACACATCTGGTATGTCATAACTGTTAGGCTGCTGAGTGTAGTCAGGTTGACTGATTTGAAACAACAATCCTGGTGACGGATTGAGTGTGCGCAGCAAAGTGATCGCAGGCGTAATGTATTCAGGGGCAAGACCCGTTAGTTCCGTCAGCGCTTTGATGTTATTGCTGACCAAATGCTCACTGGCTGATAGTAGCGCTTTTGCTTCTTGTAGGTAAGCTGTGCGAGCATCGAGCTTGGACAGCTGAATCGCTAAGCACTCACTCAAGTGCCGCGCACCCACACCAACAGGGTCACAAGATTGAATCATGCGTAGTACCGCTGTAATCTCATCATGCTCAACGCGCTCATCCCACTGATAAAAGCTGGCCATGGTATCAAAGCTCTGTAGCAGCTCATCTATATCCAACCGAATAAACCCCATGTCATCCATGGAGTCTATGAGGTATTCTGCGATCAGTGTGTCTGTCTCCGACAAGCGTTTAAAATTAAGCTGCCAGCGCACATGATCTTGAATAGTCGAAGAAGTACCGCCTTGATAGCTATCAAAGTCTTCGTTATTATTACTAGAGCCACTCGACGCAGAGGCATGGTTACTATAATCAAAGTGCTCCGTATCACTACTGGCATCAAAATTATCAGTACTACTGTCCATCGCGCCATCATCGATACTGGTCTGCTGCAACTTATCCAAGCTATCGATTGCCTCATCACCGTAGTCTGTACTGCCCTCAGCTCCTGTACTAGACCCTGCTGTATTAGAGAAATCGCTGCTGCTTTGGTTCCAACTATCCAAGGTCAATGGCTCGTTTGACGCATCACTTTTATCGTCAGAGCTTTCATAGTCGCTATCATCGCGATCGTCATCATCGTCTTCGATACGTTCAAGCAGCGGATTACTGTCCAGCTTGGCCTGAACCTCTTGCGCGAGCTCAAGACTAGAGAGCTGTAGCAATTTGATGGCTTGCTGCATTTGCGGGGTCAGTTTTTGCGAGTTGCTCAGCGTGGTCGCCAATCCGAACGACATACTCATGGTCGGCTTATTACACTCCATTCTTGATGCTATTATATTTATACTGCCAATTGAGGCCGTGATTTATCCTTATCAGGACATGACGATAGCATTTTTTGCCACAATTTTGCTATGATAATTTATACCCTGCCCAGATATGATGGTGATAAATACTGGACACCTTTATCATTTGACCCGTCATAACCCGCCCATAAATATGAATAATCTGTTCATAACTATAAGAATTTTATAATAAAGAAAACCCGATAAACACCCAATACGTCTTAACATTGAATGAGAATACTGTCATGAACAACCAACTAAACAATCTTGGATTTGGCATCGCTGCCATCCAAATGAACAGTCAGCAAGATATCGAAAATAATTTAGCCACTATAAAAGCAGCCGTTATTGACGCAGCCTCGCAGGGTGCCAAGCTCGTGGTCATACCTGAAAA
Source organism: Psychrobacter sp. SWN149 (assembly GCF_015864565.1). Lineage (NCBI taxonomy): Bacteria > Pseudomonadati > Pseudomonadota > Gammaproteobacteria > Moraxellales > Moraxellaceae > Psychrobacter > Psychrobacter sp. SWN149. The sequence continues at coordinate 272,539 of NZ_JADYWX010000001.1, forward strand.
CTGCTGTAGCATGGGACAGCAGTTTTCCACTGCAGAGCGTTTTGATGCGCTCTCAGCGACGATGGCAGAGTATGCCCGCACCTATGGTATTTATCTGCTAGTAGGCTCACTGCCCTGCCCTTATCGCCCTGATGGGGCTATCGTACCAGATGGTAGACTGCGCCAAGTCAGCCAGCTGTTTGCCCCAGATGGTACGCTGGTAGCACGCTACGATAAGATTCATCTGTTTACCGCGACTGTAGCCGATAAGCAAGGCAGTTATAATGAGGCGGCGACTTTTGAGCCAGGCACACAAACTGTCGTCACCTCACTTGAAATAGACGATGCTGTGTATAAACTGGGTATGATGGTTTGTTTTGACTTGCGTTTTCCAGCGTTGGCACAGCGCCTACGTCAAGCAGGCGCTGACCTACTGAGTGCGCCTGCTGCCTTTACTTATCTGACAGGACAAGCGCATTGGTCACTGTTGCTACAGGCACGGGCGTTAGACAGTCAATGTATGGTGATTGGCGCAGCACAAGGCGGCGATCATGCGTATAAAGACGGCAATACTCGCCAGACATGGGGACATACTACCATTACTGATTTTAATGGACGTGTGATTGCTAGCCACGATAGTAGTGAGCTAAACACATCTGCCACAGCTGAACCAGATAAAGGATACGCCATTGTCATGGCATCACTAGACAAGCAAGCACAAATACAAGGTCGACAAAAAATGCCGATCTTTGATTGCCATCGTTTGGCGTAAATCAAATTACCCTGTGACAAGTTGTTCTATTGAAAGCTAGGTAGAATTGCTATCATTCTGAGCATGAGTCGCTCGTGGATGGGCGCGATCATAGACTTGTGTTAATTTGGCAAAATCGACATGGGTGTAAATCTGCGTGGTACTGATATCACTATGTCCTAGCATTTCTTGCACGGCGCGTAGGTCTCCACTACCTGAGAGCATATGTGAGGCAAAACAGTGACGCAATAGATGCGGATACATGTTTTGCGCGATGCCTGCACGAGTGGCCGCGACTTTGAGACGCTGCTGCACTGCTCGCGTCGATAGTCTGGTGCCGAGCTTTTCACTGATGAATAATGCACTGTCCATCTGCTCCACCCATAGATTGCGATGCGGCAAATAGCGCGCAATCGCAGCGGCAGCTTTGGCACCTAACGGTACTAGGCGGGTTTTATTGCCTTTGCCTGTGACTCGCACACGCAAATCAGACAAGTCCACATCTGCCATATCGAGCGCGACCAACTCCCCAACCCGTAGACCGCTGCTGTAAAGCAATTCAAACATGGCCTTATCCCGTAACCATAAGCGGGCCTGCTCTGGTGTGTCCGGAATTGCTTGGTCGAGCAATTGAGTGAGTAAATCCACATCGGCAATAGACGGCAGCGGTCTGGGACTACGCTTGAGCTGATAGCCAGTGGTCGGGTTGATACGTGCCAGCTCTTCCTCTATCAGCCACCCATAAAAATGACGAATCGCCGACAGCTCTTGCTGGACACTCGCCAATGCAAGCTTGTCTTCATCGAGGCGCTGACTGATATGCTGAGCCAATTGGCGTTTATCGCAGCGGGTCCATGTCAAACGCTTGCCGCGCAAATACAGCGCCAACTGATTGACACCCGCAAAATAAGCGGTCAAGGTATGCGGCGAGTGGTTACGCACTGACAGAATGTTGAGCCAACGATGGACAGGTGCTAATAACGCTCGTAATGCAGTGTCTGCCTTTACAGTAATGGCGAACTCAGCTGATAGCCAAGGCGTCATCTGTGCAGATTGACTGTCTTTATCAGTGGACATCACCATAGTAGAAGCACCCGTGCTATTTATGTCATTTGCCCAATGTCAGAATGTCAAATCTTAGCCTTCAGAATTGGGCTTGATACCGGCTTGTGCCATCAAACCATCTGGACTAAAGACACCTTCATAAACAAAGGCTGTCGGACCCGTCATCATGACTGAGTAACCTGGCTGCCATTTGATAATCATGCTGCCACCATAGAGCTGCGCGCGGATCTCTTCGCCCTCATCCAACCAGCCCTCACGTATACCGACCGCAACAGCAGCACAAGCGCCAGTACCGCATGCTTGGGTCTCACCCACACCGCGCTCATAAACGCGCAATCGAATATGGCGCTGGTTCATCACCTGCATAAAACCCACATTGACGCGAGCTGGAAACGCGGGATGCGATTCGATTGCCTTGCCTAATTTTTCGACCTCAGCATCGAGTACGTCATCGACTTTGATGACAGCATGCGGGTTGCCCATATTGGCAACATACAGCTGTACAGGCGTACCATTCACATCGAGATGGTATGTGTTTTGGATTTTGGTCGTGGCTCTTGGGCTAAATGGAATCTCATCTGGCTCAAACTTGGGTTTGCCCATATCAACCTCAACCCAGCCATAACGATCAGTCGTCAATGAAATAATACCACTGGCCGTCTCTACACGTAGACGCTGCTTAAATGACAGTTTGCGCGCTTGCACAAAACGGGCAAAACAACGTGCGCCATTGCCGCACTGCTCGACCTCGGTACCATCGGTATTAAAGATACGGTAACTGAAATCCACATCAGGGCGCATGGGCGGCTCTACCACCAGCAATTGATCAAAGCCAATGCCCAAATGACGATTTCCCAATAACGCTACTAGTTCCTTGGTCAACTCTAAGCGCTGGGTCACTAAATCAATGACCATGAAATCATTGCCCAAACCATGCATTTTAGTAAATTCTATTAGCATATTTTTGATGTCCTATCCTATTTTTATATATGTCTTATATTAGCACGCTGTCAGATACAATCATAATTATCACCGCTATCAAATACCAAGTTATCGTCATAACTCAAAACCGCTGCATTCAGTCAGCGTTTGCCATAAAAAAACCCACTGCTATCATCACAGTGGGTTTTTTATGCGTCAAGTACCGCTCTGACCGTTCTATTTATCCTGCCACAATGTTTCATCGGCATATAAGGCTTCAACCGTTTCGCGCTTACGAATGAGCTGATGATGCTCACCTGCCACCATCACTTCACTGGCACGCGGACGCGAATTATAGTTACTGCTCATGGTAAAGCCGTAAGCACCCGCACCAGTAATGGCCAGCACATCACCTGTGGCTAATGACAATAGACGGTCTTTTGCCAAAAAGTCACCCGTCTCACAAATCGCACCAACGATATCCCATGGCTGCGTACCATCCGTATTGATACCATCGCTAGGCAGTACGCTTGGAATAACAGCCATTTCAGCCTGATATAACGCAGGGCGAATCAAGTCATTCATAGCCGCATCAACGATGGCAAAATTCTTGTGCTCAGTCGGTTTGAGTACATCGACTTGGGTCAATAACACACCAGCATTGGCAACGATACTACGACCTGGCTCAAAGAACACGGTCAAACCAAGCGCACTAAGTTTTGGTAATAAGGCTTGGGCAAACTCATCGATAGTCACAGGCATCTCATCGATATAACGCACACCCAGTCCACCACCTAAATCAATATGACGTAGCTCAATGCCGTTATCACGCAGACTATGTATCAGCTCAATGACTTTATCTAACGCTGCGACAAACGGCTCTACCTCAGTCAACTGCGAGCCAATATGACAATCAATACCAACGATATCAACATGCGATAGCGCTGCCGCTTGCTGATAAACCGCTAGGGCATCTTCGTGAGTGATGCCGAACTTGTTGTCTTTAAGACCTGTCGAGATGTATGGATGCGTCTTTGCATCGACATTTGGATTGACGCGCAGCGATATCGGCGCAGGCTTATCAAGTGACTTTGCGACTTCATTGATTAAGGTCAGCTCGCTAATCGACTCGACATTGAAGCAACCGATACCTTGGATCAATGCGTACTCGATGTCGCCATAAGTTTTGCCAACGCCTGAGAATACTACGCGAGAGGCAGCGCCACCAGCAGCCAGTACACGCATCAGCTCACCACGTGAGACAATGTCAAACCCAGCACCTGCCTCTGCCAAAACACCAAGTACTGCAAGGTTAGAGTTTGCCTTTACGGCGTAGCATACTTGATGATTTAGACTGGCGAAGCTGTCCGTGTATGCTCGGTAAACGTCCAATATCGCCTGCTTTGAGTAAACATAGCAGGGCGTGCCATATTGTTTTGCCAACGCATTGATACTGACCTGCTCCATATATAACGCATCGTCGCGGTAATTCAGCGCAGGTAAATGAGTAGTCAAAGCTTCAGGGTCAATATACAACCCTTGCTCAGTTTGGGTGGTGACTGATTCGCCAGTGGTTAATTCAGTAACGTCAGTAGCTAATTCAGAAGAACTCATATAAAAATCTCTAATCTAATCAGGTTATAAAAGGTAATAATAAATACGGGTGTCAAATGTGTGTGTCGATCCAAGCAGTTTAATCAAGCCTACTCAGGTATCGCCATCGACTCTTAACGTGGCTTAACTCAGGCATCAGTATTTGAGCCAGTTAAGCGTTAATAGTTAGTCATTCGTAGCCAAGTACTAAGTGCTAATAATCGTTCGGGTCTTCACTAGGCTCTGGCAAAACCATCACGTCTGTGTCTTGGTCATTACCATCAAGACCAGCAAAAGCGGCGTCTTGTGGATGGCTAGTGCTGTCGAGCATAGATGAGCTGCCCTCAACCGTTTGGCTAGCGGAATCTACCAAGTATAAATCGCCTTTTTGGCCGCAACCTGACAACCCTGCCATAAGGACACTACCGATGATGAGCGCGCCGATAGTACGGCGACGGCTGCCAACCAATGAAGAGCTATCGTCAGTTTTTGAGAGGCGGTATATAGTAGACATAGAATGGGCAACCTGTGAGCGTATAGTCATGTAAGGGCAATAATAATTGTGATAAATAGACAACTAAAAAGGCAGTCAAAACGCTGCTGATATAAGCATTTCAATCATAGCATTATTACACAAAGCTGTACGCATACTGAATATGATTGACTCATAAACTTGATTATTATTCAGCATTTTATTGTATTTCGATTGAGTTATTATCATGATAACGAGGAATATCTCGACTGCGAAACGCGATTTATGGGTATTTGGACAACATTTCTTACAATTTGTGCCACTGATAATTCGCTGTCACCATACGCCTTAATTCTATGCCAACTTATTTAAAAATTGCTGATGGTTATTAGTCTATTTCTGGGCCAATCGCTTGCTACATCACATTCTCAAACATTTGGGTTGTTGCAGTACAGATATATGAATAGACAGCAATATCTTGGCAATTCGCTCTCATCATAGGGTTTTGGCCCGTGATTCATAGACATTCGCCGATAATAATAGTATAAAAGTACCGGCTTAAATATAAATAGAATCGGCCATATACCTGCGTGGCACATGAGATATCAGCCATCCAAAAGGATTTGTACTGACGACACGCTAGTATAAAAGACACATTACTAAAAACATTTTTTATATTTCACAAACGTTTTGATTCACCTCCATAAAAACCAATCTAAGGATAGAGTATGAGCGCCACCCTAAGCACCACTTTTGATGATAAGAACAGTGAAACATCAACCCTGACCAGTCCGACTTTAGTGCTAAACTGCGGCTCGTCTTCCATCAAATACGCGTTGATTAGTGATGACAACTCTACTCGTATCACCGGTCTTGCCGAAAACTTAGGCCTCGATACTGCCCGTATCAAACACACCACCTTAAATGGTGAGAAGCTTGAAATATCTATCCCTGGTGGTCGCCATAAGCTGGCGCTACAAAAAATCCTTGAGCTGTTAGAGCAGTATCACTTCATCGCAGTCGGTCATCGCGTGGTACATGGCGGCCGTGAATACTCTGAAGCAGTGAGAGTCGACGATCATGCACTCGCAGAAGTCAAACGCCTCAAGATACTGGCGCCACTACACAACCCTGCCAATGCGTTGGGTATCGAAGCGGTACAAGCCATTTATCCTGATATGCCGCAAGTCGTGGTATTTGATACGGCCTTTCACCAAACGATGCCGCCCGTTGCATTTCGCTATGCCCTGCCAAAGTACCTGTACGAAGAACACAAAATCCGTCGTTATGGTTTTCATGGCACCTCACATGCCTATGTCTCAGAGCGTACGAGCCAAATCACGGAGGCCAAAGGCCCACATGGTTGGCTAACAGCACATCTCGGTAATGGCTGCTCGGTGGCTGCCGTATACGATGGCAAAAGTCTCGATACCAGTATGGGTCTGACCCCACTCGAAGGTCTGATGATGGGTACGCGTAGTGGTGATGTCGATCCTAGCTTGCACATGCACCTAAAGCGTCATCTGGGTATCAGCCTAGAAGAGACGGACAAAATGCTCAATAGTGAAAGTGGACTGCTGGGCATATCAGGCTTGTCTAACGATCTGCGTACCATTGAGCAAGCCGCTAATGAAGGTCATAAAGACGCGCAGCTGGCGATTGATATGTTCTGCTATCGCGCGGGTAAATACCTTGCCAGCCTAAGCTGTGCATTGCCTGAGCTCACTGGTATCGTCTTTACTGGTGGTATCGGTGAAAACTCAGTGACCACACGTGCCAGCATTCTGGCAGTGATGCGTCATTTTGGTATCAAAATAGATGCGGACAAAAACGCCAACTTGGCTCGCGGCAAAGAAGGCAGCTTTCATGCAGATGACAGTAGCATCGAGCTGTGGGTCGTACCAACGGATGAAGAATACCGTATCGCGCAAGAGACGCGTCAGGCCTTGAATTTGGTATAAGCCTATTTAGATATTATACTCAGCGTTTGTCATTCTTGATGGTTATAAAAAACATAGAATAAAACGCTCGGTATTTTTTATGCTGCCAATAATAAATCGAAGTCTAAAACAAAATAAATCGTAGGAAAACTTATGCAAACCATTTTACTTGTTCCCATCAGCCGCGGTATTGGTGTGACGTCAGCGGCGCTCGGTCTGATTCGTGCGTTTGATTATAACGGTATTAAAGCCGGCTTTATGAAGCCGTTTTTACAAGACGACACGCTTGATAAACAGCACAGCTTGGACAGCTCAAATGCGCTCACCATGCATGCGTTTGGTCTAAAGCCGCCCAAATCTATCAGCCGCCAGCACGTCGAGCGCATGCTGGGCGATGGCAATCTTGATGATTTGATGGAAGAAGTGATCGCCAATTATCATACGATCGATGAGGGTCATGAGGTCATCATCTGCGAAGGTCTAGTGCCGACTACTGAAACCTCTTATGCCTCACAAATCAACCGCGCGCTTGCCCATGCGCTAGATGCCAAGATTATATTTGTCAGTACCGCTGATATCAATCAGCCTGCCTATTTAGCAGATAAGCTCGATGTCCATGCACGTGAGTTCGGCGGTGTCATTGATGCACGTACGCTCGGCGTGATATTGATGCGCGTACAAGACGTGCCCAACACCTTTGAAAACCAACCTGTTGCCCCTGGTGAAGCGGTTGTCAGCTTAGATCAGAACTTTATGCAGGCAGTTCAACGTCTATCGCCTTCATTTAATACCGACGCGTTTCGCCTGATCGGTGTGGTGCCCTTTAGTGACTCGTTATCAGTACCGCGTACGTGGGATATAGCGACCGAGCTGGACGCAACTTGGCTCAATGTTGGCGAAGCAAAAACACGTCGTATCAATCGTATCAGCCTAACTGCCCGTTCAGTAGCGCGTGTCAATGAAGTCTTTAAGCGCGGTACGTTGATGGTAGTACCGGGGGATCGTGATGACTTATTACTCGCTGCTGGCTTGGCTTGTATCAATGGAATTCCGCTAGCAGGTTTGGTATTGACTGGCGGTATCATGCCAAGTGCAACGGTGGCTGAGCTCTGGCAATCAGCGCTCAAAACAGGCATCCCTGTCATGAGTGTCGAAAGCGACAGCTATGAGACCGTGCAGAGCCTAATGCATATGAGCTCTGAGATTCCAAACGACGACACCGAACGAGCGGAAGAAGTGGCTCGCTATGTGGCCGCGCATTTGGATCTGAGCTGGATTAAAGAGTACTTCAGCCGCAATCACGAGCCACGTTTGTCGCCATCAGCATTCCGCCATCAGTTGGTCAAAAAATCACAGCAAGCCAAAAAACGCATCGTACTCCCAGAAGGCGCTGAGCCACGTACCGTGGAAGCGGCCTGTATCTGTCAAAGCCGCGGTATTGCCAACTGCGTGCTACTTGCTAAGCGTAGTGATGTCGAACAAGTGGCTAAAAACCGTGATTTGACGTTGCCTGAAGGGTTAGAAATCATCGATCCTGACAGCCTAGATATGAGCAAATACATCAAAGCGGTCGTTGAGCGCCGTAAGGGTAAAACCAACGAAGATGTCGCCGCTGAATATCTAAAAGATACTGTGTACCTCGGCACCATCATGCTACAGATGGATGAAGTCGATGGTCTGGTCTCAGGTGCGATTCATACGACTGCCAATACCGTACGCCCAGCATTTCAGCTGATTAAGACTGCACCGCAATATTCCTTAGTATCGTCAGTATTCTTTATGCTGTTGCCTGAGCAAGTGGTCGTCTATGGTGACTGCGCCATCAACCCTGATCCTAACGCTGAAGAGCTGGCAGAGATTGCCATTCAATCAGCTCAATCTGCGGCGGCCTTTGGTATCGATCCAAAAGTCGCGATGATCAGCTACTCTACTGGCTCATCAGGCGCAGGCGCGGATGTCGAAAAAGTCGCCCGTGCGACCCAAATCGTTCGCGAGCGTGCCCCAGACCTCAAAGTCGACGGACCACTACAGTATGACGCGGCATCGGTCATGAGCGTGGGCAAACAAAAAGCGCCTGACTCACCTGTCGCTGGTCAAGCCAATGTCTTTATCTTCCCTGACTTAAATACCGGTAACACCACTTATAAAGCGGTACAACGTAGCGCCAATGTTGTCAGTGTCGGTCCAATGCTACAAGGCCTGAACAAACCCGTGAATGATTTATCACGTGGTGCGTTGGTTGATGATATCGTCTATACCATCGCGCTGACTGCTATCCAAGCGCACAGCGATCTGATTTAATTATCTTCACGTTTGTATACTGCACACTTATAGATAACCGACTGTCATGATGATGGTCGGTTTTTTATTGGTGTTTTGATGACATTTGATGACATTTGATGTCACTTGATGACATTTAATGACAGAGGCGCGCTTGCCCTCTACAATAGCGCTATCTTCTCTAAAATCAACCAACGTATTATTAATCCTTTTACACATTTATTTATGCCAAACACCAGCACTCGCCCTCAAGCAAAAACACCTGCGCCTGCCATCCGTGCTTATCTTGGCGGCTCGTTTGATCCCGTACATAACGGTCATTTAGAAGTAGCGATGTCGGTCTATCAGCATCTACTCCCAATCGCCAAGCAGCAACAGCGCATGTTGCACGTGTCATTGCTACCCAATGCGCGCTCGCCATTTAAAATACAAAGTACAGATCCTAGCCATCGATTGGCCATGTTGAAGCTCGCGACGCAAGAGACACCGATACAAATCAATGAGCTGGAGCTATGGCAAGCACCGCCTGTTTATACTATCGACAGCGTACGTACATTGAGGCGGCAATATCCTCATGACAGCTTGATATTTATCATGGGTATGGACAGCGCCCATAGTTTGGATAAATGGAAAGAGGGATTACGACTCACTGACCATGTCAATCTGTGGGTGTTTAATCGTGAGAGCAGTACTGATACTGATACTGATACTGATACTGATACTGATACTGAAATATCTAACAGCACTATCTCTTTTGAAAATAATATAGCGACTGCACAAGATGTTGCTTTCTTAAAATCGCAACTGCCGTTGTCATTGCAGCCCTATATAACGGACTCACCGAGCGCGCTACTGACCCCGACTACTCAGCAACTAACAGATAGCTCGAACTCAAATAGCGCTAATCTGACTAGTACTGACTTGAAAGCTGACTTGAAAAATGCCAATCAAGGACGCATTTATATAGATCCGCGACCCATTGCTGCCGTATCAAGCACACAAATACGTGAGCAACTACAGAGAATAGACAATCAAACAAATAAAATGCCAGTCACCCAAAGGCAAATCACATCTATAGCACCAATAAATGATATCATTAGCAATACTGAATCTAATCCATTAGCTAAATGGCTAAATCCTGCTGTTTATCAATATATTATCGCCCATCAGCTATATTCTGCTGCTCAATTCCGTTAAAATCGCCTTATCTGTGTCATTTTGCCTATCCTGTCTCTATGCGTGACTGACGACATATGATGAGTCGGATAAGACAAATTGACGTTTTACCCCTTTATTTTATATATTTACGATTCAAGAGATTAAAATTTATGACCAACACCATGACTGAAGAACGCCTAACAGAATGTTTGACCATTGTACAAAGCGCTCTAGATGATATGAAAGCAAAGAACATCACTGTAATGAATGTAGAAGCATTGACTGACGTAACCGAACGCATCATCATCGCTGATGGTACGTCTAAACGCCATGTGCGTGCGATGGCTGATAGCGTTGGCGCTGAAGCTAAGCAAGCTGGCTTTATGCCACTTGGCCGTGAAGGCGGTATCGACTCTGACTGGACGTTGATCGATTTGGGCGCAGTTGTCGTCCATATGATGACGCCTCAAGCACGTGAATTCTATGACTTGGAAGGCCTATGGTCATCACCTGAGCAATTGGCTGAGCTGGTCGCTGTACCACGTGAAAAGAAAACTGCGGGTCGTCGTAACAAAAACAAATAAGATTATTAAATACAATAATCGCGTCATATTAAAAGCATTAGATTAAAAAGACCAGAATATCTATTCTGGTCTTTTTTTGTGTGACCTCTGAGGTGGCAAACCCGTATAATAAAATGGACATCAGACATTCCTCGCCCACTTATTAGTATGAATACCTATATTCTAGGAAACCTTATGAGCGCAGCATCAGTCACGCCAATATTTGAAAAACCCCAAAAAGACTTTAACCAAAACTTGCCACTACATATCGCCAACTTAACTTGTGTGCGCGCGGGTAAGTCCATGCCATTCACCCGTGAGCAACTGAGCGCCATTGACAAAGCGCCAATCAAAGCGCCTGTCGCGGTCAACTTCATGGGCCTCGCCACTGATGAGCAAGCCGACCGCAAGCATCATGGTGGCCCACTAAAAGCCGTGCATCAACTAGCACCTGCAACTTATGAGCATATCAATACAGAGTTTGGTCTAAACGTGCGCGTCGGTACGCTGGGTGAAAACCTCACGACCGAAGCCGTCAATAGTCTACCGGAAATGACTGAATCTATGGTTTGTATTGGTGACGTTTTTCAATATGGTGGATATGTGGAAAACGAACAAGACAATAGTAATGATGGCGACTGCGTTCAGCTACGTATCGTCCAACCGCGCCGTCCGTGCTACAAAATCAATGACCAAATCGGACAGTTTACCAAAGTGCCAAATATCGCAGCATGGGTGAGCAAACAAGGTATCTCTGGCTGGTACTTTCAAGTCGTACGTGATGGTCTAATTAATGCGGATTTACCAGTTTACTTGATAGAACGCCCCTATCCGTTTGCCACGCTTGAAAAATTATGGCAACTATCTAACTCAAAAGAGAAATACGCTGCTGATGTAATTGAGCTATGGCTCGCGATTGAGTGTTTGGAAGAGAGTTGGAAAGTAGTGCTTAGGAAGAAGATTAAGAATTAATCAATACTAACTAGAGATTAAAATCATCATGAAAGGTATTAGTATTCCCTTTTCTTTTTTACAAGAGCATAGCGTCATTTTATCTGCAGAAGAAGTCCGATTTGCGATCAGGTATGAGCTAATCGATTTAAAAGAGTTGGCTGACATTGTTGATACGTCACTAGTTAAGTACCCTAATGATGAGAGCTTATTAGAATTGGCTCTTAATCTGCTGTTAGGCAGTTTTTATATAGATACTCACAGCAAACCTTTAAGTTTAATATCTAGTGATGTAAGCATTGTTCGGAACTCAGTAAGCAGTAAATGGAGATACATTCTCTTACTTTGGCTCTATGAAAATAGAGAAAATAGTAGAGCTGATTACGATAGAATCAATAAAGTTTATGCTGACTTTGGTTACTCTGTAGATATGGAAAAACTCATAAGTTATATGCCTGCTCATGGTAATACTGAAAAGCTAGGCTATGACCATATCTTGCATAACTGGCAGGACTATTTAAGTACCTATAGATATTTAATAGCATCTTAACAACACCACAATCTGAACCACCCTTTGGAAAAATATCATTCCTACACCGAGCATTTCATGGTAAAAAACATATTCTTAGCGTTTGGCCTAACACTACCCTTGATTGGCTGCGTGACCACAACCTCTCCAGTAGCGACGACCAAAAGCTACATCGTAGATAGCAAAACCTATCAAGCCACAGGCAAGAGCGAGCGTATCAAAACCATTGTGCTGCACTATACGGTTTCAGACAATGACAGATCTATCAAAACACTGACCACAGGCAAGGTCAGCGCACACTATCTAGTGTTAGATAATGATGATGATAAAATTTATAACCTCGTACCAGAAAATGAACGAGCTTGGCATGCAGGTGATGGCAGTTTTGCAGGACGGACGATATTAAATGATACTTCTATCGGTATAGAAATCGTCAATGCAGGCATTGCGCCTGAGTATCAAAATGCCCTAAAAGACGGCCAGCTGGCGTATCATCCTTATGACCATTATGTGGCCTTTAATGAGTGGCAGATTAAAAAGGTCGCGGAGTTGGTGCAAGATATCACGGCGAGATATGACATCTCACCAAAGAATATCATCGGCCATTCTGATATGGCACCCTCACGTAAAATAGACCCCGGTGCAAAGTTCCCTTGGCAACAGCTGTATAAGCAATATGGCATCGGCGCTTGGTATGATGACGCTGACAAGCTTGCTTTTATGGATATAGATGCATTTACAACGGCCACGATACCTGAGATCAAACAGCAGTTTCGTGATTATGGCTATCAGATCAATAATAGCGACGAATGGGACAAAGCCAGTCGCGATGTCGTCTATGCGTTTCAGCTGCACTTTCGACCCCTCAATCCAACGGGCAAAGTAGATTTAGAGACTTATGCTATTTTAAAGGCATTGAATAATAAGTATGCTGATACCAACGATTTTTATTAACCCTTTTATATCATCAATAATAAACGAGCTGTACAAGGAATTTTATGAGCACATTGTTTAGCGTAAATTTGAATAAATTGGCTTTGATCCGTAACTCTCGCGGTACTGACTACCCTAACCTGTTGACCTTTGTGAAAAAGCTGATTGACCAAGGTGTCAAAGGTTTTACCGTACACCCGAGACCAGATGAGCGTCATATCAGATACCAAGACGTCTATGATATCAGTGCATTCTTAAAGGACTATCCAGAGATTGAGTTCAATATCGAAGGCAATCCAAACGAGCAGTTCTTAAAGATTATCCGTGAAGTAAAGCCGCATCAATGTACGCTCGTACCAGATAGCGACGATCAGCTGACCTCTGATCATGGCTTTGATATCATCACTCATCATGAGTTTTTATCAACGTTAAGCAAAGAGCTAGAAGCGTTCGGTACGCGCTGTGCGGTATTTATCGACCCTGATATCGAACAAATCAAAGCGGTCATCAAGAGCGATGTACAGACGATCGAGATGTATACCGAAGAATGGGCACGCGCCTACAGTAAGGGTAAGAGCGATAACAATATTGATTTCGATGAGGTCAAGCAACGCTTTAGCGACTGTATTAATCTAGCCAATCAAAATGATATCCGCGTCAATGCAGGTCATGATTTGAATTTGAATAATTTAACTGATCTGCTCGCGCTTAGTGATATCGCTGAAGTGTCGATTGGTCATGCATTTACGATTGAATCACTGGAGCAAGGCATGGATAATGTGGTGCGTCAGTATTTAGCAATTTGTGGGTAATCCATACTAATAAGCAAATAGTCTATTCACTTTACACTCGATGCGGTGGTGCTGGGATATATTTTATGCAGCCTCTGTCAGCGTAGACACAGCAAGCAAGTAAAATTTATACCAGTAGCACGGCAATATTGGCGTATCAATTCTATTTTAAAATGACTACAGTTTGGTTCTATCAGCAGTCCTAATATCTGCATTATCAATACAAACGCTAATAATATTAAAAAAAGGAATCTTTATGTATCAAGACTTTCAGAAACATCTACAACAAGAAATCAGTGATATACGCGCGGCAGGCCTGTATAAAAACGAGCGCGTTATCACTTCTCCGCAAGATGCACTCATCAAGATCGCCGATGGCCGTGAGATGCTTAACTTCTGTGCCAATAACTACCTTGGATTGTCTGATCACCCTGAGATTAAAAAGGCAGCTATCAAAGCCATCGAAAACTCAGGTTATGGCATGTCATCGGTGCGATTTATTTGTGGTACGCAAGATTTGCATAAGCAATTAGAAGCGGCGATTTCTAAGTTTTTTAATACCGAAGATACGATTCTTTATGCGGCCTGTTTCGATGCCAATGGTGGTGCCTTTGAGCCACTACTGACCAGCGATGACGCCATTATTTCTGATTCGTTAAATCATGCCTCAATCATCGATGGTGTACGCCTGTGTAAAGCCGCGCGTTATCGCTATGCCAATGCGGATATGCAGGATTTGGAGACGCAATTACAAGCGGCGCAAGCACAGCGTTTTCGCTTAATTGTCACCGATGGTGTGTTTTCGATGGATGGTAATGTGGCGCCCATGGACGAGATTTATGCGTTGGCACAAAAATATGATGCCATGGTCATGATTGACGAGTCGCATTCAGCAGGCGTGGTCGGTCACACTGGTGGCGGCGTGACTGAATTGTTTGATCTACGTGGTGATATTGAGCTGATCACGGGTACTTTAGGCAAGGCCTTTGGCGGTGCTATTGGCGGCTTTACCACGGGTAAAAAAGAAATCGTTGAGATGTTGCGTCAACGCTCACGCCCGTATCTGTTTTCAAACTCCATTCCTCCTATGGTAGCGGCAGCGGGGGTAAAAGCGTTTGAGATGCTGTCGCAAGACAATACCTTACAAGATAAATTGCATGAAAATACCGCCTATTTTGTGAAGAAAATGCAAGATGCAGGCTTCGATATCAAGCCCACCGAATCGGCCATTTGTGCAGTAATGCTTTATGATGCCAATGTCTCGCAACAAATGGCAGATGCACTGCTTGAAGAAGGCATTTATGTGATCGGCTTCTTCTACCCTGTCGTACCCAAAGACGAGGCTCGCATTCGTGTGCAGCTCTCTGCTGCTCATACTCGCGAGCAGCTTGACCAGTGTATCGCCGCCTTTATCAAAGTCGCCAAGCAAATGAAAGTGATTGATTAAGCGTCGTTCGGTATTTGTTCGGTATTCACTCGCTAGATTCAACCATTAAGCACAACACCGCTAAATAAGAGAAAAGTATGAAAGCACTGGTTAAAGCCCATGCCAAAAAAGGCATCTGGATGCAAGACATGCCAGAACCTACGGTTGGCATCAATGACGTTAAAATTAAAATTAAAAAAACTGCCATTTGTGGTACAGATTTGCACATTTATAAGTGGGATGAGTGGTCAGAAAGAACCATCAAGACGCCGATGATTATCGGACATGAATACGTCGGTGTCATTAGCGAAATGGGCGATGGTGTAAAGCACTTTGAAGTGGGTGACCGCGTCACAGGCGAAGGACATATCGCTTGCGGGCATTGCCGAAACTGCCGCCGTGGCAAGCTACATGTGTGCGAAAACACCATCGGCGTGGGCGTTGACCGCGATGGCGCGTTTGCCGAATATTTGGTGATACCTGCCGATAATGTCATCAAGCTCGATGAGCGTATCAGCGATGAGATGGCCGCCATTATGGATCCCTTTGGCAATGCCACGCATACCGCCCTTTCCTTTCCTGTCCTTGGTGAGGATGTTCTGATTACGGGTGCGGGACTGATTGGTTCTATGGCAACAGCGATTTGCCGCTTCGCAGGGGCACGTAATATCGTGGTCAGTGATATCAGTGATTATCGCCTAGAGCTTGCCAAAAAAATGGGCGCAACGATGACCATCAACCCCGCCAAAGGTGAAACCATCGAAGGCGCCATTGCTGAGTTAAAAATGCACGGCTTTGATATTGGGCTTGAGATGTCAGGCTCGCCTCAGGCCTTTGATTCGATGATTAGTAATATGTATAACGGCTCTAAAATTGCGCTCTTGGGTATTTTACCTAACACCACCACGGTGGATTGGAGCAAGATTATTTTCAAGGCGCTAACCCTAAAAGGTATCTATGGCCGTGAGATGTGGGAGACGTGGTATCAGATGGAGCAAATGCTGATCAGCGGTATTGATCTATCGCCCATCGTTACCCATCGCATGCACATTGATGACTTTCAAGAAGGCTTTGATATCATGGAAAGTGGGCAATGCGGTAAGGTGATTTTAAGCTGGGATTGATAATGTGGTGCGTCAGTATTTGAGGAGTTCTGGTTAGGGTTTAGATTGTCACGACTGATAAAACGGTACTGATTTCAGTGCCGTTTTTTATAGAGTAAAAATTATATAGAGGTAAACTATGAGCGATTCCGAAGCTGATAAACTTGAAAAGTATTTAGCAGAAAAAGCCAAGCAAGATCAGGAAAAAGAACAAGAGCCTGAGGCGCTTTCTGCTTATGATGCTTGCGTGCTAAAGGAAAGTGCCAAGATTCATGAGTTGATAGCTGAGGCTCGGAAGGGTTTGGATAGTGATTAGTTTTACTATATTAGGGCGTGTCCTCATTTTAAAATGGTGATAAAAATGAGATAAATTGTAGTCAAACAAGGAAAATAGCGCAGATAATATCGGGATATTAACCAGCTATTTAACGATGTTTGGCAAAATTTAGCCATTTTTAGCCCGTTTAGATATGATCAATTGAATTGAGGACACGCCCTAGACTCTGTATGGAATTTATATTATTTTGAAAACTGATAACAAGAATTTTTTATATCTTCTACCAATAATTTAAGTTCCATATTTGAAAATTCAGATTCAATATAACTCCTCTACTAGCCCTACACTACAGAATAAATTTATAGAAAAAGGCGAGTTAATATAGATCAACTCGCCTTTTTATTTAGCTATTTTAAAATTTAAAACTAAGACATTTCAAAACCTTGATTAATTTTCAATTCAGCCAAACCGAGTTCCATCTCCATACCCTTGTAAGCAGCAGAGCTTTTACCAACAGATTGAGAATCGTAGTGGTTATCTTTTATAGTACTGATAAGCATTCCACAATGGTTCTTTAAATTATTTTCAATAAAACCTTGCATATTAGCAACTTTCCATGAAACATTATCACCATCAATTTTAATAAATTCATTGAAGGAAACTATAATAGGAATCATGAAAGCTGGAGGGTACTTATAATCAAGCTTAAAGTTATAAAAGTTAGTTTTATAGTAGCCTTTAATTATCTTATCATCTTTATCTTTTTTCTGAGAAACACTAGAAATCCTACCAAAACTACCTTGACGAGAATTGTAGTACTCTGGAAAATGCTTATATACTAGATCAAAAAACATAGGTATATCTTTCATCAATTTGAAAGCATTTTCTACGACTTTAGGCAGTTCCAACTCTCCGTTTTCATTAGTATATTTTTCAATTATTAATGAATATGCTTCAACACACTTTTCTTTACTATTGTAAATCATAGTAGGATTAATTTTCCCAATATCTTTATCTAGCCTGTTATGTCGCTGTAAAGCAATTAATGGAATAAGTGCTAATGAAACAATATCGTTTCTTTTAATTGATTTTTCAGTATCACCATCTTTCCATTCAATTTCATTGTTTAACTTAGGATCTAATGATGCTTTCAGAATATCGTAATAGCCTTTATGGTCTGCTTTTGTACCACTGCTAAGCGAATGGTTATTATTTCTAGCATCAGAAATTTCAAAAACCTTATCACCAAATATATCTTCTTTTCCCGGTGCTGGATAAATAATTTCAATCGGGATAAGAAAATCCAATTCGTCCACTACACTATCAATTTCGCTACGACAACTTGCCCAAAGCTCAAGAAAATCATCCCAACGTTTAATACGTTTATACTCGACAGGCTCAGCAATATCACTAACTTCGAAGTACTTCTTTAAAAAGAACATTCCGATAGCCAGCATATTATGCCCACCATCGAGTAAGCCATCTGTCACTTTATCCTCAACTCTCATTTTGAAGCGTCCTCTTTCTAAAGGCTCACATTCGCCAGTTGAAAGAAGAAGTCCTTTAGATTTGAAGACCATAGATTCTGGGCTTAATTCAAGGGTTTCTTGAATTGCATTAGTAATTTTGTTTATTTTTGATTTTCTAGGATTCGCGGTAAGCTCAATATTGTCCAAAAGCTTAGCGATATTCGAGGGATTAAGAGTTCCGATTACTTTACTAATATCTTTAAAATTAAAGATAGTATGGTTTTCGGTTTTGATAGTTACAGATTTCATGGAAATTCTCCAAATTGTTAAAAACAGAATTGGAGAAACCTTACGAAGAATTTAGTCGTAAAATATATTTAAATTATATGCGTAGGCTTCTCAGCTTTTTCAGTCACTTTTCAGCAACACTTATAAATTTATATTAAATTTATTCGAGAGTCAATATAAAAAGTTATTTTTATATGTTTTACATATCAAATTCAACCTATTTTCTAAAAATATTATGATATGTATGTTATTTATAGTTAAGCAAATTTTCTAAATACTGCATTCTGAATCATAACCTAGATCAGATCATACTCTTACTAACTGACTCTACCGGCTTTTAATTTATCAGCTGAAACTGAGAAGAATGCTTGCAAGAACACGATGTCACCGCTAGCCCCGACTGTAGCGATATCCTGCTGGTTTGGGCGGGTTACGATGTCTGCTAGGTTTTGGGGTGGCGACGCGAAGCAAGCGACGACCCAAACCGTAGCTAGCGCCGCGCCCAGACTGGCAGATACAAGTGGAAAGCGGGAAATAGCTCACTTACTTATAAAAAACGTTATACATTACTCAACTCTTTTAACGCAGACAGCGCCTGCTCCGCCTTATCATCCGACACAAATATATGGTCATGATAATAAGCAGCGATCACATTGGCACTGATACCCTTTGATGTCAGTTTGGTTGCTATTGCTGCGGTTAGGCCTACCGCCTCTAAACTTGAATGCACCGTCAGAGTGATTTGTCGAAACACGCCTTCGTAATGCAAACCTGCCTCATCAGCCTTGTCTTTTGTCAAAACCAGAGTCAGCCCTTCTGTTTCTACAAACGTCGCTATTGGCGCTAAGTTTACGTATTCTGCTAGTTCCCCTTTTACAGTACAAAATACAAATAACTCATCAACCAGTGCTGGCTGCATCGAACTCAATAGCTCATTGATATCTGTAATTCCTGACATTTTATTCTTCCTTATTTTGCTTAATGCTAGTCTTTGTTGACCGTAATTTTAGCATGAGTGTAATCGCCTATACTCGTGAAAACACGGTATAAACGCTAGCCTTTATTTCCAAACGCTCAACTCTTAAACACAAAAAAGGTGAGCCTAAGCCCACCTTCTTATTTTAAAAAACAGCTGTCTAAAACTATACTTTAGAACAAATTACCCTATATCTTAACGCAACCAAGCTCGGGCATTGCGGAACATACGCATCCACGCGCCGTCTTCGTCCCACTCTTCTGGTTTCCAGCTATGGTTATACGCTTTTAGGTTACGCTCAGGGTGCGGCATCATGATAGTGACGCGACCGTCGGTGCTACACAGACCCGTGACACCGCCGACAGAACCGTTTGGATTGAGCGGATAGGTCTCAGTTGGATGACCTTGGCTATCGACATAACGCATCGCAAGCTGACCGTGTTTTGCCATACCATCGATTTCGTTGTTATCTAGTGTGGCATAGCCTTCACCATGCGCCACAGCGATTGGCAAGATGCTGTCTTGCATGCCTTTGAACAGGATAGACTTGGTACGCTCGATTTTTACATTGACCGTACGCGCTTCAAAACGAGCTGACTCGTTGGCGATGAAGCGTGGAAAGTTGTCCGCACCTGGGATGAGGTCTTTTAACTGAGCCATCATCTGACAACCGTTACAGACACCTAGTGAGAAGGTATCAGGACGGGCAAAGAAGCGGACAAACTGCATGCGTAGCTCGTCATGGAACAAGATAGAGTTCGCCCAACCAGAGCCTGCGCCGAGTACATCACCATAGCTAAAACCACCACAAGCGACCAGTCCGTCAAAGTCACGTAGGTTGATACGGCCACTGAGTAGATCACTCATGTGTACATCGACTGCTTCAAAGCCCGCTTGAGTAAAGCCTGCTGCCATTTCTGTCTGACCGTTTACGCCTTGCTCACGCAAGATAGCGACTCTTGGTTTGTTCTCGCGACTGTTGAGGTAAGGCTCTTCAACTTTTTGATTTAGATCAAAATTCGGCGCAGCAATCAGGCCTTGATGGCTTGCATCAGCAATCAAGTCATACTCTTGCTGTACGCACGCTGGGTTATCACGGCGACGCGCGATTTGATAGCTGACCTGAGTCCACGCTTGCTGCAATTCAGTACGGCTAAAGCTAAGAGTGTCATCACCCATGAGCGTTGGCGTTTGGATAAGCAGGCTGTCTTCTTCCGAGCTTTGACCCACGAGGCTGAGCATATCAACAACGTTAAACTCTTCTGCCAATTGCATTAGCGCCGCGACTTTTTCTGGCAATACTTGAATGACCGCGCCCAGCTCTTCACTGAACAGCTGACCGAGTAAGTTATCGTCCGTCAATGACAGCTTGATACCTTGACGGCTGGTGAACTGCATTTCAGCAATAGTTGCCAATAGACCACCATCACCGATATCGTGATAGGCACTGATGACGCCTTGCTCGTTGCCCGCTTGGACAAAGTTAAAGAAATCGACCAAGTCGCTTGGCTGCGCTAAATCTGGGCACTCATTACCCAATTGGCTCAGCGTTTGCGCAAGGATTGAACCGCCTAGACGTAGCTTGCCTTTAGACAAGTCAATACGGTAGAACGCACTGTCGCCATTGATTAGCTCAGGGGTTAGCGTTTTTGCGACATCAACCACAGGAGCAAAGGCGGTAATCACGAGGCTCATTGGTGATACGACTGATTTATCCGTCTCACCTGCTTCACTGCTGTCAGTCCAGTTGGCACGCATCGATAGCGAGTCTTTACCAACTGGGATAGCGATACCCAGTGCTGGGCACAGCTCTTCGCCGACTGTATATACAGCGTCAAACAATGCTGCATCTTCTGCATCATCACCACATGCTGCCATCCAGTTCGCTGACATCGTGATATCAGACAACTGAGCAATGCGCGCACCAGCAATGTTGGTAATCGCTTCACCAATTGCTAGTCGTGCTGAGGCTTGTGGACTGATTAGGGCAACTGGTGTACGCTCACCGATACTCATCGCTTCACCGCTCATCACCTGACCATCGAGCGCAATCAAGCCTGATGCGGTAACTGCACAATCCGATACTGGCACTTGATAGCGACCCACATACTGATCACGCACGACCATACCCGTGATAGAACGGTCACCAATGCTGATCAAGAATGACTTGCTAGCGACGGTTGGGTGACGCAAGACGTCTTTGATAGACTCAGCTAAATTGACTTCATTTAAATCTAATGCAGGCAAGCTGCTGTCATGACGCTCAAAGCTACGCTTCATCTTTGGCGTGCCACCTAGCAATACTTGCATTGGCATATCGACAGGCTGCTCAGCGAGCAATGTATCATCAACGACTAGCTGACGCACATCCGTGGCTGATCCCAAGATGGCATACGGGCAACGCTCACGCGCACAGATCGCATCGAATTGGGCTTCGCTTTCTGGGCGAATCGCGAGGACATAACGCTCTTGCGCTTCGTTTGACCAAATGGCCATTGGTGACATGCCAGCTTCTAACGATGGAATTTTACGCAGGTTTAGTACCGCGCCCATCTCGTGGTCATTGACCAGTTCTGGCATCGCATTAGAGATACCGCCCGCGCCCACATCATGCAATGACACGATAGGGTTACCGTCTTTGCCATTGTTGCTCGCATCGACATCATTACCGGCTAGTGCCCAGCAACGATCCATCACTTCTTGGCAACGACGCTCCATTTCAGCATTGTCACGCTGAACTGAGGCAAAGTCTAAGCCTTCATCAAGTGAACCACTATCAACGGAAGACGCTGCGCCACCGCCTAGACCAATCTGCATCGCAGGGCCACCAAGGACGATTAATAAATCACCTTGTTGAATGGCGTTTTTTTCAATGAGGTTGCGTTTGATATTGCCGTAACCACCTGCCAGCATGATTGGCTTATGATAGCCGCGCATCTCGCTGCCGTCTTTTGCCGCTGAGGTATCAAGCTGAAAACTACGGAAATAACCGCATAGATTTGGACGACCAAACTCGTTTGAGAAGTTGGCTGAACCGAGTGGTGCTTCCGTCATGATCTCCAGACTGGTTGCCATACGATCTGGCGTGCCATAAGCCTGAGTGCTCAATTGACCTGACTGCTCCCATTTTTCAGCGAGCTCTGGGATATGTAGGTGTGATACGTGGAAGCCTGTCAAACCTGCTTTTGGTTTACCGCCACGACCTGTTGCGCCTTCATCACGAATCTCACCACCAGCACCTGTCGCTGCACCCGCATACGGAGCGATGGCCGTTGGATGGTTATGGGTTTCGACTTTCATCAGAATGTCGATTGCTTCTTGATGGAAGTCATAAGGATGGGCAGAATTTGCGTCCATCGCATCAGTCGGAATTGGGTAAAAACGCATACCGTCAGACCCTGCCATCACAGCAGCGTTGTCTTTATAGGCTGATAAGATACCTTGTGGATTCGACTGGTAGGTATTTTTAATCATTTGGAACAATGATTTTGGCTGTACTGCACCATCCACTGTCCACTCAGCGTTAAAAATCTTATGACGGCAATGCTCTGAGTTGGCCTGTGCAAACATCATCAGCTCAACGTCAGTTGGATTGCGCTTTAGCTCATTGACATACGCATTCATCAAATAATCAATGTCTTCACTAGATAACGCAAAACCAAACTGAGTATTGGCAGACTCTAGCGCTGATTGACCTTGTCCGATGACGTCAATATGATTCAATGATGCTGGCTGCTCATCATCAAACAATTTGTTCAAATTATTCAAATCATAGACCAAGCTCTGCGTCATACGGTCAAACAACAACTGCTCAGCGTCTACTGGTAGTTTTTCGCCTGCTTCACCCTCAATCGTTAAGGTATAAACAACGACGCGTTCAACACGGTTAAGCTCGATTTCACAGTTATTAAAAATATCAGTCGCTTTACTTGCCCATGGCGAAATCGTGCCAAAACGTGGACCAACGATGACTTTTACCTGATTAGCTTGTGGGTCGGCGAGCACTGTTGCACTGTCAACAGCGAGTAGGTCTAACGCCTTTTTATGTTCATCACCTTCGAGCTTGCGTGATAGCACATACACTTGCTGGGTACTTATTTGACTGACATTGAGCTCGGTTTTTTGCTGGAACTGACTGATGAGTTGCTGCGTCTGAAAATCGGTAAGAAACGGTTGTCCGGCGATGGTCATCATAAAGGCATAATCCGTAAGATCAAGGCATCTCTGCCATGCTAAGTAAATGGTCTGCGTATTATAACAAGAAGCCCTGTAATAAGCAGGTCTAAACCGATATAAATTGCCGATAAGTTGCGCTCTGCTGCTATTAGATATTTGCAGAATAGCAGGCTTACGCTGACCTCTAATCGCTATCTTTTCAACTTTGCACTGGATAATCAGACAGCAAAAATACACAGTGTCACACTTTTTACCTAACCCTCATACTCCTTACAAACTCTCACATCGCATTACTGGGTACCTATATAAATGTATGGGTACAACTCGGTATTCTAGTCTCAGTTGTTAAGGCGACAATCGTTTTTGATATTTCAAATACACTTTGTCCGAATAAAAATTACTACTATAAGAACTCAACTACCTAAGCATTATCATATCAATACCTAAATATTTTAAAGAAAAGGAAATCAATTATGAGCAGACAAGACCATATCGATAAAGTACAAGCACTGGTAAAAGAAGTGAAATTTGCCATGATGACCACTCGCACTCATGAAGGCCATCTACATGCCTGCCCAATGACAACGAGCGAGACGAGCATTGGCGCAAAAGAGATTTGGTTCATCGGTGATAAAACCACTGAAACCGTCAGCGATATCCAAAAAGACCCACAAGTGAACTTGGCCTATGTCAGCCAAGATGCAAAAGACTATGTATCAATCAACGGTAAAGCAGAGTTGGTCGAAGACCAAGAGAAGCTCGATGAGCTATGGTCGCCAATCTACAATGCATTCTATGAGCAAGGTAAAGAAGATCCAAACGTCCAATTAATCAAAGTCGTACCACATGGTGCAGAATATTGGCTAAGCGGTAGTTCAGTCGTCAACATGTTCAAGATGACTACCGCTGCGGTAATGGATGGTAAAAAAGCAACTAATCTAGGCGAAAACAACTCTGTAACGCTATAAGTATCTGTTATATGAAAGCAAAATAGTAGAATACAAAAACGCCAGTGGCTAATGCGACTGGCGTTTTTACTGATAAATTATTCGTGTAGTCTTAGTCAAAGTTTACAAACTGCCTTGCCGTCGTAAAGACTAAAAGCTGTTAATTTATCTAAGGTCTTCTGTGGATTAGATTCACTAAAACCAATTTTTTTCTTTGGTGAGAAATAAGTTATTTTAGTTTGTTCATTACCTACAGACTCTAGTAAGACTTTAAAAGTATAAGTATCAAAATTAGATTTGCCGATGAAATAAGCCTTGTTTTGCTCTCTGTCTAAATTGGCGTCAATAACCTGATACCTATTTTGGTTCCGGTATTCGAAACATTTACTCATATACTTTTTTAAATTAGCATAAGAAGAGACAATATCGAGTTCGACCTCGGTCGAAACTACTCTTGCATTAGTAGTAAGCTCTGTTTCAGAAGTTGGTAAAATTGCTCTCACACAGCCTGTCAAATAGGTACTTAATAAAAAAATACTAAAAATAGCAGATAGTTTTTTCTGTAATATCATGACTACAACTCTTCTTAATTAAGGACTATTTTTCAAAAATATCAGCCACTTTTTGATTGTCATAATTACCGATTTCAACAGGACTACTAACCGTTGACTTTAGAATAATACCTTCCTTATCAGCTGGCTCAAATCTTGAGTCGGCTTCGTATTCATATACTGTGAGAGTACTAACTTCCCCTTTAGCAAAGCTTGGTTTGAACACATAGCTCTTGCCACTCTGATAGTTGACTGTAGGCAGTTGCGTATACAACGCTTTATTTTCCCATCCTGCACCACTTACTAATAGCTGATGGTTACCTGTAGGAATTTTGATAGGCCTAATACTCATTCTATAAGCATTGAGAGTTTGATTAACATTCAAACTAATTGGTATATTTTTGACCCATTGATCATCTACCTTCATAACACGAAGAGGGTCGGTAGCAAAAATACCACTACCTGTGAACTCAGCATAAGGATAGCCTCGCACTATAGCAAACTCTTGCTCATCGCTTACTACGAATTGATTGGCGTACTTAGACAATCTCTGTTCATAAGAAATACCTTCTACATTCAATTGAGGTAAGCTTGCATCTCTTCCTCTTTGGGTAGTTGGGCTAGTAAAAGCCGAGCAAGCCGTCAGACCGCTAAGAACAAATACAGCCAGTAATGTTTTGTATACCATTAGAATTCCTTTTAATATTCTAGACGTAGAAATCAATCATTCTAGAATAAAAAAATTTAATAAGGTATAAAAAATTAAACATTTTTTTATTATTTTCTCCGAAACTAATACTATCAATTACATACATAAATCACCCTAATTTTCATAGCTTGAGTGATAAAACTTAAGCAAATAAGCAAAGTAGATGCATCACCTACTAGAATAAAAACAAAAACGCCAGTGGCTAATGCGACTGGCGTTTCTTTATGCGTTATATATCTAAGTTATCTACTATCTATTGATACACATTACTGTGGTGGTTTGGCGTAGCCATTGTCTGCTGGATACGCTTGCGGTTGCTTTGGCTTGGGTTTAGCAGGATCATATAGTCCATAGATGGCTGTACCAATCACACCCGTATTGTTGATAGAACCCGAGCTGGTATTGGCAGCATAAGCACTCGCGGGCTTGCTAAATATAAAGGATGCCACCGCACTTTGGCTCTTGCGAAAACCCTCAATCACCAAATCATCATTGGGACGTAGCACATATCCGCTGTCCTGACGACTAGCAGCACTACCATCGATGACGTTTATACCATCCACACTAGCGACAATCTCATACGTGTTGGGACTGTTATTGTTGTACACCAAACGATAGGCCTGCCCTGCTTGACCTTGGACGTAGTAATTGCCTGAGTCTCGATATAGTGACAGCTCACCCGTATCCGTCTCTATCGAAAAATCAACCTTCCCTGCCAGCAGAGACATGCTATTAACCGCACGTCCTTTGTAAGACTTATCTGCATAACGGACTTGCATTTGCTCGATAGGCTGACTACTCATACGACGTAAATCAACCGTTGTCACTTGAGAATCAACGTCATCGCCCCATTTGGTACCCAAACGTTCTGACTCTGTCGCGTCTTGAGTGGCCGACATTTTAGACGACTCTGCTTGGATAGACTTATCTTGCTGAATCGTTGGGGTGGACGACTCCTGCATGCTTGGCCCTGATGAGCAGCCCGTTAGCAATGCCAGTAATAAAATGGCAGCACCTGACTGTTTTTGATGTAACGTCATACCGATCTCCCTATTTAAATGACATATAGCCATACTTCAATCAACTTCCCTGTGTCTGCTCTTTTATATTTTGTCTACTATTTCTGAGTATATAGAAACGATGCAAACAATCAATGGCTAAAATAAATCGGCCAAAAACTACTGTTTACAGTCAGCCATAAAAAATACCAGTGGCTCATGCGACTGGTATTTTTTATGCCTGTTAAGGTAGGTTGTACTAGCACGCTATCCGCTTTGCTTTAAATATGGCCAAGCTGCTCTGAGATAAATCATCATCGACCATAATGTCAAAATAACAGCGGCAACCATCAGCACATAACCAATCATTTCGAGCGATTGCCAATTGAGCAATAGCACCGTGATGGCGACCATCTGAAACGTCGTCTTCAATTTACCCACATAGGAGACTGCCACGCTGGTACTTTTGCCCAGCTCTGCCATCCACTCACGCAGTGCAGATACTGCGATTTCACGCGAGATGATGACGATAGCGGCTATCGCCATAATAATATTGGGATGCCACTGTACTAGGATTATCAGCGCTGCCGCCACCATGAGCTTGTCCGCGACTGGATCCAAAAAACGCCCAAAGGCTGACATGACATTGAGCTTACGAGCAAAATACCCATCGAGCCAGTCGGTAATCGCTGCAATGATAAAGACACCAGTCAATAGCAAGTGGCGTAATAAGCTATCGCTGAACTCGCTCATTCCTACTCGAGCGATGACATTGTCTGAGATGGCAGGCATGCCAATACCCATCGATGGTGGCCAATAGGCAATCGCGACAAACAAGGGGATCATCAGGATACGTGCAATAGTCAGATTATTAGGCAAGTTAAAAATACTCTTGGTATTTTGTGAACTTGGCGGCTCCTGCGTATGCAAATGCGTGCTGTCAGTCATGGCAAACCCAGTTTAATATAGACGTAATAATGGCAGATAGCTTAGCATTTTTCGGGCAAGGCGTCATGCCATCTCTGTAGCAGCTCAGTTATTGATTCAATTACCGACTCAGTTATCAATAATATCAACATCAAATGACTGAGTGAAGTCATCAAAGTTGTCAGGCCATCATAAGCCATTGAAAATATTTAGCTCTTCATATCCGTAGTGATACTGCCAAACACTGACAGCTCTCTAGAGACATTATCATCGATAATACCAGCAAAAGGTTGGCCTGCGCTTACGTCATTTATAACGTAATATACTGTAACCACAGCCCCTTATCGGTCAGCAGTTGCGCTATGATGGTAACTAGAAAAAACACTTGTACACTTAAATATGTAAGCAAACATGTACGCTCATTGTACTTATAAAAACTGCCCTAATAGATATGAGTTGTAGAACCTATAATTATAACAAGTTACGCCCACGGCCTCTGTAGTCACCTACACTATCCGTTTTCCTCAGCCCACAGTACCTCCTCTGTGGGCCTTTTTTTGCGTGCTTTTTATGAAGGTGTCTTTTACTTACTCAAAAACTGGCTGCCTAAACTCTGAAGCGCCCACCTATATTTTGGACAATTAATATCATAGGGCAGTACTGTAGTTATAGACAGCAATGGGGTCATTCTGTTTTCCAAATAGCCTCAATTGTTTGCTGTGCCATTTGATAGCAGCTTTCAATATTGCCTTGCCCGCACCAATCGCCACTGACGACCCATTGCTTGGTTTCATCGACCAAGATGCCTAGCTCTTCCGTATCCTTATTTACGATAGTAGCTGCATAACGCCAACGATGACAATCTGTCTGGCTAGGTGCGCTGTCCTCGTCCCAATTTAATGACTGCTTTGCTGCCTGCAATAGTTGTTCCTTGACTGCTTCCATATCGTCGTCAACGTGCGCTTGCGACCAGTTATTACGGGCATGAATGGTGACACTGGGCAGCAAGTCATCATGGGCAGGTTTTTGATGTTCAATAAATATTCTATCGATGATAGCACTATCCACATAAGCCACATCCCACTGTGGTATGGCCTGATGATTGAATGTCTCAGGCAACGGTTGTGACTTATCCCAACCAAGCATCAGCGTATAGCAAGCCTGCATTTGTGGCTGCACAATTTTGTTTTGTTCACTAAACCCACTGTCTGCCATCAGCTCCACTGCCTGACCGTTTGGCGCTGTACAGATCACCCAATCAAACCATCCAAGACTAGTCCCTGCCTCATCGAATAACTCTGTTTTTTGACTGTCCGAATGAAGAGTATCTTGATGCTGAGTGTATTGATCGAGCGGTGCCACGCGAGTCTTAAACGCGATGGTTGTGTGCTTGAGCGCAGTGGCAAGCTCGCGTCCCCAACTGGTCATTTTGGGTGTACTGATATAACGGGCATGGACAGTATCCCACTGCTCCTTATTTTGGATATCGGGCGCTTGGGTATCAGGTGCTCGAATACTCTCATTCGCTGGCGTGAGCTCAATCACATTGGCGCACCACGGCTGTAGCAAACCTGTCTGCAACCATGGCGCAATAAACTGTTGAAAGCTACCCGTTTTGGCTGTAAAGAACTGCGCGCCGAACGACCATTGCCAGTTTTTACCAGTTTCACTGTCGCTGCGATAGCGCGTCGCCAAACGACCGACACTGCGCGACTTTTCAAAGATAGTGATTTGCGGATTATCAAAGGGCATTGGGGTGTGATTCGATGCGCGCTCTAGTAAAGTGGCGGTGAGCAGTCCTGTTAGGCCACCACCGATAATGGCAATCTTGGGAGAAGGTTTATCAGTTGGGTATAAAGCGTGGTCAGTCATAATCACAATAAGCCTTATTAGGTATGTGGCGAAAATTTATGAATCGCGAGTGTAGTGTATTAAATGTTGTTCTATGATGGATATTGAACCGTCAAAATGACTTAATATCAATATCGTCTGCGTAAAAAAAGCCATGCTATTCTCGATAGCATGGCTTTTTGAACTTCTATGAACATAGATTAATAGTTGCTCTTAATCTGAATAGACAGCCCATTGATCAAACTATTAGTCAAACTATTAGTTAAACTAATATTAGTCTCCGCGACCTGCTTTGACAGCATCGACCAAATCATTAATCACTGAGCTATCTGCCAATGTGGACAAATCACCCAATCCGACATATTGCCCAGCAGCAAGATTACGTAGGATGCGACGCATGATTTTTCCTGAACGCGTCTTCGGCAGTGCATCCACCAGATAAATGGCATCCAAGGTAGCAATTGGGCCAATCTCAGCACGCACATGGCGTTTTAGCTCGGCTTTTAGATCGTCTGTTTTTTCTTCGCCAGACTTTAGAATGATAAAAGCACAGATGCCTGTACCGCGAATCTCATGCGGCATCCCAACGATTGCAGCCTCAGCAGTGGCTGGATGAGCCACGACAGCGCTCTCAATCTCTGCCGTACCCAAGCGATGTCCTGCGACATTGAGCACGTCATCGACACGACCTGTGATCCAGTAATGTCCATCTTCATCACGTTGGGCACCATCACCTGTGAAATAACGACCTGGATAATCACTAAAATAAGTTTTCAAAAAACGCTGATGATCATTATAAACGGTACGCATTTGCCCAGGCCAGCTACTGCTTATCACCAGATTGCCTTCTGCTGCACCCTCTAGTGTTGCGCCTTCACTGTCCACGATTTCTGGTTTGATACCATATAGTGGCAGCATCGCAGCACCTGGTTTTAAATCCACTGTACCTGGAATCGGTGCCATCAAAATACCACCCGTTTCAGTTTGCCACCACGTATCGACGATTGGGCATTTACTGTCACCGACAACATTATGATACCAATCCCATGCTTCTGGATTGATCGGCTCTCCGACCGAACCAAGCAGGCGTAGGCTGGAGCGATCTGATTCTCGCACAAAGGCATCGCCCTCTTTCATCATGGCGCGAATGGCTGTCGGTGCAGTGTATAGAATAGTCACGTCATGCTTATCAATAATATGACCGATACGTGCCCATGTTGGATGTTCTGGCACACCTTCAAACATCACAGTCGTCGTGCCATTGGCAAGCGGTGCATAGGTCGAGTACGTGTGCCCTGTGATCCAGCCTACATCGGCTGTACACCAGTAGACATCGTCTTCTTTGATATCAAACACATCGCGAAAGGTAGACAAGGCATAAGTAATATAGCCGCCCGTGGTATGCACAACGCCTTTTGGCTTACCTGTTGAGCCAGAGGTATATAATAAGAAGAGCGGGTCTTCGGCATTCATCACCTCAGGCTCACAATGCTCTGACTGACCATCGACTAGATTATGATACCAAACATCACGGCGACCACTCATCGGTATCGAGTTACCCGTACGATGGACGACGATGACTTTTTCGACACTGTCAGTACCATCCATGTCCAGCGCTTGATCGACGTTGGCTTTGAGCGGTGTGTGTTTACCGCCGCGCAGGCCTTCATCCGCAGTAATGACCACTTTTGAGCGACTGTCTATCAATCGATTGCCCAAGCTCTCGGCAGAAAATCCGCCAAACACCACCGAATGTACCGCGCCAATACGAGCACATGCCAGCATCGATACCATGGCTTCCGGTATCATCGGCATATATAGCGTTACGCGATCGCCTTTCCCGACCCCAAGCTTACGCAGCGAGTTACCTAGACGGCAAACGGCTTCATGCAGTTCTTTAAACGAGATAATTTTGTGCAATGAAGGATGATCGCCTTCCCAAATAATAGCGGGTTTATATGGGGTTTTTTCGAGGTGACGATCGAGGCAGTTGACTGAGATATTCAGTTGGCCATCTTCGAACCATTTGATGCGAAAGTCGTCTAAGTCATAATTGACGTCGCTGACTTTGGTGGGTTTTTTTATCCAATCGATAAGCTCAGCACGTTTCGCCCAAAAGTCATCGCGGGTTTCGTTAGAGTTGATAGAGTGGTGGTAATCTTTTAAATATTGGTCAGCGTTGGTATTGGCAGCAGCCATAAATTCGGCTGTGATTGGAAATGATTTTTGCGTCATAGTATTCGTCCTTTTTAATTATTACAACCTAAGTAGATAGTTGTCTAAAACGATCATCTATATAGGTAATAAGAGTCATCTTCCATAATGTGTGACACTCGTTTATAGTTTGACAAATAAGCGTGACGGTTGCAAGGCATCAAACGCCAAACATAACAATTTTACTGCACATCTATATACTTAGGCACAGATAGTCCCATCCTCACAAAGCGACTAGTTTGTTCATCCCAGTTAATTTCGATTCTCTACAGCTTATTGCTTATTGTTATATTAAGTACGGATTTTAGAATTATAAAAAACGATAGACTATAGTCAGTTCAATATAATTTCGATACAAGGAAACCGAGTGCAAGTTATACATTAGTATGCTTAGCGAGGATGACGATGTAGCGGATTTATATAGACTTGACTATATAAAATACAAAGTTCATAAGCGAGACAAGCCATACAACTGTATGGCTTGCTGCTATAAAAATTTCACTAAATGAATAATGCGTACTTATTTGAGCTGTGTGACGGTTTTCCATGCGCCGCTTTGTACTTGCGATAAGTAAACATCATTAAAGGCGACATGGCTCTCAGGCGTGATGGCAACAGTAGATCCTGTGATTCCATCTACAAAACTAACGGTTTCCATACCTTTATTGAAGGTATCGGCATTTAAATCTTTGCCGGCCGCTTTAAGTCCTTCAACCGTGATTCTTGCTGAAGTATAGCCAAGGATAGCACCTGCTGACACATCTTCCCCTGTGGCTTTTTTATACTTTTCAATAAAAGCTTTGGTCTCAGGCTCATTTGCTCTCAAAGCCAAATCGTTATAGTAAGAAACTGCATATAGGCCTTCACTTGCGCCGCCCGGTGCCTCAGCCACTGCGGGATGAAAACCTGTTGCAGGAGCGATGAATTTTACGTCAGTCCAGCCCATAGCGTTCGCTGTCCCTACCGCAGTGATAGCGCCACGTATCGTAAGAGATAGGCCGATTAACTCACAATTGGCTTCTTTTAATTTGGCGATTGCACCAGCAAAATCTGTTTCATCAGGACGATGCGAGCTGGCCTGAACCAGCGTGACGTTAGGGTTGCTATCGCTGATATCCTTAGCCGCCTCATTGGTCTCTTCACCATAGTCTGACGGGATATACATGACGCATAAATTTTTAATATTATTTTCGGCAATTAGGTATTCCATACCCATTTTCATGGAGTCGTAATAGGTACTACCCATCGTATAACGGCGATTGAAAGCCCCTTCTTCTTGCATAGGCTTTGCAAAAGTGATCGGCATAATATTGGGGACATTGGCGCGATCCATAATAGGGAAACTCGCTAAGTTATGCGGCGTACCAAGCGACATCAGCATACCGAATACTTTATCGCGGCTGACGAGCTTATTAGCAGCCTGTACCGCCTTTGGCACTTGATAAGAGTGATCCTCGACGATGTAACGAATCTTTCGGCCATTGACACCACCTGCCGCATTTACTTCATCAAAATACATATTGGCACCCGCGACCGCAGGATTACCGAATCCTGCAAACGGACCTGATAGATCATTGGCACCGCCCAGTAGAATCTCCGTATCCGTAACACCTTGTACCGGCATATCACTAGTAGTAGCAGCGGCCTCAGTATCTGTACCAGCTTCGGCGGGCGCGTCGGAATTACTACAGCCTGCTAAACCTATCGTACCAACAGATAGTGCCAGTAGCGTCGTCTTGAATGTCCATTTCATTGCCTTTCTCCTTGCGACTTCAGTCGCTGTTAGTTTGATGCTTTTGAGATTGATACTTTCAAGGTTGGGATAACGTCAAAATCTGAACGGTGCTAAAGAGTTAGATTAGTACATAGAGTCGATGAGAGCATGATGCTTTTTCTCAACCAAACTTCTTTTCAATTTCATCGTCGCGGTCAATTCATCATCTTCAGGGCTGAGCAGCACATCAATAAGCCTGAAGTGCTTGATGGTTTCTACCTGTGCTAACGTCTGATTGGTAGACTGTATGACCTCATCTATTAAGGCGATGACTTCTGGCGCATGACACAGCGAGCGAAAATCTGAGAACATCACCTGATTGTCTTGCGCATACTTTTCGACATTCTCCTGATCTATCATAATCAGGCAGGTCAGATATTTGCGTCTATCGCCGATGATGACGGCGTCTGAGATATAAGGCGAGAATTTAAGCTTGCTCTCAATCGCAGCGGGTGTGACGTTTTTGCCGCCTGCGGTGATAATGATGTCCTTGATGCGGCCCGTAATGAATATATAGCCCTCTTTTATCTCACCGACATCGCCAGTATGGAGCCAGCCATCCCGTAAGTCCTCAGCGGTCTTTTCGGGCTTGTTCCAGTAGCCTGCAAACACGTTCGCGCCTTTTACGAGTATCTCCCCGTTCTCGGCGATGCGGACTTCAGAATTAGGTAATGCCTTACCTACGCTACCGGCCATCTGTGCTTCAGGTGTATTGATCGATATCACGCCTGCACTTTCAGTCATGCCATAGCCTTCATAGATAGGCACGCCTATCGCATGGAACCAACGAATAACATCTAATGATATGGGCGCAGCCCCTGTGCCGGCACGGCGAATATTACTCATGCCTATCAGGTCACGAATTTTATATAGCACCAGCTTGTTCCAAAACTCGTAACGCAGTCGCTGAGCTGTCGTGGGCGTATTGCCTGCCATCACGATATCAGCGTGGTCATGACCTGCTTTTATGGCCTGATCAAATGCCCAGCCATTAAGCGCACTGGCATCACTACGCATATTACTGATAGAGGCGTACATTTTTTCCCACAATCTAGGGACGGCGGTAAAGGTATCAGGCGACACTTCTTTCATATTCTCAAATACTGTCTCTGTGCTCTCAGCAAAGTTGACGATACAGCCCCGATGAATAGGCAGATCCACTGACGTTAGACGCTCAAGCACATGGCATAACGGCAAAAAACACAGCTGCTCATCAGTGGACAAAATAGGGAGGATATCGATGGTCGTTTTTAGCCCAAAGAGGACATTGGCGTGCGTTAAAATCGCGCCTTTTGGATTACCTGTCGTGCCAGACGTGTAGATTAAGGTGCGTATATCATTCGCCGTACCTTGATCGATATAAGCGCCAAAACGCTCTCTGGCATTTTCAATACTTCGACCGATTGTATATAGATCATCAAGGAAAATAACCTGATCATCCTCTAGGCTACGCAAACCTTTACGCTCAAATACAATGACTTTTTTGACGTTAGGCGTCTGTTCACGAATCTCTAAAAACTTATGCAATTGCTCATCGTTTTCTACGATCAAAAACTTAGAATGGCTGTCATTTAATATATAGGCAAGCTGCTCGGGGCTGTCGGTCGTATAGACACCATTGGGTATCCCGCCGACGGCGCAGATGCCCATATCACAATAGAGCCATTCTTTATTATCTTCGCTCAAGATAGAGACGGTATCGCCTTTACTCAGGCCAAGCTCGATGAGTGCCATGCCGATATCGCAGCCATGATGATAATAATCAAGCCAACTATAACTCTGCCAAATACCAAAGCTCTTTTCGCGATGCGCAATCCTGTCGCCTCGGCTCAAGCAAACCTGTCGCCAGAGTTTGCTCAATGTATCGCACCCTTCTAGGATTTGAGGCGTGTGATCGAAAGGCGCATTGTGTATCTGTTGACCAGTCTCGTCATCATGATTTTTAGCATGACTTTTAGCATGGTCTTGAGACGATACTGGCGCGGCAGCTGTGACCTCAGTGATCGTAGTATCCATAGCATCCTCAGAAGAAAGTGAAGTATTGTTTTCAGTATGAACATCAATAGAGGTCGTCATGATTGTTATCGCCAAGTCTTTTTGCGTTTCCACCGAGTGGCTTCCGCAGTGTTGTCTTTGGTTTGTCCCAAATAGAACTCTTTAATATCATCAGAGTGCATCAGTTTGTCCGCTGAGCCTGCCATGACAATACGCCCTGTCTCTAACACATACCCATAATCCGCAGCTGCCAAGGCAACTCTGGCGTTTTGTTCAACCAATAAAATCGTGACGCCTTGTTCTTTATTAAGCCTGCGAATAATCGCAAATATCTCTTGTACCAATAAGGGAGACAGTCCAAGAGACGGCTCATCGAGTAGCATAAGGGAGGGTCGTGACATCAGTCCGCGACCGATAGCGAGCATCTGCTGCTGACCACCGGACATCGTGCCCGCTGCTTGAGTGCGGCGATCTTTTAGGATGGGAAAATACTCATATATCATCTCGACATCACGCTGTATCTCAGACTTGTCACGCCGAGTATAAGCGCCCATCGCCAAGTTTTCGGCGACATTCAAAAAAGGAAACACCTCGCGCCCCTCGGGTACGTGCGACAGCCCTTTTTTGACCAAGCGATCAGGCTCAGTGCCGTCGATACGCTCACCGTGGAACCACACTGCGCCTTTGCGGGGATTGATGACACCAGAGATAGTCTTCATTAGCGTCGTCTTGCCCGCACCATTAGCGCCCAAAATAGTGACGACTTTACCTTCGGGCACTTCTAGGCTCACGCCTCTCAATGCCATTACCGGACCATAAGCGGATTCTAAATTCCGCACTTCAAGCACGTTGTTCTTTACTTCAGAGTCGACCAAATTCATTTCAGTAGCCGGCGCGGCAGAGGATAGTGATTTTTTAATAGCTGACATTACACACTCTCCTGTCCAAGATAGGCTTCAATAACCTGTGGATTGGCTTGCACCTCAGCTGCTGTGCCCTGAGCCAAAAACTTACCTTCAGCGACGGCCAATACTCGATCTGACACCCGATTCACAAGACTCATGTCATGCTCTACCATCAAGATAGTCAAACCAAGATCCTTTTGCATGTCTTCGATCCACCACGCCATCTCGGACGTTTCCTCTACGCTGAGACCAGAAGCAGGCTCATCGAGCAAAATAAGCTTGGGATTAGCGGCTAGTGCGCGCGCAATCTCAACCACCTTTCTAATGCCGTAAGGCAAACCTGCGATCAGCTTATCTCGATAAGGCGCTAACTCTAAAAAATCTATAATTTTTTCAACTTGTAGACGATGCTCCCGCTCACTGCGGCGCACCTTTGGTAAAAATAATAAGTCCTGTATCCACGACGTATTGCGCTGCGAATGGCGACCGATAAGCAGATTCTGTAACACGCTTGAGTGATCAAACAATTCGATGTTTTGAAACGTACGGGCAATGCCCAATTTTGCGATATCGTGAGCAGGCAGCTTGGTAATATCAATACCATCAAAGGTAATACGACCACTGAGCGGCTCGTACAAGCGACTGATTAAGTTAAAAATCGTGGATTTACCAGCACCATTAGGCCCTACGATCGTGAACACCTCGCCCTCGTTTACCTCAAAGCTAATGTTATCAACGGCTTTGACGCCACCAAACGCAATAGATAAGGAGTCAACTTTTAATAAGCTCATCGCATACGCTCCGTTTTAAGATAAGTTTTAGAACGGCGAAATAGTCCTTTTCGATATAACGGAAACATCTGAAACCAAGTCCGTACCTTTATCCAAATACCGTATATACCGCGTGGCTCATAGATGATCATGACGACAATGACTAAAGCAAATAGCGCCGTATCAATACCGGGAACACTGGTGATACTAGAGCCCGTACTTTGACCGATAACATCGCCTAAGATAGCTATCACTTGTGGCAACAAGACAACGACGACAGCACCAAAAAACGCACCATGTATCGAGCCTAAACCGCCGATGACAATCTGCAAGAGTATGGTGATGGAGATAATAACGGTGAAGCTCTCATAATTGACCGCTTGCACAAAGTGTCCGTACATAGCGCCGCCAACAGCGGTAATCGCACAAGATATGCTAAAAGCGAGTGTTTTGGCTTGCGGTACATTGACGCCAAGCGCGCGGGCGGAGACTTCACTGTCTCTGATGGCTAAGAACGAGCGCCCAGTGCCGCTTCTGAGCAAATTAATATAACCTAAGGTCACCAACACTACGAGCGCAAGGCACAAGTAGTAAAATGCCTTTGGCGTGATATAGCGATCGATGGTGTAGCCAAAGAGGTTAATGGGAGAAGCAAAGGTACCAGAGATGCCGCCCGTAATAGGCTCAGCCACGATAGCGATGTCTTCGACGATAATACTAAGCGCCAAAGTCGCGATGGCTAAATAGATACCACTGGTTCTTAAAATCGGTCTGGCAATGATAGCGCCGATGACTCCAGTGATGAGCGCGCAGGCAATCAAGGCAGGGAAAAAATTCCACCCTCGTGCCATCAGTGCCATGTGGCTAAAGGCGCCTATCGCCATAAAGGCGGCATGACCTAAGCTGACCTGTCCTGTATGCCCCGTCAAGAGCATCAGACCCAGTCCAGAGATAGACCAAATCAATATGGCGCTGAGCTCACTAATGTAATAGTTGCTCAGTAGCCAAGGCGCCATTAATAGTAGTAAGAGGAGTACGCCATACTTTATGAGTTGGCGTTTGTCATCGA
Source organism: Psychrobacter sp. SWN149 (assembly GCF_015864565.1). Classification (NCBI taxonomy): domain Bacteria; kingdom Pseudomonadati; phylum Pseudomonadota; class Gammaproteobacteria; order Moraxellales; family Moraxellaceae; genus Psychrobacter; species Psychrobacter sp. SWN149. The sequence goes on from NZ_JADYWX010000001.1 coordinate 310,890, forward strand.
AGATATTGATATCTTGATCATAACTGTGTTTAAACTGGGCTTTCATGGGCAGTACTCATCCTTGAAAAGGTTTGGAGGCCGCTTTGTCATCCTTGAATCAAAGCTTCTATACTTTTTTCTGTTTTACCTGAGAAAAAATACCGCCTGGACGTACGATTAGCACGATCAACATAACTACATAAGGCGCAATTTGACTTAGGCCTAGCGGTAGATAGCGACCAGCAAAGGGCTCTATCACCCCTACCAGCAACCCGCCTGCCAGTGCACCAGGCAATGAGCCTAATCCGCCAATCACGGCAGCAGCAAAGGCCTTGATACCGAATAGTAGTCCGACAGAAGGCTCGATCGCGCCTTTGGCCGCAAATAGTATGCCGGCAAGCGCAGCAACCACCCCTGACAATGCCCAAACGATACCATTGACGCGCTTAACGGGAATGCCCATGTAGTAAGCTGCCATTTGGTTCTGACTACTGGCTTGCATCGCAATGCCGAGCCTAGTATGGGCAAAAAAGAAGTATAAAATGGAGGTTAATGCGATGGTAGAGATGATGATAATGATGTCAACATAAGCGATACTCAGCGAGCCTAATGCTAGCATTTTGCCTGAGAATGGTGTCTGTAGTGAGACTGGACTATGTCCCCAGATGAGACCTGCGACAAAGCGCATTAAGAATCCAAGTGAGATGGTCAGGATGACCATCGCAAATTGCGGTTGACCAAAAATACCACGTAGGACAAAGCGATCGAGTAAGTAACCAAATGCGCCCATGATAATAGCAGCAAAGGTGATACCTAATAAGAAGGGAAAGTTTGCCTGATCGGCATTAATGAAAGATATGCCTAAAAAGGCACCGAGCATCAGCATGTCGCCTTGGGCAAAGTTTACCGCCTCTGAAGCTTTGTAAATGAGTACAAAACCGAGCGCTAAGAGCCCATATATACAACCATTAGCAATCCCGCTAATGAGCAGTTGTAGGATATCCATAAATTCCCTTTTGTCTTAACAGTGTCATCCGTGACAATGTTTGAATAAGCGGTTCAATCGGCTGGCTTTTTAATATAACTACTTTTGAAGATATTTATTTTCTTCAAATAAAACGACTAAAATTTTAATCAGTCATCAACGCGGCAATAGTGGCAGCGGGTAATATTCATATTTTTACATTATACTAACTATGAATTATTGTCTACATAAAAAGTAAAGTTATTCAATGATTTATAGCAATTAGACCAAAGCTATTTATATTACTTACCTAAAAACACTGCCATTATTGCCATGGTATAATTGGGATAGTTTATATCGTTTATCCAAACCTATTCTATAAGTCATCATCATGAGTCAAATGCCAAAACAAGCAAAATCAGTGAAGCCAACCAATCCGTCAGTGGCTAATCCATCATCAGCCAAAAAGTCCAATGATAGCCAATTTGATGTCATCATCATCGGTGCTGGCGCTTCAGGATTGTACTGTGCACTTACAGCTGGTCGCCGCGGTCGACGCGTACTAGTGCTAGACCACGCCAATAAAGCCGGCAAAAAAATCCTGATGTCGGGTGGTGGCCGCTGTAATTTCACCAATTACTTCGTTGAGCCAGAGCACTTCGTCGGTAATAATCTTCACTTTTGTAAATCTGCCCTGAGTCGTTACCCAAGCTGGGAGTTCATCGGTATGGTTGAGGCTCACAAAATTGCTTATCATGAACGTGAACATGGCCAACTGTTCTGTGATGACTCCGCACAAGACATCTTGACTATGCTGCTAGATGAGTGCGCGGCGGTCGGTGTGCAAGTGAAACTGAATGCTCAAATTGAAAGTGTGCAAACCATCGAAAATGATAAAAATGCACGTTTTGAATTATTGACCACCAAACAACTCAGTAAAAAAGAAAAGCAAGAGAGAAAAGAAGCCGCCAATCAAACCAAGCTTGCGCAAACACGCTATCGCTGTGAGTCGTTGGTGGTCGCAACAGGTGGTTTGTCCATTCCGACCATGGGGGCAAGCGGCATCGGTTATGAGTTGGCACAGCAGTTTGGCCATACGCTCGTGTCAACTGATGCCAGTCTCGTGCCATTTACCTTTACGGACAAAACAGGTGAGCTTATCCGTGCATTGGCCGGTATCAGCCTGCCCGTTATCGCCAGTAACGAGCGGATTTCTTTTAAACTGCCTGTGCTATTTACCCATCGCGGACTCTCTGGCCCAGCCATGCTACAGCTGTCAAACTATTGGCAGACGGGAGAAACCATCAGTCTTAATCTGTTGCCTGACATTGATGTCACTGACTTGTTGATTGCTCGCAAAAAGTCACATCCGCGCCAACTGATACGTACCGTATTGGCAGACAACACCGATAATGCCCTACCCAAAAAACTACTAGCAGCATTACAGACGCACCTGTGGGAAGACATCAAAGATACCGAGCTTGCCAATATAAAAGACGAGCGCCTTACTGAATTGGGCGCGACAATCAATGGCTGGCGACTCAAACCCTCTGGTACTGAAGGCTATCGCACTGCTGAGGTCACACGCGGCGGCGTCACCACTGATGAAGTATCGTCAAAGACTATGCAAAGCAACTTGCAGGATGGGCTGTATTTCATCGGGGAAGTACTCGATGTCACAGGTTGGCTTGGCGGTTATAATTTCCAATGGGCATGGGCCAGTGGTTTTGTGAGTGGCGAGGTTGTCTAATAGCAGTTCGCCAATTGTGAGATAACGCGCAACGTAAGCGTCTTTCACTGTAGACTTACTAAACAGTATTTGTTTTATTGAAATTTTGGTTACTTAAATTTATGAGGTATCTCAATGCGTGCCATTCAACATGTTCATGGTGATAAAGTACCGCATTGGGTCGGTGATGGTTTTTATGTCAAAACCTTAATCAATCATCTCGAGGACAACTCTGACTTTAACTATAACCATACCGATCCTTTTTTATTGTTTGATTATGGCGAGCCGACGAGGTTTTCGCCCAATCCTGATTATAAATTGCAGCCGCATGGCATCGGACAACATCCGCATAAAGGCTTTGAAACCGTTACGCTGGCTTATGATGGTGAGATCAGCCATGCAGACTCGACAGGTGGTCGCGGTGATATTTTGGAAGGGGATGTACAGTGGATGACCGCAGGACGCGGTATCTTACATGAAGAGTTTCACTCTGAGGCATTTGGGCAGCGCGGTGGCATCTTCAGTATGGTGCAGCTGTGGGTCAATCTGCCAAGTAAGTACAAGCTGACCGACCCTAAGTATCAATCTATCAAACGGGCTGATATGCCTATCATTGAATTGATAGACGATAGTGACGCTCAGAAACAAACCATCATCGGCCAAGTTGCTATCATTGCCGGTGACTGGCACGGTATAACAGGTGCGGCAACGACATTTACCCCAATTAATATGTGGGATATCGCACTACACACCGCAGGCACGACCTCGATACAAGTCCCAGACACACACAATACGCTGCTACTGATACAACAGGGTCAGCTGCTGGTCAATGGCACAGCCGTCAGTGCGGGCGACTTGATTCAGTTTTCAGCGCCTATCCATGTCAATACAGAATCTGAACCTCCCTCTCATACGACTACTGATAGCATTGAGCTCACCTACTCTAAAGACGCGCAGGGAGTCGTCAAACTGCTACTGCTAAGTGGCGAGCCTATCGGAGAACACGTCGCAGGTTATGGCCCCTTTGTGATGAGTACACAAGAAGAGCTACGACAGGCCTTTCGCGACTATCAGATCGGCAACTTTGGTAAGTAAAAAGCCAATATAAATAAATAGCTCTAATGAATAAGACGTTCTGATAAACCATAATGCTCACGCAAAAAGAAGCCACCTAACTATGAGAGTCAGGTGGCTTCTTTTGTACGTCAGTGATTACTCAATCATCAAAGCTGATGACTAGATTACTGCGCCTGCTTTAGAAATGGATAATCAGTATAACCTTCTGAGCTGCCGCCATAAAAGCTTTCTGGATGTTGCTCATTCAGTGCAGCATTTTCACGGATACGTTCAGGCAGATCGGGATTGGCGATATAGTCACGACCAAATGCAACGGCATCGATGTAACCCGCTTTCACGTTTTTCTCAGCTTTTTCGGCCGTATAGCCGCCAGCTGCGATAATGGTATTATCAAACGCAGCACGGACACGTTGACGGAATGCATCGTTATAAGGCGTACCACCTGCCCAATCTGGCTCTGATAGATGCAGATACATCAGACCACGTTTGTTGATCTGCTCGATCATCCAAATGTTTTCTTCTTCGTTGTAACCAGCTTCTACATTGTTAAATGTACCAAGTGGCGAGATACGGATACCAACATGATCAGCATCCCAAGCATCGACACAGGCATCGATAACATCTAGCGTCAAACGTGCACGGTTTTCGCGGCTACCACCGTACTCATCATCACGCTGGTTGGTTTGCTCAACCCAGAATTGATGCAACAGATAACCATGAGCACCATGAATCTCTACCCCATCAAACCCTACTTCTTTGGCGTTTTTGGTTGCTTGAGCAAAATCAGCGATGACTTGTTTGATTTCATCAAGTGTGGCTGGGCGCGGTGTCGTTGCTTCAACACGGATGGCTTGATTGTTGCTATCACGCAATGAGGTACGGATACCAACATGAACATCTGACGCAGAAATTGGCGCTTTGCCATCAGGCTGCACGCTCTCATGAGAAACCAGACCAGTATGCCATAGCTGTACGACGATTTTGCCGCCCTTAGCATGGACATTATCTACAATAGCTTTCCATGCAGTGCTTTGATCTTGAGTATGAACGCCCGGCGCGCCTGCATAGCCTTTTGCTTGGAATGAGACTTGTGTTGCCTCAGTGATAATGAGACCCGAGCTTGCACGTTGTGAGTAGTATTCACCAGCAAGTGCTGTTGGTACATCACCTGGCTCAACTGAACGCAGACGCGTTAATGGTGCCATGATGATACGGTTCTTTAGGGTTTGGGTGCCCATCTCTACGGTTTCAAATAAATTATCGTGTGCCATAAAAAGCCTTGTTTGTTGTTTTAAACCTACATGATAGGTTTAGTATTTATTGGTCAATAGCGCTTAGTTTTATTGATTTAATTTACCAAGCACATTACTCATAAGCCTGTTCTTTATAGGGGGCAGATATGATTATTCCAAGCAATATTTACAAACAGAAACACCAATATTCACGTAATTAAATCTTTGTAAGGCCTTACTACTAATACTATTTAATAACGCTTAAACACTTTTCGCTCGAGTTCCAGTTTTGGACTGTAGTATCTTTTTGATAGACAACTCTAATGACAGATAAGTCCCGAACAATATTACCACCGAACCGACAATAGCTTGAATATTTAGGGCTTCACCAAGTAATAGATATCCCAAGATAATGGCAAAAATTGGAATCACCAACGTGATACTGGTGGCACGCGTCGGCCCAATATTTTTGATCAATTGATTCATAAAAATAAGGGCAATGGCGGTCGAAAAGACCCCAATACAAATCACTGACACCCATGCTTTTATGCTGATTTCTTGACCATAAGGGAACTCATTATAGGCCACTGGTAGCATGATTATGCTACCAATGATGAGCGATCCTGCTGTGATAGCGACCGGCGAGACATCGTATAAGTAGTTTTTGGTGATATTAGCACCGACGGCATAGCCGACACAGGCCAATAGCGCATAGCCCATCGGTAACAACCCTTCGACCAAGCCTTTGCCCTGCTCACCGCCACCAAACAAGCTCTCACTCATTAATATAATCACTCCGACCACACCGATGACCAACCCAAGCGCTTGTTTTTTAGATAGCCTATCTTTAAAAAACACGCGGGCGATAAAACCACTCATCATTGGTACCGAGGCGTTTAGTACGGCCAGCACCCCTGCATTCACTGACTGAGCAGAAAATGAGAACAACACAAAGGGTAGCGCTGCGGAAAACAAACCAACAAGCGCGAGCATTTTCCAATGCTCCTTAATACCGACTCTGTTTTTCTTATTTAGTAATACAAAGACCAACATGACCAGTCCGGCGAATATCACGCGCAGACTGGCAAAAGCCAATGAGCCAAACTCAGGCACGCCAATGCGATAAAACACAAAAGAGAGTGACCACATAAAAGAGAGCGTCACAAAGATGATGAGGTCACGGTTGGTCATTGGGCAATCCTATTAAGCGTATCGACTGAACCTGCCAACTCGTGTCGGTCATAGGCATCTGGTTAGTCGTAAAATTAGCAATTTATAAAATCTTACGATGATAACTTTTAAATGGTGCGATGGGGAGTGTTTTATAAGATTTCTGACCGTTTATTGTTTACCAATACGCACTATGCAAAACAATACTTTTATGTTGAGCGCTTCTTATAGTAAGGTGCGGTGGCAGTCTAATTCAATAATATCTATGACTAGGTAGGCTCTTATCGGTGATATCTATGTTTTCACTTATAATAATATTTATAACGCCATTAGTTGATTTTTGTTTACTAAATAATTATAGTTTGTGATGGTGCTGGTTTATTGCTGGTGGTGCAAAAATATGGACAGCAAATATCCGCTTCTAACGGATTTACTTATCAACTATTAATTTTGTCATTTATTGAGGGAACATTATGAAAAGGATAGCGTTATTCATCGGTAGTATGTCAGTGGCGACGGCAGGATTTTGCGGGGTTGGGCAATACTCAGATTCGACCGTTTGCTATATTTATAAGCAAGATAAACTGCAGAAAAAGCTAAACTGTCAGTACGATGTGGTTGAGGGGGCGTCAATGAGCTATGCGTTTAGACAGGCTTCTTACACCCTGCCAGGGTTTGGCAAGATGGCCACCTCTAACAGTGCAAACTATAACGATAGTGGTGATGTGACAGGATGGACGACCACCGTCAATGATGAGCCAGCGATTATCAGATATCGCCTGCCGACCAATCAAAGCATCGTCAGTGAGGCCTACGCGCAATCTGGTAAAGAGATACTAACCTGTTATGTCAGTAAAAAATCAAAATGGGAAATCTGTGCTGAATAGAGCAGAGTACTTTTGTAATTTGTGAATTTTTAACATTTAATTGAGCTGAGCACTTTGCTTGGCTTTTATTTCCGCCCGCTAAAAACTTGAAGCATCAGCCTTAGCTCTAACATAAGCCTCATTCAAACAATCTACTGAATTGCTTCACCTTAATCAAAGCCCAAGCCACACTACCTACTAGACAGCCATTGAATTCCAGCTCCGCATCGGTAAAGATGTCAGTATCTACTTATAAAAGCCAAGCTAAAACCTCCTACTCAAAAGGATCAGTAATGAAACTGCGTATCTTAAAATCTGCCGTGACCAACCCTTGGTTCAACCTTGCAACCGAGGACTGGATATTCCAAGCGCTAGGGACAGAACAAGAAGGAACAGAGCAATCAGCCCCAGACACGCATACCCTATTCTTGTGGCGCAATTCTGAGACTGTGGTCATTGGGCGCTCACAAAACCCATGGGTCGAGTGCAAGACGGATAAAATGGATGCAGATGATGTATTTTTGGCGCGGCGTCAGAGTGGCGGCGGCGCAGTATTTCATGATCTGGGCAACACCAATTTCACTTTTTTGTCCCCAAAACACGCTTACGACCAAACGGCTAACTTTACCATCATCATCAATGCGCTTAAAAAATTGGGTATAGACGCCACGCTATCTGGTCGTAATGACATGCAAGTCGACGACCGAAAAATATCAGGCAGCGCATTTAAACATGCCGCTGATCGCAGCTTTCATCACGGCACATTACTGGTCAATGCCAACATGCAAAAGCTTGGCGACTATCTGAATCCACATCCATTAAAGCTCAAAGCAAAGGGCATCAAGTCGGTACGCGCTCGCGTAGCAAACTTAGTAGAGTTCAATGACGCTATCAATCATGAGACGTTATCTGATGCAATTATCGAGGCGTTTTGTGAGTATTATGGAGAGGCTGCGGCAGTTGAGCAGTTGGATGAAGCCAGTCTTGCCAAGCAGCCGACGCTGAACACCTACTATCAGCAGATGGCAGATTGGGATTGGCGTTTTGGCAAGACGCCTGAGTTCACTCATCATATCGAGACGCGCTTTGATTGGGGCATGATGGATGTACATATGGATGTGAAGCAAGCGATGATTACAGAGGTTGTCATCTTCTCTGACGCGCTAAATGTTGAGCTGATTGATTTGCTTAAAGAGACATTGACAGGTGTTAAATACAATAAGAGCAAGATTCAAGATAATCTTGATCACTTAGCAAAAGCGCAACCTGAATTGGCAGCGCAAGTAAATGACTTTGAGAACTGGTTGGTTGGCGAGATGGAAGCTTAATGTATAAATCAGTCCTTTTGAGTCATTGCTAAGTGAGATATGCATCCAAAAATAAGAGGTATAGTCGGTTCAATATAATTTGGATACAAGGAAGTTGAGTGAAAGTATTACAACTAGTAGGCTAAGCGAGACTGACACCGTATCCAATTTATAGAGGATTGACTATAACTCTATAAGATAGCTATCTTATAGAGTCATCCTATTCATCCCTTTAACAACACGCTCAATCTGTTTTGTGCAATGTAGTCTGAGCAGGTAAATTATCTAAGATAGCTTTGACTTCAGTGACGTACTGACCCAAATCTGGCTCTAGATGAAAACCCTCTACGGGCGTAGGCAGGCCTTTTTGCTTACCCAATCTAACGATGATCGCGTTCCCTTCTGGTAGCACTAACACTCGCTGTCCCAAATGACCGAGCATGGCATAAAAAGGAATCGGACTGTCCATATCCGTCCATACCGAATGACCATATACCTGCGCCTGCCCTTCTGTGAACGCGGCGGCATTGGGCGTGATCATCCATTCCACATGCGCTTTACTCAGTAGCTGCTCGCCTTGCCACTCACCACCATTCAATAGCAACTGTCCAAATTTAGCAAAGTCCAGCGCACTCGCATTTAAGCAGCAATAGACCTTTTCAATATTTTTTGAACCATCAAGTGACCAGTAAGCATCGCCTTCCATCCCTAGTGGCTGCCAGAACTTTTCTTCTAAATAGCTAGAGATAGTATAGCCATGTGGCTCTAGCGCTCGCGACAGTGCAATACCAAGCATCTGTGTGTCGCCTGATGAGTATTCAAATTGGCCACCGCATGCCTCTTTAAAATCGCGATTGACCATTTGCTTAACCAAGTCATGACCATAGTAGGACTCTGCTGTGGGATTGATGGGAAAGTAATAGTCCTCTGTCCAATCGTAGCCTGAGGTCATCGCTGATAAATCTGCAAGCGTGCAGTTCTGTGCGTATTGATTGTCGACATATTCTGGCAGCCAAGTAGTAATTGGCTCATCAATGCTGTCGATATAGCCGTCTTCTACCGCTTTAAGATAAAGCATAGTCGTGACGGTTTTTGCCATAGAAAAGCTATTGGTATGCGAGTCGCTACTGTAGCTCTGCCAGTAATTTTCGTACAGTAGCTTGCCGTCTTTTATAATAGCAAAGGCAACCGTTTGGTCTGTGTCCAAGGCATTTTGTAAGGTAGGTGTAAGTTTAATTTGCTCGAAGCTGGGGTCTTTGTCCCATTTGATAGGATCTTTGGAACGAATCGTCCGATTATCAAAATCAACATAATCATCGATATTGGCAGTAGCCTCACCTTTAAAATAAGTGAGCTGTAGCCCTCGAAAAATATAGGCGTTACCCGTCACGACTAAACCGAGGCTAATAACCACTAACAGCCCTATGATAGGCAGCACTATCCATTTAAATAATATTCTCAATACAGCCATCGTAAAATCCTTTTTATATGGCGAAATTTTCTGTGTCTGGCAACCATCAATTATAGCCAGTGTGCGAGCTAAGCGTTTATTTTAAAAGCACATAAATAAAAAAAGACGGCAAACTGACTCTTGACCTGCACAGGTCACGACACTATCGACACGTAGCAGCTGACTCTGGCCTTGGTTATTGGTGACCTTGTCATACTGCACGCCAGCGACTTAAATTAGCGGCGCAAGTTGCAGACTTTAAAGAATCGTTGGTGGCAGGAATACAGGGTTGGATTTTGCGATGTCAAATTTAATCTAGCAAGTATCGCAAGGCATGCTGCTTGATAAAAAATTACTGACACAAATGCGCTTTATATAATCAATGGTATTGATATCATCAATACACTATTTGAGATTTTACCTATAGTCAACCAATGTCAAAATGATACAAAGCAGACGAGCGCAAGTAATATAGTCGGTTCAATATAATTTCGATACACGGAAGTTGAGTGAAAGTTATACATGAGTATGCTTAGCGAGGATGACGATGTAGCGGATTTGTATAGACTTGACTATACAGTGGTAGGCTAAGCGAATCTAACGCCGTAACCCTTTAAGAGTGGTTCGACTATATTAATGATGCATGACAAGCACCCTACCATTACTCCATTTTTTATAAAAAAAACATTAAGGCATTTTTATGAAGTACTTACATGCAATGATTAGAACCAACAAACTAGAAGAAACGTTATCTTTCTATTGTGATCTTATGGGCTTACAACTGCTAAGAAAGAGAGACTCTGAATCTGGCAGATTCAGCTTATATTTTTTAGCAACACATGAGGGTGCGCCAGAGATTGAGGTAACTCACAACTGGGATGAAAAAGAGTATTCCAATGGCGATAATTTTGGGCACTTTGCCTTTAGAGTCGACAACATATACGCGCAGTGCGACACCTTTATACAGGCAGGGGTCGAGATATTAAGACCACCTAGAGATGGTCATATGGCTTTTGTTAAAGACCCTAACAATATCTCGATTGAACTGCTACAAAGTGGCGAAGACTTAGAGCCTATTGAGCCTTGGATTTCGATGGAAAATATTGGCAGTTGGTAAATGAGTGAGGCTAGCTAGTTGGGCTAGGATGGATAGATGGATGGACTGATTCGTTTTTTGTAGAAAGTGATGATGACACGTATATCGCATTTATAGCTTACCTAAAATACAATCAAGCGCTAGAAACGAGGATGATATGAAAAAATTATGCATCACTACCATCAGTATTTTAGGCGCTTGTCTACTCTCCACTTATGCCAATGCAGCAAGTTTTGATTGCAACAAGGCTGCTACGTGGGTAGAAAAAACCGTTTGCGACAGTCCTGAGCTTTCTAAACTTGATGAGACCATGGCAAAAAAGTATAAAAGCAATCTTGCCACTTCTTCTAATTATGAAGACAGCAAAGTTTTTAAAGATAGACTCATTGCCAATCAACGCACATGGCTTACGTTTCAGCGTGATACCTGTAAAAGTGAAGAATGTCTGATACGTGAGTATAAAGAGTATATCGAAGCGCAAGCCAATTACGGTGTGGCTTGGGATTTTTCAGATGAGTTAAGTCGTTCTGATTTACCGAGTAAAAATGCTTTTGGTAATTTTTCTCAGAAATCTCAAATCTCACTATACAATTCAGGTACTCAGCGCTGGGAAGATACAGGAGAGGCAACAAACACGGTATCGATTCATAGTGTCGCTAATAAACCTTACCTTTCCATTATCGAGGGCGTTTTGGTTTTTACCAATGCTCATACCTGCGACTTGGGAGAGAGTAAAGCCATATGGTCAGAAAATCATTGGGTCATCAATGATGATCAGCCAGATAAAGCTGTTGAGCTGCGTTTATATCCAGCACTTTATAAAGGCCAGATTCAATTGTTATTAAGAGACATTGATAATCAATACAGAGAACTGCATTGTGGTATGCGAGGGTATTTTGACAGCATTATATTAGAGCGTGAGGTGCGTTAGGTTTTCAAGATTCAAAGCAATGATAGGCTAGATTTTATCTCCATCGAAATAACAATCTTGTGCTAATTTTAGGGTCTGTTGAACATTCAAATATTAGGGCTGCTGATTGCTAAAATTGCACCAAACTAGGCGCAAACCGACGATAATGTCGAGACCTTAGCTAGGCTTGCAACAACGTTTGGGGTGATTTTAGCATCAGCCTTTCAGGGCAGTACTATTTTTTGCCAATATATGGCGAAATTGTTTAACCTAGAATGACTAGGCTTCAAAAATTCCACTGCATATTGTCTAAAAAATAGTAACTGCCAGCACCACATTTGAATGTTCAACAGACCCTATATTCTAAACAAAAAAAACGGCAAGATAATCAATCTCGCCGCTTTGATATTTAACTTAAAACCTTAAATCGCTGCTGCAACCTCAGCGCCATCACGAATTGCACGTTTGGCATCCAATTCAGCTGCTAGCTTAGCACCGCCGATTAGATGATATTGCGCGTCTGGCGCATCACCGACATTTGGCATCAGCTCAACAACTGACTCTTGACCCGCACAAACAACGACACTATCGACACGTAACAGCTGGCTTTGACCTTGTGCATTAGTCACCCAGATGCCTTCGTTAGTGATTTTGTCATACTGCACGCCAGCCACTTGGATGACGCCGTGCGATTTGATATGCGCGCGATGTACCCAACCTGAGGTTTTGTTTAGACCACTGCCTAGGCGGCCTTTGCTACGCTGCATCAGATAGACTTGGCGGATTGGCTTGATCGCGTGCGGTCTGACCAGACCACCATCACTTTGATAGTTGGTATCATTGGTCACGCCCCACTCCTCACGCCACTCGCTAATAGACTGCGGCTCAGGACGATAGCTTGGGTCTTTTAGTCCATCAGGGCCGATCTCATCAAGCGACTGACCATGATTGGCGGTCAAGTATTCACTGACATCAAAGCCAATACCACCTGCACCAATGACTGCTACTGTGTTACCCACAGCTTTTTCGCCAGAGAGCAGCTCAGCATAGCTGATGACTTGCGGCAAATCAGCACCTTCGAGCTTACCTTCTAGGCTTCTAGGGACAACGCCAGTTGCGACGATGACATGATGGAACTTGGCTTTTTCAAGCATGTCCTTATCAACTTTGGTATTCAGTTTGATCTCAACGCCTAAGTGCTCAAGCTCATTAATATAGTAGCGAACGGTCTCAAAGAACTCTTCTTTACCAGGGATGACTTTGGCATAATTAAACTGACCACCTAGCACGTCTTTGGCTTCAAACAAGGTCACCTTATGACCACGTAACGCGGCTACATGAGCAGCTGACATACCAGCGACACCGCCACCGATGACGGCAACTTTTTTCGCTTTTTTCGCTTTTTTGTAGACCAACTCTGTCTCATAACAAGCTTGTGGGTTCACCAAACACGTTGAGCGTTTGTTTTCAAACGTATGATCGAGGCACGCTTGGTTACAGGCAATACAGGTATTGATGCGATCTGTCTGACCGTTTTTGGCTTTATTGACCCAGTGTGCATCAGCCAAGAACGGACGCGCCATCTGAATCATGTCTGCTTGACCATTAGCGACGATCTCTTCTGCTGTTTCTGGCATGTTGATACGGTTGGCGGCCATCATCGGGATATTGATGTGCTTTTTGATTTCAGCAGTGAAATCAACGAAAGCTGCTCGTGGCACACTGGTCACGATCGTCGGCACACGCGCTTCATGCCAGCCGATACCCGTGTTCATGATGGTCACGCCCGCTTCTTCTAGTGCCTTAGCTACGGTGATGACTTCATCCATAACGTTACCGTCTTTGACCAAATCGATCACTGACAGGCGGAATAAGATAATAAAGTCTGCGCCTGCTGCTTCGCGAACTGCTCTCACCACATCCACGGCAAACTTCATACGACCATGAATATCACCGCCATAAATGTCTTTACGCTTATTCACGTGACTTGATAAAAACTGGTTGAGCAAATAGCCCTCAGAACCCATGATTTCAACACCATCATAGCCTGCTTGCTTAGCAAGTTTGGCTGAGCGCGCATAGTCTTTGACCGTCTGCTCAATATTCTTGATGCTCATCTTACGCGGTTTGAACGGTGAGATTGGTGACTTAATCGGGCTAGATGACACTGCAAAAGGATGATAGCCATAACGACCACTGTGCAATATCTGCATGATAATTTTGCTGTCGTGCTTGTGCGCGGCACGAGTGACACGCTGGTGATTGATGACGTCGGCTTTGGTATTCATCGTCCCGCCAGCAGGCAGCAACCAGCCTTCACGATTGGGCGAGATACCACCTGTGATCATCATCGCCACGCCGCCTTTGGCACGCTCTTCAAAATAAGCCGCCAGCTTGCCATAGTTATAAAAACGGTCTTCGAGACCCGTGTGCATAGAGCCCATGACCATACGGTTTTTTAGCGTCGTAAAGCCCAAATCTAGTGGCTCAAATAAATGCGGGTAGTATTCATTGGTGCTGGCGGTGTCAATTGTATTGTCAGAGCGGCTGGCGGACATATCATTTTCCTTATGAATGGTTTTTTGGACTATTTCTGAAGAACCGTTGTGCTATGAGATTTAGCGTTACTGGTATCGTAACACACCGCGATTATTGTCAGCTATGCAGACAAGCGACTGATGAGTGAGCACTATATTGATTGCAATAATAAATGGTGCGGTCTATTAGACTGAAGAATGGCGTATGATTAAGCAAGCACTAAAAATCAGGCCAGTATCATAGGCAGCCTGTTTATAATAAATGACTGCCTATAATAGACGACTACTTATTCGTCATAATACGATAAGTATGCTTAACAATATTGTATTACGATGATATATTTTAATCGATAAATATCGACTTACCCAAATAATTTCTGTGCTAGATTATAGTACCGAATGATGCTGTGAAATCACGGTTCAACATAATAGTGCTACCAAATATTAGAAATACGATAAAGGATTATCACCATGACAGACTTCCACACGGGTCTTGGCAAAAATGCCGCCAACCATCAACCACTTACCCCTATCGATTTTATCATTCGCAGCGCTCAAGTATATCCTAACAAGACTGCTATCATTTATGATGACCTAGCACACAACAACCTCACTCAGACGTGGCAACAGACCTATGATCGCTGCCGACAACTGGCTGATGGACTGCGTAAACTGGGCGTGGATAAAAACGACACGGTCGCCGTCATGCTGCCAAACACCCCAGCGATGGTCGAATGTGCTTTTGGCATCCCGATGTCTGGCGGTGTGCTCTGCACGTTGAACACTCGTCTCGATATCAATGCGCTAACGTTTTGTTTGCAGCACTCAGAGGCAAAGGTTCTCATCTTAGACAGCGAGTTTGCTGACTATGCCGATATCATTAATGAGGCCTTCCCTCATTTAATCGTCATTCACTCAACCGATAATGCTGTCAGTGTCGAGCGTTTTGGGCAAATGAGCTATGAGAATTTGGTTGCCAGCTCAGACAGCTTGGATAATTGGGAGATGCCGACAGATGAGTGGGATGCGATTGCACTCAATTATACCTCTGGTACGACAGGCAAGCCCAAAGGCGTGGTCTACCATCACCGCGGAGCAACTCTCAATGCTATCTCTAATATTTTGGATTGGGATAT
Source organism: Psychrobacter sp. SWN149 (assembly GCF_015864565.1). NCBI lineage: Bacteria > Pseudomonadati > Pseudomonadota > Gammaproteobacteria > Moraxellales > Moraxellaceae > Psychrobacter > Psychrobacter sp. SWN149. The sequence continues at coordinate 326,343 of NZ_JADYWX010000001.1, forward strand.
GCCAAAGCATCCGATGTATCTATGGACGCTGCCGCTGTTTCACTGCAACGGCTGGTGCTTTCCGTGGACCATCGCTGAACGTGCCGGGGTCAATGTTTGCTTGCGTAATATTGATGCCGATTTAATACTACAGCTAATTGCCAAGCATCAGGTCACCCATTACTGTGCAGCGCCTGTCGTACACAATATGATTGCCGGCGGCAAACCTGAGTATAAAGAAGCCATTACCCATACGGTCAAAGGTTGGGTCGCTGGTGCACCGCCGTCCGAAACCATGCTGGCAGCTATGGAAGCCATGGGCTTTCATATCTCGCATGTCTACGGTCTTACCGAAGTGTACGGACCAGTGACAGTCTGCGCAGAGCAAGAAGAATGGGATGAGATCGATGTGGCGACACGTGCCCAAAAGAAATCGCGCCAAGGTGTGACGTCACATTTGATGGCAGGGTTTGAGGTGTTTAAGCAAGGTACAACTGAACCCGTTGCTGCTGATGGTCAGGAAATGGGCGAACTGGCGCTACGTGGCAATATGGTGATGAAAGGCTATCTAAAAAGCCGCCAAGCGACTGACTCAGCATTCGCTGATGGCTGGTTCCGCACTGGTGATTTGGGTGTCAAATATCCTGATGGCTACATCAAAATCATGGACAGACTCAAAGATATCATTATCTCAGGCGGTGAGAATATCTCTAGTATCGAGGTAGAAAACGTCTTGTACAAACTGCCTGAAATTCTGAGCTGTGCGGTCGTCGCTGCACCCCATGATAAATGGGGCGAAGTGCCTGTTGCCTTTATTGAAATCCATGAAGGCAATACCTTACAGCGCGATACTGTGATGGCGCATTGTAAGCAACATTTAGCGGGATTCAAAGTACCTAAATATATTGTTTTTGCAGAAATACCCAAGACCAGTACAGGCAAAGTGCAAAAATTTGAGCTACGCCAAGCAGCAAAGTCATTGGCACACGAAACGCCAAAAGTAACCGCTAGTGTGAAATAAAACGGCAACTTATTAAGTCATGTTATCACTTAACACCCATAAAAAAGGTCAGCGATGTATAGCTGACCTTTTTTTGAGCGCTAGCCTATTATATAAAACTAACGATATCAGCCAAGCTTAGGCTCAAGCCATTGATAAACCATCATTCCTATAATCATGGCAGGAATAAACACATAGGCTTGCCATTGGCCAGTACCGAGCAGTACAATTCCTGGTCCTGGGCAAATACCAACCAATCCCCAGCCAATACCGAACAACATCGCACCAATCAGCAATTTTTTATTAATGACGGTTTTGCTTGGTATCTCTATTAATGTGCCAACCCAGCTCGTCTGCTGACGCTTTGCCAATCGTACACCGAAAAACGCCACTATCAGACCACCGCCCATCACAAGGGCAAGGGAGATATCCCATGCACCAAAGATATCCAAAAATCCTTGTACCTTTGCAGGATCGGTCATACCTGACACCAGTAGCCCAAGTCCAAACAGCAATCCTGCCAGCAATCCGATTATATTTTTTAGCATCGTCGTATCTCGCTATTATTGTCTTTTATTAATCATCATATGTCGTTCGCGCGTGAGCCCAATTATTAGCATTCATCTGGCCATATGCCATGAGTTAGCTATAGCAGGCCTAATACATGACGACCTATATAAACGGTCACAATTCCAAACAACATAAAGGTGACGGTCGCTGCCAATGACCGTGGAGAGAGCCGTGCATTACCACAGATACCATGTCCACTCGTGCATCCTGAACCTAAACGCGTCCCAAAGCCGACCAATAACCCTGCACCAATTAATAATGGCAGAGAGGTACTGATAGCTACCTCAGGTAACGGTCTTGCCAGCTTATAAAGCAGTGGTGAGATGACCAAGCCCAGTATAAATAGCACTTGCCACATCTCGACACGCTTGGGTTTTAGCAAGCTGGAAAAAATACCGCTGATACCTGCGATACGACCGATACCCAACAGTAAGATAACCGTCGCTACACCTAGCATTAGTCCCCCTACTAAGGAGGTCGGTGTAAATGCTTGCCAGTCTATTTGTATGCTCATAACGGACTACCTAATTAGGTTTATTAGATACGTGCTTAAATATTAATTTATAAAAATACATTATATTATAAAATATAATAAAAAGGTAAAAAAAACTGAACCTAGCATAATGCTAATGGTCCAGTATTTTTTATAACTGTAAAGACTGCTCTGCAAAGGTTTTAAAAAAGGCGGTGAATAAGACTTAATAAGTTATCACGTCAATATCTTTGAGAGCCTTCTTGATGGCTATAATTACTGACTCAGCACTTTATCAAGTGCCGCTTCAAAACGCGCTACGGTACCATCGATATCGGTCAATTTATCCAAACCAAATAGACCCAAACGGAAAGTCTTAAAGTTATCAGGCTCGCCCACTTTCAATGGTACGCCAGCAGCGATTTGCACCCCGATTTCAGCAAACGCGCTACCCTTATGCATATCATCACGATCAGTATAAGAGACGACAACGCCAGGTGCTTTAAAACCTGCAGCAGCGACGCTCTCAACGCCTTTGTCTTCTAGTACTTCGCGGATACGCTTACCAAGCGTCCACTGCGCGTCACGCAACTTATCAAAACCAATTGCTTTGGCTTCATTAACGGCATCGCGGAACTGACGCAAGCTGTCTGTCGGCATCGTTGCATGGTAAGCATGACCGCCGTTCTCGTAGGCACGCATGATATTCAACCATTGCTTTAGATCGATGCTGAAGCTATCTGACTCAGTGCTGTCTACTTTTGTGACAGCCGCATCGCTTAGCATGACCAAACCAGCGCTCGGTGTACTGCTCCAGCCTTTCTGCGGTGCGCTAATCAGCACATCGATGCCCAATTTTTTCATGTCTAGCCAGACGCAGCCTGAAGCAATACAGTCAATGACTAACAGTCCGCCAACGCTATGCACAGCTTCGCTCAAGGCTTTGATATAGTCCTCTGACAAGATGATGCCCGATGAGGTTTCAACATGCGGTGCAAACACGACAGCTGGCTTTTCTTCTTGAATCTTCGCAACTGCTTCGTCAATGTCCACAGGTGAGAACGGCTTTGCAGCATTGCCTTCTTCACGATGCGCTGTCAAAACGGTAGTCGATTTTGCAATCTTGCCTTTTTCTAAGATCTGCGTCCAACGATAGCTGAACCAACCATTACGAATAATTAGGCAGTCTTCATCATTTGCCAACTGGCGAGCGACTGCTTCCATGCCGTAAGTACCAGAACCAGGCACGATCACCACTGCGTCAGCGTTATACACAGATTTTAGATCACTAGATAAGTCGTTCATTACTTGCTGAAAGGCTTTTGACATATGGTTCAGCGCGCGATCGGTGTAAACCACTGAATACTCTAATAAGCCGTTTGGATCGATATCTTGACGTAATGCAGGCATTGAACACTCCTAGTGTATGGGTAGATAATAAATGGCTCTTCACATCTCATACCATGATGTCTGAACCTGCAGATAATAGGAATACCCATATTGTCAGATATCATTGATGGTTGAAGGACACAGAATATAAGGCTAACGAAAAAGATTTGCATCTATGTAAAAGAGTAAGAATGCGACCGAATACAGCGGTATCAGTCATGACTCAAGTGAGATAGACGCTATCACTCTTTCGTAGTGGATTGACTATAATACGTTAACCAAGCCATTTGTGAGAGCTTGATATTAGCACTGATGCTGAGTGTTGACAACGACACGCGCAGGCAACGATATGGCTTGCGCTATTAGGCATTTATTGATAAGAAGCTTTTTGATGATAAGGAGTTTATCAATAGGAAAATATTAGTAGGTATGAGTGGTTAACGCTACTTGAAGCGTTGATTGATACGTTGATTAACAGACATCAACTGACCGCTACGGCGAGACAGTCAATGCCCTCGATGAGCGTCTTGCAATCCTGATACCACAAAATCGAGCAGATCACTATCTCCCTCGCGAGCCGCTTTGCGCATCAGCTTCGATGGCGCATGGGTCAATGTTTGGGTCAGACGCCTTGATAGCTCGGTAATGATGTCTTCTGGGCTGGTATTGTCTTGTTGCAGCTGAGCAATAGATTCCTGCAGCAGCTTCTCGACTTGACCCTGAGTACAAGCACGATACTGCTGGATATCTTTGCCCACTTGGCGCACCTGAAAGCGACGATCAATCTCAACAATCAATTGACTGACCAACAGTTCAGCATCGACTGCTGCTTGGCGACGTTGTTCGATATTGCCTGCAATCACGTGCTGCAAATCATCGATAGAGTACAGATAGATATCATCAATACGGCTGATGGTCGAGTCAATATCACGCGGTACCGCCAAATCTATCATCAGCATCGGCTGATAACGGCGACGCTTCAGTGCCTGTATGGTCATGGGTTTATCAATCAATAAATCCATACTGCCACTACAACTACTGACAATATCTGCTTCTGATAATAATTGCGGTAATGCCTGCAAAGGGTGTACTTCTATGCGCCGGTCAGGATGACGCAGTTCAGCCGCTAATGCTTCCGCACGCTCAGGATTACGATTGCAAATAATAACGCGCCCCACCCCAAGACCTGCAATATGGGTGGCGACCAAACGATTCATCTCACCTGCCGCGACGACCAGTAACGTACGACTGGGCAAATCATCAAATATCTGTGTGACCAATTTGGCTGCGGCAAAACTGAGTGATACTGCCTGAGCCCCCACTTGCGTCTCGTTACGAACTCGCTTGGCAGCGGCAAACACTTGATCGACGATCCAGCCAAGCTGATTACTCAATACTTTTTGCTCTTGTGCCAGATGTACTGAGCGCTTGATCTGACCGAGAATCTGCGGCTCACCCAAGATCATAGAATCAAGCCCAGCGGCTACTCTCAGCCAATGCGTCAATGCATGAGTGTCGCGGTGTACATAGAGATAAGGGTCAATATCAGCGAGCGGCAGTTTTTTAAAATCAGCAAGCCAAGTCTTAATCTTAGTGATATGATTGCTCATAGCAGCCGCAGAAACGTTGGTGCTACTGACAAAGTTAGACAACGACTGCTCAGCAGATTCGGCGGCTTGGCTATCCACTGACTGACTGCCCGATGATGACGAGCCCGATATCTGTGATGACGAGCTTTGATGGGTTGGGGTCTGCGGTACCAGCGCATAAATCTCGGTACGATTGCAGGTGGAGACAATCACGCTACCATCCGTAAAGGTCTCTATCTGCTCAAGTGCGACATTCACATCGTCACCCACAAGTGCCAAGCGCTCTCGCAGAGCGACTGGTGCAGTTTTGTGATTGACCCCAATGACCACTAATCTCATTATCGATAGACCATAAACATGATGCTCATCTGCCTCTGACGCTATCTTATTATTTTTAAAAGACAGTCTTTGATGACAGCGTTAAAAGGAAAACCCTAAAAACCGCCTATTATATCATTATTGCTAGCTTTAATTAACACTCACCCAGCTATGATGACTATTTGTCTGTATCTGGGCATTACTGTAACAAATCAACTACTCATGTGATTGATAAAACCAATGGTTGGATTTGAGCAATTCCTCAGTCAGAGCACATTAAATCATTCGCTTACTGAACCATAACTTGTTATATTTCCATAATATTCTGTTCAATATGCTTATCTGTTTTTGATTATCTTTTAATTGCTATCACTATAAATGTTGAGACATTCCCTGCCAATCGTTATAGGCTTTTAAGATAACGCTTGTCACTAGATGGCTAGTATTAACTAAATAGCTGCCACTATCTGAGTAACACGGACACTATTGTATAGATTGTCTGTCTACTCTTATAATGTCTGCCATGGGTAATCGTGGTTACCATTTTATTTGAAATGATTAAGATAAAATTGCTTTTTACAGAGGCAAATCAGGGGCGAATACGGTTGTCTATGGTTTTTTTCGGATCATTATTTCGAGCAAGTCCTCCACATAGCGAGCAACACAGCCTCCGTGCTCTGTTGCAAGTCGTTATCGAGCGTCTGTGCCAACGATATAAGCTGACGCTATCATTGGCGGTTTGCCTGTGCCTCACAGCACCTGCCTATGCCAGTCATCCTGATACCCCAGTAGAAGCACAAATCCCAAAGATACCCGTATCCAATAGTGTTATTAGACGAACTGATAGCGGTAATGATATTGGTACATCCGGCGACGACAGCCAAGCCAAAGATTATGTGACCAACATCGATGGTTTAGCACCCACCAGTTTATGGCAGCCAGAGCTCAATGAACCCAGTTTATATGCGCTATTGGATGCAGAGTTTTCTGCTGACCGTAATGACAAGCAACGTGCGATTGCGATCTATAAGCAGCAATCTTTTAAAGAAGATGCCACTGCAGTATTTGAGAGAGCCCTTAGCCTCTCGCTGCGTAGTGAGAGAGTTGAAGATTCATTGCAGTTTGCCAAGTCATGGCAAGATCAAAACCCTGATCACGTGCCTGCTTGGTTTTATGTCGCGCATTTGGCGTTACGGGCGCACGATTACATTCTAGCTGGCGAAACCTTAAACCGTATCTTGCGTTACGATCCGCGTGCCGATTTGAGTGAGATTTTGATTGGTATTTATCCCAATGATGATGAGGATAAGCGCGAATTACTCGCCGCCTTGCAACCTCTGGACAGTGAGCAAAATGCGTCACTGTCTGTACTAAAAGCCGGTTTACTCTATCAATTCAATGAGCCTGAGATTGCTATTGTCCATATCAATCGTGCGCTAGATCGTCAGCCCGATTACGTACCCTTTATCACTTTAAAAGCCGATATATTACGTAAAATCGTCACATCAGAGACGGTTCTCAAATATATCAGTCAAGCACGTTTACGTAACACTGATAGCAAAAGACTGTATTTATACGAGATTCGCTACCTGCTCGACTTAAAACAAAGTAAGCAAGCTTGGGAGTTATTGCTCGAGGCGCATGGCCGCTTCAGTGATGATGCCGAGATTACCTTGCTTGCAGCATTGGTAAGCCTAGATATCGAAGAATATGCGAGCGCTGACAGCCTGCTAAACATGCTCGCCAAGAGTCCTACTTACCTCAACCAAGCTTATTACTATCTTGGTATCAGTGCAGAACGTCAGCAGAAATTTGAACAGGCCAAATACTATTTCAATGGTGTCATGCAAGAGGATTTGGTACTAGAAGCTCGTAGAAAGGTGGTCGCTTTTGAATTACTCAATGACAATGTCGATGCGGCTATTGCGACGTTAGAAAAGCTGCGCAAAGACTTTGCGGTGTTTGCACCCGATACCTTTGTGATGCAAGCTGATATTCTATGGCAGCAAAACGACTCCGCAGAAGCGCTGCGCTTGCTCACGCGAGCTGCTCGTAAATACCCTGACAATGAAATGCTGATGTTTGCACGTGCCCAGCTCTTGAATGACAAAGACGACTATATCGTCAAACGCACCTTGCTCAATCATTTGCAGGCACTAGATCCTAGCAATTTGTCCTACCAGCTTAGCTATGCACAGTTACTACTGGCCAATGAGCGCAGCTATGAACAAGGGCTGACACTCGCGACATCGATTATTAAAATTCGCTACGATGACCCTCGCTACGACAACGAACTGCATTTGCAAGCTCTTAATATACTGGCAGGTAACGCACTGGCCAAAGAAAACTATCAGCAAGTCATCGACTATCTGCAAACACCTTATGATGTCCTTCCAACGCTGCGCTCAGGTACGCTCTTATTGCGTGCTTATCAAGGACTGGGTAACAATAACGAAGTCGAAGCTCTACTGACAGATTTGCAGCAGCGTTTCTCATTTGGGCAGCACAACATCAATGACCGCATACAGCTATATTGATAGTAAACCCTCCCTGCTCAGCCTTTTGATCCGTGTTTACAATGCACTTATAAGACACTAACAGCCGGGCATAACCGAGCAACAAATAACGCTTAAGCTAAACGCTTTGATCATTTGCTCCTTTTTCTATTTGCGAGAACACCTTATGTCAGCATCAATCATTGCCTATAAACCAAATAAACTGGCGCTATTTAGTGCCATGGCCGCAGCGATGGTCATCACATCAGGCTGTCAGTCACTAAAGACAGCCAATGCGACTAGCCAGCCTATGACTACCATACAAGCTCAAAACGCTGAGCAGCCCAAAAAGCTAGAGAGCTTCAATATCACCGGTAAGATTGGCGTCACGACAGCGGCTAATGACTCAACTGGTGCTCAAGGTGGTAGTGCGTTTTATGCATGGGGTCAGCAAAACGACCGTTTTGCGATCGAGTTGATTGGCGCACTAGGGATTGGTAAAACCAACATTGAATACAATGGTCAGACAGCGACTCTCGTCAGCGAAAAGACCGGTACCTTGACTGCGGATGATCCTGAGACTTTACTCAAAAAAGCCACAGGCTGGCAAGCGCCCATCTCGCAAATGCCGTATTGGGTATCTGGACGCCCTGCACCTTCAGACAGTGCACCAAAGCTAGATAGTCAAAACCGTTTGGTCAGCTCAGTCAATGGTGACTGGAGTGCCAGTTTCACTTATAAAGGTGATGAGAAACTACCAAGCAAAATCAGTGCCGTACAACCTCAAGGCAACAAAGTTGTGATGACCATCAATCATTAACGATAAGATTTTTATTGCATTCCTTTGCTTATAAAGACCGCCATCCATGACTGAAAGTTATGGCTAAAATTTATGGTTAAAAGCTATGACTGAAAGTTTCGCCGTTCAATCTGCCTCTACCATTACTCGCTTATCCCCTGCAAAGATTAATTTATTTTTGCACATTACGGATAAGCGTGATGACGGCTATCATGATTTGCAAACCGTGTTTCGCCTGCTTGATTGGGGCGATTATTTGCATTTTTCGGTGGCAGATGATGCAGTGATTTATACGGATAATGATAACTTAGATGCTAACAAGCTTTGTCATCAGCTACTGACATTGGTTGGTGCAGAGGCTATTACTGCTAGCATAGAAGATAATTTAATTTTTAAAGCGGCACGCGCGTTGCTAGTGTCTACTATACAGTCAGACAATTTACCTGAGCAGTTAGCACAAGTAGCTGTCACTGTAGACAAGTACTTACCAATGGGCGCAGGGTTAGGCGGTGGCTCCTCTAATGCAGCGACGACTATGCTTGCGCTCAATGAGATTTGGCAGCTTAATTTGTCCTGTGATGCGCTTATAAAAATCGGTGCCACAGTGGGTGCGGATGTGCCCATATTTATCTTTGGGCGTGATGCTATCGCGATGGGTATCGGTGAGGAGCTGACCGCGATTGATTTGCCAGAACAGCAGTATTTAATCTTAACGCCTGACGCCCATGTCAATACTGCAAAGCTATTCGCGCATCCAAAACTAAAGCGAGACATCACGCCCCTATCGATTGCAACCATTCAAAGCCAATACGCGGATTATGTACAAACTCTCAATGCACCCTATCACAATGTCTTTACGCCAGTAGTGACGAGCCTCTCTCCTGTTATTGAAGAGGCTTTGCATTACTTGCAAGGGTTAGAGCAGCAAGCACTAGCTACAGCACGCATGACTGGCTCTGGTAGCGCGGTGTTTTTGCCATTGGATACGAGCGTGGCTACTGACAAAACACTTCTAGCAAAGTGGGTTGCGGAAGCACCTTGTGCTGGGTATGTAGTAAGTAGTTTGGCTTCACATTTATGATGTTAGTTCTTTTCTTTTTGGTATCACAGTAGTGAAAATTTTAGGTATCGTAGGATGCCAAAACGATGCTATCTTTCATGATTTGTGAATAAATGCCATAAAAAGCCGCAAAGGACTTGCAAAATCTGAAAATTTACTTATAATAGGTCGCCTCAATAGGGGTATAGCCAAGTTGGTAAGGCATCAGGTTTTGATCCTGACATCCGTTGGTTCGAGTCCAGCTACCCCTGCCATTTTTAAGCTCAAAGCGTTTGATGTGCATATAACATAAGCAGTATTATACATACCCGCTTATCGTATTGACATTGACAACGTTATCCCAGTTTCGGTATAGTTCGCAATGAGCACCGTTAGGGAAACGTTATATTGTAAATGGTTTATCCGTTTATAAAATAGCGAACAGGTTGTGACGTTATACTAACAATGACTTTTATCAAAAGTTTCCGTTAATATCGACGTACACCATCTAGACATTACAGGGGTATAGCCAAGTTGGTAAGGCATCAGGTTTTGATCCTGACATCCGTTGGTTCGAGTCCAGCTACCCCTGCCATTTTTTACTGTAATAGTAGTCATCAATCTTTTTCACCACTCTTTTCTGAATTTGAGCAGTTTGACACTGCTTAGCGGTCGCTGCTTGAGTCAATCAATAGGACTTCTGTCATGCCTTATTTGGCGATTTTTACGGGCAATGCCCACCCAGAATTAGCAAAAACCGTAGCCGATCATCTCCATATACCTCTTGGTAAAGCTGACATCACGCGTTTTTCTGATGGCGAAATTGCCGTAGAAATCAAAGAACACGTGCGTGGTAAAGACGTGTTTATCATGCAGCCTACTTGTGCACCGACCAATGACAACTTGATGGAAATTATGATGATGGCAGACGCTTTGCGTCGCTCTAGTGCTGGTCGTATCACGGCTGTCATGCCTTATTTCGGTTATGCGCGTCAAGATCGTCGTCCTCGTTCAGCTCGTGTGCCTATCTCGGCCAAAGTTGTCGCTGATATGCTAAACATCGTTAGTATCGATCGCGTAATGACCGTTGATTTGCACTCAGATCAGATTCAGGGTTTCTTTGATATCCCTGTAGACAACATCTACGGCACGCCTGTGCTATTGAATGACCTACAAAAACAAGATTATGACAACATCATGGTTGTCTCACCTGATGTGGGCGGCGTGGTTCGTGCTCGTGCAATGGCTAAGCAATTAGGCGATACTGACATGGCGATTATTGACAAACGCCGTGCACGCGCCAATGAATCACAAGTGATGCACATCATCGGTGATGTTCGTGACCGTGATTGCGTCATTGTTGATGATATGGTTGATACCGCCGGTACGCTATGTAAAGCTGCTGAAGCATTGAAAGCCAATGGTGCGCGCCGCGTTTTAGCTTACATTACTCACCCTGTCCTCTCTGGTAATGCACTCAAAAACATCAATGAATCTGCATTAGATGAATTGGTTGTGACTGATACCATTCCACTATCTGCTGAAGCAAAAGCCTGTAGTAAGATTCGTCAGGTTAGTATCGCGCCAATGCTTGCTGAAAGCTTACGCCGTATCAATAACGAAGAATCTATCAGCGCCATGTTTGACGCTTAGATTTTATTGAGTATTTGTCACGTGTCCTTCAGGCAATGCTCGTTATAAAATACTGCTTAAGTTTAAGAAAAAGCGTCAAGTACTCTTACTTGGGGCTTTTTTTGTTTAGTCGCTTTGATTACTGATTCTACGCAGTCATTTTGCGTAGGTCTTTATTATTGCTACAGAATCACGTATAATGCGCGCCTGTGCCGACTGTTTGTTTGATTCAATCAGGTTGGCATCATTCGAAGTGCTGATCATGCCCAAAATAATGCATACAGTGGTGATAATTATCACAAAAGCGTTATTGTGAGCAAACGGCTAAAGTCGTGCCTTGTATCTGTTATGAATCATAACGAATATGAGTAACGATACTTTTTAGCCATCATCACGTCTTAGTGGATTGGTCGCAAATCCACTTTTTTATGACCAGACACTTCTCCATTCTTTTTATTAGGATTAACCCCATGAGCATTAACCATTTTGAGCTAAACGCAGTTGATCGTTCTGCTGACCAACAAGGTAAAGGTGCGAGCCGCCGCCTACGTAAGCAGAAACTAGTTCCTGCTATCATCTATGGTGGTAATGAAGAGCCAACGTCTATCTCTATCAAGATTAACGAATTGGTAAAATCGCTTGAATTTGAAGCGTTCTTCTCACACATTTTGACCATCAATGTTGACGGCGTAGAGCATCAAGCTGTTATTAAAGATTTGCAGCGTCATCCTGCTAAAGGTTTCCCAATGCATGCTGATTTCCAGCGCGTTGTGAAAGGTCAAAAAATCACTATGAACGTTCCTGTTCATTTTGCTGGTAAAGAAGAAGCGCCAGGCACAGCGAAAGCTGGTGTTTTGTCAACGCTAGTATCTGACATCGAAATCTCTTGCATTCCATCACTACTACCTGAATATCTAGAAATAGACGTATCTGGTATGGAAATCGGTGATTTGCTTCGTTTATCAGACATCAAACTTCCTGAAGGCGTTGTTATCAACGAACTTGAGTTGGAAGATGGCCATGACCGTACTATCGCTAACATGATGCCACCAACAGTTGAAGAAGTTGATGCAGATGCTGAAGAAGTTGACGCAGCTGATGTACCTGCTACTGAACAGTCTGACGATACTAAAGACGGCGAGTAATAACCAAACGCTATATAGCGACTTATTGTTTGTTATATAGCTACTGGTTCGCTTAGTCAAAAAAAACAGCAGGTGATGAATATCTCCTGCTGTTTTTGTAAGTACGGTTTGGGTATAAAAAGAATAGTGTTTATTTAATACTTCGATATCCAAGCCTTACCACTCATTTATTAAACTCAAGCAGGATGTTTTTATGGCCATAAAGCTTATTGTCGGTCTTGGTAACCCTGGTCAGCAGTATATGTTTACGCGTCATAATGCAGGATTTTGGTTTGTCCATCATTTGGCTCAGCAGTTCAACATCACACTCGCGCCTGACAAAAAATTTCATGGCGTCACCGGACGCGGACAAATCCACGGACACGATGTTCGTCTATTAATGCCTCTGACGTTTATGAATAAGTCTGGCGAATCCGTGGTACCAATGGTAAATTTCTACGGTATCCAAAATGATGAGCTATTGATCGCCCATGATGAGCTCGACATTGCAGCGGGTAGTATCAAACTCAAAACGTCCGGTGGACACGGTGGTCACAACGGCCTGCGTGATATCACACCGCACATCGGCAGTGACTTTCATCGCTTGCGTGTGGGCATTGGTCATCCCGGACACAAATCCAAAGTCAGTGGACATGTGCTGTCTAAAGCATCGCCTGATGAGCAAATTGCTATCGATAGTGCAATGACAGCTGCTTTTGAGGCGCTGCCACTCTTGTTAGATGGTGATGTCGAAAAAGCCCGCTCACAAATCAATAGCTTTAAATTACCTGAATAATATACCGGCTCTATTATAATAGCCTTTTATTTTGGCAACTTTGTCCCCATTAACCTTTTGATTTCGCTAATTAATATCAGTTACGCCAAGGAACCAACCTATGCTACTTAATATGCTTAAATGCAAATTACATCGTGCTCGCGTTACTCATGCCGAGCTTCATTACGAAGGCTCATGTGGCATCGATGGTGACCTATTAGATCTTGCAGGTCTACGTGAAAACGAGTCTATCGATATCTACAACGTGACCAATGGCAAACGTTTTCGCACTTATGCTATCCGTGCAGAAGCAGGCTCTGGTATTATCTCGCTAAATGGCGCGGCAGCTCATATGGCAGACTTGGGCGACATCGTTATTATCTGTGCATATGCTCATTTTGACGAAGTGGAAGCGTCAACCTATCAGCCAAAACTGGTCTATTGTAACGAAGACAACACGGTAAAAGACACAGCCAACATCATTCCAGTACAAGTGGCTTAAGAACATTGCTTAAGGAAATTACTTAAAAGCTTGTTACATAAAGTATGAGTAAATACGTCATCATACCATTGCCGTTGTTATCAAAATCCCATTAAAATACTTGTACTTATATCGAAGCTGAATCCAGATTGTGATTCAGCTTTTTTTTATGCCATTTTTATGCGATGTAAGATTATTCAAAACCCAATAGCTATTTTTTATCCCTAACGAAGGAGTTATCTACATGTGGTTGGCAGTCATTGCAATTTTGATTGGTCTAGCAATTTTGGTGTGGAGCGCTGATGTTTTTATCGATGGCGCAACAGCATTGGCAAAAAAGTTCCGAGTACCCAGTTTTTTAATTGGTGTGCTTATTTTAGGTATTGGTACCTCAGCACCAGAGATGGTGGTGTCGGTATTAGCCGCGTTAGATGGCAGTCCTGAGCTGGCACTAGGCAACGCGTATGGCTCAAACATTATTAATATCGCCTTGGTACTGGGTGCAACAGTTCTTATCAGTCCTATCATCATCCGTAAGGGCATCGTCAAGCGTGATCTCCCACTGCTGCTGCTAGTTACCGCCACAGCCGCTTGGCAGCTACGTGATGGCTTACTCAGTCAAGCTGACGGTATCGTGCTACTACTGCTATTGGTTGCCGTGTTGGGAATACAGATCGTCATGAGTATCCGTGAAGGCTATCATGAGCATGAAGATGATGTGGTTGTAGAAAATGCAGATCCAGATGATGTAGAGCTGAGCATAGCGCGTGGTCTTGGAAGCTTACTGCTTGGTATGTTAATGCTGGTACTCAGTTCACGTGCTATCGTTTGGGGCGCCGTGGAGTTAGCAACGCTCTGGGGGCTCAGCGAGCTTATCATTGGTCTCACGATCGTCGCGGTTGGTACGTCACTGCCTGAGCTGGTATCGAGCTTGTCAGCTGCGCGTAAAGGCGAGCATGATATGGCGCTAGGCAATATTATCGGATCTAATATTTTTAATACCCTAGCAGTGGTCGGATTGGCGACCATCATTGCCCCTATCACTGTTAGTCCTGTGATTTTGTCACGTGATGTATTAGCAATGGGACTAATAACGGTGTTACTCGTGGCCCTCTGTGTCTTTGCATTTGTGACCAAGCGTCAATTTGGTCGTACTTCAGGCGCCACGTTGATACTGTTTTTTGTGGGCTATACCGGATGGCTGATTCAGACTGCTAATATGTAACGAGTATCAGAAAACAATCTGTCTAAAGGCTATGGCGATGATAATGCGGTTTATTTTCCTTGCTTGCGGTTTCTAATCACCCGCCATAGTCCTTCATTTTCTGTTTTTGGCATTTTTAGTGTGATGGTATTCGATAACATATCCTGTACTGCGAGGCCACGAGGATTAAAGAGACAAAACGCATAATTAAAAACGAAGCCCAAAAAAGCACTGGTTAATAAAACAGCACGCGAGCCATCAACGACACTACCAATGACACCAAATACAACAGGCATGATACTGGCAGCCAAAATCCGTTTGAATGACTGTCCCCACGTCAGCAAATGACCATTATTATTGACTGTCTTTAATCGCCAAGTCTGCATACCCAATGTCTGCCCACCACGGCGCCAAAATATCCCGTAAAATCCCACCAACGTCAGTATAAAAGACGGCGTCATAATGACGTTTTGATACCAAGTTGGTAACGACTGGGCTTGAGAAGAGTCTGTACCAGTATTCATGGTCAACAAGGTGCCAATCACGGTCAGAATAGTCCCTACCAAAAATAACAATGCTAAAATCAACATACCATCATAAAGAATCGCTGCCATACGAGTACCAGCTTTGGCAATCATTGGTTCTTCAACCTCAGAGGAATGATTCGCTGAGACTGTTTGTTTAGTAGCAGATTTGGATGGGCGTTTAGGTAAACTTTTTGACATGGTACAAGCTCATAGCCAACAATGAATAATGGCTCTATTGTACCGTAAATGATGGCTTTATCGTACATTATCCTGAACGATGGCTCAATCGTATCAGCACCAAACTTAGCGGCCAATCACAAACGAGAACCACAAAAGACAGTCATAGAATAATAGTAAATAATACTATCAGGTAAAGAGAGACTGCACAGAAAAAGGTGAGACAGACAAAAGCATTCAGTAGAGTCAAAGCTTATAAATCACAGACATAAAAAAACCGCCAATTGTCATAAGACAGGCGATTGATTTAATATTTTCTTTAGACTGGCTAAAGAGCGATGATGCAAATGGTGCGCTTGGAGAGATTCGAACTCCCGACCCCTTAGTTCGTAGCCAAGTGCTCTATCCAACTGAGCTACAAGCGCGTACTTTGCACATCATTTACTGAATTGTTAAAAACAATTACAGCAAATTAGGTTGGTCATTATATAGATAATTTCGCTTGTGTCAATATCTTTTTTTATTAAAATCAAAATATTTTTTGCTTTAATAAAACAGAAGATAATCAACGCTTTTATATCGCGTCACTACTCTACTAAAAACCGAATAAATGGAGGTGAAGGAGGGATTCGAACCCTCGATACGCGCAAACGTATGGTTCCTTAGCAGGGAACTGGTTTCAGCCACTCACCCACTTCACCAAACGACGTAAGACTTTTTAAGTTCTAAAAAATAGTATTATTGCTGATAATACGTCTTATCCCGTGGGCGAGTATTATAGCAAAGCCAAAACGAATTGCAAGCGTTGTCTACAGATTTAATGCGATTTTTATTATATTTATTTATTTATAGGGTCTGAGACCCTTTTGAACGACCAAAATATCAATAAAGGCCAATAAAAATGGTATTTAAGCCCATTTACACGTACTGAGTGAATTTTCATCGAGGAATGAACCATCTACAGACGATCTCGCGCCTACTATGGCTTTTTTAGTGCTGGATGTCTATAGTATTTGTCACCGAGTTAACATACTTAAAAATCAAAATGTTTAAAAAAGGAATGATTATGCGACCTGTCGTACTATGCTTTTCAGGATTAGACCCTTCAGGCGGTGCTGGATTACAAGCAGACATCGAAGCCATCGGACAATCAGGTGCCCATGCTGCCATTGCTTGTACGGCAGTCACCATACAAAGCTCACAGCAAGTATTTGGTTTTGAGGCGTGTGCGGCAAGCCTCGTGAAAGATCAAGCCACCGCAGTGCTAGATGACCTACCTGTTAGCGCCATCAAATCAGGCATGTTGGGCACCACTGATAATATTGCGATGCTGACACACTTATTTGCTGAGCAGATCATTGCAAAGGGGACGCCTTTTGTCCTAGACCCTGTATTGGTCGCCAACAGTGGTGGCAGTTTGGGTGATGAAAAAACGCTTGTCAGCGCATTTAAACAGCTACTGCCCTATGCCACCTTGATTACACCAAATACCCATGAGCTTCGAGCGCTAAGCGGTGAGCAGGACCTGCATATTGCTGCAAAAAAACTGTGCTCACAAGGTGCTGATGCAGTACTGGTAAAAACCTCGCACGACTTTGATAGCGGTGATATCGAGCAGTACCTATATATACAAGGCGAGATGGTGCACCAAAGCACTCTACCGCGCCTAGATGGCGAGTTCCATGGTTCAGGCTGCTCGCTTGCCAGCTTTATCGCTGGTCGCTTGGCAATGGGCGATACGCTCATCAATGCGGTAAAAGCTGCCGACAGTTGGATTACCCAAACCTTGCGCGCGGCTGACGCACCGCATCCTGACAATGCTAAAGCGCAATTGATACCTAATCGATTTATAAATGTTTAACGTAAGATATAAATGATAGATATAAAAAAGGCGCTCTATGTTTATGTAGAGCGCCTTTTTTTATATCAGATTTTTAGCTTGTTAAGACTAACCTAACATTGGTAGCACACTCGCGGCCAAACCACCGATAAATATCTCAAGCAAATAAAATGCTAAGAAAGCGACCATAGGCGATAAGTCGAGCATACCTAGATTTGGCGTGATACGACGAAATGGCGCTAGAACTGGCTCTGCTAAGTTAATAATAATACCGATGATAGGATGCTCAGATCTAGTAAACACCACAATCCAGCTAACGATGATAGAACCAATCACCAAGTAGCGACACATACGCAAAAAATCTAATAGTAAGCTGGTCGTACCTGTAAAGAACAGTGGTACAGGGGCAATGCCTTTATGCGTCAATGCCGCTTTTCCAGAGATATCAATCAGACGAATCAGAAACATCAGGATAATAGCCGCAATACTGATACGACCCTGTGCTACGGTCGGAAAGATACGCCCAAACACATCGACGATATGAGTCGCTTTATAAGCAGGTGCAATCATGGGATTGCTCGCATCCATCCCTGCAAACTGCAACATAAAACGAATAAACACCAGCATCATAGCGAATGTGGTGACCAAATCAAAAATTTGAAATAACATGTTGTTCATGAAGTGCTACTCAATGTGACGTTATTAACAGGTTATAGGATGACGAATGTCACTATCAGTTGCTAATGACTATACGATAGGTGACGTTATAAGACAGCTCATGGATTTTATAGCATGAGCTGTCTTATAGTGAGCTACTTGCTCATCTCTTCACTCAATGCTTGGCTGCGATCATAGCAAGCTTGCATGGCTTCACCGATCTGGCGACCGATCTCATTGGCTTGCATCGATTCAACTGCCGCTTGTGTTGTACCATTTGGTGAGGTGACCTTGTGGCGCAGCTCAGCGGGTGCATCATCACTATTCATTGCCATTTTTGCCGCACCAATCATGGTTTGCAGTGCAAGCGCTGAGGCCTGCTCTTTATCTAGCCCTAAGCTCACGGCGCTATCGACCATCGATTCAATAAAGTAAAACATATACGCTGGTGCTGACCCTGATACAGCGGTGACTGCATGCATATGCGCTTCGTCATCGACCCACATGACCAAACCTGATGCTTCCATAACAGCAGTTGCTAATGCTTTTTGTTCTACTGAGATGTTATCTGTACCGTAGAGACCTGTCGCACCCATCTGAATCATAGAAGGCGTGTTTGGCATGGCGCGGACGATATTGCCATACCCGCCCATCATGTTTGACAAAAGATCCGTCGATAAGCCTGCCGCCACTGAAATCACTAGCTGGTTGTCTAACGCGTCGGCAAAGCTGCTTACCACTACTTTCATCATTTGTGGTTTTACTGCCAGCACCACGATATCAGCACCGATCACAGCAGATTTTGGATCAGCCATTGGGTCAACGGTATTTAGGCCTTTAGCGGCCAATTGCTCACGTACATCACTGCTAGGATCAGCGACGGTAATGAGACTCGGTTTGATGCCGCAGCCAACAAGACCACTGATGAGCGCTTGCGCCATGTTTCCGCCACCAATAAAACTGATTTTCTTATTATCTAATACCGACATACTTGTCTCCTAGTCACAACATTCAAAGGTATTCAACTTAACGTATTGATATATAAAACGACACTCAGTTTATCATACTGCCACTATCCTCGTTTGATAAATTCGAGATGCCACTCTAAGACATCGCTCATCGCATCCAATCAAAAATTCAATGCGGATAAACGATACTATTAAGCTGTTTGGCAAGTTGATCCGTATCAATCGTTATACTTACCTGCTCAGCATTTGCATTTTCAGTGCTTAAATGACTGATATCTAATACCCAACGACTAAATGGCGATAGTAACAAGATAGGTATGTCACTTATTACATTCTCTTCAGCACCATCGCTATCTAAAAAAGCGATACTAACCACGACTAAGCTCTCTCGTAGCCATAGTGGAATCCCAAGCGTTTGATATAGTTTTTTGCCTGATTGAGGACGCGAGGCCATTGCCGTTTTTAGACGTTGCTTACGATCTAACGGCGCTACTTTTAACACGAATTGAGATAGTATGTCACTTGTATGGTTTTTAAGCGGCTCTATAAATGGTATCAGTACATCCGGCATAACTTGCAGCTGCCAAATATATTTATTGCTGCTACGTAGAGTAAGTGATGTCAGATTATGATCAGCTGAATGGTTAGATAAAGTTATTCTAGGTAGTGTTAGCTCATGCTCGATCAGTGGTATCTCTAGCCAAGATAGCCACTCACTACTCAAACGGTACAACTGCTGACGATAGCGGCGAATGGTATATGACTTCTTACGACCTTGCCAAAACAGTTCTGTTTGATGGTCGTGATCACTACGCTGAGTGAGCGCCCATATGTCATCGATGAGCTGCTTAGCAGGCGGTAATGGCTCATCTTGACCCAGCCAATAGTGCAATAGTTGCCGCTGGCGGTAAATAGGTAATTCTTTTAGTGCATCGATATTCAATACACGCTGTGCGGATGAAAATTGCATATCTGCATTAGCTGTCTGCTGCAGATCCTGCATAGCTTGAGCGCTGACTGTTTGCTGTGCATCATTCAACAGCTGCGCACTGCGAGCAATATTATCAATCACATTGGGGTTATACATAGCCAGTATTGGCATGATATCGCGGCGCAGTCCGCTACGTACGTTATCACCGCTGTCATTAGTAGGATCATCTATATAAGGCAGCTCTAAACGCTTGGCATAGGCGCTGATAGTGGCGCGTCGTATCGTGAGCCAAGGTCGCCACAGGATATTGCGCTGCGCGTCCTGCGTTTGCACTCGCCATGGCTGCATACCAGAGAGACCGTTGACGCCAGCGCCTTGAATGAGCCGCATCAATACTGTTTCGGCTTGGTCATCAGCGTGATGT
Source organism: Psychrobacter sp. SWN149 (assembly GCF_015864565.1). NCBI lineage: Bacteria > Pseudomonadati > Pseudomonadota > Gammaproteobacteria > Moraxellales > Moraxellaceae > Psychrobacter > Psychrobacter sp. SWN149. The sequence goes on from NZ_JADYWX010000001.1 coordinate 346,733, forward strand.
GCTAATAGCAATACATCGTCTTGATTGATATGTGCGCGCATGACGTCATAACGTGCCTGCCGCGCGGCTTGCTCATCATGCCCATTCACTTGAGCTTGTAAAAGCTGACAAGGTATCTGCTGCGCTTGTGCCCAATTGGCAACATGCTTGGCCCAGTGCTGACTATCCGCTTGTAGCCCATGATCGACATGTAAGAGCTGCGGCAAACATGGCAATCGTCCTTGCCTGTAGAGCTGTACCCATAGTGCCGCGAGTGCTAATGAATCACGCCCACCACTACAGGCTAGCCAAATACGCCGTCCGTGCAGCTGATCACCATATTCAGACATACTGCTCAATAACGCTGTCGCTAGCGTCTCATCAACTGGCAAAGCAGCAATTAGCTTAATAGGATGCGAGATGATTGCACTGCTGGTCATAGTCAACCTTATTTATAAGTTAGTTACTGCACAGATATAGAAATAGCTGCGTTAATTACTGAGTGACGTTAGATGTTTTATATACTAACAGCCATAAAAAAACGCGCCATTAAATGACACGTTTTTATTTTAGCATTAAGACTTAGACTCTAATATGAAAAGCCAGCTATTAAATAATAGCGGCTTAATAACAGAAAAATCCTATTAACCAATTAAGCAGGTAACATCACTTCTGAGTTAAAAGACTTTAGCTTTTCATAACGTAGCTCACAACGCTCTTGAGGATCTAAATCTTTAATCTCATCAAGCTGTTCAGTAATCAATGCTTTTAGGGCATTCATCACCGGCTGTGGCTGAATATGTGCGCCTTCACCTTCTTCGATAACGGCATCAATCAAACCCATTTGATACAGGTTGATGGCGTTTAACTTTAGCGCTTCACTAGCGTCTTGTGCTTTTTCAGCGGTTTTCCATAGGATAGAAGCACAGCCTTCAGGAGAGATCACTGAGTAAATGCTGTTTTGTAGCATATTTACTTTATCACCGACACCAATCGCCAATGCGCCACCTGAGCCGCCTTCACCAATGATAGTCACAATCACAGGCACTTTAAGGCTAGAGAATACAGCGATACTCTCTGCAATCGCTTGCGCCTGCCCGCGCTCTTCTGCACCAATACCAGGGTAAGCACCTTGGGTATCCACAAAGGTCATCACCGGAATATTAAAGCGCTCAGCCATTTTGACCAAACGAATCACTTTGCGATAGCCTTCAGGATTGGCCATACCAAAGTTATGAGCAATACGCTCACGGGTGCTACGACCACGATGCTGACCAATTACCATCACAGGCTGGCCATCAAAACGAGCCAAGCCACCCAAAATGGCTTTGTCATCGGCAAAAGCACGGTCGCCATGCAACTCGTCAAATTCGGTAAAAAGCTGATTAACATAGTCCATAAATAATGGACGCTTGGCGTGTCGTGCAAGCTGCACACTATCCCAGACAGTGCTCATAGACGCTTTCCTTTAATAATTATACTTAATGTATTTATGTTTAAGAATAATATCGTTATCCGTATTCAGATAATGAAAGTACAGTTGTAAACTCAATAGAAGCTATAGTAGCACATCTTATATAGCATGACATTATCGACAACGCCGCTTTTGTTACGTTAACCTTTAACTCGGTAATTACAATGGTAACTGTTCAATCTCTTGCGTCTCAGCGCTCATTGCTGCTGCCGTTTGCACATCAACGTCTTGAGTCTCAATCTCTTGAGCATCAACCGCTGGCGTCTCAACCACGCTAAGCTGTATGCCCCACTTAGCGAATTGGTCAATCTCGGTACGCAAATCTGCCAGCAAGAACGCGTAATGCTCACTGCTATCAGCCAAGGTAATCTGCCAGCTGTTTTCAGCCACTACCTTTAGTTCTAGCTCTGGTAGCTCATAATCACTGCGGCTATGATGAGCCAGAACCGCGAGGCGCAACAGTAAGCAGAGATAAACCAGCTGGTCGCCGCCGATCTGACAAGTTTGTTCTAGCATATCGGCTTTGAGCTTGCGGCGATGATTGAGCATCAGCTGCGCCATGCGCTTTTGATCCACTTGCGAAAACCCTGGAATGTCAGAATATTCTAGCAAATAAGCACTGTGCTTGTGATAGCTGCTGTGACTGATTGCCAGCCCTATCTCATGTAAGAATGCTGCTCGTCTGAGCAAATCACAGTCATCATTGGTCAGCGCAAGCTTATCTTTGACTTGTTCAAATAAATGACGGCTGGTCTTGACCACTTGTTTGGCCTGCTTTTTATCCCCTGAATAACGCTTGATCAATGCTAATACACTGCGGTCACGCACATCTTCGCTAGCAAAACGACCGAGCATGTCGTACATGACGCCTTCACGTAACGCACCATCTGAGTAAATAATGGTCTCAACGCCCAACACTTTCATCACAGCACGCAGCACTGCCACGCCTGCAGGGAACACGGCTTTACGATGTTCTTTGACGCCTTCTAATTCAATATCATCAATATTGCCAATCTTAATCAGCAACTTCTCTAATTTTTTGACACCTTTATAAGTGATGCGCTCTTGCTCATCAGCCCAGCCTTTTGACACGAGGACATTACGTACCGCTTTAATCGTCCCACTTGAGCCAACCACACTGCTCCAGCCTGTCTTTTGGTAACGACCATTGATGGCTAAGACTTCTTTGCGCGCGCCTGAAATAGCACTGTTGAAAGCTTCTTTGGTGATTAGCCCATCAGCAAAAAACTTTTGGGTAAAAGACACACAGCCCATCTGTAAGCTCTCTGTCAATAACGGGTCGAACTCTTGGCCAATAATGAACTCTGTTGAACCACCACCAATATCCATAACCAAGCGTTTATCGCTACTCTCATTGGTATGTGAGACGCCCAAATAAATCAAACGCGCCTCTTCACGGCCAGCGATAATCTCAATAGGCTTTGGCAAAATTTTATTGGCACGGGAAATAAAGTCATTGGCATTTTTGGCTTGACGCAACGCATTGGTCGCAACCACACGAATACGCTCTGGAGGCACTGAGTCCAAGCGCGCCACGAACCGACTCAAACAATCAAGGCCACGCTGCTCGGCTGCTGCGCTTAGAATGTTATTCTCATCTAATCCAGCGGCGAGCTGTACCTTTTCAGACATAGAGACTACTTTTCGCACTTCCCCGTGATCAAGACGAGCAATGGCCAAATGGAAACTGTTGGAACCAATATCAATGGCTGCCATCATTTCATCATCGCTGAGAGGCGGATTTGTAAGATAGTCAATAGGCATAGGACAAGTCATCACCGTGTTAGAGAGAGTGGATAGTTTACCAAAATCACGTGCTATATAGTTATAAAATCACATGTACAGAGAAAAGTAGCAACCACAGAAATCAGGGCAATTTTGTCATTAAAGCATTTATGCTGAACACTCGCAAGCGATGCAAAACTGTACCGGGGACATCAAGAAGTGACCTATGACTCAAAAGGTGTCGGCTCAGCATCTAGCGCTTGTGTTACTCATATCGGTTTGCTACATTGAAAGCTATCAATATCATGATAAAAAACCGTTATTTACAGATGTTCTACCTGTACAACTTACAGCAAAAATCACCAGTTAATCGATTGAAAATCATCTGTAAGTAATAGTTATCAAACCCACCAGCAAGGAAGCTAGTCACATGAACCAGACCACCACAAAAGACGCTACCCAAAATACTGAGACCCCTATCAGCAGCGCTAAAAAGGACATGGTAAAAACCGAAAAAGTATTGGAACAGCCATTTTATGATTTCTATTTGAATGAGCATCAAAACATGGCTTGCCGTCGCTTGCATTTCGCAGGTAGTAGTTTTGGTTTATTGGGACTCGCAAAGTCTGTAAAAACTGGCTCAGCCAAACCTTTATTGAAAGGCATCGCGGCTGGATATGCTTGCGCATGGGTCGGGCATTTTTTCTTTGAAAAAAACAAACCAGCCTCTTTTAAATCTCCTCTAAAGAGTTTTGTCAGTGATTTCCGAATGTATAGCGATGTGGTGCGCGGTAACTTGAGCCTGAAGGATCGCAAATTTGATAAAGCACGATAAGATTCAATCGTTGTATACAGCACGCATTAAAAAACTGGGTTGCTAAAAATAGCAGCCCAGTTTTTTGTTCGTTTTCATCAGTGAAATGACGTCTTTATTTATCGCAAAGACTTACGTAGTATTTTACCGACTGCCGTTTTAGGCAACTCGTTAATAAACACATAAGACTGCGGACGCTTATAGCCAGTCAAACGCTCAATAGCAAAAGCCGCCAGTTCATCAGCCGTTAAACTTGGGTCTTTTTTAACCACAAAGGCTTTCGGTACTTCACCGCTGTGCTTGTCTTCAACCCCAATGACGGCCACTTCTAGCACTTTTGGATGCTCAGTTAATGCGGCCTCTACTTCATTAGGATAAACGTTAAATCCTGAGACCAGTATCATGTCTTTTTTACGATCGACGAGTGTCAAAAAACCATCATGATCCATGACGCCAATATCGCCAGATTTAAAATAGCCATCTTCAGTAAAGGTATCTGCATTATCCTTTTGCCAATAGCCTTGCATCACTTGTGGTCCTTTGATGCCGACTTCTCCAGGTGTTCCGATCGCACATGAAGATCCATTTTCGTCAATGATTTTGATATTCATCATTGCTAACGGCAGACCAACGCTACCATTAAAAGTCGTAATCCCTGGTGGATTGAACGAGATTACCGGTGCTGTCTCAGACATTCCATAACCTTCATGAATCATCATGCCCGTCACTTGTTGCCACTGATCAGATACCGCTTTGATGATGGCGGTGCCACCACCGATAGATAAGGCCAATCGACTAAAATCAAGGCCAGCAAATTTTGGATGATTGAGCATACCAATAAACAAGGTATTTACAGAAGGAATGACATGCGGACGATGCTGCTCAATAGTATTGACTAGCCCATCGATATCACGTGGATTGGTAACCAATATATCCTCCCACCCACCATACATACCGAGCAAACCGCACACGGTAAATGAGAAGATATGATAAAGCGGTAAAGGATTCAGTATCTTGATCTGCTCGCTACGACCCACTTCAATTGCCTTGCCAAACATCGCATAACACTGACAGATATTAGCCATGACATTATAATGTGTCAGCATGGCGCCTTTTGGCTTACCAGTCGTGCCGCCTGTATATTGTAATAATGCCAAATCCTCACGCTCGATAGTCACAGGCTGATATTGCTCAGCGTGGTATGTATTTATGATATGCGCAAAGCTTACATTCTGCTCTGAGATATCGTTTGTAGCATTATCGTTTGCAACATTATCGGCTGTGGTTTGGTTGGTTTGGTTGAATTGACGAGTAGTATCAGCTGAGTCTTTAAGTTGGGTAAGTAAGGCAATATCGTTATCAGTAGGTTCAGCATTTGGATTGACAGAACAATGTACCACCAGTGATAGCTGCGATTTCACTGCATCGTCTAATTGATCGAAAGCGGCTGTCATTCCATCAAGGACAACCAGCACGCTAACTTGAGCATCCGTCAGTTGGTGTGCCAATTCATAATGAGTGTACATTGGATTGACGTTTACCAGTACGGTGCCTGAGCGCAAACAGCCAAGCAGCACGACTGCATACTGCAATATATTGGGCAGTTGTACCGCGACACGATCGCCCTTGTTGATTCCTTTTGCTTGTAAAAAAGCAGCAAAGCGGCGACTGGCAATATCCAATTGTGCAAAGGTAAGCGTAGCGGGCCCCATACTAAAAGCCACAGAATCACGATGCTGATCTATCTTGGGTTGCAATAAATCTAGCAGATTATGCTTGCCCTCTAACACATCTAGATTATTTCTTAGTCCGTGTTTCTCATACGAGGCTTGCCATAACGGTGGCGTATTACTGCTAGGCATATCATTGGTACTGGTAGTCATGAGTTAGCGTCCTTGCTGAGTATGTTTTTCTCAGCATAGCACACTCTAATCATGATTTTTTAAGCGGCTGAGTCACTTTATCAGGTCTGTTATTAGCAGTATTTTTGGTTTATACATATCGCTTTTTATGACCAATATACAGAACAAAAACTCAGCTCGACTAGCTTAAAAATGTAGATGTAATCGAACATACACATTTACCAAACCCCTCATAAATTCAAGATATAGCCGAGATATAACCATGTTATGCTAATCGCCCGTTCATACCAGTAAAGAGGTTATATGATTATCATGAGCCCTATTAAAAAAGTCGGCTGTCTTGCTTTACTGTCAACAGGATTATTTTTCAGTGCTCAAGCATCTGCAACAACCACTACCTGCGATAAGGCTCGTACTCAAGCCGATCTTAACAACTGTGTTGCAGCTCAGCTGGCCGTAGAAGACAAAAAATTGAACCAGTCTTACCGTGATTTTCAGCGCTTACTTAACAGCTCTGAGAAAAAAGAACTAAAAGCAGTACAATTATCATGGATTGATTTTAGAGACAAAGCTTGTCAGTTTTCTGCCAGTCCAGTTCGTGGCGGTAGTGCTTACCCAATGGCGCTCAATGGTTGTTTGACCACTTATACAAAACAACGACGCGTACAGTTAGACACCGATATTAAAAATATCAAAAGTAAGTAGATGATTTTAGAAAATAAGTAGTCATAAAGAATTAGCCATAAAAAAACCAGCACCTCTTAAGGTACTGGTTTTTTTATGGCTTTGATTGTTTTGATGAGTGCTACTTATGACGTTGAGTCAGAATAAATTAAGCACTGGCCATTTCAGCAAATATCTCATCAGCCGCTTTGATTGACGCATCAATGTCTTCATCGCTATGCTTGATAGACATAAAACCTGCTTCATATGCAGAAGGTGCTAAGTAAATACCACGATCTAGCATGCCATGAAAGAAAGTATTAAATACCGTCATATCACACTCTGTCACGTCATCAAAGTTCTGAGGCACAGTGGTCGCATTGTCTCTGACGAAGAACATGCCAAACATGCCGCCCAATTTATTGGTACGCAGGTTGATACCATGCTTGTCAGCCGCCGCTTGGAAACCGTCTACCAGACGATCAACTTTCGCGGCTAGTTCATCATAAAAACCATCTGCCGTTAAGTCTTCAAACATGGCAATACCAGCGCGCATTGCTAGCGGGTTGCCTGATAACGTGCCAGCCTGATAGACACCGCCAAGTGGCGCGATACAAGACATGACTTCTTTTTTACCGCCGAAAGCACCAACAGGTAAACCTGCACCGATGATTTTGCCAAAGCAAGTCAGATCAGGGTCAATACCAAAGTGTGCTTGCGCGCCGCCAAGTCCGACGCGAAAGCCAGTCATGACTTCATCAAAGATTAAGACTGCGCCATTGGCAGTACACTCGGCACGCAACGTATCATGGAACTCTTGCGTTGGGATGACCATGTTCATGTTGCCAGCGATTGGCTCTAAGATAACGCAAGCGACTTCTTCGCCCCATTTCTCAAAGCAGTCTTTGATCGCTTGCGGATCATTATAAGGAATCGTAATCGTGTGCTTAGCAAAATCAGCAGGTACGCCTTTTGAAGTTGGTTCACCGATATCGACCATACCAGAACCTGCTTTTACTAGTAGGCTATCTGAATGTCCATGATAGCAGCCTTCAAACTTCACGATTTTGTCACGCTGGGTATAACCACGCGCCAAGCGAATCGCACTCATGGTCGCTTCTGTACCTGAGCTGGTCATACGAATCATCTCCACGCTAGGAACGATTTCGCAAATCTTATCTGCAACTGTGGTTTCAAACGGTGTAGGCGTACCAAAGCTTAAACCATCATCAGCAGCTTTTTTCACCGCATCAATGACTTTTGGATGTGCATGACCCAAAATCATCGGGCCCCAAGAGCCGACATAATCGATATAGGCATTGTCTTCGGTGTCATAAATCTTGCTACCATTGGCGCGGTGCATAAAGATTGGCGTACCACCGACCCCTGCAAAGGCACGGACTGGCGAGTTGACGCCGCCTGGAATGTGTTTACTGGCTTGTGCAAAGAGCTGTTCGTTTTTAGTACTCATAGTTATTCTCTACTTATAGGTTCTATGTTTTATAACTTCTATATTTTTTGACTAAATGTATATTTTATATTTGTTTATTATAAAATTTTTCAAGCACGTTTGGCTTACTAGGCTTTTTTGACCACAGAAGACTTGAGCTTCATCGGGCCATAGCCATCAAGTTTGCAGTCAATATCATGACCGTCAGTGGCATCTGGCAACAGACGAATACTTTTTGCTTTCGTCCCGACTTTAATCACGATTGAAGAGCCTTTCACTTTTAAGTCTTTGATGACAGTCACGGCGTCGCCATCTTGTAGCTCATTACCCACTGCATCACGAATAACTGCATCTTGCTCTTCAGCTTGCGCAGCATCAGTCTCAGCCGCCGTCCATTCATGAGCACACATTGGACATACCAGTAACGCACCATCTTCATACGTATATTCAGCATCACATTTAGGGCAATTTGGTAAGCTCATTATTTCCTCGGCAGCCATGACAGATTAGGTTTTTACTAGAGCCAACATTGTACCGTAACTGATCATTTTTAACCAATTTATACGGTTGAAAACTGGGTGCTGAGCCCAATTTAATGCTTAAGTTACCACTTAGTGATGACGTTTTTTATGACAGGGTTTTTTGTGGTACTCTTCTTAGCCTCATTTAGATTTATGTGCACATATACTGTCAATGATAAAAGCGCCCGTATAATTTTTTATCGCTTCGATTTACCCACTATATTATTAATAAATAAGCTCTCATCAGAAGGATAATAACAATGACCCAGTCTCCAGACACATCAGCACTGCCGCAGTTTTCACAATTGACCATTCAAGGCGAGGACGCCGAAAAATTCTTTCAAGGACAATTGACCTGTGATGTTACCAAACTTGGGCTTAGCTATCAGGCAGCCGCCATCGGTAACTTAAAAGGCCGTATTGAATTTGGTATTTGGATTAAAAAACAAGCCGAAAAGCAGTATGATGTAGTCATCAGTAGCGACTGCGCTGAGTCATTGCAAGCACACCTTAAAAAGTATGGTGCATTTTCAAAGTTTGAGACCAGTGCACCAGTCGCTATTTATCCTTGTGTCCTAGCAGACGCGCCAACCTTTAGCCATAAAGATGACCATAATACGACTGAGGATACTCAAGCTTGGATGCAGTGCAGTATTGCCACTGGTAACTATTGGATTGTAGCCGCCACTCAAGGCGAGTTCCAACCGCAAGAGCTGCGTCTGCATCAGCGCGGCGGTATGGATTACGACAAAGGCTGCTATCTGGGTCAAGAAGTCATCGCTCGTATTTATTTCAAATCTGCACCCAAAGCATTTTTGCACTATGTACAAGGCACCGGTGAAGCACCAAGCGCAGGTAACAAACTTGATAAAATCCAAGTGGTCAATGCCATGAAAAATGACGAGGGTTTTATAGCTCTTATCGTTGCTCGCCCTGAACAGTTAGCAGAAAGCGATTTGAGCATATTGGACTTGCCAGCTGCTCTACAGGTAGATGTTGCACGTCCAAAATAAAAGTAAATCGGATCAAGCAAGCGACGCAGCAAAGGTGATGGTAGATTAATACAGCGCTACCATCATGATTAACATGAGCATAGAGAATCCTATGACACATATTGCGGTACTCGGAGCAGGCGTGGTGGGCATCACCACCGCATGGTATTTACGTCAAGCAGGCTATGATGTGACTGTGATTGAGCGTGAACCTGCCGCAGGCATGCAAACCTCGTTCGCAAATGGTGGTCAAATATCAGTGTCTCATGCCACGCCTTGGGCCAATCCTGCGACTCCGATGAAAGCGCTCAAATGGTTGTTTAAAGAGGATGCTCCACTACTGTATCGCTTGCGTGCGGATAAAGCGCAGCTCAAATGGGCCATGCAGTTTTTGCAAGAGTGCCGCGCCGATAGAGCCGATGCCAATCTAGTGCAGATGGTACGCTTAGGATTATATTCTAGAGATGCTTTGCAGCAGCTGCGTGCAGATATTGATATTAATTACGAACAACAAACACGCGGCATCATGCATTTTTATACCAATCAGGCAGAATTTGATGCCGCCATCGAACCAACCGAACGCATGCAAGCACTTGGTTGTGAGCGCTACGTAATTGATATCAATAATGCTGTCAGTTTGGAGCCAGCCCTCTACCCAATTGCTCATAAACTGACTGGGGCAACCTATACCAGTCGTGATGAGTCTGGCAACGCCCATCTATTTACCCAACGTTTGGCGCAGCGCTGCATCGATGCAGGCGTAAAGTTCTTATATGATACCGAGATTTTAGCACTCAATGCTGATGCTGATGCTGACTCTGCCCGTCCTCATGTACATAGTATTACTATCCGTCCAAAAGGCGAAAACGCGCAAACTTTCACGGCTGATAGTCATGTGGTCGCGCTTGGCAGCTATAGCGTACCTCTGCTAAAACCTTTGGGCATACACGCGCCAATATTTCCGGCAAAAGGCTATTCGGCTACTTATACCGTCAACCCACGAGCGCCGCATTTAGCGCCTTTTGTTAGCTTGATTGATGATGAGTTTAAACTGGTCACCTCACGATTGGGTGATAAATTACGGGTGGCTGGCACCGCAGAATTTAATGGCTATAACTTAGATCTGAATACCACTCGCTGTGAAGCAATTACTCGGCGTGTACAGCAATTGTTCCCCAAAGGAATTATCGCAAACTCGGTGCAATATTGGACAGGACTGCGCCCGATGACCCCATCGAACGTGCCCCTTATTGGTCGTGCACACTGCGGTCAAGTTAAACATGGTAGTCATAACGCTTCAGCTACTTTTGACAACTTATGGCTCAATACTGGTCATGGTACGCTTGGTTGGACGCATTCTTGTGGTTCTGCAAAAGCCCTTAGTTTATTAATCCAAGGCGAAACCCCTAACGTTGATTTTGACTTTGTGGGTATGAGCACTTAATCAAATAAGCGATAGATTAAGATTTCGTGCAAAAAAGAAGGCGCTTACTATAGGTGAGCGCCTTCTTTTAAATTTAGGGAAAGACTTATATTACTGTGCTACCCATTAAGATTTATGATGCCGTAGCCAATACGTCATCTGTTACTGATTCAAGCGCTTCTAACTGCACAGGCACGCCATTGACGGCTGCATTTCCACTCAGCTGATCGATTAGGGTATCATCTGTCAAATCGTTAACACTCACCCCCGCATGCGCTTGGGCAATCTTTTGCTTGACCCCTTTACGTCCATGACCAAAGCCGTGCGGGATACTGACCACACCTGGCATCAGTTCATCCGTCACTTCTGCTGCAATGATCACACTGCTGATCCGCGAGGTGACTTTTACAGATTGACCATCAACGATACCATGCTGCGCCGCTGTGTCAGGATGCAGCATCAACGTACAACGAGATTTGCCTTTTACCAATCGATGGCTATTGTGCAACCATGAGTTGTTGCTACGCACATGGCGACGGCCAATGAGCAAAATCTCATCATCATTATACTGCTTTACCATCTCTCTCACCCGTGCCAAATCCGCTTGATAGAAATCCACATGAAGATGAATCTGCTTGTCTGCATGCTTGATAGCGTCTGGCAACATACTGTGTAATGGCCCTAAGTCGATACCATGCGGGTTTTCCATGAGTACATCTAACGTGATTTCTTTATAAGGCCCATACTTTAGACCTTGCTCTAAAACAAATTTCGGCCCAAATGCTTTTATCGCTGCACGCTCTTTTTGCGTTGCTTCTGGCGCATCTTTATCCAAACGATCTGCCAGCTCTAAATAAATTTCCCAATCATGTCTCGTCTCTTCTGATCTCTCAAACAAAGCTGGCGAGTATTTGGCGACATTGTGCACCGCAAATCCATTAAACGTCACATCGTAATGGTCACGCTCTAGTGGCGATACAGGCGGCAAGATAATATTGGCATGACGACTGGTCTCGGTCACAAAGTAATCGAGTGACACCATAAACTCTAGTTTTGACAGCGCTTCGTCTAGCTTTTCACCATTTGGTGTACTGAGCACAGGGTTACCTGCAACAGTGACGAACCCTTTTAATTGCCCCTCACCTTCGACCAACATCTCATCTGCCATGGCAACCACAGGGTACTCACCATTAAAATCAGGCAAATTGCTCACGCGGCTGTGGCGTTTACCCAAATAGCCTGGGCCTGAGCTGTTCACAACATCCATTGCAGGGTTGGGGAACATCAATCCACCCACTTCATCTAAGCGCCCTGTGACGATATTAATGACCATCGACAGATACTGGCTCAATAGGCCGAACTCTTGCACCGAAATACCCATTCGGCCATAGCAGACTGAGCTTTCCGCTTCGCAGAATTCTTTGACAATACGTTTGATTTCAGGTGCCGTGATACCTGTAATAGCAGCGACTGACTCAGCTGTGTACTCTTTAGCAAACAGAGCAAGTCGATCAATCTCAGGTGCCAATGCAGCGACTTTGCTATCTAGCTTCGCATAGCCTTGCGCATAGATTTCATTCAGCATCGCGAGTAATAGCAACACGTCTGTCGCGGGGCGAATAAAATGGTGCTCACTAGCGATATCAGCAGTCTCTGTGCGGCGTGGATCAATGACCACCACTTTACCATCACGGGCTTTAATATCTTTTAGCTTTTGGCGCATGTTTGGTGCGGTCATGATACTGCCGTTAGAGGCAAGCGGATTGCCACCAATAATGAGCATGTATTGGGTGTGATTCACATCAGGAACTGGAATACGTAACATATGGCCAAATAAGTGCATACTGACGATATGGTGTGGCAATTGATCGATTGAGGTGGCAGAAAAACGACTGCGAGTTTTTAAGCTAGTGAGTAGCTGTTTGATGGTCAGCATACCGCCCATATTGTGTACGTTAGGGTTACCAAGATATACCCCCAATGCGTTTTGGCCATATTTTTGCTGTACTGATTGAATACCTGCGGCCACTTTATCCAGTGCTTCTGGCCAACTGAGCGTTTTCCAACCATCCGCCGTTCTCTCAACAGGCTGACGCAGACGGTCAGGATCTTCATGCAAATCCTGCAAAGCGGTGGCTTTTGGACAAATATACCCTTGAGAAAAAGGGTCATTTTTATCGCCTTTGATCGATAATACTTTTTCGCCATCATGTTTTATCTCAACACCGCACATCGCCTCGCACAATGTACAAGTTCTAAAATGCGTTTGCTCTTCGCCTAACGTTGGTGTAGCAATGGTTGTGGCCATAATAACTCTCCCTGTTGTGTTTGATTAATCCTAGTTTTTACGATAATAGTTGTCGCTTATTATCGTTATTCACTACTATTGCTTCCGTGCAAAAAATTGGCGAACAGTGCATCAAAGCTGCTGCTTAACGTATCAATCGCTTGCTGCCTTGAGTAGCGCTGCTGATGACAGCCTAATATGAGCTCATGTACTTGTGCAGCAGCAATATCAACACAAAGATTGACAGCGCTGCGTTCACAAGAACGGTTGGATAGCTGCAATCCTTGAATGAATATCTCTGTCCACTCTTCTTGTATCTCGGTGACCAGATTACCCAGTCCATTGTTTAACGAAGATTGGTTTTCTATATTGGCAGTAAACCGAGGGCGATCTTCTAACAAATGCTGAAACAAGGCGATGTTTTGAAAGGCAGAATCAAAAATCATCACCAGGCAGTCCTGACACTGCTGAGTAAACTGCTCTTTGCTTAGAACATCGTAATCTTTGAGCATATCGACCCATGCCAGTCGCATGGGTGATAGGTAGTTGTCTTTTAGCTGAGCGCTCAGCTCGTTTTGTAGCGCGTCTAGGCTATCGAAATGGTTATAAAAACTGGGCTGCGCAATGCCAGCACCTTTGGCCACTTTATTCATGCTCATACCCTGAGCACCTTCTAAGCTGTACAGTCGTAGCGCACTTTTTAGCAGCGCACGTCGCGTTTTGGCTTTTGCCAGCTCGCGCTTTGATTCTATGGGTGCGGTGGTCTCTTGGATTAGTACAGTCACGACACAGGTATCCCTACTTGTTAAACCATTTATTCTACACGTCAGTAATTTATCTACAGTGCTATTGCAGCAAAAAAATGTGATGATAATACTCAAATGCTGACAACTATTATTTCAACTATAAGACTATAGTCATTTAAACAATAAGTCTATAGTCAAACCCATAGCAGAACTCATGCTTCACAAAACAATATTTTTGAGGTTATTATCATGACATCTCCCGTTTTTTCACCTTTTACATTGCCGTGTGGCATCACACTATCCAATCGTTTGGCAAAGGCGGCCATGGAAGAAAACATGGCGGACACAGGCCAGATTCCAAGCGCAGCTTTGTTACGTCTATATCGAGGCTGGGCAAATGGCGGTACAGGATTATTGATTACAGGTAATGTCATGGTCGATGGTCGCGCAATGACTGGGCCCGGTGGAGTCGTATTGAACAAAGATAGTGATATAGCCCCTTTTAGAACGTGGGCGCAGGCTGCCAAGCAAAACGACACGCGCGTTTTAATGCAGCTCAATCATCCAGGTCGCCAAGTGTATGCAGCGATGGGCGGTGATGTATTGTCCCCTTCTGACGTGGCTATGGATTTGGGCAAATACTCTCATTTGTTTAGCAAGCCTCGTGCGATGACCCAATCAGATATCGAGCAGTTGATACAACGGTTTGCTGATACGGCTGTAAAGGCTGAGCAAGCAGGTTTTGATGGTGTGCAGATTCATGCCGCGCATGGCTATCTTATTTCACAGTTTTTATCGCCACTCACCAATAAACGAGACGATCAATACGGTGGCTCGATTGAAAACCGAATGCGTTTACTCATTGAAGTTATCAACGCAGTTCGTGCTCAAGTCTCGCCCAGTTTTGCAGTTGGGGTAAAAATAAATTCGGCAGATTTTCAACGGGGCGGATTTGATGCCAAAGATGCACGGCAGGTTGTTCTGGCCATGAATGAGTTGGCAGTTGATTTGGTCGAGCTGTCTGGTGGCAGTTATGAAAGCCCCGCTATGCAAGGCAATACAGCAGATGGACAGACTCTGCAGCGAGAAGCCTACTTTTTAGACTTTGCAAAGGAGATTGCGCAGGTCGCTACAATGCCTGTCATGACTACCGGTGGCGTTAGACGATTGGCTGTTGCAGAAGATGTGTTGGCTCAAGGAATTGATATCGTCGGTATGGGAACGGCATTGGCCATGAACCCTTCCTTACCCAATGATTGGAAAAAGGACAGCACGCTGAGTGCTCATGACCCCGTTGTACGCTGGAAAGACAAGACAATGAGTGCACTCGCGACTATGGCTGTCATCAAACGCCAACTACAGCGTATGAGTAAAGGCAAGCGACCTAAACCGAATGCCTCACCGATACTCTCGCTCGTTAAGGATCGTATTCGTATAAAGAGACTGACCAAACGTTATCAGCGTTACTTATCGACTCTAGAGAAATAACAGAATCCGTTCATTCTTAATTATGACCAATAAAAAAGAGTAGCTGCTTCATATGCAAACAGTTACTCTTTTTCTAGTTGCTCTTTTTCTACTGGCCATTTTCAATGATAAAATCTGTCAAAATGTTGGGTTAACTCGTCAATCATCATAACGCACAATAGACATAATTTACGATTTATGACTATAGCGACCCTCCAGATAACACACACTGCACGCTCACCATAATTAAGCAACACTATAAACATTGGATGTACAGACACGATTTATAAATGAGCCTATATTTAATACCACAAGGCAGTCAACACTTAGTGAAAATAATAAAAAGGCACGAATAACAATAAGACAGTAAAGATGCCCACTAAATGCCTTTGTTCAACATTACATTATAAAAATAATAAACAATAATAGAATATGCTCCACCTGTTCCACAGAAGTTGATAACAAAGTAAGTATCTGTAAGACTAATAAAACAACCAATAAAAAAGGAATTAACAATGAACGAACATACGCTAAAAGGTGAATGGAACCAAGTAAAAGGGTCAGTAAAGCAGAAATGGGCTGATCTAACGGATGATGATTTGCTACACGTTGAAGGCAGCCGTGACAAGCTGGTCGGCAAAGTCCAAGAGCGCTATGGCCATAGTAAGGATGATGCTGAACGTGAAGTCGATAACTGGCGCCGCGAAAACAAGTACTAAGTAGGCTGTCTTAGAAGACAGTATTTTTAAGATGCCAAGTTCAAAACAGCAAGTTTAACGTAGTAAGCAAAAAACCACATAGGATATTATGTGGTTTTTTTATGGGCGGTTGATAACGGCACACATTAAACTGAGCAATAAATTTGATATTGGTATGATCGGATATGCTAATTAGCATCACCCAGACACGATAAAACCGCATAGCAATGAATTGTTATGCGGTTTTATTGTTAACTATCCATGTTACCTATCACGACTGCTTTCTATGCATCCTTGCATAAATATTCAGTATATTATGATACTGGGCATCCTGCCCTTTTACTACACTACAGCGTTCAGTATTAACTGCTGCTATCAGCACAGGTTATGTGTCCGTATTTCAGCTACCATCGTCATCCTGATTCTGGTAATTGAAACATCATCCTTGATACGGTTAACTCAATCCTTGAGTCACATTCCCTAATGCCGTGTGACTATAATGCCAAACTATCACTGCCATGTTAAGTCGCGTAAACGTCATTGTGTGTAAGCATATGCTTACACGGTTTTAATTATCTTAATGATTACAACTTGTTAACGTAAAAGACACTTAATATAAAGCTTTGTGTCTTACTATGGAGAATGTAAGAAAATATTTCCGAGAAGATAATCTCTGACATTATTAACAATAGAGACTTATCAAAATATTGCTATATAAAGACGCTCTACAACTTATCATGCGGCGAGTGATACTACTATATCTATCACATGCTCTTTGAAAACCTTATAGGATATTGCATTATGGAACCTCTAAAGCTGTTCTCATTTAAGACAACTGTGTCTGCTGGTCTTGTTATTGCATTATTGGGTACTACTGTCGGTTGTACCGTAGTAGGGCCAGGCTATGACAATCAGTCTGTGTATCGCAGTGATAATAATCGCCAAAACGATAGCTTTACCCGTGTCAGCCAGCAATTACGTCAGGACTTGCGCCGTAAAGGCTATCAGGTCATGGACATTAGATCTGACAGTTATCGTGGCGATCGAGCCATCACTGCCTTTGCCAAAAAGGACAACCAAGCTTATGAGCTCAAATATACTTACCCAGCTCTCAGACTCATCAGCTCAAATAAAAGAGCATGGTCAAATAACTGGGAGCAGAACAGCTATAGCAAAGATAATAACCATGACAAGAAAGATAAGTATAAAGGTAATGGCAAATACAAGAATGACAAGCGCTATAAAAAAGACGATGTAGAAGACATGATTAAAAGAGAGTCACGTTACCCAGCGATTCAGCGCCGTGCTGTCAGTAAAGTAAGGTCTATGGGCTATCGTGTCGACAGTATCGACCTTAAAGAAAAAAATAAGCGCGGTGTATTCGAAATTGAGGCAAAACGTGGTTCACAAAAATATGAAATATGGCTGAGCTATCCAAATCTAGACGTTATTAGAGTTAAAAAAGACTGATTGCTTTAAAGCTTATTTGATCAGAGCAATGTTGCAAGTCCGTGCTTTGAAGCCATAGTGCTTCGTTGATCTTATCTGTTTGTGTCTTTAGCCAATTACTTTGCAATGCTCAATCCTTGGTGAGCGGCAGTGCATATATTATGAGGAAATCTTTATGGAAAATTTATCAGCTTCAACGCTCAAAACTGTCGTATCTGGCGGTATTATCGCAGCCGTATTGGCGGTAACGACTGGCTGTGTTACCACACCTAGCGGCTATAATGTCTATGACGACATCTATGGAGATGTCCACAAAGATGATAAAGAGCATAAAAAACACAAAGACAAGCATAAAAAAGCAGATAAAGATGTTTACTCAGCTACTATTGAGCGTCGAGCTGCCAATAAAGTCAGCAGCATGGGATACCGTGTCAAAGACGTGAAATACAAAAAAGGCGATCGAAAAATTAAGGTCGAGGCTGAGCGTGGTCGCGATGATTATAAAATTGAGCTTGGCTACCCAAGCTATAATGTAATTAAGATCAAAAAAGATTAGTGACGTTCTAAATACTTATGATCTCTTTTAGTTTGTATTTAAGACATCATAAGCTTTAAAGCCCAATAGGTCGTTTAATGGCTTGTTGGGTCTTTTTATAACCAGTTTTTCATGTTATGAGCCGATGTTTTAGCTTTATCAACTTAAAAATCTAGCACCTCGATGACGTCATATGCTGGTGTCTCATACGGGTGCGCTGCTTTTAACGCGGCGATAGTCGCAGTAATGAATGCGGCATCGACGACCATCTCAACTCGCCATTCATTGACCGCCTCTAGACTGTCGTGCTTGCCTATGTGCGGGTTACTGCCTGCCAATGGCATAAACTGCCCTACCCCTTGAACTTGCCAACAACACTGCTCGTAATCGCCAATGCTGCCAGCGCCAGCCGTAAATAAAGCATACTTCACTTTGTCTAATGCCTCATCAGGAATAAAAACAGTGAGCTTATACATGGACTTGCCTCTTAAAATAGATTTAAAAAATCATAAAACTGCTACTTCTTGGATAAAGAAGGATGATCGGTCCATATGTAGCGTAATAGCCAGTCTTTGGCATCGCCTGCATAATCAATACCAATACGTGGACGCAGCGACACGGGTGGCTGGCAACCATCATCTTCGACCCAAACGTTTGAGGCTGGCGTGATAGGCTTACCATATAAATCACGGTCAATTTGCAAACGCTTTGTCAGCTTCCCAGGACCTGCAAATTGCTTAGGATGCGTGAGCTGCTGATTTGAGATGAGCTGCTCTTCTTCAATCAAGCGATCACTATCATCCGTCAAAAACCCAGCACGAATCAATACTGATTCAGGCGACTCTGAATGCCCACTAATGAGATTTAGCATATGATGCACACCGTAGGTCAGATAGATATAGAACACACCGCCTTGCTCATACATAATCTCTGTGCGTGCCGTTCGTGACCCTGCATGAGAATGACAGGCTGGATCATGTTGACCGATATAGGCTTCGGTCTCAGAGATACGCATACGTAATATTTTTTCTGATCCATCGCTGTCGGTCAGCTTTCGACACAAGACTTTGCCCACCAAGTCGGCCGCGACCACACAGGTAGGACGAGTAAACCAGCTAGGGCCTAAAACAGTTGATGAGGCAGTAGACATTAGCGCAACCTTTCCTTATTTTATCATCTGATTGATATGACCAAATATTAATAAACGAGTATTAATAAATTAGCATAAAAGTCAGGCAAGGTATTGAAGACAATGTTGGCACTATGTTTGATTTTTTATACAAGTTAAGCTAAAAATTGTGTCTAAAGAGATGATGTTCATAGCGTGTAGTGAACATCAATAGTTATGGCTAGAGAGGATTTTATCACTAAGCATTATTAGTAGATGGATAAGAATCACAACCTGACTTTAGATCCATAGGTCGAGTTTTATGTTGTATGGCGTTTTGCCATATATTTGCCCAGTAAGGGTAAGCAAAATGCTGGTAATTGAAAAGCACCCAATAACGGTAAAAATACCGCACCCATAAAAGGTGCTGTTATGGTGTAAGCAAGTAATACATTGCGGCCACCACACACCAACGCAGCGATAATGGCATTTTCATAGCCAAAACGCCGATATATGATATAAGCCGTAAAATAAAACACCAATGCCAATACCGAGCTTAGCACCAGTAATAACAATGCTTGCCACGGATTATGGTCAAAGGTATCACGAAATCCTGCCATCAGTCCCAGTGGAAACAACATCAGCAGTAAGATATTAAACTGTCCAATTTTGGGATAATAACGTGACAAAATAGTAGGTGAAACGAATCGTCGTACCCCTAACGCTAGCACCATGGGCATAGCAATATAGACTAGCAAACGATTGATATAAGTGCCAATGTCTACATGCGCATTTTTATCGCCTAATAGCCACAATACGCCCAATAATGTACATGGCATAATGAGCGTGGCAGCGATGGTTTTTGCCGTCGCCAGTTGTGCATCAAACCCCACTGCATTGACCAATGCACCACTGCCAAACAATGGGGCCGTGGCACCAAGACCTGCAATAGCCAACAGCCAATCGCCACGTACACCGAGCGCATAAGCAATTAGTATTAAAACCAGACTCATACCCCCGCTTTGTAGTAGGGCAAAAACCCACACATAGCTTGTCGCTATACGTTTTAACAGCGCATATTGGTCAATACCTAATAACGTAAAAAACATCAAGAAGAACAGTATTTGGGGTAAATATACTAATACTGCGTTGGACAAGTTTGGAAAAACAAAGCCCACAATTGCACAAGCTGGCATAATTAATGTGCTATGACGTGCAATAAAACGAAGAAGCATGACCCTTCCTAATAAAAATATTTGTAAAAAAGTGGTTATTACTTTTCTTTTTTACCATCTGTTCTGCAAATAATCCCCACTAGGAAACCCAAATTAATATAACGCCATAAAAAAACTGAGCACATGGCTCAGTTTTTTTTGCTTTACGCTAAACATTGACTACTTAGCTCAGTGGCACACCAATACGGTCAGCGACCTCTTCATACGCTTCGATCACATCACCTAATGACTGACGGAAACGGTCTTTGTCCAGCTTTTTCTTAGTGTTCTTATCCCAGATACGGCAGCCATCTGGTGAGAACTCATCACCTAACACGATACGGTCATGGAAGACACCAAACTCAAGTTTGAAATCAACTAGGATTAGATCACCCTCATCAAACAATGCTTTTAGTACATCATTGACTTGATAGGTAAGCTCTTCCATCTTAGCCAATTGCTCTTTGGTCGCCCAACCAAGCGAAATTGATAAAGACTCATTCACCATCGGATCACCGAGCGCATCATCTTTATAAAACAGCTCATAGGTAGGAGACGTCAATTCTTGGCCTTCTTCTAAGCCCAAACGACGTACCAGACTACCAGCAGCAAAGTTACGGACCACGCACTCAACAGGAATCATATCCAGACGCTTGACCAATACTTCATCGTCAGATAATTGCTTTTCGAAATGCGTTTCGATGCCAGCATCAGACAGTTTTTGCATGATAAACGCATTGAAGCGGTTATTGACCACGCCTTTACGTGCCAATTGTTCGATACGTTTGCCATCAAGCGCTGAGGTATCGTCACGGAAATGTAGAATCAGAAGATCGTTGTCTTCTGTTTCATATACAGATTTGGCTTTACCTTTATACAGCATTTGTTGCTTTTGCATTATGGGGGTTCCTGTTCGTTCAAGCTTATGTGGTAAAAACGCGCAGCTACCACTGACTTTTATTTGACGTTATCGCTTTGATTGTCATAAATAATGATTAAGTCAGTGGTATGGATAAATTTAATTTGAAGAGTTACTGGTTACTCACAGCACGCTGAGGCTTTGGCAATTGGTACTGGTTGCCTGATTCGTTCTGTAGCGTGAGCGTGTTCGCACCTGTATTGGGTGTTGAGTATAAAGGGACAAATGGCGCTGTTTCTTGAGCTGCAGGCAACTCTATCGGCGCAAGCTTTTTGCTTTGCTGATAATCAAGACTGCCGTTATCACGCTTACCAAGCAAGTTTTTGGTGCTTTGGCAACCGCTCAAGACTAAAGTGCTACCCAAAACTAAGGTCAGCATTGCAGGAAATATCTTTGCCGTTGTTGATGATGTTTTCATCATAGTGTCTCTCTGAATTAGCAGTGATGGCTCATTTGGGCGATTGACTTATCATGATAAGTTAACTTGCTACTGGCTTGAATATCAACCATCGAGCTTGTAGCAAGTCTAAAATCGCTGAGTATCAGTTTATAGTATGTTTGCTCGGATCAATGCTTCATCAATAGTCGCATGATGCTGCTCTGCGAGCCAGACGAGTGGCAGACGGATACCTTTATCGATAATGCCCATTTTATGCAAGGCGTACTTGGCTGGGATAGGGCTTGATTCGATAAACAGATCGCGATGCAGATGCTTGACCACGTCATTGATTCTATCTGCAGTATCAAAATCCCCGCGTAAGCCTGCGGAAAAAGTCTCGCTCATGGCTTTGGGTGCTACGTTGGCAGTGACTGAGATATTGCCTTTGCCGCCTACTTTCATTAATTCAAGTGCGGTGCCGTCATCGCCAGATAGGATGACGATTCTATCGCCTACGACTTTGATTAATTGCTCGCCGCGGCTGACAGAGCCTGTCGCATCTTTAATCGCCACGATATTATCGATATCAGCCAAACGTTCTACTGTTTCTTGAGCGATATCAACGACTGTACGTCCTGGCACGTTATAGAGCATCTGCGGAATGTTCACCGCTTGAGCAATGGCTTTATAGTGTTGATACAGGCCTTCTTGAGGCGGTTTATTATAATAAGGCGCAACCAATAATGCACAATCTGCACCAGCGTCTGCTGCATCTTGAGTCAGCTTGATGGCTTCCATCGTATTATTAGCACCCGTACCTGCGATGACTGGTACACGACCTTTGACATGCTGCACAAAGTAGCGAATGACATCGCTGTGCTCTTGCATAGATAGGGTTGCCGACTCACCGGTAGTACCGACAGCGACAAGGGAATGGGTGCCTTGCTCAATCTGCCAGTCTATGAGATCTGCCAGACGTTTATAATCAACCTTACCGTCAGGGTGCATGGGCGTTACCAAGGCTACCATTGAACCTTGTAATCGGGTTTTGATCTCGTCGTATGCTGTGCTCATAGCCATGCCTTACTATATTATCCTAGCTTTTATAAAAGCTGTCACATGATAGGTCGTATGCAAGTGCCAAAAATCGCTTATATATTGATAAACGGTCATGGTCATATCTTGCCTGATGATGATGCTACGTCTTTATCTACTTATATCTAGTTATAATAGTGACAAAGATACTCCGTATCCACGTCAATATCGGCATTGTCTATATAGATGACTGCAAGTATCTCTCAGACGGCCAAAACATAATCATAAAAACGCCTGTTAGTGTAGCATATTTTGGTTTGACCGCTATCAATCAATTGATGCGCAATAGATAAATTGCATGCAAAAAACATACAGTGATTTGGATACCAAAAGCCATAAATATTCGGCCAAACCCTTATAGCTAAATGGACTTATGCATGGGCATCAACATCACATCATACACAATCTCTGATGAGACTTTTGAATATGATTAACGAATCGTCAACACGTCAATCGTGGGGCGATACAGACGAAACGGCAAACCACGTGTGCCAATGCCACTGCTGACAAATATTTGTGCACTGGCATGCTGGTATAAACCGCGAGGTTTACCCATGCGGCTGTTATTAAGAAGCGTCGATTGCTCATGGCTACGCTGAATGTCTTTTTGCTTGTGTGCCAGCCATATGTTTTTTTGGATGGCTTTTGCAGCACCCGTAATCAATAAGGGACGTGGCTGTAAAGCTTTTGGCAAATCACTAATACTATCAAATCGTGAGCCCAAAATAATGACAGGGCTTATGGCATTGGCAATTTCGGCACCGAGCGTGGCTTTGTCAGTCGTGTTTGCCGCTGCACTATCTTGATTGGTATCCGGAAAATCTTGCCAGCCACACAGTATCGCGACCATCGCTCTATTTAGAGTGTCCTGCTCGATGATATCCTTGTCATCTGATTTAGCGATTGGATTCACCGCTGATTTTTTATGGGTAGATCCAGCAGACGTAAGTGGCAATGAGGTACATTGCTGACCAATATAGTTGATATCTAACACATCAAACGTACTGGCCAAGGTATCTTCTAATAATGGCTGACCTTGCTTGGTCGTATTTATAGACTGATAGTTTAAATCAGAAGTACTCATCACGGTATAAACAGGTTTATTCACCCCTTTAAACAGCATGAGCTGCCCTACCAGATCGGCACTTGGGTAATACAACCAGTCACCAGTAATCAATACCGCATCTGCCGATAGAGCATTAATAGTGGTCACGAGCTTACGAATATGGCGCGGCTTGCCACCATATATGCCAATGCGTAAGTCTGACAATACCGCTACCTTTAGAGAGGTCGACAAATCCAAATCGATGGCATGATGCTCTAACCGTAAGCGATTGGGCTGTATCACCACGGTATAAAAGTACAGACCCATCAGTGAGAGTGCTACCAGCAGTAGCGATAATGGCATCTGGCCTAACACTGATACCGACATTGAATCTTGCGACCACACCATCATTAATAACACCGCCCAGAAAGGCATGGTATAGGCGGCATAATACAAGGCTAACTTGAGCCAAATACGCATAAAACGGTTGGTTGGATTGGCATTGAACGTTTGTAGCCCTGACCACAGTACGGTATACGCTAGCAATGCTGCTGACGTGTAGACAATGAACGTGTGAAGTGCGGGGTCAGTCATAATTACCTAGCTGTTGCATAGTGCAATGAGCCTATCTAGAGACTCATTGCACATGAGAGCGTGTTGAATGTGCCATACCTCACCCAAATAATGGGTTGTGATATAGGATACATTCTCAGCCATTTTATAAAAAATCAAACATTATAGAGGTCGAGCTCTACGATAGACAAGTACAATTGTTAATAGCTACTGTCATGATTGCTGCTAAATAGTGTACTCACCAGTGTCGCTATTCAATGCGCAGGCCAATAATCGCAGGGATGCCCTGACGGATGATTTCGATGGTGACCACGCCTTTTTGGGGAAGTGATGAGATTGCACCTGAAAAATCCGTGACTTGTTTAATAGGTTTTTGGTGAAAATTGGTAATCACATCTCCAGCCAAAATGCCTGAGCGTGCTGCCAATCCAGTCGGATCGACCATCGTCACCAGAATGCCTGTCTTATTATCGACGGCAATCTCTGCTTGCTCATCTGGTGTCAAATCACGCAAACGTAACCCGAGCTGCACATCATTACTCTGCTGATCGCCACTTTGTGCTCGGACGTCATCAGGGGCATAAGTGAGCTTACCACTGACCGTCATTTTTTTACCATTGCGCTGAATGTAGGCTCGAAAGGCATCATTTGGACGGGCGCGATTCAGTAGGTTTAATAGATCAGCGGCTTGCATGATCTGCACATCATTGTATTGCAAGATAACATCGCCAGGTTTCAGTCCTGACTTTTGCGCTGGCGAATCTGGCGAGACACGAGTCAGTAGAGCACCTTGAGGTTTATCTAACTGATATGCCTCGGCCAGATTACGATCGATATCTTGTGGGTAAATACCCATATAGGCACGGGTCACTTCACCATTAGTCTTGAGCTGCTCATAGATGTCCATAGCCGCATCGATTGGAATAGAGAATGACAGCCCCATGTATCCGCCAGTCCCACTAAAGATACGCGAATTAATACCAATCACCTCACCACGCTGATTGAATAAGGGACCACCTGAGTTGCCAGGATTCAGTGCCACATCCGTCTGAATAAAGGGCACACTGGTCTCACGCGAGAAGCTACGAGATTTTGCACTCACGATGCCAGCGGAGGCTGAGTAGTCAAAACCAAAAGGTGAACCAATCGCTAAGACTGGCTCTCCTACTTTTAAGACATTCGAGTCGCCAATTGGTAATGCTGGGAACTGTTTGCCTTCAACCTTTAATACAGCCACATCTGAGCGCTCATCGCTCCCGACCAACGTCGCATCAAGCTCTGTTCTGTCATTGAGGGTAACGGTTATTTTGTCAGCGCCTTCGATCACATGATGATTGGTCAGCATATAACCATCCGTTGTGACAAAAAAAGCCGTCCCATAAGCATGTTCAATCGCTGGCGTGGCCGCTCGATCAGGGATACGCACACGATCACCAAAAAACTGTCGTAACAACTCTGCCGTTTGCGCCTTGGCAAGCTCAGCCTCACTCACGGTTTTGGTGACGTTCACGCGAGCAACGGCGGGCGTGACCTGTTGAACCAGACCAGAGAAGTCAGCTGTGGTCACTGCTGCCTGCGCACTGTTTATCGTCGTGACATTGATACCAGCAATCATCACAGTACTGACAGTAAATGCCAGCATGCTGCTTTGTAGCCAGTGCTGTATTCCGACAGCACTCTGTCTGTTAGGCGTATTGATAGGCATCTCGTCTTCCTTATGAGTCATCGTTGTTATAGGTGATAGCCACAGCTCTATTGATAGCGATAGGCAGTTGAACTTGCTACAGGCATTCTGATTTCTACTTACTGGCTTACTGATTGCTACTTATTGACAGTCATCGCTTGCAGCGTGCATGACAAACGCCGCTACTGTATGATGAATAAAAACGTTATCTTGAGCTGTTCTCCATCATGCAGAATAACCCAAGGCACAGCGATTTCATACTGACTTTGTATAACTTTATGGCGACAAGATGATATCGTGGCCAGCGCTGTCTACCTAGGGATAAAATAAAACCGTGCTATGATGACAAGCAATACCATTAATTGAATAAACAAAAATCAGCTACTTACTGATGTGGTTGGTCATGCGTTTATCTAACTGATTGACACCGGCTTTATTTTCTCTCTTTTGTATTTTTAGAGCCGCACTATTTATCTAGCGGTGCTTTTGTCTTTGCTACTTTATACCATATATCATATCTGGCGAATATTGTGTCTCATAATAGTCGGTCGTCTCATAGGTCATGGACAAATGCTCTCAATAACAGCTCATGATTGAAAACTATCGCTGATTATATAATAAAGAGCGTCATTACCATTGAGCGCCTATATAGTTATGAAACGTTACGCCAAATGAATCTGATTGCCCATTCATAATGAGTGCACTGTTTTTTAGTGGGTTTGACTATAAATGACCATTTTACAGGTTCTATTGCTAGATATAACATATGACAAGATTATAAAAGGATTAATTTATGGATACCGCCCTACTGCTATCCGGCGTGGTTGGGATCGGCATTGCCGCCCAATGGTTGGCTTGGTATTTGAAGCAACCATCCATTTTGTTTTTATTACTGATTGGTATCGTCATCGGACCAGTACTGGGGGTATTTGACCCTGATTTGGTATTGGGTGAGCTGATGTTCCCCTTTATCTCTTTGGGCGTGGCGATTATTCTATTTGAAGGCTCGCTCACCCTAGAGTTTGACGAAATTAAGCAACACGGTACCGTCGTGCAAATGCTGGTATCCGTCGGCGTGCTTATCACGATCGCTATCGTAGCGTTGTCGACTTATCTATTGTTTGATGTCGATCCACTGATTGCACTGCTGTTCGGGGCGCTGGTCTGCGTCACTGGCCCAACGGTGATTATGCCGCTGCTGCGGAGTGTACGCCCCAATAAAACAATCTCTAACATCCTAAAATGGGAAGGCATCATCATTGATCCAATCGGCGCGATCGCCGTGGTATTGGTCTATGAATATATTATCTCTGGCGGCGAAGCCAGCAGTATCTTACTGTTTGCTAAGATTGTCGTATTGGCAACAGCCATGGGAATGGCAGGTGCTTGGGCGCTCGCGTTCCTCATGCGTCGTCATATGGTCCCTGAGTTTTTGCGCAATGTGTTTACGCTTGCCTTTGTCTTGGTACTGTTTTCGGTCTCGAACCATTTAGAGCACGAATCTGGGCTACTAACGGTCACCGTACTGGGCGTGGCCTTGGCAAACTGGCCAAAATTCCCGCGTGAGACCATTTTAGAATTCAATGAATCATTAACCGTTCTACTCATCTCCGTCCTCTTTATTATTCTTGCGGCACGTGTGGAGCTGGCAAGCTTAATGAGTGTGGGTTTTGCAGGCTTGGTGCTACTCGCTATCGTGATGTTTGTGGCGCGCCCACTGTCGGTCTGGGCATCCGCTATCGGCTCAAACCTAAAGACCAACGAAAAGCTCATGATCAGCTGGATTGGGCCACGTGGTATCGTAGCCGCTGCGATCTCGTCACTGTTTGCGATTCGTTTGCAAGAGTATGACATTCAAGGCGTTGAGCTGCTTGTGCCACTAGTATTTATGGTCATCATCGGTACGGTCATGATTCAGGGTCTGGGCGCAAAAATAGTCGGTAACTTGCTAGGTGTTCGTGAGCCTGAAACCAATGGTATTCTGATCGTTGGCTCAAACCCTATTGCACTACTCATCGCGACGTCGCTTAAAGATCAAGGCTTCGATGTTATCGTCGCGCACAATAACTATACCAATATTGCTCGCGCACGCATGAGTGGTCTGCGTACTTATTTTGGCAACCCTATCTCGGATCATGCAGATCATCACCTTGATCTCATCGGTATCGGTCGTCTGTTTGCCATGAGTATGGACAAAGAAATGAACACCTTATCCGAGATTCATTATCGTCATGAGTTTGGCGAGCGTAAATTATATCGTCTCAAATTCAGTGATGAAAAGGTCAGAAGTGAGCGTGAGGACAAGCAATCAAACTTTCATTCGCAGTGGTTGTTTGGCAAAGACGCTACCTATACTAAGCTTGCCAGCATGCTATCTAAAAAAGCACGTATCAAAATTACCAATATCACGGACAGCTATAGCTTTGAGCAGTATAAAGCGGACAACAAACAGTTTGTACCGCTTTATACGATAGACAAGGAAGGCAAGCTACATGTCATCACCGATCAGTTCGATGGCACGGTACCCCGTGACCGTAAACTTATCTCACTCGTGGTAGAGGATGAGGTGCAACCAAAGCCCGTCGACGTGACTTCTAAGCAAGAGCAAGCACGTATCGCCGCAGATGCTAACTTTGAATCCAGCTCAAAAGCGCCTGACAAGCGTAAAGGAAAAGAACTGGAAGATGATAGTGACATATTAAATAACTCTACAGACATTGATAAAACGAGTGATAAAAATGAAGAGCAAGATACGAGCAATCCAGCGGCTAGTAGTAAGTCATTAGATAACCAAAGCAAGAGCATGGACTCTACTGCTTCATCTGATGCACTTGGGACAAAAACGGTAGCACCAGAGACAGCAACGACCAGCTCAAATAATAAAGGCGTGATGTCTGCAAACGCAACAGCAGTGTCAAAGACCCAAGCCTCTACTAGCAGCCATACAAATGGTAATGGTAATGCACCTAAGACTAAAAAGGGCGCGCTCGACCCCAATCGTTTGCCAGATTCTGGACAGGATGCTGCTGTTAATAAAAGTCCTGACAGTGATACCACTGATATCGCTAAGGATACGAAGCAAGATAGCTAATACAGTCGGAGCAGTTGCAAAATACCTCAATTTTATGAAGTAGCTGCTACTATCTTAATCGCTTATAAAAAAGCCCCAACACGATGTTGGGGCTTTTTATGGTGACGATTTTGACAATCGCCCTATTAATAAAAGTAGTCAAAATCTGGAAGCTCAGAATCTCCTTAACCGGACAGCTATTTAATATCTAACTTATCTTGCACCACCTGCCATATACGTGCACTGACCTTATCGGCACTGCCAGAGGCATCGATACGCTGTATACGCTCAGGGTACTGGGCAGCAAGCGTACTAAAACCGGTATGCACCCACGTAAAAAACTCGGTTGCTTGCTGCTCAAAACGATCGGCAGCACCGCGCTTATTGGCGCGTGCCATGCCTTCTGATATCGGTAAATCCAACCATAAAGTCAGCTCAGGCAACTGCGGTACGAACTGACTGATAAGCGTGTCAATCTTAGCTCGGTCAGCAACATCACCATGTGCACGTCCGAATCCTTGATAGGCGATGGTTGAGTCTGTGAATCTGTCACATATCACCCATGTACCCTGCTGTAGCGAAGGTAGAATCACTTGCTGCATATGATCACAGCGCGCGGCAAACAGCAGCAACAGCTCAGTATCATCCTCGATATCCGTTGCAGGGTCTAATAATATAGCGCGCAAACGCTCCGCAAACGGACTGCCACCTGGCTCACGCGTACGAATATAGGGAATGCCACTGCCGTCTAGTCGCAAGCACAGCTGCTCAATCGCAGTGGTTTTTCCCACCCCTTCTGTGCCCTCAAAGCTGATAAAACGCCCTGTATTGGGCGTTCTAGTCGTAGGAGAGGTATTTGATTGTTCTGGATTCAAAGATGATACGTTGGTGTGCATGGGTACTGACATGATATGACCTTGTGTCATCGATGAGCGCTATAGATAGATGATAGCCGTCAGGTTATAGCGCTCAATAAACGATAGGTTTTAAAAAAGTAGAGGTGCTGCTGTTATAGACAGTTACTGCGCTGCTGCTTGAGATTTTTTCTCACGCATGACGCTCAAATAGTCTTTGACCGCTTGATTGTGTGCCGCCAAGCTGTTGGTAAATTTATGCCCGCCGTTACCGGTTGCCACAAAATAAAGCGCGTCACTATCGGCAGGGTGTAGCGTCGCTTCGATAGAGGCCGCAGACGGTAGTGCAATTGGCGTAGGCGGCAAGCCATCGATTTGATAGGTGTTATAAGAGGTTTTTTCATCGATATCTCTACGGCGGATATTGCCGTCATAACGACTGCCCATGCCATAGATGATGGTCGGATCAGTCTGCATGCGCATCCCTTTATCCAAGCGATTTCTAAACACGGCAGAGACGATAGGACGCTCCTCTGAGACGCTGGTTTCTTTTTCGATAATAGAGGCCATGACCAGTGCTTCGTAAGGTGTCTTATAAGGCAGGTTTGGCGCACGATTTTCCCATGCATCGGTCAGTGCTTGCTGCTGGCGCTTGTATAGGTCAATGAGCACTTTTTTGTCCGTAGTGCCTTCACTATAGTAATAAGTATCAGGAGCAAACCAGCCTTCGAGGTTATAATTGACGATAGAGTCGCCACTGTTCGTCACGCTGTCTGGCAATATACCGGCCAATTCCAATGCGCTAGCGATACTGGCATTGTCGCTATCTGCGGTCAGTACTTCTTTTTTGATCTTGTCATTATCACGCAGCACTTGATACAAATCTTTAGAGGTTTTACCTTCGATAATCTGTACCTTTATGACAGCCGCTTTGGCACCTTGCCCTAGTATCTGTAGCGCTTCTGTGATGGTAGGATTTTCTGGTAATTGATACGTCCCGGCATGCAAAGACCCATCCATTTGCGCTTTGATATACAGCTTAGCCACAGTTGCTGAAAACAGCGGGATTTGCTGTTGCCACTGCGGCAGTAGTCCATAGTAGGTCTGCCCTTTTTCGATAGTGACCATTTGCTTGGGTTGTTCAATACGCCCAAACAATGTCTGATAGACCATCGCTAATAAAAACGCAGCAATGAGCCCCAACACGAGTAACACTTGATAGCCGCGCTGCATAAAAAACGAAGGGTTGTTCACTCTATAACGACGAGGCTTGTTTTTACCACTGATGAGTGAGACATTGGTTGCTGGCGTTGCTGATGTTTCTTCCACCTCATTTACCACTGGCTGCGTGTCTGGCAATGTGGTGTCGACACGCTCCTCAACTGTGCCATCTTGGGTGTTTGATGGCGACTCATTGGGACGTTCAGGTGGTGTATTGGGTGTAGGTGTGCTCATGGCGACTCGCGAGGCAGATGTTTGCTAGAATTTAGCACTGAACCGTGCGATTTTCAATGGTATTTGCTTAGCTTGTGAATTATCTTGGTACTGAGTCTCATTTATATGGCTTAATACTTATACGCTTTTTTCGATATTCTTAGCTTATCTACTAATAATGAAAACATCTTATGAATCTATATTTCGATCAAAGTCTTGCCAAAAACTATAAATCACCTAGCCAGATAATTCGAGTATTGAGTGAAAACTGGGTCGCAACCAATAGCTACTGTCCTAACTGTAACACCCAACCATTATCAGAATTTACAAACGGCAAGCCTGTGGCTGATTTTTATTGCGCACAGTGTAGTGAGCAATATGAGCTAAAAAGTAAAAAATCCAAATTAAGTAACATCATTAATGATGGTGCTTATAAGACCATGATTGAGCGTATAAATAGTGCAGACAATCCCAATTTTTTCTTCCTGACATATTCAAAAGAATATACCGTGAATAACTTTTTGATTATTCCTAAGCAATTCTTTAAGCCCGATATTATTATCAAGCGTAAGCCGTTATCAGCGACTGCCAAACGCGCAGGTTGGGTTGGATGCAATA
This sequence comes from Psychrobacter sp. SWN149, assembly GCF_015864565.1. Taxonomy (NCBI): domain Bacteria; kingdom Pseudomonadati; phylum Pseudomonadota; class Gammaproteobacteria; order Moraxellales; family Moraxellaceae; genus Psychrobacter; species Psychrobacter sp. SWN149. The sequence goes on from NZ_JADYWX010000001.1 coordinate 378,832, forward strand.
TCGATTTACGCCAAGTACCAGAATCAGGCAAAGTATTTTTGGTCAAAAATCAGCAAGTCATACCACGAGATGATGTCAGCCAACAATTTCAAAAAACTTTGTTTTTACGAAAACAGTCTGTCGCTTCGCGTGGTTGGACACTCGATATTTGGCAGTGCATCGATAGGCTTGATACTCACTTTTCGCTAAAGCAAGTTTATGCTTTTGCTGACGAGTTAAAACTTAAACATCCTGAAAACAACTACATTCCAGATAAAATCCGTCAGCAACTACAGATACTACGCGATAGAGGCATTATTGAGTTTGTAAGCCGTGGTCACTATCGAAAATCATACTAATCGCTTCTCATTGTAACGCTCAGGTCTCGGCTTTCCTGTTTTATCGCGGTATACATCGGCAATCAGCTCATCTCTATCATCCCATAGTGGTAATCGCGCAGTAGCAACGAGGCGCTGATGAAACTTATGCGCTGGGTAATTCCAATCAATCTCGTCATTAATTTTGAAAAAATGCTCTTCACGATAATCAACGTAAGCGTGCATTCTATTTTTCACATAATCATTCCACTGCCATAAAAGCCCAACTACATTGCGAGCAGGCTTGGTAAAAGCTTTTAAGTTGACTGTCAGTGCACACATCACTAGCTCATCATTAGGAATGACAGAAATACGCTGCTCAATAACCTCCTCTCGCGTGTCCGCATACTCAAACATACCACCAAAAGCGACGAACCTTTTAAAGTCCTTCAAATACATGACACCAAACGCCAATTCAGTATAGGGCGATAAATGCACAATTTCATCAGGGTTGGCTTTTGCCAATCGACAAGTTTCATCAAAAACCATCAAGCGTCTGATTTGTACTGGAATTCTTGTCTCTTCATATATTGAACGCATACGATACTGTCCTTTTAACGATTTCTACTGAAAAAGGATCATTGATCGATTTGCCCTAAGACACAAGCCAACGTAACAAAAGACGATCACTTCTTTTGAGCGCTTTTGCTAATCTAGTTGGCATTGATGACTGAAGTGATGTGTGAGAAATGGAAATGAATACGACGAAAAAAGATGAGAAAGCAGCGCAAAAATTTCAAATAGAGCTTGTCGAAACACTAAGCAATATCGTGGAAGTCGTCGCAGAAGATAAACAAAGTGCGCTCTTAAAAGTGCAAGAGATGTATAGAAGTGAGCAAGTGATTTTATATCCTGATGAATTTATAGATACTAAGTTTAATATTATTGGAAGAGGATAGGCTGTTTAGCTTATACGTGACTGTTATTTAAACCCCACAACCTCACCTGACAGCAATGTCAAACGGCTCATTGGCATGATACCGCGCAGCGCATTGCAAAAAAATAACTGCGTTAATCGAGGCAAGTCCTCATCTGCTAACGGTCTAATCTCAACTGGACAAGCCGTACTTGATAAAGCATCAATAAGCACTTGCCGCATGACACCAGCGACACCCGATTGCGCCATAGAGGGTGTGTACCACTGACCTGTAGTGAGCGTAGTGAGATAGTTGTCATTATTTTCATAATCGTTAGAGAGTTTTGTAGGTTCTGATAATGACTTATCGGCTAATTGATAAAACACATTGCTCATCGTCCCTTCCACCCAGTGTCCGCTCATATCACGTAGCAGTCCTTCACTGAGGGTTTTTGCGATAGCAGACGCTAGTGGTTCAGCCTTAATCTGTTGCAACTCACCACTGGCAAGGACATTGTCTAGGCGATTGAGGGTTTTGAGTCCTGCCAGCGTGGGCGGCAGGCAAGCAATTTGAGAAGACAGGCATATCGCAGCAGCAGCGGGCTGCATCGGTACCAATTCCCCATCAGGCAGCGTCAATTGCAGCGCAGTAGACACTCGCATCACAGAAGGCTTTAACCATATCTCACAAGCACTGCCAGAGACAGTTGGCGTATAGCCATAACCTCTGATATCTTGCGCGGCGCGAGTCACTATCAGTTTGAGCATACCCTGCTCTAACTGCTCGGCATATAGCTTTAATACGGCTATTATTTCTGAAGCGTCTATATCAAACTGTAGCGCATCAGCATGAGAGATAAGGCGCTGATAGTGGTAGTCGTCCCACAGTATCTGTCCATCGATGACACCCATAGTGGTAAAGAACCCATCAGCATAGGCCAATCCACGGTTGTCTGGCGACACGGCTACTATTGCCGAGGCTGCGGCTGTTGCCCTATCATTCTGTGGATATAGACAGACCCAGTGGTTGGGCAGTGGTATCGCGGCGGGCACTGATTAGCTGTCATCTGTTTGAGCAGCGGATTTATTGATGACCAGCATACAGCTATAAAACTCACATTTGGCCAGCTCGACTTTTTGTCCACCGACGACTCTGTTTTTGATGATTTGGCCATTAAGCATATCAGCCACCAGTTTGCCGCCGTCATCACCCATCAGCTGACGTGATAGCTGGTAGGACTTTTTGGCATGGTTTTGGCTCAGCTCTTTTTCTTTGTCTGAGTCAGTAGGATTGGCGTAATACCAGCCAAGCTCTAGATATTTTTCGGAGTCGATAATATCCAAATACGGTGCATCGTTTTTCATAAAGCGATATTTGGCAGCAGGGTTACTGGCATAGTCTAGGCTGTTTTCGTCTGTGCTCATGACCTTACCAAATGCGGATTGAATACTGTCTAGCTCAGTAGTGTTCAGTGGTGTGACCTCGCCAGTGCCCCATGCTGCGACATCATATTTGACAGGCGTGCCTTGCTGCGCTGTTGCCCCGTCCAAATCAGGGTTATCGGCAGTACTGTCTTGCACTGGTGTATTCGTCACTGCCTGCTCATTACTCTCAGCGTTCACATCTGGGTTTTGAGCCTCTTCTTTTGTGCTGTCACAGCCACTGAGCGATACACCAACTGCTATGATCGTAGCTGATAGAAGGGTTTGTAGATTATGATTCCACATGAATAGTTTACTCACACTTTTAGTTGATCTCAAAATATTAAGAAGCTGGCAAAATGCCGCTGATAACCAAAAATTTAATAAAGATAGAAGGCTTATGGTTTATAGTTTACCCAACTGCTTAGTACTTGACTAGCTTTTACGTTACACCGAACACGCCCAGAGAGTACAGATTTGTTAACTATATCACTGGCCAAAAACCCTCTTTCATAAAAGGTTGCTTGGACGCGCGCTTGATTTGTCAATCATCACATTATCGCTTATGATGACCGCGTATCTGTTTTTTACTGCTCTCTCTCTTGTCGCCTTTCGCCACTGGACTTCCTATGACTCAACACTTTATCGTTATCGGCAACCCCATTGCCCACAGCAAATCTCCTGAGATTCATGAGCAGTTCGCGGTACAAGCTGGCATCGATATCAGTTATCAACGTCAGTACTGTCCTGATGATACTGCCAGTTTTATCGCAGTGGTGGAAGCTTTTTTTAATGGTGGCGGTGTGGGTGCGAATGTGACGGTACCATTTAAACAAGTTGCTTATGATTGCTGCGCGGCACGCGGCGGACTATCAGCGCATGCCAAAACAGCAGGCGCCGTCAACACGCTATCCATCAATCAAGCGATGCTGCAACAAGGCGCTTCGATAACAGAGGCGCTATACGGTGACAATACCGATGGACAGGGGCTTATCAATCATATAAATAGCTTAGGCTGGCCGTTGACCGGTGCTCGTGTGGCACTGATTGGTGCAGGCGGCGCGGCACGTGGTGTCATATTACCGCTGATTGAATCGGGTATCGGCACGCTCACTATTGCCAATCGCACAGTGAGCAAAGCGTCCAATTTAGTAGATGAGCTGAGTACCGCGAGTGAGACTATCGGTAAACACAGTATCAAAACTTGTGCGACAAGTGAATTGACCGGACAATTTGATATCATTATCAATGCCACATCGATTGGCCTATCAGGCGATACGCTACCGCTCAGTGAAATGCTGAACTGTCATTACGCCTATGACATGATGTACGGACGTCCGCTGCCATTTTTGCAGCACTTTGCCGCGCGTGACGCGCAAACATCAGAAGGCTACGGCATGCTTATCGGGCAGGCAGCTTTAAGCTTTGAGCGCTGGACTGGCTACCAAATCGATGTTGCAACAGCCACCGAAACATTGCGTCAAAATAAATAGCGCAAGTCACTAAGCATCAATCAGCATAATAGCAACGTAAAAGCAGCGACTGGCTATACGCTAAAATGTGTTAGCAGGTAATTTTCTAAACGTCGCAGCGGTACACGTAATCGCGTGGAGTGTATCGCTAACCCACCACCCAGACCAATCGCACAGCCAAGTGCAGTATCGACCATGCGCGCATGAATGATGACGTCAGCCACAGGCGCTGCAAGCATCGTGCTGCCGTATTCTGCGATAAATATTGTCAAAGGCGTGATAAATATTACAGCGATGCCATAATGCCGATCGACAAACGCCTCAATCAACAGCATCATGAGTAGTATCGCAATGGCAACGCCCCACACCGACAGCCCCCACGATAGCATCCAACCAGCGACGCCCATCCCAACCAACGTACCCAATAGACGATGTAATTGCTTAATCCATATTGTCCGCATCTGCATGCCTTGGATAATGATAAAGCAGCTCATGGCCGCCCAATACGGATAAGGCATCTCTAACAATACGGCGATTACTAATGCCAGACTGACAAAACTCACCACAATGAAACTATCACTGAGCATATCTGGCTCATAGCGATAGGTAGGTGCAGAAACAATAGGACGTGTCGCGAGTAAAAATAGTGTATATAGCAGCGCCAATAACATCGACGAGCCGCTACCCATCAACACAAGCCCGATCGCTGAAACCACATCCTCAAGCGGCACAGGGATAAACAGCGCAATCGCACCCGCCATCAATACAAACAATCCCGCTGGTGGCGGCTGTCGATAGTAACGACCCAACATTACCACACCAAAACCAATCAGCATAAATACAGGTAGTCGCAGTACCGGCAACTGCTGTGCCATAAGCCCCAGTGCAAAACTGAGTATCATGGCAAACCCCCATGCCATGACCGTCACTAACCGATAAGGCAGGGCACCGACCAATGGCAAGTTCAAAATAATCATCGACCCAAGCGAGGCTTTGATGCCAGAAGGCAAGTCACCAAAGTAAGCCCCCACGAACACTGGGAAGCTGATAGCAATCGCCGCAATAATCGGCATATGCCACGGTCTCTGACTACGATTAACGGTCAGTAAATGATTCAGCTCACCACCGATAAGCAATGCCATACGATCTAATAACATGGACAACCATGACCCTCGTCTCTGTTTTTTTATCACAGTCATAAATGGCTTCCTTTGTATGATAAGTCCATTTTTTTGACGCTTTGTTTATTATCAATCGTCCATAACACATAAATATGAGATATGGATAAACCATATTAAAAACTAAATGTAATGTATAATATTGTTATACATGAATAATAGTTGTTGATTGTATATTTGTCACTCTATAAGATTTATAATCATATCAACACCATAATAGCTGGGGTGACCAAAGTCACCTTAACTCATGGCACTCAATGCTAATAGCCAGAATCGCCATGTTTTAGCCAGCCACATAATAATCTGTATTATCTACTACATCCAAAATAAGTGAACGTCGTTTACCTAAGCTGTGACTCATATACTGCGCCATAAGCCTATGATAGCGAACCAACCAAAGAGAGCGATTATGTTAACTTACAAAGCACCTCTACGTGATATCAAATTTTTGATTAATGATGTATTTGATTTTCAAACCCACTATAAAAGTCTAGATAACGGCGAAAACGCTGACCCTGAAACAATCGATATGATTTTGCAGGGTATGGCTGACTTTGCTGAAAACGTCCTTGCCCCTATCTATCAATCAGGTGATGAAGAAGGCTGTCATTTCGAAGATGGCGTAGTCACCACACCAAAAGGCTTCAAAGAAGCGTATGCACAGTTTGTAGAAGGCGGCTGGCAAGGTATCTCATACCCTGAAGAATACGGCGGTATGAACCTGCCAACATCAATCAACCTAATCAAAGCTGAAATGATAGGTACGGCTAACTGGCCTTGGGCGATGTACCCTGGCCTATCAACAGGCTGTATCAACACCCTACTCCAATATGGCAGTGACGAGCAAAAAGCGCTGTATTTGCCAAAACTAATCGAAGGCTCGTGGGCTGGTACCATGTGTCTGACTGAACCACAATGTGGTACGGATTTGGGTCAAGTTAAGTCAAAAGCCATTCCACAAGATGACGGCAGCTACAAAATCAGTGGTACCAAAATCTTTATTTCAAGCGGTGAGCATGACTTAACAGACAACATCGTTCATATTGTCTTAGCACGTCTACCGAACGCACCAGAAGGCACGCGCGGTATCTCGCTATTTATCGTACCGAAATTCACGCCAAACGCGGAAGGCGAATCTGGCGAGCGTAATGCGGTAGTCTGTGGTTCAATCGAACACAAAATGGGTATCAGCGCGTCTTCAACGTGTGTATTGAACTTTGATGGTGCTACTGGCTACCTGATTGGTGAACCGCACAAAGGCCTAAAAGCCATGTTCACCTTTATGAACACGGCACGTATCGGTACTGGTATCCAAGGTCTGGCGCATACTGAGTTGTCTTTCCAAAACGCACTACCCTATGCCAAAGAACGTCGTTCTATGCGTACGCTATCTGGTACCAAAGATCCTGAAAAAGTAGCAGATGCCATTATTCATCATGCTGATGTACGCCGTATGCTATTGACGCAAAAAGCCTTTGCTGAAGGCGGCCGCTCGATGATTTATCACTCAGCGCGCTACGCCGATAAAATGGCACAGGGCATCATCAATGGCGATGATGAAGAGTTTGAAAAATGGGATGATAAATTAGGCTTCTATACGCCAATCCTAAAAGGCTTTTTGACTGAGCTAGGTATCGAAGCGGCCAAACATGGCCAGCAGATCTATGGCGGCCACGGCTATATCAAAGAATGGGGCATGGAGCTGATCGCTCGTGATGCACGTATCGCAACAATGTACGAAGGTACGACTGGCGTACAGGCGCTTGATTTGCTAGGTCGTAAGGTTATCTTGCAATCTAAAGGTAAAATCATCCGTGATTACACCTCTAGCATCATGAAATGGTGTGGCGAGTATGCGCTTGATAAAGACATGCGTAAATTCGTTTGGGCGCTAACCAAACTATGTGCTGAATGGAACACCTTGACCGTACGCTTGATGCTAATGGCACGCAAAGATCGTGAAATTATCTCAGCCGCATCAGATGATTTCTTAATGTACTCAGGTTATGTGATGATGGGCTATCATTGGGCACGTATGGCAGCAGTGTCGTACGAAAAACTCAAAAATGGTGGCACTGAATCACCAGAGTTCTACAAAGCCAAAATCCAGACTGCTGAATTCTACTTTGATAAGCTATTGCCACGTACTTCAGGCCACGCCGAAGCTATGGTCGCACCAAGCGATAGCATGACATCTATGGAAATTGAGAACTTCGCTTTCTTAGACTAAAACTGACTAAAACTGACTAAAACTGTAGCCCTAATCAATAAAAAAGCGCCTATCATTTAGGCGCTTTTTTATTGTCTGACCAAAACCAGTCAAGTTACTTTTGGACTGTGCAGATAATTAGAGTGAGGTGTCTGTTTTATTAAGGCAGTTTATTAGAGCATTTTTTTATGATAGACCGCACTAATCTCTTCGACTTCCACACATATCTGCAATGCTGCTCGGCCTGATTGCTCTGCACCTAGTATATCTTCTATGGCTGTCGTCAGCAGCTCTGCCAACTGATTACGAACGGCGATATCGCGTCCCGTCATCATCTTTAGATGGGCATAAATAAATCCATTGGCCTGCTCATCATCTTCCACACCCACCAAAAATGTCTGAATAGGTAAGATACGCGCTTTGATATCAGTTTGTTGTTTAAACTGACCACTGTCCCATAGCACTTTATTGAGTGATTTGAGCAATGATTCCTCATGAGCAATACTAACGTTAGGCGTCACTTGAATGGTTAAATGCGGCATCGGTATGTCCTTATTAAGTATAAATAAAAAGTAATGGATAATCGGGTATGGCAGCTTACGTTTACTCTCACTGCCGTAAGAGGTTATTCGTCCGTAATATCTGTAAAGACAGCAGCCAGTGTATTGGCCAGTTGCATCGGTGGCAGCTCAATCTCTAGGCCACGGCGACCACCGCTCACATAGATACTCGGCTGCTCTTGAGCAGTCATATCTATCACTGTTTTTAGACGCTTTTTTTGACCCAATGGACTGACGCCGCCCAGCACATAGCCTGTACTACGCTCTACCTGTTTGGGATCTGCCATCTGTACTTTTTTGCAGGCCAGCAATTTATGAGCCGATAAGGCTTTGGCCATTTTTTTAAAATTAAGCGTTTTATCCACTGGCAATATCGCCACCGCAAGCGCGCCTGTATCCGTCGCTACAACGAGCGTCTTAAACACTTGTGTCACAGCCACGCCAAGCTTTTCGGCGGCTTCCAAGCCAAACGAAGCTGCATGGCTATCATGACTATATTCGTGTACTTGATAGTCAAGCCCAGATTTTTTGGCAAGGTCAATAGCTGGCGTCATAAGGTTTTGTCTTCATCAAATAGACATAAAAGAATAGATATTAAACTGAATAATTAGCAATTATGCAAATGTATTATTGCGCCAAACGCGTTAACTTTCAAACACCTGAGCATGTATAAGATTGACCACTCACTGCAGCGTAACTAGGACGTATTAATATTGGCAGTATGTACAGACACTATATATCGCTTTGATAGCTTTTATGGCATCATAAGCGCAACATATTTGACTAATTTTGATATCCATTATGATACCCAGTTTCTTAAAGAATAAGTTCCTAAAAAAACGGATTTTTAAAGCGCCCGTGGCGACTGATAGCACCGCTGAGACGGCGACTGATTCAGCTGCCATCAAGCCTTATGCTAATGCGCCGATCAATAAGCTCTACCGTAAGCTATCGGGTCAACTACTCGACGTCGCCGTCAAGCCTAAGCTATTAGGTGAGCTGCCTGAGTTCGATAATGACGATCAGACAATCAGATTTTATGTGTTGCAAGATTATTCTCGCTCCAATAGTATCTTGATTGACTTACAGACCCAAGAGCATAAATTACCACCCGCATTGGTTGGGGTCTATGATGCCGCGCACGATATCAAAGAAAATGCGGCCATTATATTTTTGAATCATCCACACGCCAAAGACAGCCAACTATCACCGCGCCTGTCTCGTTTGGTCTCTGCAGTACTGCAAAACCCTGAACTAAAGGTACATCTGGTACCGGTATCTATTCTTTGGGGGCGCGCACCTGAAAAAGAGGACTCGCTGTTTAAACTACTGACGGCAGACAACTGGCAAGACCCTAGTATCACAAAACAGTTATTTAATATCGGTGTGATGGGCCGCGATACTTTTGTACAGTTTCATCCACCGCAGGATTTGCGCACGCTCATTAATAGTCATCTGAGCGGTGATGTAGAAGGGCCTGCTATTTTTGATTCAGTTGCGACTGACACGCAAAAGACAGCACCAACCAATACGCATCCTGATTTATCAACGCAAGCTGATAAGTTACCCAGCTATGCATTAGTCGCAGCAGCGGATAGCAACCGTGAATTGGTTCGGTCTCTACAGCAGCAACTATCGACTTATTTAGATAAGCAGCGTGCCAGCATGCTCGGCCCTGATCTATCAGACAGACGCAACTTGGTAGACAAACTGGTGTACTCGCCTGCCATCAAGCACGCGATCGAGATGGAAGCCGTCGAGACCGGTACCAGCGTTCGGGAGGCTCGCAGTCAGGCCAGAGGCTATGCCAATGAGATGGTCAATGACTATTCGCACTCTATCATCCGCGGGTTTTATAAGTTTTTGACTTGGTTGTGGACGCAGTTATACGATGGCGTCGAAGTACATCACTTTGAGCGCGTACGTGATCTTGCGACCGATTATGAGCTGATTTATGTGCCTTGCCATCGTAGCCATGTCGACTATCTATTGTTGTCTTATGTCATCTACAAGCGTGGCCTGAGCATTCCTTATGTGGCAGCAGGTGATAACTTAGATGTGCCTGTATTGGGCCCACTATTGCGCGGTGCAGTCGCTTTTTATATACGTCGTAGCTTCCGTGGCAACGCGCTGTATACCGCCGTATTGCGTGAGTATATGCATACTCTTATTACTCGTAACACACCGATTGAATACTTCATCGAAGGTGGTCGCTCACGTTCGGGTCGCTTGCTGCCACCAAAAATGGGTATGCTGGCGATGACGGTACACAGCCAATTGCGCCAAACCAATAAACCTGTCGTGTTCATTCCGACTTATATTGGCTACGAACGTATCATGGAAGGTGGCACTTATATTGGTGAGCTCAAAGGCAAGCCAAAAGAGTCAGAGTCTCTCATCGGACTGCTCAAGGTGGGTCGTAAGATTGAGCGTATCTTTGGCAATGTACATTTGAGCTTCGGTACACCACTGCACCTCACCGAATTTATGAAAAAGTTTGATGTGCCTGCCAGTAGTTTGCCCTCAGATCGCACGGACTCGCCGCTCGATGAAAAAACCAGCGCCATGGTGGATAATATCGGCGTAAAAATCATGCAGCATATCAATAAAGCTGCGGTTGTGACGCCAGTGTCGCTGCTATCATTGGTCCTACTATCAGCACCGAAAGCAGCACTGGATGAAAATAGCTGCCGCGAGCAAATCGCACTGTACCAAGGTCTGGCGCAGCAGCTTGCTTATTCAGATGATACTGTCATCACCGATATGACACCGCAGCAAATCATTGATTATGGTATCAAGCTCAAACTTATCGAGCGCACCCCGCATATCCTAGGTGATATCATTCAAGTCGCAGGCAAGCAAGCGGCACTGCTGAGCTACTTCCGTAATAATATTTTGCATGTCTTTATTCTGCTGTCTTTCTTATCAGCGCTCGTGGCACGTAACGGCCGTATCAAACGCAGTCGTCTAGATAGTATCGCTGAGCAGTTGTATCCGTTTTTGCAAAGCGAGCTGTTTTTGTATTATCCAGCGCATGGCCTAGCTGAAACCCTCAATAAAAAAGTCGATAGCCTGCTCGCGCATGGACTGATCGTGGAATTGGGTGATGGTGTACTCAGCGTTCCTGAGTCTAACAGCAAGTCTTATCAGCAGCTGCAAGCACTAGCAACACCCGTTGGACAGAGTCTTGAGCGTTACTTTATGACGCTTGCCCTACTCGCGCAGCAAGGCTCAGGTAATTTGACCGAAAACGAAGTCGTTGATCTGTGTCACCTTCTCGGACAGCGTTTGTCTGTGCTCTATGCAGACGACATTCCTGACTTCTTTGATCGCGCCTTATTCACCAGTTTCATCGGCGCGCTGACCCGTCTCGATTATCTACAAAAAGACGACGCTGGTGTGTTGACCTTTGATCATCGTATCAATGACATTGCGCATCATGCTAAGTACGTACTAACGCCTGATATGATGCAAATCTTGCAGCAAGTCGCTAGTTTGGATGAAGAAGAAATCACTCACGCGATTACTGAGATTAGCAATAAAAAGCAGCGTAAATTTGGTCTTAAGCGCTAATCTTTTAGGCAATAATCCTTTAAACGGTAACCTTTAATTACTGCTAACATCTCGCCAAGTCAGACAAATAAAAAAAGACCTCTAACGATTAGAGGTCTTTTTTATTGCGTTTGAGTATTCTAAACAGCCGTATTAGTTGGTAATTTTCTTATATTTGGCACGTTTAGGACTGGCGTCATCGCCCATGGTCTTTTTACGATAGGTTTCAAACTCAGAGTAGTTACCATCGTACCAAACAGGGCCTTCTTCTTCGAATGCCAAGATATGAGTGGCGATACGATCAAGGAACCAGCGATCATGCGAGACGACCATGACCGTACCGGGAAATACTTGAATCGCATCCTCTAGCGCACGTAAGGTTTCGATATCCAAATCGTTTGATGGTTCATCGAGTAGCAATACGTTTGCGCCCTGCTTTAGGGTTTTTGCCAGTTGCAGACGGTTACGCTCACCACCTGATAATTGGCCAACACGTTTTTGCTGATCTGAGCCTTTGAAATTAAAGCGGCCGATATAAGCGCGGCTAGGCGTGGTGTAATCACCAACTGTGATGATGTCAAGGCCGTCAGACACTTCTTCCCAAACAGTTTTACTGTCATCTAAATGATCACGTACCTGACCAACATAAGCGACTTTAACACTTTCACCCAAATCAACGGTTCCAGTGTCTGGAATATCACGCTCAGTAATCATGTTAAACAGTGTGGTTTTACCCGCACCATTTGGACCGATGATACCGACGATCGCACCAGCTGGCACGTTAAAGCTTAGGTTTTCATAAAGCAAACGATCGCCAAATGATTTAGAGATATCGTTAATCTCAATAACCTTGTTACCCAAACGTGGACCAGGTGGAATATAAATCTCAGCCGTCTCATTACGCTGCTGGAACTCAGTTGAGTTCAACTCTTCAAAACGCTGTACACGAGACTTAGACTTGGCTTGTTGGCCTTTTTGGTTTTTGCGAATCCACTCAAGCTCTTTTTTCAGCGCTTTAGCAAAAGATTCTTCTTGCTTATTCTGCTGCTCTAGACGCGTGTTCTTTTGCTCGAGCCACTCAGTATAGTTGCCTTCATACGGATAGCCATGGCCACGGTCAAGCTCTAGAATCCACTGAGCGACGTTGTCTAAGAAATATCTATCATGGGTAATGGCAACGATGGTACCGCTGTAGTTCTGCAAGAACTGCTCTAGCCATGCGACGGATTCTGCGTCCAAATGGTTGGTCGGTTCGTCAAGTAATAGCATGTCAGGGCGAGACAATAGTAGACGGCATAGTGCCACACGGCGTTTTTCACCACCAGAGAGTTTGCTAACGTCCGCGTCCCATGGTGGCAGACGTAGCGCATCGGCTGCTTTTTCTAGCTGATTGTTTAAGTTATGTGCATCCCAAGCTTGGATGATGTCTTCCATCTTGCCTTGCTCTTCAGCAAGCTTATCAAAATCAGCATCAGGCTCTGCATATTCTGCATAGATAGCATCTAGACGTGCGAGTGCATCTAATGCTTCACGCATACCGTCTTCGACGTTACCGCGAACGTCTTTGCTGTCATCCAGCTGTGGTTCCTGCGGCAGATAGCCGACTTTGGTACCGGCTTGTGCGCGTGCTTCACCACTGAACTCAGTGTCGACGCCTGCCATGATGCGTAGCAACGTTGATTTACCTGAACCGTTAATACCTAGGACACCAATTTTGGCACCTGGGAAAAACGACAGATTGATATTTTTTAAAATTTCACGCTTAGGGGGAACAAGTTTTGACACGTTGTTCATCGTGTAAATATATTGAGCCATTAACACTCCGATAGACTGCATAGAAGAGAACAGCAAATGCAACTCGGCGATGATGCCAAGCGTGCCGTACCTCAAAATCAGGGTTACAAATTATAGGTCATTATCGCATTGTGGCGCATACCCTGCAAGCTGACAGGTTGTTTTAACACCTGTTTTGCTAGTTTTGTCACCGTCAGCGGTACTTTATCGCTAAAAGCCACTAAAAACATATGCTGCCAATGACATGGTTAACATTTTGATTCAATACTGTTTTATAAAGCCCACAAAAAATAGCATCAAAACTTTCGCAAATTTAATCAATAGCCGTTAGCATGTTAGGGTAGCTTAATAGACGTGAACAGATTGAGTTGAGATACAGTCGATAAGACCATCAATAGGTTGACTTAATATCTGTGACGTACACCCTTTAATAACCCATCTAATAACATTCATAAAGGTATCAATCATATGGCCACCGGCTATCGCCCTGAAATTGTTCAACGTGCGTTTGTCGATTTTATCGGGTCGCGCCTGCACCCGTTTCGGTCATTGACTGCGCCCAAGCTGCGCCTCGTTGCGCGGTATGATCTGAGTGACGACCTGATAGCGCTTCGATTTGAAACCAACCGCGCTTTTAGACAGCAAACGAATGGTGCAAAATCAGGCTGGCAAGGCGGTCAGTATATTGACTTACGTGTTTTGATTGATGGCATTTATCATCAGCGCAGTTATTCGTTAGTGGGTTTGGTCAATCAGCCCCTAGGGTGGCACGATGCCATTGTCGATAGTACTCCTAGCAAATCCAAGCGCCATACGGTGACGATTGCGATTAAGCCGCAAGGGATGGTCTCCCGTTACTTAACCAAACATCTACCGATTGGCGATGTCATTAATACGAGCATCCCACGTGGTCATTTTACGTTGGCACAGTCATTGATGACCGCGAAGAGAGAAGCTTCGAATCTAGAACACTTACCTAGAGAAAATACTCAGAAAAACATGTTGCTGTTTATTGCAGGTGGCAGCGGTATCACACCCATGCTAGGGCTCATTACTCAAGCATTAGAGGATCAGCATCAAGTCGTACTGCTGCACTACAACCGCACTGCATTGGTTGCACTCACTCAGCAGTGGCAGCAACTGGCTGCAGCGTATCCAGACTCATTTAGGTATCATCTGATTAATACCGAAGACCAAAACAGCTACTTGTCAGGTAATCGACATTTAACGACAGACAGCTTATTATCATTAAACCTACCATGGGCAGATACGCAGATATTTGCGTGTGGCTCACAGGCATTATTGGCTGGTTTATACCAAGCAGCGACAGACATCACACTACCGCATGGAAGGTCTCTGCGCGACAGTATTACGATAGAAAACTTCGGCAGTGCGTTGGCTGATGTTAATTCTGATAGTCACCAAACTGGTGATAAGGCAATCGATGTACAAGAGCACACTATTTACCTGCGAGCGCGGCAACGGCAGTTTAGCAGTGACACGACTTTGCTCGCGGCGGCTGAGCGTGAAAATATACGCTTAGCCTATGGTTGCAGGCAAGGCGTGTGTCAATTATGCCGATGTAATAAAGTGAGCGGCGTGGTCAAAAACATCCAAACCGGTCGGCTAAGTAGCGATGGTTATGAGCCGATTCAGACTTGTATCAACGTTGCGATGACTGATGTGGTGTTAGATATTTAAAACATACGATTGATTAATCGCTATCTAGTTTAACAGTCCTTTGCTATTTCATATGATGTGCCCAACTCTGTATCAACGCTGTCTGTGTGAACACTCAGCCGACTCATTAAACCGAACTCAGTACTGCTTATTCGTGCCATGTCGGTTAAGGATTTATTTATGCGCTTATTACCCCCTATTATAATGCCGAAATCTGCTGTACCGATTTTTACTCCGTTGTCAGGCATCCAACTGGCAAGTCAAGCGCGTGTGCCGCTCGCGCCACAAGCATCGTACGCCCATGAGAATAATGCCGCCAATGACAGCGCCAAGTCCGATCAGGCTTTCTCTTCAGTTCGGTATCCAACGCTGACAAGTGCACCCTTGACCAAAGCACAGAGCGATGTGCTAGCCGTAGAGTTAAACGAGATATATGCAACCGTAATGGACTCACTGGGTAGCGACGATGCAAAATACATTCAGCGGGTTTATGCCACGGTGGTCTATAGTGAAGTTATCGCTCGTGGTTTGCTCGCCGCAGCTGGGCGCATGCCATCGAAACGACGTCTACTAGGGACTTGGTTACTTGGTACATCTCTGCTCAGCTTTAGCAAAATACTAAACAATATGGAGCTAGGACATAATGTCATGCATGGTCAATATGACTGGATGCAGCATCCTCATCTCAACAGTCAAAAGTTCGATTGGGACATCGTTTGCCCTGCCCCGTTATGGCAACACTCACATAATTATTTGCATCATACCTTTACCAATATCGTAGGCCGCGATCATGATGTGGGTTATCATTTGATTCGGGTCACTGATGAGCAGCTTTGGGTACCAGAAGACCGTTATAACCTGCTTAGTACCGCAGGATTGGCACTTGGCTTTGAGTGGGCCGTTGCCTTTCATGATATTCAAATTAGCGCCGATGAGTATGCCGACTCACCTGATTTGCATAACATTATTCAGCAAAAGTCTCGCGCCTTGTTTGCCAAAATCGGTCGTCAAGTAGGCAAAGACTATATTGCATTACCAGTGATAGCAGCAATGGCCCTAGGTCGTCGCAGCGCACTGGGTACATTGAGCGGGAACATAACGGCCAATACTGTCCGTAATCTATGGACGTGGGCGGTGATTTTCTGTGGTCATTTCACAGAGCAGGCACATATCTACACTCACCTCGATGCTGATGAAACCAAAGGTGACTGGTATGTACGCCAGATACTGGGTTCTAGCAATATCAAAGGTAGCAAATGGTTCCATATTCTGACGGGCAACTTATCCCATCAGATTGAGCACCATATATTCCCTGATATGCCAGCCCGCCACTATGCAAAAATTGCGCCGCAAGTGCAAGCCCTATGTCTCAAGTATGGTCTGACGTACAACACAGGCAGCTTTGGCACGCAGCTTCGACAAGTCATTGGTCGTATTCACCACTTTAGCAAACCTAGTGTCCAAGAGCGGCAGGAGTATGAAAAGTCTATCGCGAATGCTGATAATACTGTCCGCCACAATACACAGACAGAAATCCAAGCGGAAGGCGGCCTCAGTCGGTTTTTGCCGCCAGTGGTTCAAAAAGCCATATCCTATGCGTGGGGCTAGGACAAAAAATCAGTATTTGAGGTATGGATGAAATTAACGATTGCCCTATCTGCTATTACGGTAAGGGTCTAGATTGTTTGGCATTGATGCTACATACTAAACTAGCAATATAGAGTTTTATAACCCTATACTGATATAGTCAGTTCAATATAATTTCGATACAAGGAAACCGAGTGCAAGTTATACATTAGTATGCTTAGCGAGGATGACGATGTAGCGGGTTTATATAAACTTGACTATAGAGCATAACAATTCAGAAAATACTTAATCTATAATAAAAATTCGATAATAATAAAGGGAGTTTATCAATGAGCAATCAAGAGTCTAAGCCAAACCTAGATATTACTCACAATGAGTCAGCAAAACGTTTTGAGACAACCATCGACGGTCATACAGGTTATATCAGCTATCAGAATAGTCAGGATAAGCTGGTATATGACCACACTATCGTCCCCGAGCAATTAGGCGGACGCGGTGTTGGTTCAGCATTGGTGAAGCATGCCTTGAACTATGCACGTGAGCAAAATAAAAAGGTCGTGCCTCAGTGCTCATTTGTCGCCTCGTATATCAGCAAACATCCTGAATATCAGGATTTAGTTTAGGCTGCCACGACTCATTATTTAATAGCATCGAGTACACCCAACATTGAGCACATTAGAGATATAATATATCTATCTTGGATTAGGAGAGACACTTAGCACTACCCTAGTAGCACTTTTAATAAACCAATTCGACATAACAATAAAGGTTATTAATATGAGTAGTTTATCTGACAAACAAATCAATATGCAGCTAGAAGATCTGCCAGGCTGGCAACGTGATGGCAATAGTATTGTCAAAACTTATCACTTCAGCGATTTCATTGAAGCCATGAGTTTTATGAATCAAGCAGCATTTCATGCTGAAGCAATCGAACATCATCCTGAATGGCGTAATACGTATAACATAGTAGAGGTACGCTTAACCAATCAGGATACAGGTGGTATTTCTAGTTTGGATATTCGCTTAGCAAAGCGCATGGAGCACATCGTTCAGCCAAAGCGTCTATAAAATCTAAGCACACAAAAAAGTCCTCGATTGAGGACTTTTTTGTGTGCTTAGAATATGTTGTCTTCAGAACGCGCTTTCCAAGTTACATCTTGCGGCTAACGAACGCGACAATGAATAAGATGACTGCAACTGCTAAAAAGATATATGCCAAATTAGCAGATAAGCCAGCCACGCCGCCAAAACCTAGGAAACTTGCCAACAGCGCAACCACTGCAAAAATAATAGCCCAACGAAACATAATATTCTCCTCAAATAATTGTTAAAAAACCAGATAGTGAACTTGTATAGTATCGATTTAACTTTTTGTTTTTTTAATACTATTCATATCTGTGTACAAACATAGAGTAGCAATATTTTTTTCTAAAAAACGTGCACTTTAGTAATGATGTCGGTAGGTTATGTAAACTTTGTAGCAAGTCGTCATACCTTTTATTTTTTCTTGTCTCGGTGAGTGCAAGTTATACATTAGTATGCTTAGCGAAGATGACGATGTAGCGGATTTATGTGGGTTTGACTATATTTTATAATGTCGTATAGACAGCTCTAGCGTTGTCTATCTATACCTCAGCGTCACGATGACATTTTTTGAGCATAAGTTTACCAATGGAAACTGTAGCGACCCCATAAACTCCTAACGTATCCAAACAACTTGGTTTATAGTTTACTGTCTATTCATCATAAATTTATTAAGGACAATACCTATGAATACCGAGACGGATACTGCAGACTTAACAGCACAGAACAGTAGTGAAACACGCCCTTATGCCGTTGTACTATACGGTGCAACCAGTTTTGTGGGACAAATCACTGCCCATTATTTGGCCACATTTTTGGCTGATGCCAAAAATACAGATGGCTCTGCTGTCACCTGGGCGATCGCAGGGCGTGACGAAGACAAGCTGAATAAATTGCAGTCCAAGCTTGATAGCCAAGTCGATATGATCATTGCCAACAGTAAAGACGCGGCCAGCCTTGATGACATGACCAAACAAACTAAGGTTATCATCTCAACCGTAGGGCCTTATCTTAAATACGGTGAGCCTTTGATCAAATCTTGTACCAAAAATGGTACCGATTATGTCGATCTCACTGGCGAGGCGATATTTATCAAAGACATGATGGACAAATATCAAGACTCTGCCAAGCAAAGCGGTGCACGTATCGTCAATTCATGCGGTTTTGACTCTATTCCATCTGATTTGGGCGTTTACTTTACACAAGCCAAAGCAGAAGAGGCATTCGGTCAGAGATGTAATGTGATTAACATGCGTGTCAAAGCAGCCAAAGGCGGTATCTCTGGCGGTACCATTGCCTCGATGGCAACTATCTTTGAAGAAGCAGGTCAAGACAAAGCACGGCGCAAACAAGTCGCCAATCCTTATCTGCTGAATGATGACACCGATGCGCCAAGCGTGCGTCAGGACAATGTCAGCAAACCTTTATATGACAGCGAGCATAAACGCTGGCTGGCGCCTTTTGTCATGGCAACCATCAATACGCGTATCGTACATCGCAGCAATCAATTGCTAGGGTATGACTATGGTCGCGATTTTAAATACGATGAAGCCATGTGGATGCCGGATGGTATCAAAGGAAAAGTCTCAAGCTATGCCATGAGTGCAGGTTTATTGGGTTTTGCCACGGCCATGATGATCAAACCGAGTCGTGAGCTACTCTCCAAGCATATACTACCAAAAGCAGGCTCAGGCCCCTCTAAAGACGACCAAGAAAATGGCTTTTTTGATATTCGTCATTTTGGTCAAACCACCAAACATGACAACATCACCGTTAAAGTAACAGGTGATCGAGATCCTGGTTATGGCAGCACCTCTCGTATGCTGTCACAAGCGGCACTATGTCTCGCGCTAGATGTCAGCAAAGAAGAGGTCGGCGGTGGATTTTGGACACCTGCTGCTGCCATGGGTGACAAGCTCATTACTCGCTTAGAAGCACATGCTGGTCTCAGCTTTGAGGTAATTGACAGCTAACTGATTAGCCTTTTCTTTTTCATCTTTGAATACCGTGTCTTAGCAATAAGGCACGGTTTTTTATTGGATCATACTTATCATGACTTTAGCAGAAGTTAATAAAGCTCTATATCGTATTTCTTTGGTGAATAGTGTTGCGCTTTTATGACTTTTTAATACGTTGTACATTGGGTTTTTTGTCGAAAAATAATAATACCTATTGGCACGCCATATAGACTCGAGTCATTATTAAATTAATGCAAATAATAGAATATATATGAAATTTTATGTGAAAGGCTTACCTAATAGAAATAGTCACTCATATTTATTATAGGTAGGTATAGATTGGTCAATTAAAATATACAGATTAATATCGATGCTATTTAAAACCAAAGCCAATAGTAGACGATTGCACAACATCACAATAAAACATCAAGCTGTTAGAACAGCAATGAGTTTACTACTGAATCACAAGACCTATAACTGGTACTTTCCATACAGCATTTTTGCACAGTGCAATAATAAACAATCCTAATAGAAAACTGATGACAGCTCAGCATTATTATTTAAGTACTGAATCACAGTTTTTAATCATTACCAATTTTATATGTTTTGGAGTTTTATCATGAAGAAAAATATCTTATCGTTAATCATGGGTGCCACACTTGTATTACCAACAATGGCTATGGCTATGCCAACCAGTCATGGCGACATGATGCCGCCGAGTATGCCAAGCGTTTCCGCTAAGAGCACGGCACAGGCTAATATGCAAAGCCCTAATGCCAAGCCAATGGCTCACCAGTCTAGTGCAGTGGAGACCAATGAATCTGATGATATGCAGATGGATGACGAATCAGGTGATATGGACGAAGACACTAGCGATATGAATTATGAATCTGGTGATATGGACAATGCACCTCGTGATATGAATAAGCAAGCTAGCCCTGTGAATAACAATAATACGGCTGCAATGGCACGCGCTGCAACAACCAATACTGCTACCACTGCCCGAGCGTCTGCACCAAACACTCAAGCACCTAATATGCAGCACAGCAATGCAGACTATCAACCATTAATTACAGGCGAAGCTGCTGCCGAAAACAAAATGGCCAATACGGCTAGTACCTTGCAAGAGAAAACAAAAGACAAGCGTGGTGAATTGTTAGCCACTCAGCCAGCCAATGTACAATTCAAAGAAAACCGCCGTATTGCTGTGTCACGCTAAAAGCAGTTTTTGTAAAGCATGATTTTTATAGCGCTAGATTTTAACGCTTTATTTAGCACAAAAAAAAGCAGCCATATGGCTGCCTTTTTTTGTGTGCTACTAATGATTATTTCTTGTTTTTGGTCACGCCAGCTTCTTGTAACAAGGCGCCAAACGTACCTAACTTGCTAGGTGCTTCTGCTTTTTCAGTTCTTGGTGCTTTAGCATGACTGCTATTAGCATTGTCTTTATCCTGACGCTTACCACGTGGCTTAGATGGACGTTTATCCGCAGCTGGACGATTGCTACTTGGACGGTCACTACGCAAGCGAGTGCCCTTCTCATCAGAACCCGCATCTTTGGCCGTCGGTTTTGCTGCTGGACGTACTGATTTTTCAGATTCAGGCTTCATGCTAAAGCCAATGCGACCACGTTTTTCATCAATAGAGATGACACGGACTGAGATGATATCGCCTGGTTTAACACGATTCATCGGATCTGCAACAAAGTCATTGGCCATTTGTGAGATATGTACTAGGCCATCCTGATGGACACCAACATCGACGAAACAACCAAAGGCCGTCACATTTGTCACAACGCCTTCCAAAGTCATGCCTTCGCTCAAATCTTTGATGCTATTCACATCATCACGGAAGTTGGCCGTTTTGAACTCTGGACGTGGATCACGTGCAGGTTTGGCAAGTTCTTCAATAATGGCTTTGACGCTGACATTATCATCGTTAGCAGCCAGTGCAGTGGTATCGATAGTGTTTAGCACACCATCATTCCCGATCACTTCTGATAATGGCTTGTCAGCTTGTACCAATAAGCTATCGACCAATGCATAGCTTTCTGGATGCACACCAGTCGCATCAAGTGGATTGCTACCATTATGAATACGTAAAAAACCTGCTGCTTGCTCAAACGTCTTAGCACCCAAACGCGGCACGTTTTTGAGCGATTCACGGCTATCAAAGGCACCATGCTCTTTACGATAGGTGACGATTTGCTGTGCCACATTGCGATTAAGACCAGCAATGTGAGCTAATATAGCAGGGCTCGCGGTATTCACATCAACACCAACGGCATTCACGCTGTCTTGAGTCACTTTATCGAGACTGTCTGCCAGTTGACTTTGATTCACGTCATGCTGATATTGACCCACACCGATGGCTTTTGGATCGACTTTAACCAATTCTGATAATGGATCTTGCAAGCGACGCGCGATAGAGACGGCTCCGCGTACAGACACATCCAAATTACCAAGCTCATCAGTGGCAAGCTCACTGGCTGAATAAACAGAGGCACCAGACTCATTGACGATGACGGCTTTGGCTTTTAATGCATCATTCGCGGTCAAAATCTCTTTGATCATTGCATCTGTTTCGCGGCTTGCTGTACCATTACCGATAGCCACTAGATCCACATTATAAGTGCTTAATAGCGCATCGATGACTTTTTTGGCTTCACTCATCTTATTATCAGGGGCAAACGGATAAACGGTCGCGATGACAGGTTTCTCTTCGCTATCTGACATGACATGACCTTGCGCATCAACGATGGCCATTTTTACGCCATGACGGATACCAGGATCGACACCTAAGATCACTTTAGGGCCTGCAGGTGCTGACATCAGTAGATGCTGTAAATTGCTAGCAAATACATCGATGGCATCGGCTTCTGCTGCCAAACGCTTTTCAGTTAACAGGCGGTGCTCGATATGCGGGCGCCACTTGTCTTTCCACAAGCTACTGGCTGCCTCTGACAAAAACTCACTTCGTTCAGAAGGTGCTTTAGCAGTAATCTCAAAATGCTGAATGATTTTGTCGATAAATGGGGTGTCTTCGCCTTCAATCTTTAGACCTAAGACGTTTTCTTGACGACCACGTAACATCGCTAATAGGCGATGGTTTGGCAGGCGAGCCAAGCTTTCGCTATGCTCAAAATAGTCTTTGAATTTCTCACCGACTTCACGCTTTTCATCACTAGCAACGCTCGATACAATACTGGCAGTTTTGGCAAAACCATTACGCAGGCTATCCAATAGGCCCAATGCTTGTGTCCATTCATCAACGATGATGGCTTGCACGCCGGCCAATTGTTTTTCGATGTCGCTAAAATCAACCTCGATCTCATTACCACTATCGTCAGTGATCGTTGACTGAACTTGGTAATCAGCCAGTGCTTCTGTTGGCGTAATCTCTTGCGTCAATACCGCCTGAGCAGCAACATCAAGACCCGCAGCACGAGCTTTGGCAGCTGGCGAACGACGACGCGGACGATATGGCAGATAGATATCTTCAAGCTCAAGCTTAGAGGTCGCATTATCAATACGCGTCTGTAGCTCATCGGTCATATTGCCCTGTGTGCTCAGCAGCTCAGTAATTTTGAGGCGACGTGTGGCCATGTCACGCTCATAATTAAGAGACTTCTCTAAAGCACGCAACTGCGCATCATCAAGATTCTGGGTTTTCTCTTTGCGGTAACGCGCAATAAAGGGAACGGTCGCACCTTCATCGTAAAGTTTGACAAACGCATTGACTTGAGCAGTCTTAATGCCAAGCGCGCGAGCAAGCTTGTCGTGAATATTCGCGTGTGTGGTTGCATCCAAAACCTGTGCATTTGTCGAGGTTTGAGATGACGTTAAGGTATCAGTGCTACTCATATACGTATCAATCGTTGAGAAATGTAGCTTTGCATTATAGCAAAAGCTGCATGAATAAAAATCCTTTTTATCTTTTCGTTATTTATCGGCTGTTTTGCGGCTCAAATCGTTTTATATCATGCGTTCTGTCGCATCGTTAAACAAACGCATACAGCATTTATCTTTATGAGTGATGCAATTGGCCGTGCAATCTTATACACTAAAGTATCAATAGCGCGAATATTGATAGGTGCTGCCATATTGAACAATAGTCTTTGATTTTATGACGTACTTATTTTTGACCCATTATTAAATAATAATACTTGGTTAGCAGTCATTTTTACTCATGGCTTTTTATTTATAGTCTCTGCTAACCGCCGTTTTTGCTAACAATAATTTTTATAAGAGGATGCCTGTATGCCTGATAATAACAGCCCTGATACCTTGACCCAGCGTATTTTGGTCGTCGATGATGATGCCCGCCTACGCTCTTTGTTACAGCGCTTCCTAGAAGACGACGGCTTTGTGGTTCGTACTGCTCATGATGGCGGCCAGATGGACAAACTCATGCAGCGTGAGCTTTTCTCACTAGTGGTATTGGATTTGATGCTGCCAGGCGAAGATGGCATCAGCATCTGTAAGCGTCTACGTGAAGACAACGCTGACATTCCAATCATTATGCTTACCGCTAAAGGTGGCGATGCCGATCGTATCGCAGGCCTAGAAGCTGGTGCAGATGATTACTTGCCAAAGCCTTTTAACCCAAAGGAATTACTGGCTCGTATCAAAGCGGTACTACGTCGTCAAAATCGTGAGCTACCTGGCGCACCAAGTCATCAGCTAGAAGTGGTTGAATTTGGTCCGTGGACGTTAGATCTATCGACTCGTACCCTCAAACGTGATGGTAACGTAGTGACGTTGACGACAGGTGAGTTTTCAGTATTAAAGGCATTGGTACAGCATCCACGTGAGCCATTGACCCGTGACAAACTGATGAATCTTGCCCGTGGTCGTGAATGGGGTGCGATGGAGCGCTCTATCGATGTACAGGTATCACGCCTGCGTCGCCTGATTGAAAGTAATCCTTCACAGGCACGCTATATCCAGACCGTTTGGGGCGTGGGCTATGTGTTCGTTCCTGACGAGACCGAAGTAGAGACCGCCAAGGGTGAGTAATTTTCGCCAAATATAACTCTTACCTAGAGCATGTCATTAGGGCGTGTTAATGACATGCCCTAATATCTCCAAACGAATGAGCCTATCTTTGAAACCATCTACTATTTTTCAAAATATACCCTGCACATTAGTGACAGGGTTTTTGGGTGCTGGAAAAACCACCGTAATTAACCAGTTACTTGCCACGAAACCTGTTGATGAGCGCTGGGCTTTACTCATCAATGAGTTTGGTCATATCGGTATCGATGGTGCGTTGCTAGCAAGCTCACAAGACAGCACTGCTGAGCAAGACAGCATTGCGATTCGAGAAGTCAGTGGCGGCTGTATTTGTTGCACCAGTCAATTGCCTTTGCAAATCGCGATTAGTCGTTTGCTGAGCGACCATCACCCACAGCGCCTACTCATTGAGCCGACTGGGCTTGCCCATCCACGTGAGCTGATACGACAACTCAGCGCCTCGCATTGGCAAACTGCACTAAAAATGCAGGCGGTGATAACTGTACTCAGCGGCGTACAGTGGCAACAAGTCAAATATCGCACTCATGAAGGCTTTCAAGCGCATGTCCGTGATGCCGATGTACTGGTGGTCAATCGCTATGACCAACTGAATGCGGGCGAAAAACAAGCCTTGATAGAATGGATAGCCACGCTCAATTCGCAAGCAAGCATCATTTGGGCAGTATCTGAGCCAATGACCACTGATACAACTGAGGCATCAAGTGTGGATCTGGCAAAGGCTTATGCATCTGCACTAAGTACCCAACTGAGTAAACCTAGCCAAGTTATATCAGCACAGCGCAAAGTAGCTATTGCTAGCCTTCAACGGTCTACTGTCAGCTTACGACCGCAGACTAACTCTTTGACAATGGCATCATCAGCGAGCACTGCTATAGATGAGAGTGATACTCAGAACATCACTAATACTGGCACTGATACTGACCTGCCCTATCGTTACCATGAGAATCAGCAAGATTTGGCTTTGGCAGGATGGCGTCTGCCAGCGAGTTATATATTGAACGCTGACGATTTACAGAACTGGTTGCTAGCGTTGCCAAACTGGCAGCGTATAAAAGGTGTGGTACATACGTCTGATGGCTGGCTACAGATTAATTTCACCCCTGATAGCCTCACCACGAGCACAGTTGAGACACAGTCTGATAGTCGGTTAGAGATTATTTTACAACTAGAGGATATTTCCGATACGGCTCTGGAAGCCACAGACTCTCAGTATCAGCCTAAAACATCAACTGCGATAGATTGGGAAGCTTGTGATCGTGAATTGATGGCTATGGTTATATAAGTTACGAGTAATGACGTGTATCATCAACATAGCTAAAATCAATGTATAAATAAGATTTGCCACAAAAAAGCGACCCTGTTATTTTCATAACAGGGTCGCTTTTTGATTAACGTAATTGACTGTCTTTACTACCGCGCCGATTGAACAGTTCAGTGGCTTTCGCCTCTTGTTCAAGCTCTGTCTGACAACCAACACAGTGCTGGATACCAGGCACCGCTATCCGCCGTGCCTCCGGAATAGGATTGCCACATTCATCACAAAACTCAGCACTGACGCCCGTCGGTAATGAACGTCTCGCTCGCTCCAACGCATCATTTACCGTCGCATCCATCTGTTCGTGCTCAGCACCATCTCTTGACCAACCACCTGCCATAATTTTATCCTATTTATTATCATTAGATATTATAAATTACTTTAATAACAGATAGATGGGGCTATATTGAGTCAATTACAAGCGATAAATGGCTGTATAAACCATGGTTAATTAAACATAAAATCAATAGGTTGCTTTTAGGGTTTTTTGACTAGCATTTTTTGTTCCCTAACAAACTGACGCTACTAATCTTTTGGCTGTAGCTCAACCACTTGACCGCGCACACCGATACTTTCATCACTCATCAGACAGACGTACCCTGCCATAATATCTTCAGGAGTTTTAAGGCTCATCGGGCTTTCTCCTGGGTATGCATGGGCGCGCATATTGGTACGAGTGCCACCAGGATTGATACAGTTAAAACGCAGATTCGTGGTGTTTTGCGTCTCTTGAGTGAAGATATCGCTCATCCCTTCCACTGCTTGTTTTGACAGTGCATAAGCACCCCAAAATGCACGCGGATGTGTGCCTACCGTACTAGAGGTAAAGACGATAGAGCCTTGATCGGCATCTTTTAGCAACGGTAGCAGCGCTTGAGTAAGCATAAAGGTAGCGGTAAAATTGACTTTCATGACTTGAGCAAAGGTATCGATGTCGTACATTTCAAGAGGCGTCAGCTGTCCGAGCACGCCTGCATTATGTAGGATGCCATCTAACTGACCGACCTCTTTATCGATCAGCCCTTCTAGCTGCTGCATTTCAGCATAACTGGCACCTTCTAGATTCATGGGTAACATGGCAGGCTGCTTACCACCGAGGCTTTCGATCTCATCATAAACATATTCAAGCTTACTACTGGTACGTCCCAATAGCAGTACTGTGGCGCCATAACGGGCATAAGTTAATGCTGCTACACGGCCAATACCGTCGCCTGCACCAGTCACCAAGATAGTTTTGCCATCTAGACAGTTTTCAGGTGGTACAAAGTTGCGAATATCGTCATGAGTCAAAGGTTGTGTAAGACTTTGAACGGTTTTTTGGTTGTCTTGCTGACTGGCCAGCTGATTAATATTGTCACTCATGGCATTACTCACTACTTATCATTGAATCGTTGGGGATAGGTGCTTATAGTTGCAAATTTAGTATTACTAATGCTGCTAATCTATTTGCTACTCATAAAATAGACGTTTATAAATATTCAAACTTACCAGAAGAAAGCAGCAACTTATTTAACTGCTTCGGCGTATCAGTGATGTAGTCTGCGCCCCATTTTTTGAGGGACTTTTGCTCATCGCTCGGGATATAACCATAAGCGGCCAAAATTGTTGGCATACCAGCCGCATTACCTGCTTCGATATCACGGATATGGTCGCCGACATAGATGACGCAGCCTGCAGCGCCTCGTGGTATTGCAAGCTTCTCTAACGCCATATACATCGGTTCTGGGTCTGGTTTTGAACGTGATACATCATCAGGACACACCAAAGCAGCGCAGCGCTCATCCAATTGCATCTGGCCTAGTAGTTTTTCTGCCAAGTAACGCGGCTTGTTGGTGACAATCCCCCATGGCACGCCTTTTTGCTCAAGCTCAGTTAACACTTCTTCAAGCTCAGCGAACACACAGCTATCGACACAAATATCTGCTTCATAATCGTCTAAAAACTGCTGACGAAAATTAAGCAAATCCTCTTCACTGACATCAAGTTGGTCATTATGCCGCAGCATTAATTGCACCATAGCAGAGGCACCTGCAGAGACTTGCTCTCGGATTTCGGCTTCAGGCGGTGCTTGCCAACCGTTTTCGAGACTCATCTTGCCAATGATACGAACAAAATCAGCAGCAGTATCGATTAATGTCCCATCAAGGTCAAATAAAACAGCTTTTACAAATTGGGTCATAGTGAAATGCTCTTGAGATTAAAAATGTGTTTGATGAATAGGCGAGAATGCTGCCATCGTCGCATTCGCTTAGCACTATCGCATTCGCTTAGCACTGTAGTATTCGCTTAACGTAACGGTTTTTGTACTGCCATCATATAGTTGACGTCGACATTTTGAGCGAGCCAGTAGCGTTTGGTCAACGGATTATAATGTAACCCAATAATGTCCTGACGTACAAATTCAGCAGTGATGGCCATTTTGTCTAGCTCAGCTGGGGTGATGAATTTGGCATAATCGTGTGTGCCACGATCAAGCAATCGCAGTACATACTCTGCCCCAACGATGGCAAATAGATACGATTTTGGGTTTCGATTAATGGTCGATAACACACAGACGCCGCCCGGCGCCAACAGATCAAAACAGGCTTGCACAATCGAGCTTGGATCAGGCACATGCTCCAGCATCTCCATGCAAGTCACCACATCGAACTGACCTGCATGCGTCTTTGCCAGCTCTTCAACTGGAATATGCTGATAGCGAAGCGTGTTTTCTAAGCCACTTTGCTCCGCGTGCACGGTTGCTGCCTTGAGATTTTCAGTACCCAAATCAATCCCTGTCACGTCAGCACCGCGACGCGCCATTGACTCTGCTAAGATACCACCGCCACACCCTACGTCGAGTACTTTTTTGCCAGTCAGCCCTTGCTCAGCTGTTTTACTGGCAGTCTCATGAGAGACGCTATTATGGATAATACTGTCGTTTTGATAGCCGCGCTTTACGTTTTCTTCTATCCAATTCAAGCGTAATGGGTTGATCTCGTGTAACGTGGCAAATGCGCCCGTGTTGCTCCACCACTCACCAGCCAAGTTATTGAATTTTTCTACTTCGCTGGGATCCACATTGATGATAGTATTTGGTGTATGGTCGAGTGTGCTGCTTGTTGTATCATTCGAAGAGGATAAAGCTTGGCTCATAGCAGGTTTCCTTGATTGTCTTTCTTGATTGCTGTTATCGTTATTATCAGTGTTATCGTCTACATTTAGTAGTTATGCATTTAATATTAGCATGAGCACAGTGGTTTTGCCGTAAGTACATCGTCACCGATTGTGAATAGTTTTAGCAATGTTATGTTATCTTTAAATCTAAATAACTTCAAAACAAGCGAATGAAAAGTTAACCGATAAGCAAATAACCATCATTAGCCTAATGGCCTATGACTATTTATGCTTTAAGTAAGACGCCTTAAATAATAGCTAACAGCTTTACAACTATTGGTTAAGAATCCGATTCACAGTCACGTATGTTTTACGTTATCATAGTCGATACTTGAGTATCGTTGGATTATACTCGACGCTGCGTCATGTAGGCACTCTAAAAACTGTATATTTAGAGATTGCATGCTTTAAAGATCATAGATATACCAACCTCTTAACCAATTCTAAATCCCCACATCTCAAGGATAAAGTATGAAACGTGTCATCACACTGACTGGTTTGGCCATGGCCATTGGACTTTCCTCTATGGGCGCACAGGCTGCGGACTATGTCGCTGGAAAAGATTATCGCGTGATAGACAACCCAGAGACCATCAGCGGTGATGCTATCATTGTTCGTGAGTTTTTCTGGTATGGCTGCCCGCATTGTAACGCGCTCAATCCGCACATGGAAAAATGGGCAAAAACCAAAGATAAAGATGTCGCATTTTTCAAAACGCCAGCAGCACTGAATCCTGTTTGGGAAGCCAATGCTCGTGGTTTTTATGCAGCACAGTTATTAGGTTTCGAGAGCAAAACGCATGATGCGCTCTTTAATGCTGTACATAAAGATGGCAAAAAACTGTTTGATCAGTCTTCACTCAGCAAATGGTATGCAACTAAAGGCGTGAATGAAAAGAAATTCAACAGTCTTTATAACTCATTTGCCGTTGGTACGAAAATCGGTCGCTCACAAGAAGGTGCCAAACGTTATCAGATCACTGGTGTCCCATCTGTCGTCGTACAAGGCAAATATGTGGTCACAGGTGAAGATGCTAAAGTGGTCAAAGTTGTCGATTACTTAGTTGATAAAGTACGTGCTGAAAAGAAATAATATCAATATAAGTCACATATCTTCCTATTGATTATAGAAAATTATGACACAAAAAAGCCAATCATTCAGTGATTGGCTTTTTTATTTGGGTGTATCGCTGTTATTTCTTTAGCTGTGACAATATAGCCACTTCACGAATATAACTGGCCAAATCTGCTTTTGACTCTGACATTAGCTCATCATCATTTGTATGCTTAGCATACTCAATCCAAAGCAATAGCTGATACATACTATGGTGCTCGGAAGCTTTGTATTGTTTGACAAATTGCTTTAGCGTACCTTCATCGTTGATGTTTAAGCGATCGTACCAGCTCTCTATTTTTGAGACCTGCTCTTTCGGAAAAAATGCATCAAATAATGCTTTTATCAGCTCATGGCGATTTTCTTCAATCATAAGCTTGCCAACACGTTTGGTCTGACGATTACGTGCATTGGCGCTGGTGATATCAGCCAGTGCCATTAGCTCTGCCATAAAATAATCACTGGCAGGCAAGGCTTTTAGCTGCTTTTTCGATAAACTCGCAAGCGGTATCGATAACTGCTGCAAGCGCTCATGGGCTTTTTTGAGTTCGGTGCGCGAGACGCGCATATCCTGTTCTTTCCAGTCGATCATAAAAGCTTTCCAAAATAATAAATAATAAAATGAATGGTGTCTGCTGTTACCAGCGACTTTTTTCGCGATGTTTAGCCAACACCTTGATGCCTGCTGGCATCGTATCTTTAAGACGGCGCTGCAAATGATCAGTAATAAACACTGAACGATGCTTGCCACCTGTACAGCCAATGGCCACGGTCACGGTGTGACGATTATTGTGTAAAAATTCTGGTAGCCAGCGTGTCAAAAATCGATTGATATCATCTGTCATCTCAGCCACTTCTGGATAGTCAGCAAAGAATGCCCCAACCTCAGAATCAAGACCCGTCGATGCACGCAGTTCAGGATTCCAGTGCGGATTGGGCAAAATCCTAACATCAAAGACAAAATCAGCATCGATAGGACTGCCATATTTAAATCCAAACGACAGTAGATTGATAACAATCTGATTGTCAGCGCCGATATATTCACGCAAACTGTCTTTTAATTGGTGAATATTCAGACTACTGGTGTCAATTTTAATATCGGCATGGCCCGCAATTGGCTCTAGTAATTCAATTTCTTTTTTGATCGCAGCTGGCAGGTTGAATGCGATGTGGTTAGCGTTATCACTGTCGACATCCTGTGACATCAATGGATGCACACGACGTGTCGCATTAAAACGGGCAATGAGTGTACTCTCTTGTGCGGTCACATAGAGCACTTGAACCGTATCTGCACCATACGTTTTTTTGAGCAGATCACGTGTTTGTGCAAAGTTGGACAAATCAGCACGCGGCGTGCGAATATCGACACCAAGTGCGATGCGATGAATACCGCTTTCGTTGACCAATTTATGCGCCGCATCCGGTAATAAAGACAGTGGCAGATTATCAATAGAGTAATAGCCCAAATCCTCTAAAATATTCAGAACCGACGTCTTTCCTGATCCTGAACGTCCTGACACTACCAAGATACTCAGCTTATCGCTTGATACTTGGTCTGTCATCACTGTATCTTTACGAACGTTTTGATCTTGACTCACACTCATGACTTATCCATTCCATTTCACAGCGGTTAGTACGATACGGTTATAACAATACTGACTCGCCCATGCTCATTTATGATAGCTAATTCACTGATTATAATTAAGCGACTGCTACTAATGGATTGTCGCTAACTGATAGTTAATTAGTGACAGTTAGTTAGTGATAGTTAATCAGTGATAGTGACTAATTGATTGTCCAATAAACGTGCTTGTCCCAACCAAGCAGCGACTAAGATCACAACGTTTTTGCTGTCTGTATTAAAATCTGCCACACCACTGACGACAGGTGTTAGCGCTTCTGTCTTTACAGCCAAATAATCAATGGTAAAGCCAGCATCACTTATACAAGTTCGCGTGTCTGCCAGTGACTTCTCAAATGCTTGCTGACTCAGCTTGCCAGTCTCTAACTGCTGTGCCAATACTTGTAGTACTTGATGCAGTATAGGTGCTATCTGCCGTTCAGATTTGCTTAAATACTGATTGCGTGAGGAGAGCGCCAAGCCATCATCAGCACGTACAATAGGTGCGCCAATGATCTCAATAGAATAGCTCAAGTCGCGTACCAGCTGCTTGATAATAGCGAGCTGCTGATAGTCTTTTTGTCCGAATACTGCCACATCTGGTTGGACAATATTGAATAATTTAGAGACAACAATCCCAACACCATCGAAGTGTCCAGGACGTGATTGACCACAAAGTTGCTCAGTGATGACGCCAGCCAATACAGAGGTCGGTGGCGGTAATACTGGATACATCTCCTCGATGCTAGGCGCAAAAACATAGTCCGTGCCAACGGTTTCTAGTTTGGCGACATCTTCATCTAGCGTACGAGGGTAGCTGTCAAAATCCTCTCCCGCCCCAAACTGCGTAGGATTGACAAAAATACTAACCACTACAATATCGGCGTGTTGCTTGGCGATTTTTACTAGCTCGAGATGACCGTCATGCAGATTACCCATGGTTGGTACTAAAGCAATACGCTGGAGTCCATCTGGTTTATCAGTTTTTTGACCACGATAAAGCTGTAAAGCGGTACGTAGTGATGAGATATGATGATGAATAATAGGAGACATGATTACGGTTCTTTTTCAGACATTTAGTGATTCAATGGCTTGTATGAGACTAGCTAAATTGGTGTTGTTCGGTTGGAAAACTGCCTTCTCTGACCGACTGCTGATAGAGCGCAAATGCGCCCTCAATACTATGTGCGGTATTGCGCTCATCCGTCAAAAAGTCATGAATGAAGCGCGGGACACGGCCATGAGCTATGCCAAGCATGTCATGCATCACTAACACTTGGCCATCAGTATCCGCACCAGCACCAATACCAATCACGGGTACGGCAACGGCTTCGGTGACTGATTTTGCAAGCTCAGCAGGGACACATTCCAATACTAGCAGTGCAGCACCTGCTGCGACGACAGCTTTGGCATCAGCAAGCAGTTTATCCGCGGCTTCATCACCGCGACCTTGAATCTTGTAGCCACCAAAGACATTAACCGACTGCGGGGTCAGACCAAGATGCACGCACGTTGGTGTGCCCGCTCGCGCTAAGGTCGTGACCAATTCACAAAGCTCGCTTCCACCTTCGACTTTGATCACATGTGCACCCGCTTGCATTAACTGTCGACTATTAGCGATGGCTTCTGGTAATGTCACATAACTCATGAACGGCAGGTCAGCTAAAATAAGCGCATGTTTATTGCTACGCGCGATATTAGCGGTATGATAGGCCATATCATTGACTGTCACCGGTAACGTTGACTCATGGCCTTGTACAACCATGCCTAAGCTATCGCCAATCAGAATCGTATCAATCTGCGCGTTTTCCATCATACGTGCAAACATCGAGTCATAGCACGTCAAACAAGTAAACTTGGTACCGTCTTTTTTAAATTTATTTAAAGTAGATAACGTCGTCATATGACCCTCGATTATTCTGCTGTGCAGCTACTCATTAATATTGTTCATCAGTTATCAGTAACGCTAACGACGACTGTTCTGACATTTAAAATCATGCGTCGTTTGACAATAACTTTAAGCCTGTCCAGTCATAACTCTGTGGATAGTCGGCTATTGGCTTGTCCATAATCATTAGATTCGGCGCCAGCTCACGTAGCGGCACCAGTACAAAGTTACGCTCACATAATCCCGCATGCGGTATCGTGAGTTGAGGCTCGGTTATCTGCAGCTCACCATACAATAAGATGTCCACATCTAGGCTACGCTCACCCCAGTGACGTAAGCGAGCACGTTTGGCTAACTGCTCCAATTGCTGGCAAAAGCTAAGCAGCTCAAATGGCGTCAATGTTGTCTCAAAACCTGCAACAGCATTAACGAAGTCCGGCTGATCTTGTGGCCCCATAGGATCTGACGCGTAAAGTGAAGATACTTCAACATTATGTATTTGTGCATGTTGACGCAGGCTCTTGACTGCTTGTTGCAAATGCTCTGCAGGTGAGCCCAACTCATTGGTCAGATTGCTGCCCAAGCCCACATAGCTCATAAACCAAATCGGCTCATCCATATCGCTTTACCCAACTGTCTATAGATCATACTTAAGCATTATCAGTACTTGGCTGACGGCGACGGCGCTTCGATGGTACAGGGCCTTTGTTATCTGTCATTTTGATAACAGACATCTGACTATTCGCTTGAGCGGTTTGATCAGGCTTAGCGGTGGTCGCTTTGACTGGTCTTTTAGTTTTTGTAGCAGTCGCGCTAGCGCTGCTTTTTACTGCTTTAGGCTCTACAGACTTAACACCTTTGGTATCAGCTTGATTGTTCATCTGATCCGCTGGTTTCGGCACTTTTTTGGCATATTGCTTGGTCGTCTGCTTTCTCTCACTGCCTCGTCCATCAATACTGTTTTTCACTTCAGTGCTGTTTTTCACTTCAGTACTGCTATGTGCTTGAACAGTGCTACTAGTATCCACGGTAGGCTGACGGCGGCGACGCTTGTACGGTACTGGTTCGTTGTTCATGCTCACTAATGCAGGCGATCTTGCAATAGAGCGCGTAGGACGTGCTTCATCAGATGATGGCGCTGCCTTTGGCTCATGAGCTTTAGCAGATTGAGTATTGTTTGAACGAGTGACTTTAGCCGTTTTCGGTTGTGCTGCTTCACGCGTTGCTGACTGACTCTTAACGGGCGCAACCGTAGGTTTTGACTCTTCACAATTCGATAACTGCTTTTGTAGCGGCGGTACGACATTACCGTGTTCGATCACAAACAGCGGCGCAGGTTTAGAGTGATGGCGCTTGTTCGATGATGGCTGACTATTCGCAAGAGACAACTGCTGTAGCTGAGCGAGCTCATGACTGTCTTGTTTCACTTGCTGCCTATTGCTATCTTTACTGTCATTTTGAACCGCTTTAGAATGACTGGCTGCGCGGCGACGGCGTGCTGGTATATTAGACGGGTCATTCACTACGCTCTGACCATCTCTACTATTTTCTGCACTATCAGCTACACGGCCTTGCTTAGTGTTACTCTGCTTGGCTGGCGCATTGTCAATAGTTGTCTCAGGCTTTTGACGATTGCGTCCGCGACCGCTTTGGACTTTTTTGTAAGCACCGCGGCGAATATTTTCATCAAAGTCATCAATCGCTTGCTGCTGCTCTTGTTCAGACAAGGTCTGATAGGTCTGCCACCAGTCACCCATGTCATTGGTTGATTCTGACAGTGGATGCTCAGCATCACCGCATTGCTCACGCAGTAATAAAAAGTCAAAACCTGCACGAAAACGTGGATGCTCAGAGAGCTGGACGATTTGTTTGCTACGCGGCGCCGCCAGTTTTGGCTGCAATACCCAAATGTCACGGATAAACTGCTCTGCAAACTTTGGAATCGCGGTTTTGATACGCTGACGATCAATCACTTTGCCCGCGGCATGCATTTGCGCTTCAGCAAAAGGCATATTGCGTTTTTTGGCTTTTGCCAATTGATGCAGGTAGTTTTCCCACAGTAACGCTGCATAGAAAAATGCCGGATTGATACTCTTGCCTGATGCGATACGTTTATCAGTATTGATGGCCACCTGATTCACTAACGCGCTTGGCTCAGCCGGCGGATAGATAATCAGGCTATCAATCGCACCTGATTCAAACAATAGCGGCAACAATGGCACAAGATAGCCACCCGTAAACATCTTTTGCGTTTCGTCATAGAGACGATGCGGTGATATTTGCTCAAGTAGTGCCCAATTACCATCATGGAACTGATCAGCCAGTGCCTCATCAAACTCAAAACCCAGCTTGGCTTTGAAGCGTAGCGCGCGTAACAAACGTACTGGATCTTCTTCAATACGCACAGGCGCATTACCCAATAGGCGGATGATTTTGTTATCGATGTCATCAAGTGCATCACAAAAATCATGGACAATGCCTTTGAGCGGTTGATAATAAAGCGCATTGATAGAAAAGTCGCGACGGGAGAAATCTTGTTTGATGTCACCCCAGACATTGTCGCGCAAAATCATACCGTCTTGATTGGTATTGGCATCATTGGTTGGTGGACCACGAAAAGTAGCCACTTCTATCAACTCTCGGCCAGAATATACATGCGCCAACTGAAAGCGGCGACCGATAATACGGCAGCGCTTACCAAAGACATCTTTGATCTCATGTGGCTTGGCATCAGTGACAGCATCGAAATCCTTTGGACGTAGGCCCAATAAGGTATCACGCACGCCGCCGCCGACGATATAGGCATCAAACCCAGCTCGGGTTAATGTGGCAATCACTTCAGTAATGGAATTGGGTAATTCAGATTTGTTCAGTTCTAACTGCTTGGCGGCACGCTCGGCCATGCATCTACTCCTCGCCGGTATTCTTTGACCACCCCTGAATAACACAGCGTTTATCAGGCGGATGTACCTGCTAGTTTAACAAATTTTGTGCGTGGTGGGTGTGTTATGACATTTACTTACATGCTATTTTGTCAATATTGGGGTTGATTCATACAAAATATCGCCTTTAATCTTGCACACTCAACCGTCTTCGATTTTTCTCAACCGTTTTTTCACCGATACCTTTGACTTTTGATAATTCATCAACCATGGTAAAACCGCCAAACATCTCACGATATAAGATAATTGCCTGCGCTTTGCTACTACCGATACCCTCTAACGAAACTAGCTCGCCTTCGTTTGCTCGATTGATATTCACAATATATTGCTCACGTGCTTGTGTGACAGCATTTTCTTTTGCGATCAAATACTCATAGGCCTTTTGCGGGTTATCAAAACAGGGGGCAGCATGACTGTTAGTAACAGTCATAGTCGCCAATATCGAGCAAAAAACAACACGTGTCATCAAGCTAATCGGTATGCTCAAGCGAGCAAATAAAACGTTACGAGGATCGTTCATGTTGTTTGGCTTGCTCCCACAGTGCTTCCATTTCAGTTAAGTCGCTGTCTTCTAACTGCTTGCTAGCGAGCGCTAGCTGCTCCTCAATATAACCAAAGCGTGACTTAAATTTATGGACACAGGTTAAGGTTGCTGTTTCTGCATCAAGATTTAATTTGCGTGCGACATTGACCAGCGCAAACATACAATCACCCAGCTCTTTTTCAATATCAACAATATTGGCTTTGCTTATGTCATATCCAACAGCAGTTGTAGAACTATCTGTCAGCTCATGCTTTAGCTCAGCAATCTCTTCATCCAGTTTATCAAAAGCACCGCTAACACCTTCCCAATCAAAACCCAGTTTAGACGCTTGCTTTTGTACGTCTTGCGCTTGCATCAATGCACTGCCCGCTTTGGTATTGTCTAATCGACGTTTTGGTTTGCCACTTGCCGTGCGCGCTTGCTGCTCCTCCGCTTTAATCTCATCCCAGCGTACTTTTACCGCTGCATCGTCTTTCAAGTTTTCGGCCTCAAATACATGCGGATGACGACGAATCAGCTTCTCTTGCAAAGTGGTAATGACGTCGCTCAGATCAAAGCGCCCTTGTTCAGCATACATCTGACAATGAAACACCACTTGTAGCAGCACATCACCCAGCTCGCCTTTGATATCTTCGTCGTCCTCACTTTGTACCGCCTCACCAAGCTCATAAGACTCTTCGATGGCATAGGGAATGAGACTGTGATTGGTTTGTTTCTGATCCCACGGACAATCAACTCGCAGCCGCGCCATCAATGCTAAAAGATCATCAAGCTGGCCTGTGGCTTCTGGTGTTCCTTGTACTGGTGCAGGCACTGTGATTTTATTGTCGAGAGTATTCATAAGGGAGGCTCTTATCGTTTTGTTTGTTATCTTCTTCGGTGGCTTAGTATAAAGTTAATCAATAACTATTGGCGCGCGTTTGATTCATCATTGAGTGGTTAGTGTATCATTGAACCCTGATTGGCCTATAATTGTGCCATCTACTTTATTAATTTACCATTGCTCACGCGCAAGGAATTTTCTTATTATGTCCACTTCTGCGATCACCCCCTATCAACCAGCATCTGAACTCACGCCCATGACGATTGACTCATTCAAAGCTTATGATATTCGCGGTGAGCTTGGTGTTAATCTGGATGAAAACATTGCTTACCGTATTGGGCGTGCTTTTGCACAGATTTTATATCAACGTTATTCCACAGCAATTCAAGCTAATGACGCGGATATGGCAAACCTACAACCTGCCATCGTTATCGGTAGCGACATTCGTCACTCGAGTGAGCAATTGAAGCAAGCGGCGATCGCAGGTATGATGGATGCAGGCATCGATGTAATCGATCTGGGCATGAGTGGTACTGAAGAGGTGTATTTTGCCACTAGTCACTATCAGGCATTGGGCGGTATTGAAGTCACTGCCAGTCACAACCCCATTAACTATAATGGCTTAAAACTGGTGAAAGAACATTCAAAACCGATCAGTGCCGATGATGGTCTGGCAGAAATTCAGGCGCTTGCTGAGTCTGGCCAATTTACCGCTAGCCATAAACTGGGAACATTACAACGCTTGACTGACAAAAGCGCGTATATCACTCATATAATGACGTTCAGCGATACTAAAAAACTACAACCGCTCAAGCTGGTCATTAACTCAGGCAATGGCAGTGCAGGTCCTGTGGTTGATTTATTGATTGATAAACTGATGCAAGCTGGTGCACCAATTGAGGTGATTAAACTACACCATACGCCTGATGGTAACTTCCCCAATGGCATCCCCAATCCCATGATTAAAGCCAATAGAGTCGCGACTCAGCAGGCGGTATTAGAGAATAAAGCCGATCTTGGTATTGCATTCGATGGGGATTTTGACCGTTGCTTTTTATTTGATGAAAAAGGCGAATTTATCGATGGGAGCTATGTGGTCGGTATGCTTGCACAAGCCTTTTTGAATAAGTACCCTAACGAATCTATCGTCTATGATCCCCGGGTAATATATAACACCGAAGCGGTAATTAAAGAACACAATGGCAAGGCTGTCATTAGTAAATCAGGGCACTCTTTTATCAAGCAGGTCATGCGTGACTCAGGTGCAGTATACGGTGGCGAGATGTCAGCGCATCATTACTTCCGAGATTTTTTCTATTGCGACAGCGGCATGATTCCGTGGCTACTGACTATTGAGCTACTGTCTATCACGGGTAAAACCTTGTCAGAGTTGGTCGCAGGTTATATCGAGGCATATCCTAGCTCAGGTGAACTGAACTTTCGCCTCACCACTCTTGATGCACCGGCTATCATCAACGCGATTGAAAAGAAGTTTAGCGTTCAGAATCCAGTCAAATCAACGCTAGATGGCTTAAGTCTGAATTTTGGAGAATGGCGCTTTAATTTGCGAGCATCTAACACAGAGCCATTGATCAGGTTAAATATCGAAAGTCGCGGTGATAGAAACTTATTGGTTACTAAGATACAAGAAATTCAACAGTGGCTAGCAGAACAAGGTGCTGTAACAGCATAAGACTATAACTTTGAACAAAGACAGTTTGGGTTATCAATCGAAAGAAGCTCGCTAAGTATTATTAGCGAGCTTTTTTAATGATAAAAAATCTTGAATAATATTGTCTTATATAAAGCTATTTGGAACGACCAATACCCATGTAATCACCCACTAGGCTATCTATCTGCGACCGAGTAAAAACATTTTGCGCATCAAATACTGGCATGGCGTGCTGATTGATTTTAGCAATATCCAACTGATCTCTGGGCGACCAGCTAATGACAAAAATAGCCTGAGCACTATCCAACTGATGATAAGGATGATCAACCAGCTCAAGCAGTGGTTGCTGCGTATAAATAGCGGCAAGCTCAGCCTGTGCTTTATCGCTATAAACGAGCGTACGAATATTATAAGACCACAATAATTCGAGTAATGGATGGATAGCCGAGCCTGCTGTACGCCCCGAACCAGCTTTGTAACTACCGCCCCAGATCATCACGGTCTTATTATCAATAAATCCATCGAAGTACTGCCAAAACTTACGGAAAATCAGCTCTTTCTGGTCTTCATTGATATGCATAATAGATTGCAAAAGTGGCATATCTAAACTGTGCGTTTGGCTTGATTGCTGCAGTTTTGCCAGTTCAGTCGGCAGCGTATTGCCACCAAACCCCCAACCTGCCTGCAAGTAGCTGCTACCTACCCGCTCATCTAGCCCCATGATACGGCTCACTTGACTGATATCAACCTGCTGACTATCAGCCAAGCGTGACATCTCATTCATAAAGCTCACTCTGGTCGCAAGCATCGCCATAATACTACTACGAGCAAACTCTATCGTAGCGATATCTGCATGATGGGCGGCGCGTGCATGCTCAATTAGTGGCTTTAAAACATCTAAATGTTGGCTACTGTCTGCTGTTTTTTCGCCAAGTAACCACAGTGAAGGATTTAACATCGAACTATAAGCATCACCATCTTGTAAAAACACAAATGGTATATAGTAGACCCAAGCACGCTGTAACCGCTGAGCCACAGCTGAGACAGTACCCAGCTTTTCGATACCACTCATCACGATAGGCTGCGTTTGCTGATGGCTGTGATTGAAAGCCATAATCCAGCTCGCCTCTGTCCATACAGGTTTGATACTGTCTAAAAACAACCAATACAGCGTGACGGTATTCTTTGCTTGTAGATTGCTACCATCAAGGTCATTAGTGCTAGCGCTATTTTTCGTTTCGTAGTACTGGATCAGCGTATCAGGACTGTCTGGCAATGCTTGACTGGTGATAATCTGCTGCTGCGCATACATTTGCCATAGTGCTTGCAGATGATGCTCAAAACCATATTGCTGTATCTGCTGAGTTAATAAATTCATATCCGCATACAAATGGATGCGTTGGCCTAAGCTTGCCAGTACCACTGCACTAGTAATAGCTTCAATGCTATGACCAATCAACACACAAACTTGATTACTGTCAGCACCTTGTGGTTGAGATACATTCATATACTTGGACGTGTTGTCGTTTATAAAATCAGCGCTCATGAGCTTACCTTTTAATTTGACTGACATATCGGTAGCAGTATTAAGACAGCTGTTTAATATGCTGTAGCAATTGGTCAGTGGAGGTATCGAATTGGCCTTCGACATCTTGCTGCATCGCTTGATGTACGGACTCTGCCATTTGCTTGCCCATCTCGACACCCCATTGATCAAATGGGTTGATATCCCAAATACTGGCCATGACGTAAACTTTGTGTTCATACAGCGCTATCAAAGATCCCAAACTATGCGGTGTTAGAGCATTGATAAGCAAGGTGGTTGACGGCTGGTTACCATGATAATGTTTGTACTTATCTGCTCTAGCCTCACTTTGATCATCCATGCTTGCAGTGCTATTCGCAAGACCTTTGTCAGTGTCTATAGCAGGACTTGCAACCGCGTCATTGCCAAAAGCTAGGACTCGACTTTGCGCCAGACAGTTGGCCAAAGACAGCTCATGCTGCTGCTGTAGAGAGCTGTTTTGTACCTCGTCACTATAACGACGTACACAAGCAATAAAGTCACAAGAGACCTGCTGCGTACCTTGATGCAATAGTTGATAAAACGCATGCTGAGCATTGGAGCCAATTTCACCCCATAGAATTGGACAAGTATCATAGTCGATATGATTGCCATGCTGAGTCACAGACTTACCATTACTCTCCATCTCAAGCTGGGTTAGATAGCTTGGTAGATAGCCTAGCCTGCCATCATAAGGCAGTACCGTATGCGCGTTCACCTGCAAAAAAGTACTGTTCCAAACAGCAAGTAAACCGAGTAACACGGGCAAGTTGTCTGAAAATTCTGCCTGTGCAAAATGCTCATCCATACTATGAGCACCAGCCAGTAGCTCTTTGAACCCTGCCATACCGATACGAATCGCAATCGCCAAACCTATCGCTGACCACAGAGAAAACCTTCCACCAACCCATTCCCACAATTGCAACTGATGCTCAGGATGGATACCCCAAGCACTCATTTTTTCACTATTGGCTGAGATACCAATGAAGTGTCGGCGTAACACGCTGTCTTCAGTACCTGCCCGCAGTTTTGCCGTCGCGAGCAGCCACGATAATGCAGTCTTAGCATTAGATAATGTATCGACAGTACCAAATGACTTAGAGGAAATAATAAATAGCGTGGTCTCAGGATTTAGATGTTTCAACAAATTATCAAGTTGCGTGCCATCCATGTTGGATACGAAATGCACTTCTATCTGAGTATCCGCCCACTCATCAAGTGCGCTAGTCGCCATAAGTGGTCCAAGATCAGAGCCACCAACGCCAATATTGACCACATCGGTTATGGCTTTACCCGAAAACCCGCGCCATGTGCCTTGACGCACACGCTCAGATAGGCGCGCAACTTGTGACAAACTATGATGCACATCAGCGACGACATTTTGCCCCTCTACGTCTAGTTTAGCAGACGCTGGCAATCGTAGTGCGGTATGCAAGGCAGCACGCTCCTCGCTAGTATTGACCATCGCGCCTTGCATGAGCGCATTAATACGCGCATTCAAGTCGCAACTGTCCGCCAAGTCTAGTAGACCGGACAACACCGTCGTATCGATACGCTGCTTGCTATAGTCCATATATAGCGCGCCAGCTTGCATACTAAACTGCTTAGCACGATTATCATCCTGTGCAAACAACTCAACAAGCGACCACGGCTGCTTAGCAAGTGTCCGAAGTTGTTGCCAGTATTTGGAGTCACGAGCGCTGCTGTAGACGGTACCGCCGTTCATATCATTCATCAGCTACTCATCATCGGCTAATTGCTGCTCGGCGAAGTATATAAACGCCTGCATATAGGAGCGCATATCGCCTGCATCATAGCTGTCACCGCACATGGTCGTCACATTCACACCATATTCACTAATTAAAGCATCAATGGCATCGGTCAGCTGAATCTCACCACCGACCGAGGCTTTGGTATTGGCCAGATAATCAAAAATCTTATTGCTAAAGACATAGCGTCCAACGACTGCTAATTTAGAAGGTGCATCGGCTAAGTTAGGTTTTTCTACAAACCCTGCCACTTTAAAGCTAATGTTAGTGTCTGATTGCTCATCAATATTACTGGCATCCCTCAGCTTAGCAATACCGTATTTATGCACATCTTCATCAGCGACTTTATCGACCAATATTTGTGAATGGTTGTCTGCGCCAAAGGCATCCATCATAAACGCTAAGTTATCGGCAGACATATTACCTGTAAATGGATCGAGCACGACATCAGGTAGCAGAACGGCAAAGTCATGCTCACCGATGATGGGTCGAGCCGCCAATACTGCATGCCCTAAACCTAAAGCGTTACCTTGGCGTATCATCGATACGGTCACATCTTCTGGCAGCCAGTTCAAACTATCAGCCAGTGCATCTTTACCTTTTACACGTAGTTGACTGTCTAGCTCGGCATTAATATCAAAATAGTTTTCAATCGCACTTTTTTGCGCATGCCCGACTAGTACAATATGCTTGATACCGACAGCAATTGCCTCTTCAACTACATAGTGAATGGCAGGACGATTACCCAGTGGCAATAGCTCTTTTGGCACGGATTTGGACAATGGCAACATACGAGTGCCAAAGCCTGCAACAGGGATAACGGCGTGAGTGATTTTTTTCATAATTTTTAAATTGCCCCAAAGGAATAGGATTCAGAAAGCAACAGCCATTAACTATAGCTCGATAAACTCTACAATATACTTAATCCACTGATCGTAGTTATAGTTTTTCAGTACATGGTCACTGGCGTAACGCATCATTTTTACTTGCTGTTTGGTATAGCCTCCAGATAATTGCGCAAACAA
This sequence comes from Psychrobacter sp. SWN149, assembly GCF_015864565.1. Lineage (NCBI taxonomy): Bacteria > Pseudomonadati > Pseudomonadota > Gammaproteobacteria > Moraxellales > Moraxellaceae > Psychrobacter > Psychrobacter sp. SWN149. The sequence continues at coordinate 423,010 of NZ_JADYWX010000001.1, forward strand.
CTCATCTGCCTGCTCTTTGCTATCGATAACTTCACACATACCTTCAAATCGGGTACTAACTGATAAGCTAGGATTAGTAACTGCTAAGCGGCCACACGCCATGATTTCAATTAAACGGCGAGAAAACATACTGGGAGAGTCAGTCACAGTATTAACATTGAGACAATGTGAATACTGCTTGAATAGCTTACCTGTCTGGTCATAAGGCACAGCAGGCTTAATAGTCATATTGGCTAGATCTGGATAGCGATACACGTCAGATTTACGATTAGAGTTACGATCGACAATGGTCAGTCCATGAGGAGAGGCTGCAGTAAATGCCATATCCTGCCAACACTGCCGTGCATTGTGAATATGCTGGCTGTAACTACCAACAAACAAGCTCTCATTATGACGTGGTGGTAATGAGGTAGGATAATGAAATTTGGGCTGGACTGCAAAAGGTAGAACGCCTACTTTTACACTATTGCCCAGTATAGCTTGGTAACGTTCAACGCAGTTGGAGTCAACTGTCAGTACATACTTAAATAGACTCGCCGAATCGATAAAACGATTGAAATGAGCACCGTCTTCTTTATTCCAAAATACTGCCGGAATACTATATTTGTCTGCTATTTCTAAAAGTTTACGTAGCTCAATATTGTTACGTTCAGGATAATCAGGATAATTAGCTATCTTATAACGCCATTTATCTTTATGGCCACGCCATGCTGATTCAACTAAGATAAAATCAGGTTTACGTTTTCGCCAAAATTCGTACTGTAATTTATATTCGAGTAGTTTGACAGAATCTACCATGCTTAAGGATTGAGAGGTCAACTCATCACTAATTAGTGCTAGCTTTAACAAAGTATTAGGCCTATATTTTAAGTTTAGATTTTTTAATTTTAGATAGTGACAGGACTAGCATATTTATATTTGTTTTAGAATTCTATCAGATTAGAACTATTTTGGAGAAACTGTTTGCAAAGACGTCAACTAAGTAAAGGTTTATTAAGTTTTGCGATGTTAGCCAATAGTGTCTATATAAAAAATTCATTCGCGATGCAAAATTCACTATCTGTCAGACAATTTGGAGCAGTTGCTGACGGAGTTACAGATGATAATGAGGCCGTACAAGCAGCTTTCAATCAAGCAGCTAAAACAAAGCAGTCTCTTTTTTTCCCTTCTGGGATTTATCTAGTATCCGGTATAGATATAAAAGGGGTTTCTTTTTCTGGTGATCAAGCTTGTATTATGAGCAATCAAGATACAAACCATCGTTACCTCATGTTTGACTCGTCAATGAACGCTATTGAAATATCAAATATTGCTTTCGATGGTAAGACTACGGTTCAGTCCAAAAAATCTTATCAAGTTGCTTTAAGGTTCGAAAATAACAAGCAAATTGAGCTAAACAATATAGATGCGCATAACTTTAAAAATAACGTAGCTATATTCGAACAAGGAACTTCACATAATGTAGTGCGAGGTGGCATTATCAAGGACTGCCAAAGCAATAATATTTACTCCTTCAAAGGGCAATATAATCAAGTATATGGTGTCAGCTTTTTAAATTGTAAAGAGCATGTTATCAGATTTGGACGCTTCAACTCTGACAAGGACAAAGATTCCGGTCGTTACAATATCGTGGATGCTTGTGTCTTTGAACACGTTGGTAATGACGCTATCTTATATGAGCTTAATTCTGGTAAAGGCATTATCAAAGGATGTATAGGTCATCACATTCGCTCACTTGTAAAAGCAGAAACGTCATCAGAAGCTGAATTACCCGGGCAAAAATCTCGTGATATTCACGTTTTAAATAATTATATCGATCAAACTATTGAAGAGAAGGGAGCTTGTATTAAACTTAATGGGGCAGAGCATTGTATGGTTGCTAATAATACTGTCATAGGTTTTTATGATGGCGTTTCCGCTGGCTCTTCTAGTATCATCGCTGAGAATATCATCCGTGATACTGAACATGTTTCTATACGTTGTAACGGTGATCATATGATTATTAAAAGCAATCAGATTATTAAGGCATCTTATGGATGTATGGCTAATAAAACGGAGTTCAATTATTTAACAATCACTGATAACCACCTACAATCCTGTAAAGAGTATGCGATTTCGATAGCTTCCTCTAACAACATTATTAATAATAATGCTATTACAAACTCTAAAGTAGCTATTAGGCTAGCTGACAAAGCTGAACATAATAAGGTTATTAACAATACAGGTTCAAATAACGATAAAAATATTAGAAAAGGTAACACTACTAATACATTTAATGAAAACTTTAAATAATGACTTATTTTGTTAAATTAATTCAATAGAGACATATTATGACAATAGCATCATTGCCTATAGAAGCAAGAATAGGTTTAGAAAGAATGCATAATGCGATTAGTAATCAGCTCCCAATAAAAGAAAAATTAGAAATCTCCATAGGATATGCCATCAATATTCATATTATCGACTATAGTCAGCCTCTATTATTTACTTTCGATAATCTGCATATATCTCGAAATATGGAAGGCACAACATTCGAACATAGAAAGGGATGGGGATATGATTATGTGGTAGATAAAGGCTGGAATATATGTTCTTTTCTAGAATCTGACTATACACGCTGGTATCGTCACCCTTCTTTTATTGCCATCATGAAATACATTGAATCAAAAGGTTTGTTTAAAAATTACAAATCTAAAAAGATAGCTTATGGCAGTTCAATGGGCGGATATGCTGCTACTTATACTAAAGCACTGTCTGCCAATGTAAGTATACTTTTCAATCCTTGCTCAACGTTAAATGCTATTCTAGTCCCTTGGGAGACTAGAGAATCCTACTCAGCACCATGTAACAACTGGCAAAGTAAATATCACGATGCTATTGATGGGTGTCTGTCTTCAGAAAATTATATTATATATGATCCCACATTTAAGTTAGATTATCTTCATGTTAATCGATTCGTTGAAAAATGTGCACAAACTATACAAATTAGAGTTCCCGGTGTAGGCCATAGTATACCTGGTCATCTTACTAAAATTGACGTTCTAGACTTAATATTAACTAGCATTGTAACTGGTAATTATCTGTCATCTAAATTGAAAATTTTTGAGGCTTTAAAAAAACGACGCAATTATGCTGGTTATCACAAATTTATGTTGAGCCTAAATCCACAGATGACTGACGCTAGAAAACAGATTGTCATGAAGTACTGTCTAACTGTATTAGGCGACAAATACTCACAACCTACACAGGCTTCTTTATTCTATAGAGATGCGAGTGACCTTTACGCTTTTTATGATCGAGATACAGCTTTAACCTTTATAAAAAAAGCAGCCACGCTGAAGCCTGACTGCCCTAAAATAAATAAAAGATTAAATGCTTTGTTACCAGCTTATTAATTGTTTACATCTACTTTTATTCTGTAGTCTAAAACATACGTCAGTATGGTTTTGTTTAGTTATAATAAAATTTCTGAATACTTTTCTTTTAACTGGGCCAGCTTATTTAAGTCGCCAGCTCTCAGATAAGCTTGATAGCTATTCTCCACTACTGCTTTAGACTCATCTAGTTGAAGCGCTTTATTGGCAAAAACTGATTCGATGCTTGTTCCTTCTTCAGCAATGGCTCCTATTGCACGACTTGCTCTAATAAGTAATACCGCCTTTACCCTGTTATTAAAGCGAGTATCGTTTTCTATAGCGAATATCAAAGTCTGAACACCATAACGACGATATAAGCGCTTAAAATACATTTTTTGTTCTGACAAATCTTCCGTTGGTATAGATTCAGAATATTCTTTAACGTTATTTGCTATTTTCTGGTTTTGATACTGTTTCTGATACTCTTCTATAAAGGCTTCAATATCGACGTCGTCTTTATTATTATCGACTAGTTGCTGCTTGATCAGAGCATACTGTTTGTGAGGTTCTACAGACTGCTCCTCATAATAATAGTGCAGATAGGACAAACACTTTAAGGCTTCATGAGTATGATCTAATTCGATATAAAGTAAAGCTGCTATACGATAAATACTCTCGTGTCTGCTTAAATCAAAAGCAATATCTGGTAAATAGCTTAATTTCTCTTTAATTGATTTCTTAGCCAATTCACGACCAGCTTTTAACAAGTTATAAGCTTGAACTCTTGGGTTGTTTTCTTCGTTATCTTGATTTAAATAAGTTATCAAACCATAGATACCAAATATCTGGAAACTAGACTCTAATTTCGAATTCATTCTTGAGCTACCTTACTATTAATAATTTCTTTGACTGATTTTTCTAAAAATATTGGATAGTGAACTGCCAAATCCTCATGAGTATTATAATCACCAAAATCCCACTTCACATTATTTATTTCTAATGTATCGACCCATTTCATGAAAGGAACAGCATGCTCAGCATAGTGTGGCTCCCCTTTACCAACGTGTATTATGGTACTAGGGAATGGTTTTTTAGAGGTCTCTAAAACTTTATACATAAGGTTGTTGGCATAGCTCTTGTTCATTTCATTTTCTTCACCGAAAATCCCTCTAAATATAGGAGATCTTATAGAGGAGTCTGAGTATACGCATAAATAATCCCCAAGCATCGTTTGTGGGCCACCAACTGAAATATGTCCTGCTCCAAACTTATAGCCATGATATAGCCCCGCATAACCACCTTTACTTGATCCAATAAATATTGTATTAACTTTAGGGATGTCTAAAGCTAAAACGTAAGCGTTTATAAGACTCTGTACCAAATCATCTACTGCAATAGGATTTTTTTCATTTAGATAGTAACTTGAATGCGTATTTTCATCATTTCCATACCCATCTTTAATATATAATCTATGAGCATTAATATGTGCTATTGTTCTTATATAATTGTATTTAGGAATTGCTTGTATAGCTTGGAAGCAAACTACTAAATAGTTACTTGGATTCTGAGAAGGATAGAATGCATATTTTAAACCGCTCTCATCTGCTATTTCTGGGATTAAATAACGATAGCCATCCCCTAAATCTGTCCATCTTTTAGTATCTAAATCAAGTTTTTGATATTTATATTTGTAGTTATAATGGCTTTCTAATTCATCGTGTTTTAAAACAAATACTTCGCGTGATTCTAATATCTTTAGTAAGCTAAATTCATTCTTTACATTATCATGTATAACTAGTCTAACTTTTTCATCCAATTCCTTCTCTAGATAAGGGTTAAAGGTAAATTCGCCAATAAGTTTCATTTCTTTCTCCAAAAGTTAGTTTTTATTTAAGTGTGTATTTTACTTTAAACTCTACATCCTTTTCTCTAAGCAATGAAAACTCATGTACACCAATATCATCTGTCCAAGTAAAATATAATTTCCTACCTGATGTATTAGCAAAGTTATCTTCTAGTTTCACTTCGCAGATGCTGTTGAAACTAAACAACGTAGCAAGCGAACTAGTATTAACTTGAGATAAACTAAAATTGATAGAATCTGATGGTACAAACTCTCGCTCTGCAGGCGAAAACCAACCTTGTAACCTTGGCTCCTTGAGCCCATTCATTACTTCAGATCCTTGAGCTCCTTTCAACAAATTTGTAATATGCAGCTCATTTGCATCATCTAGTTTACAATGGTAAGAGTTATTGAATTGAGTCAGCGCAATTTTTGAGTCAAAATGAAACCATTGCTTAATATCATGCAGACCATCTAAATTATCTTTGAACCAATCAAATACAATTAGCCATTGATTAGGCATATATACAAGCACCCTTACATGTCTAATACTCTTATTATGCTTACATTCCGTTTCAAGTACTGTGAGACCATTTGGATATTGTTTAGATCTTTTGGTGGCACTCCCATAGGGTTTTACACCTTTACGCATATAGTCTTTGTCATCAAACTCTAGTGTATTGTGTGCGCGTGTAGATTCGCAATATAGTCTGTTAGGGTGAGTATACCAGTAGCCTTGTGACCATAGCTCTGTACCCATTTCAGCTTTGCCAATATATCCATATCGACCTGCATCTATTAAGATATTATGTCCACGGTCATACCATATAAAGCTCAAGTCATCTGCATGTTTATGAGTACGTGAGTGAAAAGCGGCAGTTTGTGCAAGGTAGCTATATTTATCATAACCTAAGTCTTTGACAGAATTACTATTACGTACAATAAAATAGCCTGCTTCTTTAAACTCTTTTAGCTCATTGCTTCCTAGCTTCCCTACTTCTCCATTCGTCGTGACAAATTTCATCATCGAAGTTTGCCATTTTCTTTCAGCAGCTGAGCTTTTTATACGCATTAAACGCCAATCAGAGTCACCAAAATTAGCGATATGTTGATTCGGTAATATAAACCAAGATAGAGCTTCTTCAATCTTATAAGTGAATGACAGAATTTCTTCATCTTTTATTAAATCGGCTTTTATTACACCGATTAATGTATCGTAAACCATGCGGTGGTAGTCCGGAGAATGCTCACGATGGACACCATCTTCTGTAAACTGCTGGTTTAACATTATTTTGAATCGTGATATACCTTGCTCTAATGCAAACGCCATTACAGAAGACGTTTCTTTGAATCGTCTCCCCATAGCAATCTGTCCAGCAGCTTGGTAATAACCATGATTATTATGAAAAGTTATATTACTATCTAAATTTAAGTAAGCCTGATGAGCTAAGATACCACTCCATAGCTTTGCACTAATTGAATCATTCTTTTCTACATTCTGTGTATATGCGTCATATATATAAGATAGCCTATAAGCTCTTAAACCTACTGCCATATCGTACCAAGCAAAATCTGTACTATTTTCATAGTTAACTGGAGCATTCGCCTTTATATCTACATACTGATCTATCCAGTCTAGAGCTATATTTAATGCTGGGTTAAATATTTTATCTTCTGGAGCCTTATCATAGGCATATAACAATATATCTATCATATCCCAAGAATGGATATAAAAGTTCCATGAGCGCTCATCTTGGGAAGTAAGCGTCCATGATATTGGATTATTTATATCTATGAAAGGATAGTTCCTTCGTGACCAACCTTTTTCAAGAATATCATAAGCTTCTAGAGTCGCTTCTTCTTTCGATTTTTTTCTGCTTGTCAGATTTTCATAAGGAATTTTCATAAAATAATTATCTCTAATATGCTTATCAAGCAGAAACTTATAAAATGCCACGAATTATTAGAGATGCCTTTTCAGCAGTACGCTGCCAAGTACGTTCATTCTCAACGAATATACGGCCTTCCTCACCATAGCCTAGCCATTTCTCTGGATGATCAAGCAAGTATTTGAGTTGCACTACTAAGTCATCTGTATTACCACGCTCAAACACTCGACCATTCACGTCATGAGTGATCATTTCCGTTAAAGCCTTGTTGCTTGATACTAATACTGCCTTTTTCATTGAAAGTGCTTCTAAGGTTTTCATAGGAGGAACTATCTCACATACTGGCCATGCTTTGCGAGGGAATGGAGCAATATCAATCAGTGAGTAATATCGTTCAACTTGTTCAAAAGGTATTCTACCGGGCATAATCAGCCAATCCATAAACCCTGCGTCATGAGCAATTTGCTCTACTTGTTTTACAATACTACCTTTACTCTGTCCTGTTGCATCCTCATTGCCAACTATTAACAATCTAAACGTATAACCTAACTGCTTGAGTTTTGAACAAGCAAAAGCAAGATCATCAAGTCCTTCATAACTGACTAAGGTGCCAACATAACCTATCACAGGCACATCTAGGGGAATATTTAGCTCGGCGGCCAATTCTATATCTTTTGACATAAGGTTAAAGCGTTCAATATTGCACGAGTTAGGTAATAAGGTGACTCTATCTTTAGTTGGTACACCTCTCGACTCTAATTCATCCACCATTCCTTGAGTAAGCGTAAATACATGATCGGCATTTTCTGCAACAACCGCTTCTAAGCGCTTTTCTACTTCGAACATAGGGTCTTGTTCAAACTCAGGATACTTTGAAAGACGAGTTATTTCCCAAAAACCACGTATTTCGTAGATAAATGGAATACCGAGAGCACGTGCTGCAAACATAGCAGGCATACCATCTAGATGGTTTGACGCTGCAATAATGAGAGCAGGTTTATCTACTTCAAAAGCTTGTTTATAACTTTCTACTGATTTTAATATGTACTCATAATTTGAATAATCACGGCGAGAAGGTGATAATAAACGCTTATAGACAACATCATCTATTCTATCAGCTGGCGTTATATCTTCTATTTGGACTTGACTGATGTCATGGGGGTAGCCAGGCCTCGTGATAGCATAGATGTCTAGACCTTGACCTTTTAACGCAGTTAATAGTCCATGTCCTCGAGTGGCATAACCGCCGCTAGAATATGGTAAGCTATTATGAATGACATAACAAACTCGACCGGCAATCGGTTGATAGTTTCCATCGACATTGATATCAGGGACTTGGGTGGTTAATGTCATTAGATGTTGTGGAGTAGACCACAATAGTTTGCGCTGTCTCTGTGTTGGATTGGAGCCTACAACCACACTCAATAACTTAATTACTTCCTTCAACTTGTCTTGCTGAAGAGTACGCTGGTATGCAAAATATACATTACGTAATGTACTTTCGCTTTTATCGAGGCTATAAGCATACGATGCTAATAGATTAGTGTCTTTTTCAAAATCTATTGGACGAGAGTTCGTATAACTACGTACTACTTTAGCAGCTTTTAATGCAAGTGTAGCTTTAGCTTTATTGCTTAGTGTTTCACTATCTATAAGTTTTATAAGACTCTCAGCACCTTCTTTATCTAATATAGTGAAAACATATTCTTCAGCGTACTTGTCGTTATGTATCTTGTTATATTTAGCAGCTGAGTGAGTAGATTTTTTATTATTATTTTTTACTATGTTGATAACGCTACCATTTAGGTCAATTTTATGTATGTGTTGTTCAAGCGTAGATAGCAAATTAGTTTTAAGCTTGGCAATTTTTTCCTCTTCAACCTGGTATGCATTTTGAAGCTTTAGAATCGCTTGATTTGCTTCTACAATACTACCAGTATTTATACATACCCCTGCATGAGCCATTAACGTATATCTATCTTCATAAAGAGACAGAGCAATTTTACTCAAGACTTGTAAGCTTGAATTTTTAAAACCATTACTTTTCGCATGATTTATCAGCTGGATATATAAACGAGATTTATGCTTGTTACCTAAACCCATATATCTTGCTTCGAAAAAAGCAATTAAGCTAGATATATCATTTCTTAGCAACAGAATTAAACTTTCTTCAAAAAACTCCTGATCTGATTTCTCCGAGAAAATTTCTTTTGATTTGATGATAAGGTCTGAGTCAAATAGCTTCTCTTCCTTTACTGAATGTTTATTTCCTAAAGTATCTAAATAAAAGAATTTTACGGAAATATTTAGACTAGTTGGGAGTGTTTTAAAAGTGTACTTACTTTCTGAAATATAACTTGATTTCTCAATAAGCATTTGATTTACATATAGATAAAAGGCATAACGTATACCTTCTAACTTTTCAGTATTCGCAACAATTAGCCCGTCTTGTTCGCTAATATATCTGCTCATATTTTCTATCTGAGCTTCAAACGCTTTATTTTCCAAGTTTATTTCTTCCATTCTTAGGCTCTAATATAATGTGTGACTACTCAATAAAAAATAGGGTAATTTTAATCTTGAAATAAAGACATGAAACATAACTAATCTCATCGGAAGACTAGAATACTTTCTACCTTTCTTAAAATTAGGATTTTTTAGATAAAAAAAAATAAGATAGATTTAGAAAATCTACTTAACCTGGTATTTCTTCTATAGTCAGTCCAATATTAAAAAGATACAGCGGGACTGGGATGAATTTTTTACAGCCTCTGTCGGCATAGGCACAGCAACCTAGAAAAACTTATACCAGTTTCGCGTTATTGAATACTGTATCCGTTTTATTGAGTATCGGCTATACTTTAAGTAGATAGCTTGAGTATAAACTTCAATTCTCTTTGCTATGCTATGCTATGCTATGCTATCTAAATAAAAAACTATTTATTTCTAGTAAAGTATTCTTATTTAAAATTAATATTAAATCATCTTGTGATTAGTTACTAATGACAGTGTTTTTTCAAAACAAGCCAGTTGCAATAATAGTAGATATTGGAATACCTTCTTTAGCGCTAGCAAACTTCCCATTATCTATAGCCTTATCTAAAACTTTAGAAGCTTTATTAATAAAATCTTCATTCCATAATTCTTTTACTAGTTTAGTATTGCAAGCTCTATCAAAATCCTCCTTCAAGTATTTAAAAACCACACTCTTAGAAATCTTTGGCTTGATATCTTTTTCAACAGACTGTCCTACAAAGATGGAGCCTTTTTTTATGGAAATATTAGAATTAACTTTAATCAGTTGATCAAAGTTTTCTTTTACGGGTGCCTTTTTAGGATCATCATAAGGCAAATTCAATAAATCATCAGTAAGATTTATCAGATCATATAGAACTTGCAGATTTTGAATTTTTTTAGAATTATCTTTTTTTGCTATATTGGCTAGGTATTTAGAACTCAAAGGGTTGAAACTAACACGATACTGTGGGGATAAGCCTGTATGAAATCGATTTCTGAAATGTCTATAGTGGAGAATTAAAGGATCTATCTCTTTACCACATTGATCTAGATCTTGTATACGCAGTAATGTTTCATATAAATTAATAGCAAAGCCTAATTGAAGACTTTTTTTATTTAGTTTACTACATAAAAGTTTAACAAAATCACTATAGTTATTAGTATTAGGCCGCTTGGTATAAAAAGGACGATAGTTCTCACCACCACCTCCTCCTATTTTAACTTTTTTATAGTCGATTTCAGATTCAGGAAAATATATTGGTTGATAAAGTCCTAAGCATGTGTTTTTCCAAGTTAAATAATTATCTTCATCACTTAAATATTTTACTTTATAGACAGAGTTTCCTTTTCGGTTAAGTTCGTAACCATAATTAGATGATATTTTGTCGGCTATCTTAATATCTATGTCACTTCCATTAGTTAAATAACTTGATAGCCTATAGTCAGAGTTGTTGGAAGAGTCAATATTTTTGTAAGCAAGATGAGATAGTGAAAATACAGCGCGAGAATCCAATCCTCCTGTCAATGCTTGTTGTATTAATACATTTTCACATGACATTAAGGTTGAGAACCTAGAAGCCCACATATTAGCAAAGTTTAGTATTATTTCACTATAATTAACAACATCTACTTCTTCATCTTGGACTTTTTCAATATCTAGGCTATTTTTCCCTATTGTAAGCACGGTATTGATTGGAAGTATACTGATTTCTTTAACAATAGTGTCAAATGTCATCGGTTGTTGGGTTGCCGAAATTTCTATAGACAACATCAACAAAGATTCGAGATTAGGTGTAATTTGAATGGAGTGTTTAGTTAAATGCTCAATCATTAAAACTATGGAGTTTGAAACCACCCAAACTCCTAGTTTTTTATCGTGAAAATATAGTATTTTCTTATATCCTGCACTATCTGATCCTATTACAAAATTTTCTCCAACTTTCCTTGCTAATACATAACAACCATCCTCCCCAAAAGAAATATCTTTATCAGTAGCTTTCAGATACTCATCCGCCCCTGACTGTCCGAATATAAAGTCCTCTTTATCGAAACAATAACCTTGGAAAAATCCATCTGGATTTTCCTCAAAACTAGATAGAAGATATGTAGCATTATTTTGCATTTTATTCCCAAACTAAAAATTAAGGGGTGCTAAGATTAGATTAATCAAATAATAAAGATAGACTTAATCGCCATCTCCATAAGTATTCTTGATACCAATTTACAGTTTAATCGTTTATATAAGAAGATAATTTAGAGTTTTTCGTTATAATTTTATCTTTAATCAAAGATATAGTCGGTTCTACTAGGAGTTTTTGACTAAGTATAAACTTAGTCAATATTGTAGTTTTCTTATCCAAAATAGTAGATATTCTTAGAGTAGAAGTTGGTTCATATTGAAGATAGCTTTTAGAAACCCATCCGATAAGTTCATCGTTTAATTCATACCCTTTGTATTTATGATAACTTATCTCGCCACCTGAACACTGAGAGGTTATTTCTGTACTAAAATTTTTGTTAGTCTCTATAACAACCTTATTTTCTTCAATAAAAACTTCTGTATTAGTATCGAAATGCCACCATTGATCTATATTTCTTAAACTATTTTTTCTTTTATTAGTAATTATATCGACTATATATAGTTCTTCGTTAGGTTTATATATTACGGTTCTCTCATGGATATATTGATTTACCTTATGATCGACCCTACCTTCTAATACCCAGAAACCATCAATATTTTTTGGCTCTCCTAGAATTGCACTTCCATAAGTATATTTTTGACTACGAGTAGTACTCTGTTCGTCAACTTCAATAGTGTTATGGGAACGTGTACTCAAAAAATACTCTCGATACTTATCCTGATGATATCCGTATTTCCCAGAATCTATTAATAAATCTACTCCATTCTCTTGTAAGATAAATGAAAGATCATCGCTATGTTTATGATGATGACTATTAAATGATCCTTGAAAAAACAAGAATGATGATTTTTCTAATGGAATTGATGCGCATGATCTGATAATTGCATAACCATCTACTTTTACACCAATATAATTATCAAATTTTGTATGTGGCCAGCTCTCTAGTTTAGGTAGTTTACTGATAGCTGAACCAGTGTGTGAGTCGCCAATAGGTACACATTTATTGTTAGGGAAAACTAACCATGCCTTTGCCAGCTCCCCTTGCTCAAGTAAATTTAAAATATCTTTATCTAAATCATTCCACCAAGGTGAGTTAACCATTTTAATCAATCTTTTATGAGTGAAAAAATGATAATCAGGTGAGTTTTCTGTATGTACCCCATACCGCCCTAATTGCGACGTAATTAGTTTTCCCATTTGTTCGTTAGCATAGCTACCTATACTTTTAATAGAACATGCCTCTTCATTGCAACTTTCTAAAATATAAACCAAGCTTTTAAGTCCATGTAACTGGAACAATCCGTGATTACCAGAATTAAGCTCCTTTGGATCACTAAGATGCCTTAAATGTTCATGAAACAAATAATCTAAATCTGAAATTTGGTGATCAATACCTTTTTCATAGCAACATTTCAAATAAAGACTAATTTTAAGTGCACGCAAACCTACTGACATGTCATACCATAGCCACTTACTTACATTATTTTTTTCGAAGTATATCCAATCATTGATAATTTTAGCTATATAGTTTAAATCTTCAATATTGCCTCGATTAAAATATGGTTCTAACATTCGCCACGCATTTAATTGATACATCCAGTTTCTATCATTGAATGGATCAGATGACCAATCTATGGGTATGGTTAAAAAATATGAAATACTATCCTCTCTTGGTCTAAAGCCTTCTGTTTCATATATTTGAATGGCTTCAGGTTTAGAAGATACTATTTCACAATATTTTAAAGATACTTTCTCTAAATTGGAACTCGAAAAAGAATAGTTTAATTCTTCTTTAATAAGGACTGGATAATACTTTGATTTTTTTATTGCATGATTTTCTTTGTCTCTAAAAAATACTTTTATTTTTAGATTAATAGCGTTTTTTTTCGAAATATAAAATATGTGTCTATTATTATACTTATAGTCACTTTTATATATTACTTCATCATTAGAATATAGATAAGATGCGCATTCTATATGTTCATTCTCATTTTTTAGTAAAATTTTTACATCGACCTTTAGCCCATCATAACTAATATCTACTATAGCTGAATTACTAATTTCTATAACTTCTGCCATTTCCATTACTTTTCTCATTATCAGCGATCAGCGTCTAACATTAATTGGTCTTTGATAGTCTCAGTCGTTTTGACCCAATTTCGCTCCTGTTCGACCCAAACTCGTCCATTTTCACCCAACGTATGTCTCAAACTTTTATTGTCAATTAACAACTGTAGTTTATCAGCAAGGTCATTAATATTACCTTTTTCGAATACCAATCCCGTTTCCTCTTCGACTACCATTTCTTTTAGTGCTTGAACACTAGAAACTAATACCGCTTTTTTCATAGCCAATGCTTCTAAAGGCTTCATGGGAGAAACGAGTTCGCATACTGGTTGAGGTTTTCGGGGGAATGGGGCGATATCTATGAGGGAGTAATAGCTCTCGACTTCATCAAAGGGTATACGTCCTGGCATAATCAACCAATCAGCAAAACCATAGGTAGTAGCAATCTCGCTAATTTTAGCAGTGATTGGTCCTACTTCTTGGCCTGAAGCGTTTTCATTACCAACTAGTAGTAGTCTGAATTGCACACCTTTCATTTTAAGTAGAGCACAAGCCTCGGCTAGGTTATCTAACCCTTCATACTGTACGAAAGTACCTATATAACCAATTACAGGAACATTCTTTGGAATTCTAAGTTTTTTCACTAATTCCATATCGCGTTCTTTTGGGGTAAATTTCTCTGGTGAGCATGAATTAGGGACCAATGATATATTTTTGCTTTCAACCCCTCTTTTTGCTAACTCATCAACCATCGGTTGCGTCAAAGTGAATACATGATCAGCATGCTTCGCTGCTAAAGTCTCAAGCAAAACCTGTACAGTATAGGCAGGTTTTTTTTCAAATTCTGGCTCGCGTGAAACGCGAGTAATTTCCCATAAACCACGTACTTCGTAATAAAATGGAATCCCCAATCTTTTTGCCGCTATTAAACTGGGAATAGCTGTAATATGATTAGATGCCGCTATAACGTATTGAGGGCGGTACTCTAAAAATCGTCTTTCAAGTACATTTGCGGCTTCTGACATATAGTCATAAGGAGTCATCCCTCTACGAGATATTGATAAAGAACGTACATATTTGTACCCATCTATTGTTTCGATTTCTGGTACATCTTCAACGCTTAGCTCATCTTTAATATCTAACGGGAAGCCTGGACGATTGATAACGACTACTTCAAAGCCATGGTTATTTAACCCTTCGCATACCCCAAAAGCTCTAGTAGCATAGCCACCGGAGGAATAAGGAAAACTATTATGAAGCACATATGCTACTCTCTTCGGAATAGAATCCACTCTAGTTTGAGGTTCGCTCACGATTTGACTTTCTATTAATAAACTATAGGCAGGCGATTTATATATCTTTTCTAATAACAGCTTTTGCTTATCATCTGAAGATTTTTCTAAAATAGGTACGAGTTTTCTTAAAACTATTGCCGTATTACTAAAATCTTGGCTTCTCTGATAAGCCCATAAACTGGCTCTCAGTGTCTTTTCGCCTTGATCTATTTTCAAGGCTTCTTCACAAAAATATGTTTCTAGCGTTTTATCATGAGCAGATAATACTTTTGAGATTTTAATAAATAAAAAGGCTCTATCAGTTTTTTTCATATGATAGGATTTTGACTTTATAAACTGTGCAAGTTTTTCTTTACCGTACTTAAAGTAAAACTCTAAAACTAATTCGGGAAATTTATCGGTATCGTAATCCAATAAATTCTCTTCATAAGCGATATCATAACCTTGTAGCTTATTTATCTTTTTTTCAGATAAAAGATAATCTAGTTTTTTCTTGAATAAATCTACTAATTCGAAATACTCCTTATCTTTCGTTCTATTTCCCTCTTTAAGGAGCATTTCTATAATTACCTCTAATTGATCTAGATCTCTTAGATGGTAATTACTCCATGCATATGCTTTTAGGTTTCTTTTGTTAGGCTTCAACTTGACAGACATACCCATTAAGGTTTTGTAAAGATTAATATTTTGTTCTTTAACCGTAAGTGCATTGTCATAAACTATATTAGATTTTTCTTTATTTGAAACGTCGTACCATTCCAGAAATTCTGTGATACCTAATAATCCATGCTTTTTATGTACGGTTATTAATACTTTATCAATTGAACTAGACTTAAGAATTTGTTCGTAATTTAACTTCGGTTTTTTCCGAGTCTGACGGCTTTTAGCATCTTTTCTCAAATGATATAATTTCAGAGGTAACGTTAACGCTCCTTCAACCGTTTTAGCATCGATCAAAGCTTTACCTAAGCGGTAGGATATAGTTTGATATTCATTTTTAGCCGTCTTCTCATTTTTCATTTACATTACTCTTAAGTCTGGTTTTTTAAATAATACCTACAGCATCTATAACTGCTACACTATTTTTCAATGGCTCCTTTTTGAACTCGTCATGAGCAACCAAAATACCAATGATATCGGCTATTTCCATAGCTTCTACTAAGGAAACAAGCTTACCTGACTCTAAATCTTTTGGTAGTGTCTCAATATTGGGTTCAACTAATATAATATTAGCTGACTGGTTTTCAAGCATTTTTTTAGCGATAGTGACTGCTGGACTTTCGCGTAGATCGTCAATATCTGGTTTGAACGCAAGACCCAATAGTGCTACTGTCGGCTTTTCAACACCCTGAGACTTTAATTGCTCGATTTGATCATTGATCTTACCAATGACCCAATTAGGTTTATTATCGTTTATTTCACGTGCTGATCGAATGATTTTAGCCTCTTCAGGGTTTTGATTTACAATAAACCATGGATCGACAGCAATACAGTGACCCCCTACGCCTGCACCTGGCTGTAAAATATTAACGCGTGGATGACGGTTTGCCAGTTCGATTAAATCCCAAACATTGATGTCTAGTTTATCAGAGATAATAGACAACTCATTGGCAAAGGCAATGCTCACATCACGAGAGGCATTTTCTGTCAGCTTTGCCATTTCAGCAGTACGAGAGTTTGTCTCTAATAAGTCTCCTTTTACAAAGATACGATATACATCTTGTGCTTTTTTGGTCGACTCTTTAGTCATACCACCAATAATACGATCGTTTGAGATCAGCTCTTCTATGACTTTACCTGGTAATACACGCTCTGGGCAGTAAGCAACAAAAATATCAGCTTCGTTATCGGGCTCATGATATTTTGGAAATGTTAAGTCAGAACGTTCTTTAGAAAGCCATTCAACCATCTTCTCAGTGGCACCAACTGGTGAAGTGGATTCTAATATTACTACGTCACCTTTTTCTAAAAGCGGTGCCAATGCTTTACTGACAGCTTGGATATAAGATAAATCAGGCTCGTGGTCATCACCTTTAAAAGGTGTTGGTACAGCAATAAGATAGGCATCTGAATGTACTGGGGTAAGGCTAGCTTTGAGAGTACCTTTACCTACCGCTTGTTTGACGATTGCTTCAAGACCCGGCTCTACAATGTGAATTTTTCCTTGATTAATTGTATCCACTGCATGCTGGTTGATATCAACACCAACAACATTAGCGCCGTGATGTGCAAACATAGCTGCTGTTGGTAAGCCGATATATCCTAGACCAAAAACACAAATATTCTTCATTTTTACCTCATTTAATCTATATATGTTTAGTTAGCTACTTTGAAGATTCTGAATCGTTAAAAAAGCTAACGATAGTATCTGATATGCGTTGTGAGGCTTTACCGTCACCGTATGGGTTATGTGCTTCACTCATTTTTAAATAGAGTGCTTCATTTTCTATAAGATTACTAACTTCAGTGACTATAGTAGCGTGATGAGTACCTACTAGCTTAACAGTACCAGCCTCAACAGCCTCTTGGCGTTCAGTCGTTTCTCTCATTACTAATACTGGAATACCAAGTGAAGGTGCTTCTTCTTGAATTCCTCCAGAGTCAGTTAAGATAATATGACTGGTACTCATCAAATAAACGAATGGTAGGTAATCTTGTGGCTCAATCAGTTTGACGTTATCGAGGCCTTGCAATAAGCGCTCAACAGGTTCTTTGACATTAGGATTTAAATGTACAGGGTAAACAAATTCGTAATCTGGATATTTTTGTGCTAACTCTTGAATTGCTTGACAAATTGATTCAAATCCATCGCCAAAATTCTCTCGACGATGCCCAGTAATTAATACACGACGCTTATTAAAATCCAGTTCTGAAAATCGCTGCTGTAAATCTTTCCTGAGAGAATCACTGTTTTCTAATTTATCTTTGACACCTAATAGTGCATCAACTACGGTATTACCAGTGACATAAATGAATTCAGGGTTATTATGTTCATCGTATAGATGCTGAGCAGCTGTTTTAGTTGGTGCAAAATGTAACTTAGTAATGATACTAGTTAGCTGTCTGTTGGCTTCTTCTGGCCATGGAGAGTAAATATTATAAGTGCGAAGTCCTGATTCTACATGTCCAATAGGTATTTGCTGGTAAAATGCTGCTTGAGCACCACATAACGTAGTTGAGGTATCACCATGAACTAACACTAAATCTGGTTTACACTCTTCTAGAATAGGTTCAAGAGCCATTAACATTCTTGAACTAGCTTGCGTCAAACTTTGTCCTGACTTCATAATATCCAGATCATAGTCTGGAGTTATTTCAAATAGCGACAGTACTTGATCAAGCATTTCACGATGTTGTGCTGTCACACAAACTAATGATTTAATATTAGGATTCGCTTCTAAAGCTTTCACCACTGGTGCCATCTTGATGGCCTCTGGACGAGTGCCAAAAATACTTAGTACTTTTATCATAGGGATCTCTTATTGGTTTCGATATATTTTAAATACAGACTAGTTCTTTGCGTTATAACCATCTGGATTCATGCTCTGCCAACGCCATGTATCTCGACACATATCAGCAATCGATAGTTCAGCGTGCCACCCTAACAACGTTTTCGCTTTATCTGCACTGCCATAACAACTCGCAATATCACCTGCTCGACGATCTATAAACTGATAAGCAATTTTTTTTCCAGTTTCTTTACTAAAAGTGTTCACTAACTCTAGTACAGAAGTACCTTTGCCAGTTCCTAGATTGATTGGTAGAAATCCTACTGATTTTTTTTGAATTGCATTAGTTCTATCTGAAGAAAACTTCTGTAGATCAGTTTGCTGCTTTAGATAATTAAGCGCTGCAACATGACCTTGTGCCAAATCAGTAACGTGAATAAAGTCACGTACGCCTGTACCATCTACAGTAGGATAATCATGACCAAAGATACTGAGTTTTTCAAGCTTACCCACAGCTACTTGTGAGATATACGGCATCAAATTATTCGGAATATCATTGGGATCTTCACCAATTCTCCCTGATGGATGTGCGCCTACCGGATTAAAATACCTTAAACAAATCAAATTCCAATTTTCGTCTGATACAGCAATATCTTCTAAAATGTATTCAACTGCAAGTTTACTTTGTCCGTAAGGATTAGTGCAAGAACGCGGAGATTTCTCATCAATAGGTAAGATTTCAGGGTCACCATACACAGTAGCAGATGATGAAAAAATAAGATTTTTAATATTATGCTCATCCATTACTTCTAGCAAAGTAATGGTGCCATTAACATTGTTGTTGTAATACATTAATGGTTTGGAAACAGATTCACCAACTGCTTTTAAACCAGCGAAATGAATAACGCCATAAAAATGATGCGCATTAAATACTTTTTTAAGTAATTCAGCATCTCGTATATCACCTTCGATAAAATCAATAGGCTGACCAATAAGCATAGAAACTCGATTGATTGCTTCACGGCTACTATTAGACAAATTATCGTATACGACAATACCGTAACCCGCTTCATGCAATGCGATACAAGTGTGAGAGCCAATATACCCAGCACCACCAGTAACCAAAATCTTATTTTTCATAATGTTACTTTCAGAATAAAAAAGACACCCCATTGTAGGGGTGTCTGCTTCATAATTCAATACAGTTTTGGTAGCTTATAGACTTATGTCTATATTACCAACCAGTAACTTCTTTTAGCTTCTCACCAAGCTTAGATGGGTCACGCGTATAAGCGATACCAGCATCTTCAAACGCTTTGAATTTCTCTTCAGCAGTACCTTGACCACCAGAGATGATAGCACCAGCATGACCCATACGCTTGCCTTCTGGAGCAGTAACACCAGCGATATAACCAACAACTGGCTTAGTTACATGGTCTTTGATATAAGCAGCCGCTTCTTCTTCAGCAGTACCACCGATTTCACCGATTAAGATGATAGCTTCAGTTTGTGGATCCGCTTCGAACAATTTCAATGCGTCAATCTGGTTCATACCAGGGATAGGATCACCACCGATACCGATACACGTTGACTGACCAAAACCAAGCTTAGTTGTTTGAGCTACGGCTTCATAAGTCAAAGTACCAGAGCGTGAGATGATGCCCACTTTACCTGGCTGATGGATATGGCCTGGCATGATGCCAATTTTGCACTGACCCGGAGTGATAACACCTGGGCAGTTAGGACCAACTAGACGCACATCGCCCGCTTCTTCAAGATAACGTTTGGCTTTTAGCATATCGATAGTTGGTACGCCTTCAGTGATCACTACGATCAATTTAACGCCAGCATCGATTGCTTCAACGATAGAATCTAGTACGAATGGTGCAGGTACATAGATAACAGACGCATCAGCTTGAGTCGCTTCCATGGCTTCTGCCATAGTATTAAATACTGGTAGGCCTAGATGCGTTTGACCGCCTTTACCTGGCGTTACGCCACCGACTACTTTAGTACCGTATTCGATTGCTTGTTCAGAGTGGAACGTACCATTTTTACCAGTGAAACCTTGTACCAATACTTTGGTATCTTTATCGATTAATACACTCATTATTTATTCCTTGTATTCGGTTGTCTTGTGAGAGCGACTCTTAGCACCACTTTTATTCAATATTAATGGTCCGTTTTTATATAAGAGCCACTATCACGCGTTGACTACTATGCTTTGGTATTTATTGCTAAATACCAATCATTAAAGACTTAGGCTTTAACCGCATCGACAATTTTTTGAGCGGCATCTGCTAGGCCTTGAGCTGTAGTCAGCTTAAGACCAGACTCTTCTAGAATTTGTAAGCCTTTTTCAGCGTTATTACCTTCTAGACGTACAACCACAGGTACTTGTACATCGACTTCTTTAACAGCAGCGATAATAGCTTCTGCAATCATGTCACAACGTACGATACCACCGAAGATGTTGATTAGAACACCTTCAACGCTGCTGTCTTCAAGAATGATCTTGAATGCTTCAACAACGCGATCTTTAGTTGCGCCGCCGCCAACGTCCAAAAAGTTAGCAGGCTTGCCGCCATACAGTTTGATGATGTCCATCGTTGCCATTGCAAGACCAGCACCGTTAACCATACAACCGATGTTACCTTCTAGAGCAACGTAGTTTAGGTCAAACTCAGCAGCTTTAAGCTCACGCTCGTTTTCTTGCGTTTTGTCTTGTAGTGCTGCAATTTTAGGCAGACGATATAGTGCGTTTGAATCGATACCGATTTTGCCATCAACACAAACGATTTCGCCATTTTCACGAACTGCTAATGGGTTAATTTCCATTAATGCAAAGTCGTTTTCAACAAATGCTTTATAAGCGCCAGTCATCAATTTAACGAACTGGTTGATTTGCTTACCTTCTAGACCAAGTTTGAACGCAACATCACGCGCTTGGAAAGGCATTAGACCAACTAAAGGATCAACATGTACTTTAAAGATTTTTTCTGGGGTGCTGTGTGCAACTTCTTCGATATCCACACCACCTTCGGTAGATGCCATGAAAGTCACGCGACGAGTCGCACGGTCAACCACTGCGCCAAGATATAGCTCAGTTTGTACTGGATACATATCTTCTGCAACCAATACAAAGTTTACTGGCTGACCATCAGCATCAGTTTGGAACGTTACTAGGTTAGTACCGATTAGCTCTTCAGCAACTTGCTTAGCTTCTTCACGAGTTTTAACCAGCTTTACACCACCCGCTTTACCACGGCCACCAGCATGTACTTGCGCTTTAATTACCGCAATGTCAGTTGGGGTTTTATCAAAAGCAGCAGCAGCTTCGTCGCCATTATAGGCAATGATGCCTTCTTGAATTGGCAAACCGTAGCTTTTTAATAGCTCTTTTGCTTGATACTCATGTAAATTCATTGATTGTATCCTTTATTTTTTACAATTAATAAAAAGTGAAATCAAGTGCGCGGCAACTTACGTCTAACGCACTCATGACTGTGGATATCGCCACAATAGCGATACCACAATCAGGTTGTAAATCGATAATAATAAAACTCGTTATTTCTTACGCTTTTTACGCTGGATAGCATGAATAGCACGGCCATCAGCAGATAACGCTGCTTCGTGCACCGCTTCTGAAATCGTTGGATGAGCAAATGTCATCAACTGAAGATCTTCGATACTAGAGACAAACTCCATCGCGATCATACCTTGATGGACGATATCACCAGCACCAGCAGCGATAGCATGCATACCTAACAGGCGATCTGTTTTAGCATCAGCAACAACTTTCACAGAGCCTTCCGCTTCGCTTTGAGCCAATGCACGGCCGTTAGCCGCTAGATTGAACGAACCAGTTTTAACTTCGTAGCCTGCAGCTTCAGCTTCTTGCTCAGTCAGACCTACCCATGCGATTTCTGGGTGAGTATAAATGACATTGATGATAGTGTCATAGTTTACTTGAGGTTTTTCGCCATGAATGCGCTCAACAGCCATCATGCCCTCTTCCATTGCTTTATGTGCAAGCATAGGACCACGGACCAAATCACCGATAGCATACACGCCATCAAGATTGGTTTTGCACTGATCGTTAACGTCAATAAGACCACGTTCAGTCAAGGTGATACCACTGTCATCACCAAGCAATTTTTCAGAGTAAGCGCGGCGACCAACACAAACGATTAGCTTATCAAAGCTCTCTTCAGATGACTCACCTTTGCTCTCACTAGTGACAACAACTTGATCGCCTTTAACTTCAGCATTGGTTACTTTGGTATCAACACGGATATCAAGACCTTGCTTCTTCAGCATTTTACCAGCTTCTTTTGCGATATCTTTGTCAGCGGCTGCTAAGAAACTTGGAAGTGCTTCATACACAACCACTTCTGCACCTAAACGACGCCATACTGAACCAAGCTCAAGACCGATAACACCAGCACCGATAACGCCTAGACGCTTAGGAACTTCAGTGAAATCAAGTGCGCCAGTAGAGTCAACGATACGATCGCCGTCAGTTTTGGCCACAGGGATATCGATAGGGACAGAACCTGCCGCTAAGATGACATTTTTTGCAGTGATTGTGGTTTCGCTTTCATCTGCAAGTGCAGTGAATTTGATTTGCTTGTCAGCGCCTTTACCGTCAACCAACGTGCCCCAGCCTTGCAGCCAATCAACACCATTGCCTTTTAGCAAAGCAGCAACACCGCCCGTCAATTGCTTAACGATGCCTTCTTTACGAGCAATCATTTTCTCGATATCGATGGTTACATCGCTAGTGCTGATACCATGCTCAGCGAGATCGTGCTTGGTCGCTTCATAGCGATGTGAGCTATCAAGCAATGCTTTTGATGGGATACAACCGACGTTCAAGCAAGTCCCGCCAAGTGCTGGCTCACCTTTATAAATACGCTTTTCGATACAAGCAACGCTCATACCCAATTGGCCTGCACGGATAGCGGCTTCGTAACCACCAGGACCGCCGCCGATGACGACTAAATCATAATTGTCTTTCATAGTACGTTCCTATTTTTAATTGTATGTGTCATTTAAACTGGTTATTTTCTCGCTGATCGATCAGCGTTATCTACACTTAATAGTTAATACACTATGTCAGTGGGAAAGACTCACTCATCGATATTCGATAGCAAGTCACCATTATTAAATTCATTTAAATACAGTTACCAGCGAATCAGGTGATCGCTGATTAATAAAAATCATTATCTATACCAAAGTTAAAAAGCTTGTATCAGCGGTTGCCAATACAAGCTTAAAAGCTTACAGGTCTAGTAGTAGCATTGCTGGATCTTCAACCAATTCTTTGATGGTTACTAAGAACTGTACCGCTTCTTTACCATCAATCATACGATGGTCATAAGATAGGGCTAGATACATCATTGGTAGGATTTCAACTTTACCATCAACTGCCATTGGGCGGTCGTTGATAGCATGCATACCTAGGATAGCCGTTTGTGGTGGGTTCAAAATAGGTGTAGACATCAATGAGCCAAATACACCACCGTTTGAGATAGTGAAAGTACCGCCAGTCATGTCATTCAGACCAAGTTTACCTTTTTGAGCAAGGCCACCAAGCTCACGAATACGGCTTTCTACATCAGCCATGCTCATACGATCTGTATCACGTAATACTGGTACAACCAAGCCGCGATCTGAAGATACAGCAACACCGATATCATAATAACCATGATAAACAATATCATCGCCATCTAATGAAGCGTTTACAGCTGGGAAGCGTTTGAGTGCTTCTGTTGCTGCTTTTACGAACAATGACATAAAGCCCAAACGTACGCCATGACGTTTTTCGAACTGGTCTTTATACTTAGCACGCATATCCATCAACGGCTTCATATTCACTTCGTTGAACGTCGTTAGCATCGCAGTATCTTGTGATGCTGACAATAGACGATTCGCTACTGTTTTACGTAGACGTGTCATTGGAACACGTTTTTCAGTACGCTCACCCGTTGATTCAGCAACTGGACGACCGCTGTCAGATTTGATGTTGCTGTCAGATTTTAGTGTTGGGTTAGCCATGTCAGTTTTGGTCACACGACCGCCTCGACCACTGCCTTCAACTTCTTTAGGATCGACGCCAGACTCTTTTGCTGCTTTGCGCACTGCTGGGCTTTGATCTTTATGATCAGCTTCGTCTTTTTTGTCTGTTACTTGTACTGGCTCGCCGCCGTCTGCTGCTTGGTTTTCTTGTGCTGGTGCAGCTGACTGCTCTGCAACTGGTGCTTCACCTGCAGTTGCGCCCGCTTCAAACTGTGCGATTAGCTCGTCAGACAAAACAGTATCATCTACTTGCTTGACAATTTTAGTCAATACACCGTTATCAGGTGCCACAACTTCTAATACTACTTTATCAGTTTCGATTTCAGCTAGTAGGTCATCACGATTGACTTGTTGACCTTCAGTGACGTGCCATTCAACGATTGTGCCATCGGCAACCGATTCTGGAAAAACGGGGGCTTTGATGTCAGCCATCGATATACTCCTTAGATTTGGATATTCATACTTATTGTTAAGTCGTGATAGGCAGTCAATATCAATTTAACGTGTGTCGATTAGAGCATATTAAAAAGTACTGACTGTTATCGCCTGATTCATTTATTTTCTATAATATTTCGGTCAAACAGCCTATTACTTAGCCAACTCATCAACACTGATACCGAGGCCGCCAGCAATTAATGCTTGCTGCTGCTGAGTATGCAATTTAGGTGAGCCCGTTGCAGGTGCAGCACTAGCAGGGCGTGCCACTGGCTCCATGACTTTCGCCTTGGTTGGATGTGGTACGACAATACGGAACATACTCGGTGCCAAATAGTACCAAGCGCCTTGATTCAATGGCTCTTCTTGCGTCCATACGATCTCTGTTAGATTGCTGTATTTTTCAATCTCTTCAACCAGACGCTTCTCAGGAAGCGGATACAGCTGCTCGATACGAACGATAGCAACGTGATCAAGTCCCAATGCACGGCGTTGTTCTAACAGATCATAATAAACCTTGCCACCACATAGCACCATACGAGTCACGCTGTCTGCATTGTGATTGTCTAGCTCTGGCAATACTGTCTCAAACTTACCATTAGCCAGCTCTTCTAATTGAGACGTTGCCAGCTTATGACGTAACAAGCTCTTTGGTGACATAACAATCAATGGCTTACGAATTGGACGCACCGCTTGACGACGTAATGCATGATATATTTGCGCTGGCGTCGTTGGCGTAATAACTTGCATATTGTCTTCAGCACACAGCTGTAAGAAACGCTCAAGACGAGCTGATGAATGCTCAGGACCTTGACCTTCAAAGCCATGTGGCAACAGCATAGTCAAACCACAAACACGCTGCCATTTGGTTTCGCCACTTGAGATAAACTGATCAATAACAACCTGAGCACCGTTGACGAAATCGCCAAACTGGGCTTCCCAAACGACCAATGCATTTGGTACTGTCGTTGCATAGCCATACTCAAATGCCAATACTGCTTCTTCTGATAGCAATGAGTTATAGGTTGCAAAGCGCGCTTGGGTTTCACTCATGTGAGCCAGTGGCACATACATGCTGCCGTCATTCACATTGTAAATTTCACTGTGACGATGTGAGAAAGTACCACGGCCAACATCTTCACCAGTGATACGTACTAGGACGTCATCGTTATCGACTAATGAGGCATAAGCCAATGTCTCAGCTGCACCCCAGTTCAGTGGCTCTTCGCCTGTCTGCATAGCTAGACGCTGCTCGACTAATTTTTGAACTTGGCGCTGTAGTTTGTAACCCTCTGGCATCTCAGCCATACGGCGTCCATAACCTTTAAGTTTTTCGATATTGACACTAGTGTCCCACTCATCAACCAATTCATGGCCAAGATATGGTGTCCAATCTACAAATAGTTGTTCGTTAGGTTCTTGAACCAAAGAGCTGACAACATAATCACCACGATCTAAAGACTCGCGATAATCATCTTCATACTGCTTCTCTCTGTCCGCAGTCAAGATACCGTCTGCGATAAGCTTCTGTGCATAAAGCGTACGAGTCGTTGGCAATTGCTTAATGACAGCATACATCAATGGCTGAGTTGCTGAAGGCTCATCAGCCTCGTTATGGCCGTTACGGCGATAGCAGAACAAATCAATGATGATGTCTTTGTCAAATTGATGACGGTAATCCAATGCCAATTGAGCCGCAAATACCACTGATTCAGGATCATCGCCATTCACGTGCAAGATAGGTGCATGTACCATCTTGGCAACGTCAGTACAATATTCAGTAGAACGAACATCTTCTTGACGGCTGGTGGTAAAGCCAACTTGGTTATTGATAACGATATGTACAGTACCACCAGTGGTATAAGCACGGGTTTGTGACATCTGGAAGGTTTCTTGAACCACGCCCTGACCAGCAAAAGCGGCATCACCATGGATGACGATTGGTAATACTGAATTACCACCAGTGTTATCCAATAGTGGCTGATCGTTGCGACGTACTTGACGGGCACGTACTGAACCTTGTAGTACTGGTGCGACAATCTCAAGATGCGATGGATTAAATGCCAATGCTAGATGCGCTTCACCGCCCGGTGTCATCACATTAGATGAAAAGCCGTTGTGGTATTTTACATCGCCTGAGCCTTTTTCTGGCTGTACTTTGCCATCAAACTCATCAAATAAGTCCGCTGGGTTTTTACCCAAGATGTTGACCAACAAGTTTAGGCGGCCACGGTGAGCCATGCCAATAACCATCTCTTTGGTACCGTAACCGCCTGCACGTTGGATGATTTCATTGATCGCAGGAATGAAGCTTTCGCCCCCTTCCAAACCGAAACGCTTAACACCTGTATATTTACGCGCTAGATATTTTTCTAGACCTTCAGCAGCCGTCAGACGCTCAAGAATAGACAGACGCTTTTCTTCGTCAAATTTGATGTAACCTAAGTTGGTTTCTACATACTCTTCCATCCAGCGTTTTTCAGTGCTGGTCGTAACGTGCATATATTCGATACCGATATGACGGCAATAGACACGTTCCATGATTTCAATGATTTCACGCAATGGCGCTTCATCTTTGCCAATGACCAAATCATTGGTAGGAAATACAGTATCAAGGTCAGCTTCTGAAAGATTGTGATAGGCGAGTGTTAGATCTTCCACTTCTGCACGTGGATGTAAATCTAAAGGATCTAGCTTGGCACGGCGGTGACCACGGCGGCGGTATGCTGAGATAAGCTGCTGCACACCCATTTGCTTGGGATCGCCATTATCTGACTTGCTGCTTGACTCAGTGCTCTCGCTGCTGCTCTTATTCGCAGTCTGATTGCGTGCTAAGAGTAAAAACTGATCTTTGATAGCATTGTGTTGAGCGTCGTTTTGCGATTTATACTGCGCAAAGTACGTCTGCCACTCTTCATCAACACTACTCGGGTCGGTTAGGTACTGCTCGTAAAGAGCTTCTATATAGTTGGCGTTGTCTGCGGCCAGCTCAGTATGCCCTGAGCCTGCTTTTTCTTTGGTTATACTATTCATAATAATCGTCTATTTGATAGATAAATGAATGGAATCGTGCTTATGATTGTGTCAATCGTCATATATTAGATGATTGGACAATTTGTCTCATCTCATCTCATAGTGGTCGATAAAACACTTTTACCCTCAAGTATTGCCGCTACTCTAAACCGTTGTCATTGTCTAAATAAGCAAGTGATGCTACATAGTGATGACAGCGCCTATTGCAATACCTATATCAAAAATAAAATTATTTGTGAACGTACAGTTTTCTGATCTGTCTCGATTCACAACATTAATTTATATATACTTCTTTTAGTCATAACCAATTTATTAATAACCGTCTATCAATAAACTGTCGAGTTATTTGGCTGGCCTATTAAACTGGCTTTTTTTGCCAAAGCGTTCCTGAGATGACGATACATCAAGTCTTACCAGACAAACATACACTGCTGTATAGAATAACATGTTTGTTTTTTATCACATAGTTTGTTTGCTCAATAATAGTTATTTACATAATGAATAACTATTATCAATCCTAGATGTATCATTATAGTATTCAAAATAAACATCAAACTTATACAAACACATTCTATCAATCATCTGCTTAAACTTGTGGCGTAATTATACCAAAATTTGCTCGCGTCCATATCTGAATTATATCCTCTGCCCATTTATATATCAGATATCCTTACATATGACCAACGCATTACTTGTACAGTTTTACTGTCGTATCACCTACCAATTATATATCAATTGTCATATTGTATTTAAAAGTCTATTAAATAAACAAAAACACCACCCAATAAAATAGGTGGTGTTTTTGTGTTGCATCTATCTAGAGCGATTAACCCGCTTGATCAATCAACATATTACGCAGATGACCGATTGCTTTGGTTGGATTCAAGCCTTTTGGACAAACGGATACACAGTTCATGATACCGCGGCAACGGAACAAGCTAAATGGATCGTCTAGACGAGCCAAACGCGCTTGAGTGTCACCATCACGGCTATCAGCAACAAAGCGATAAGCATGCAATAGTGCTGATGGGCCTAGGAACTTATCAGGGTTCCACCAGAATGATGGGCAGCTGGTAGAACAGCAAGCACATAAGATACATTCGTATAGACCGTTCAGCTTCTCACGCTGCTCAGGCGATTGTAGGCGCTCTGTTGGCGGTGCTGGCTGGTCATTGATTAAGTATGGGTGTACTTTTTCGTATTGCTCGTAGAATTGGTTCATATCGACAACCAAATCACGAACGACTGGAAGACCAGGCAACGGACGAACGGTTACTTTTTCTGGCAAAGTATTCATGTTGATTAGACATGCTAGACCATTTTTGCCATTGATGTTCATGCCATCAGAGCCACAGATGCCTTCACGGCAAGAGCGACGGAAGGTCAGTGTTTCATCTTCCTTTTTTAGGCGTAATAACACGTCAAGCAACATACGATCTGAGTCTAACAACTCAACCGTATACGTTTGCATGCGTGGCGCTGCGTCCAGATCAGGATCGTAGCGATAGATTTCGATGGTGCGAGTACCTCGGCTCATAATGCTAAACTCCACACGTAGGTGATGGCGGGCATACAAAGATTGCAACAGGATGACGCTAACTCTTAATCCGTACTGATAAACGATATCAAATACCGATTAATAGTGTGTTAGCGCTGGCATGTGCATGTAGCTGGCGGTCACCTTTTTAATAAATTAATAAAGGATAAAACATTAACGCTGCTGTATATCAGGCGCAACATCTAAGATTAATAGACGCGAACTTTTGGCTCGATATAATCAACCGTCAATGGAACTTTGCGAACTGGCTTATAAATAATGCGATTGCCTTCAGAATACCATAAGGTATGCTTCATCCAATCGTGGTCATTACGGCCGTTTGGTGCATAGTCATCATCTTCTGGACGATCGTAGTCAGACACACTGTGAGCGCCGCGACTTTCATGACGCATCGCTGCTGAGATCATCGTCGCTTTAGCCACTTCATACAAGTTGGCAACTTCGAAAGCTTCGATACGCGCAGTGTTAAAGACTTGTGATTTATCAGCCAAATGAATCTGGTCGATTTTGTCGCCTAGCGCTAAAATTTTCTCAACGCCTTCGTCCATCATTGCTTGGGTACGGAATACGCTAGCATGCATCTGCATCGCTGCACGAATCTCATCAGCTACATCTTGAGCATTGTAACCTTCAGTAGACTGTTGCAGCTTGTCCAAACGACGCATAGTGTAGTCAAGCACACGAGGATCAAGTGGTTTGTAGTTATGATCAGCATGATGGAATTCATCAACGATATGCTTACCAGCAGCACGGCCAAATACCAATAGATCAAGTAGTGAGTTCGTACCTAGACGGTTAGCACCGTGGACACTGACACACGCACATTCGCCGATAGCGTAAAGACCTTTAACGACAGTACCGTTAGCATATAAACCGTCTTCATCCGTACCCGCTTCTAGATCAGGCGTGATTACTTGACCATGAATTGTGGTTGGAATACCGCCCATCATATAATGAATGGTTGGGATAACTGGGATAGGCTCTTTAGTGATGTCTACGTTAGCAAAGTTTTTGCCAATCTCGAATACTGATGGCAGACGCTTCATGATAGTTTCAACACCCAAATGCGTCATATCCATAACGATATGGTCGGCATTAGGACCACAACCACGGCCTTCTTTGATTTCTTGATCCATAGAGCGTGATACTAGATCACGTGGTGCCAAGTCTTTTACGGTTGGCGCATAACGCTCCATAAAGGCTTCGCCATCTTTATTACGTAAGATAGCGCCTTCACCGCGGCAACCTTCAGTCAATAGTACGCCTGCACCATGAACGCCCGTTGGGTGGAACTGCCAGAATTCCATATCTTGTAATGGAATACCTGCACGTACCGCCATGCCAATACCGTCACCAGTATTGATATAAGCATTGGTGGAAGCCGCAAAGATACGGCCTGCACCACCAGTCGCTAGGACAGTAATCGGTGACTGGAATACAGCAATAGTACCAGTCTCTTGCTCAAGTGCGATGACGCCGTTGATGTTACCAGCTTCATCTTTGATCAAATCAAGCGCAATCCACTCGATGAAAAACTCAGTACCTTGCTCTAGGTTTTTCTGATATAGCGTATGTAGCAGTGCATGACCTGTACGGTCAGCAGCAGCACAAGCACGTTGAACGGCTTTTTCGCCATAGTTAGAGGTATGACCACCAAACGGACGCTGATAGATCGTGCCATCTTCGTTACGGTCAAAAGGCATGCCCATGTGCTCAAGCTCATAAACGACTTTTGGCGCTTCGCGGCACATGTATTCGATAGCGTCTTGGTCACCTAACCAATCTGACCCTTTAACAGTGTCATAAAAGTGAAAGTGCCAGTTATCGTTACTCATGTTACCCAAGCTTGCACCGATACCGCCTTGAGCTGCTACCGTGTGCGAACGGGTTGGGAATACTTTGGTCAGGACAGCAACCTTCATACCTGCTTCTGCCAAATGTAGTGAAGCACGCATACCTGAGCCGCCACCACCAACGATGACTGCATCGTAGTTGAGGGTCTTAATATTACTAATGGTATTATCTTGTCTAGTTGCCATTACGGTTTTCCTGATGCCTGTTAATGCTTAGAATTAAATAAAAAAGCTGTATTAAGCGTCATCTCATTGCAGGGCTAAATGTTATATTTATTCAGCCATTAAACGCAATTACTTAAAATGAGGACACAAACAACCTTTGGCCACTTAATTTGCATATCTATCTTTATATTGAGCCAATTTCATCTACTTTCAAATTGACTCAGCAGTCTTTAAGTGACTGCTCAAGTCAGAAATTGCCCAATGCTATGACTATTATCGGCTATAACGGATGGCTTTGGAGTCATTCAGCAGCTGATAGTGCTACTGAGTGCATCCGCTATTATTTATAGATAGTAAAGGTATGAATTAATGGTTAAACAGCAGCGATACCGAAGCCGTTACCCCAAAAAATCATAATGCCCCAAAATAGAAATACTAAAATAGCGATAATCATCAATGACTGTAATACCAAACGTAGACCTGCCGCGCTTGAGCCCAACTTGCCTGTTGTAATATAGTCAGTAAACACTGTCCACATGCCAACCCAAGCATGGCCAGCTAGTGCAAGTACTGCCACTAAGCTAAACAAACGCATTGGTAGGCTGGTCATGAATGATGACC
Source organism: Psychrobacter sp. SWN149 (assembly GCF_015864565.1). NCBI lineage: Bacteria > Pseudomonadati > Pseudomonadota > Gammaproteobacteria > Moraxellales > Moraxellaceae > Psychrobacter > Psychrobacter sp. SWN149. The sequence continues at coordinate 455,313 of NZ_JADYWX010000001.1, forward strand.
ATTCAACGAAAGTGACATTGCCATGGGTCAAAAAGAAGCCTAGCAATACCACACTATAAACGGCTAAAACGACAGCACTAATACGCTGAATAATCCAATCACGTGAGCCTGAACCTGTCAGACCAGTCGCGCTTTTGATTCCTGAATCATTTTTTATCATTAGAACATCACCCATACAAATGACGCGACAACTAAAATCGCTGCAATCACAAAACTGACCATAGAGGCAGTGCGGCCAGATTTCAGCTCTTCATTCATGCCCATATCAGCAAATAAATGTTTGATACCCATCACAAAATGATATGCGATGGCTGCAACAAATATCCATGCCAAAAAGCGCACAAGTACATTGTCAAATACAGTTGCAAAACTCTCAGGCGATGCCAGTGAGTTCTGTAGTATCCACAGCATGACAGGAATCAATAAAAATAAAATAATGCCAGAGATACGATGCAAGATAGAGGCGATCGCGATCGGTGAGCGATTAACGCTAATCACTTGGCTTAGAGGCAGATCAATAGGTCGGTTGCTTTTCACAGCGGGCATCCTTTTGCGGTTATACTCCTGTATCTGCTATCAATGCTAGACATAAATAGTGTCAATTAAGCATCGAGCAACACACGAGACGAATAAAGTAAGGAAGAGCTAGCTGACTTCGTTTAGTTTGCGCTAAATATGAAGAAAGGATCATGTATATAAAGGTATGGATAGACGGCTCAATATCGCTTGTCGAACTGACAGGCCTATCAAACAACCTATCTATTATACAACAAAGAGAATAAACATGAGTAAGATCGACTAACCAGTCTATTTTTATAGGTCGTATGAAGAACAAGACAGCGTTACTATGTCTTCTATATCAGAGCAGACCTTATGCTGAGCAATCAAAACACTGTGCCAAACAAATAGAAAAGATTGGTTAAGAACAAAATTCAAACCATAGAATGCGGTTTGGCCTATCGTAATACCAGACAATCGTAAATAAGCATGAATAGAATACGCTCTGAGCGACACTATAGCATGATCATTTGTTCATTCGCGCAAAGCTAGTGCTAGTTAATGGCTACAATTATAAAATGACTGAGCGATAATTACAAACTTATCCATCTAGTAAGAATATATACATACTGGATCGATAAATTCGTTAACAAAGACAATGCTGATTTTCAATAGCAATTATTATCAAAACCGTCACTTGCTTGCTAGGTATGCTCTGCCAGTTTTTGCTGTGATTGTTTGTGAGATTTGTCTCTGAATTATATTGAAAAACCGAAAATATTAGACTCGTAATGCTGCTGTAGACTTTCTCATGAAGAGATGTATTTTAAGTAAAATAACCTGACAGACATATTTTGATACAAAGTTTACAGCCGATAAGCACTATTAGCGCACGTCTATTGGTGGTCTAGCGAGTAAAAGTCTTTTCAAAACTTAAGTAATAACTGCTAATATAGCCTGCATATTAAATGGGTCACATTCATTTTGGCCATTTGACTATTTATGACGCGAGGGTGTGCGTCACTATTATTTTTGTTCTAACAAGTTAAAACAATGGAGATTAAATTATGGCTGACAATCAAGCCACATTGACCGTAGATGGTAAGGACTACCAACTTCCTATTACTGAAGGTACTTTAGGACCGTCAGTAATCGAAGTTGCTGCTTTCCAACAAGCTGGCTACTGGACCTATGATCCAGGTTTCATGGCAACCGCTCCTGTCGAATCAAAAATCACCTTCATTGATGGTGGTAAAGGCGAGCTATTGCATCGCGGCTACCCTATTGACGAGTTAGCAAACAATGCTGAATACCTAGAAGTCGCTTATGCGCTGATTCATGGTGATCTGCCTAACAGCGATCAAAAAGCTGTTTTCTTTGAAAAAATCCGCGAGCATACTGCTGTTCATGATCAATTGCGTAAGTTCTTTGAAGGCTTCCGCCGTGACGCGCATCCGATGGCTATTATGGTTGGTGTCGTTGGTGCTTTATCAGCGTTCTATCATGAAGACCTAGACGTGAGCAATGAAGAACATCGCGAAATCACAGCTATTCGTCTGATTGCTAAGATGCCTACGCTTGCTGCGATGAGTTACAAATACTCTCAGGGCGAACCGTTCATGTATCCGCGTAATGACTTTAACTACGCAGAAAACTTCTTATACATGATGTTTGCAACGCCTGCTGATGTGGATTATCAGAAAAACGATGTCATCACTCGCGCAATGGACAAAATCTTTACTTTGCACGCTGACCATGAGCAAAACGCTTCTACCTCAACGGTACGTTTAGCAGGCTCTACAGGTGCTAACCCTTATGCATGTATCGCTGCTGGTATCGCTGCACTTTGGGGACCATCACATGGCGGCGCGAATGAAGCTGTTCTTGAGATGCTAGATGAAATCGGTACGGTTGAAAATGTGCCTGAATTCATGGAAAAAGTGAAAAGCCGTGAAGTGAAGCTAATGGGCTTTGGTCACCGTGTCTACAAAAACTTCGATCCACGTGCTCAAGTAATGAAAGAGACTTGTGATGAAGTACTAGAAGCACTCGGTATCAATGATCCTAAGCTTGAGCTAGCGATGGCGCTTGAAAAAATTGCTTTAGAAGACCCGTTCTTCATCGAGCGTAATCTGTATCCAAACGTTGATTTTTACTCTGGTATCATCTTGAAAGCCATTGGTATCCCAACGTCAATGTTTACCGTAATCTTCGCATTGGCTCGTACTTCTGGTTGGATCAGCCATTGGTTAGAGATGCACAGTGCACCATTCAAAATTGGTCGCCCACGTCAGTTATATACTGGTGAAACGCGCCGTGATTTTGTAAAGGTCGAAGATCGCAAGTAAGCTAAATAGTATTTGAGCAATAAAAAATCCCGCCATCGTGCGGGATTTTTTATTGCTTTATTTTTAGATAAAAGTATTAGCTCTATTTAATACGATTACGGGTTCGAGCGTGCTCAATATCTTTAGTTATTGAAACTCTTTTAAAGTCTGCTCGTACTTGGCAATCTGTTCATCATATCCTTCGATGGTGTCATTAAATTTGGTCATCAATGTCTCAAACTCTGTTTGTTGGTCGAGCTTCATTTGTTGCATATCGATTACTTGCTGAGCTTCTATTTGTTCCCATACCTGATGCTGAATGATCAAACGTGCCAGCGCTGGGCTCTTTGCACTGACCCGTCCAGCAATCTCTGCGTGTTCAAATAACTGCGGCACCAAAGTTGCTATATCGATTAGCGTGTCAGAATCTTCTGCACTGAGCGGTGTGGTCACAGGCTGATACAGTGCATCCATCGTTTGTTGATAGCGTTCTATGATTTGATCTTCGGTCAACATGACAGGTTTACGCGGCTCAAGACTGATACGCTTTAATACAGTCAAATCACGTTCACCCACCTCAGTACTTGTATTGATATCGGCATCTACGTCTGTTTTGCTATCTACAGTGGTAGGTAGTACTGGGCTAGTCGCAGTTGTACCTTGTCCAGTGCTGGTTTTCGGATTATCCGCGCCACTAGTATCTATTGTAGAAGCTGCTGGAGACGCAAGCTCACCCGTTGTTGTCTCATTGACGTTACTACTGGTGCCCGTATCATTATCTAAGAGCAAGGCTTCGCTGTCTGAGGCATCAGCAGCTTCCAACGATTCATACTCTGCCTGCAAACGACGTTGCAATCCCAATGCTTGGGTAACATATATCGGCTGAAACTGTTTTATACGTGCTTTAGCCGAATCACTTTGCGGCATCGTTTGACTGTCTTCTTCACTTGTTTTTTCACTGGGCTGACTGTTATCTGTCGCAGGCTGTGTCTCTGATTGCTGTTGGCAACCCGTTAAAAACAACGTGCCTGCCAACGCACTGGCCAGTAAGGCTGACTTATAATAGGTGTCACTATTTGGTGTCACTGACAGAAGTCTAAACATGAGCGTACACATCCTTTGATAAAGCAAAGCAATTAGGGGTTAAATGGTAACCGTCTTTCATTATTAACGTGTTTCTGAGCACATGATTGCATTAGCTGTGACAGAGACGATCAATTACTGACTGTCCTTATAGTTGACGACGGCGGATATTATCAGTTATCAAAAATGGAATGCAATCTTCTAAATCTTGGCAGTTTTGGCCTCGCTGATGACGCAAAAAATAATCTTGAACCATGCGAGCCTGCTGCTCGATACCATACTTAAAAAACGACTTTCCAGTCTCTAGTACATAATTGTAGCGCCTATCCATCAGCGCCCCACGCACGACTTTCAGGCCTTGTTGCAACTGCCACACATGCGTGAGCTCATGTATGAGCCAACTTTGCTTACTTAGTGAAGCCTCGCTAAAATCTGCAATCCAGTCAGCTGGATTAAAATAAATATTGCCATTTGGGCTTACAGCATAGTTTTTTAGTACCCACCAAGCAGTCTTTAGTTGCACTCCATCCAGTCTGATACTGTCACCAAAGACCGATTGCGCCAGTACGATCTCGCCAGTGGTCAAGAAACGTGACTGTTGCTTGCCTGTATCACTACGCAAGTAACGATTGAAAAACCCTTTACGAGTCGATTTAGTTATCTTCAGTGTCATCCCTTATATTTGACAGGCTATTTCTAATAGCCATACTTAACGAACAGTACTTAATGAATAGTTCTTGTCATTACATTAGAACTATTAATAGTAGAGCCTTTAATATAGGTGAATCATGAGAACTAAAGCATCGAGGACATAAGCTATACGCTTAGTTAGCTTTCATTAACATATTTTTGCGTTAGCCTAGGGCATATATGCATTATCTATAACAAATACTACCTTATAAACTAGCCTATTTTCGCTATTAATGTCTAATACTCATTGCTATTATAAAATTACTGCGAGAATCATGCCAAAAAATAAGGGTTCCAAAGCAATAACAGTAATTAAAGTAGCATAGTACATTGCTATATAGATTTTGCTATCAAAGCCCACGAGTGACTGCCGTTGTAGCCAACAGATAGATTTTTAATTTTCCAATAGAGAGTCTTATGCCACCTAATTTCCATGCGGATACCCCACTTGCTCAGCGTATGCGCCCCACTACATTGGCTGATATCATAGGTCAAGAGCATCTGCTAGCAGCAGGCGCACCCTTGCGGCGTTTGGTCGATCAAGGACACCTGCCGTCTATTATCTTGCATGGGGAAGCAGGTATCGGTAAGACAACTATTGCGATGCTGCTAGCAGATGCTGTTGGGCGTCCATTTCATGCGCTTTCCGCCTTGAATACTGGCGTCAAACAATTACGCGAAGTATTAGATAATAAGGACTCATTGGCATTTGAATCTCCTGTGGTGTTTATCGACGAGATTCATCGTTTTAATAAAGCACAGCAAGATGCACTACTGGGCGCAGTAGAGTCTGGCGATATTACCTTGATAGGTGCCACGACCGAAAACCCCTCATTCAGTGTCAACAATGCCCTACTCTCACGTTGTCAAGTGTATCGTCTAGAACCTCTGACACCAGAGCAAATCAGTGTGGTATTACAGCGAGCACTGTCGGAAGACAACGTGCTAAAAGAACTGACTGTCGATTTGCAAGCAAAAGACACTATCAGCCAACTGGCACATGGTGACGCTAGAAAGGCACTGAACTTATTAGAGCTTGCTGTTCAAACAGCTGACCCTAAGCAATCACCAATGCTCATTGATGATGCATTGGTCGGTCGGGTAGCACAGACGGCACTGGTGCGCTACGACAAAAATGGTGAGCAGCATTACGATATCGTCTCAGCAATGATAAAATCAGTACGTGGCTCCGATCCTGATGCTGCACTATATTGGATGGCGCGGATGCTGGTGGGCGGCGAGCCTGCTGACTTCATCGCGCGGCGTTTGGTCATTCTAGCAAGCGAAGATATCGGCAATGCCAATCCTAATGCCTTACTTCTTGCTGATGCCGCGTTGCGCAGTGTGCAGTCCATTGGTATGCCTGAGGCACGTCTAATTTTAGGGCAAGTGGTGGTTTATCTGGCGACCAGTGCCAAAAGTAATAGCACCTATAAAGCGATCAATGCTGCGATGGCATTGGCAGAAAAGGATGCCTCTCCTGTACCACTACATCTACGCAATGGCGTGACCAAGCTGATGCGACATCAAGGTTATGGTCAGTACTATGTCTATCCTCACGATTATCCCAACCATTACTATCCACAGTCTTATTTACCAGACAACTTAATCGGCACACGCTTTTATGAGTTTGCAGACAATCAACGAGAGCAGCATAGCAAACAATTTATGGAATGGCTAAAAACCCAAGCAGCAAGTAATGACTAACCATGTATAACATGGCTCGGATCATTATGTAACGTGCACTTTAATGCATAAATGGTAGCGGTCATTGATAATACTTATGACTATTTTTGACATACTGAACGATATAGTGGGAAGATGACACAGCACGTTGCGATGAAAAGCGTTAAAATAACCTCATAATGAACTATACAAGCCATTAAGTGCGTCACTTTTTATTTGAATGACATTACTGATAGCGCGCTTTGCTTGACCGTAACAGCGCTTTGTATCATCTGCTGCTACAATAGGCAGATAATGCTCTATATTCCAAATCACACCTATCTATAAATAATAAGACATTGAGATTTACTATGAGTTTAAATACGATCCCTGAGATTATCGAAGACATTCGTGCTGGTAAAATGGTCGTCTTGATGGATGATGAAGACCGCGAAAACGAAGGTGATATCATCATGGCAGCGACCCATGTGCGCCCTGAAGATATTAACTTTATGATTACCCATGCGCGTGGCTTAGTCTGTTTGACTATCTCACAAGCGCGTGCACATCAGCTGTCTTTACCACTGATGTCTGAGCGCAACGAAGCGAAATTCAGCACCAACTTTACTGTATCAATCGAAGCGGCTGAAGGCGTTACGACTGGTATTTCTGCTGCCGATCGCGCCCGTACGATTCAAGCAGCGGTATCTGCTACTGCTAAAGCTGAAGATATTGTACAGCCTGGCCATATCTTCCCTATCATCGCACAAGATGGTGGCGTATTGCATCGCGCTGGTCACACAGAAGCAGGTTGTGACTTATCACGCTTAGCAGGTCTTGAACCAGCATCTGTACTGGTCGAAATTATCAATGCTGATGGTACGATGGCACGTCGTGATGATCTTGAGATCTTTGCCAAAGAGCATGATTTAAAAATAGGTACGATTGCCGATCTTATCAACTATCGTATTGCGAATGAGCAAACAGTAGAAGAAGTAGAATCACATCCTTTTGAAACTGAACATGGTACGTTCACCTTGCATCGCTTCCGTGAATTTGGTGCTGATGAGACCCATTTAGCATTAGTCAAAGGCGATGTCAGCGAAGGCATCAGTACGGTACGTGTTCATGGCTTCCATCCATTACGTGATTTGTTTGCGGCCAAAAATGACATGACCGGCCGTAGTGGCTGGAGCGTACAAGCGGCATTAAAAGAAATTAGCGCCTCAGATCGCGGTGTATTGGTTTGGATTGGTAGTAACCAAGCAGTTGATTTAGGGGATGCGTTAGATAAAGCCGCAGATAATGAATCGCAATCAACGCTCACTCAACAGCCGTATCGTAGCGTTGGTGTTGGCGCACAAATATTACGTCACTTAGGTGTCCGTGATATGCGCCTATTGTCATCACCGATGAAGTTTTTTGCTCTTTCAGGCTTTGATCTGAACGTGGTTGATTTTGTTCAAGCACCGCAACAAAACTAATATCTGCTTGCACTATTGAGTCGAAAAGCTAAGATTAAAAAAGGGCACGCTAGCGTAATGTTAGCGTGCCCTTTTATTTTAACTGCTGGGGTCATCATTATTCAGAGGTTAACGATTCATCTAGACAGGCCCTAATATAGACAGTGATTGGTATAGATAGACCTTACGCTAAAGCTCAGGTACGTGACCAAACTCTGCCTCTAATGCCAACAGTTTTTCGCGTTCCTTGATCGTCCACGGCAATTTATTTACCCCATCACTGTCAAGACGCACCACAACTGCTGATGCTGTGGCGACGACTATATTCTGCGCAGTACTATAGTAGCTATACTCCATTGCCATACTGGTGTTACCCAAACGCTGACAGCGAACCCCTAACAGTAGGGTATCAGGATACGTCACTGGGCGTAAATACTGGCAACTCGACTGCGCCAATACGGTCACCATGCTGCCATCGAACATGTCTAGCGCATGTAAATAACCAATGCGTGCTGACTCTGAGTAACGATAATAAACCACGTTATTTAAGTGATTAAAGGCATCCATTTCACCCCAGTGAATAGGCTGATGATGAATCACTGCATAATGTGCCAGTGCTTCAGGACGAGGATAATACTCTGGTGCAGACACCAAACCTGATTGCTTATCAAAACTGCTCATAACTTACCTTATTGCTTGTATTGTCTGTGTCTAAATTTTTGAGAATTGGCCTAATTTTGGGGTTTTTCCAAAATTTGCGTGGTCAGTAACGGCGTGGGTTTGGGTGCATTGGCGATCAGTTGATCGAGCCAAGCGATCACTTCTGACACATCACTAGGTGATGTCATCGTCTCTACGTTATTCTGTCCACTGGCTGGTTTTTTATTGGACTGTACGATGCCGATTGCACTGTCTTGTGAGCGCTTTTTATTATCACTGGTAGGTACTTTGGGTACCAGGGTTTTAAGCTGTTTGCGAGCTTGGGTCAAATACCCAATCAGCTGATCTTGCTTACGCATATTGCTCGATTGACTGGCTAAATTCAACGTCATGATGACTTCATGAATCGTCAGCTGTCTGCGTGTCAATGTCGAGTCATTGCTAATAGATGTCTTGTTTGCGACACGATTGGTCTTGTCCTCAGTCACTGTATCTACTAGCTCACGTCGCTGAATATCGGCGCCCTCATAGCTGCCAAGGCGCTCGTGACTGTGTAAAAAGTCTTGGATATTTTGAATCGCAAGATTTTGTATTTGCCAAGGGCTAGGTTGCGAGCTTTGTGCCTGCAAGCGTTCAATATCTTTCATAAGGCTTTGTTTAATCACAATGGTCAACGCTGGCGCAATCTCATTACTCTTTTGTGCAAGCTGCCAATGCAGACCTCGTAACAGCTCTATGGCTGCGCCATCATCGCTGTCCGCCAACAACCTATCAGCCGCTTTTATCTGGAGTCGCAATAGATCGAGCTGATTTTGTGCTTGGCTACTGGCTTTGACGCTAGGTGTTGGCAAGGTCTGCTGGCTCACAGCAAACAAACGATCGTCCATCTCATTTAAACGACTGACCACTTGTTCGTTGCTTTGCAAGCGCTCATTGATACTATGTTGAAAGCGCTGCTGGCTGATATACAGCCATAATAATGCAGCGATAAGCAATAGGATAACGAACCACTGCATGCGCAATAACAGAATATTTGCTTGACGGCGCTGTTGAACCGTAGAAGGATCTTTAGGTAAAGATTCAGAATTCATTGACATAGGGCAGTACCGTTATGGATAGGTATAAACGTGTTTAGAGCAAATAATAAATTTGAGATACTATATTTGACATATCATGTTTCAGAAGTAATGGCACAAAGAATCGTATCTAGTGCCAAATCTTCTACGCGCCAGTGATTTAAGTGCTGAGCGGCGACTATATTGGCCAAACGCTCACCCAGTACCACATAAGAGAAATCTGATAATATGAGCTGGGTACTATGCTGAGTATCAGTTACTGTATAAATGCCATTTTCTGTATGACTGTCCATTGCTAGAGATGTAGCTGGTGCAGGTTCGATAGCCTGTGTTTGTGCTTCTTTGACAGTAGTTGTCCAGTGTTCAAAGGCTACTCCACTGCTCACGATTACGATTGGCTTTGGCCGCTGTGGGGCTGCGACACCTGAGACTGCATCACCTGCCAAAAATTGCTGTTGCCACTGCTGATATTGAGTTGCCGCATCGCTAGGCATGCTGCGCTCATACCATGCAATACTATCGATATGAACCCCTCGCGCCTCTAAGGTATCGACCAATAGTCGTCGCCCACCCAACCCACGCCATATCAGTAGTTTATCCCCTGCTTGCAAATCCTCAATTTCTGGCATGGCCAGCATACCTTCATTATTGGCCACGGTAGGCTGCAATATCTGGTAGCTTGCTATAACTGATATGTCTGACTGGCTGAGTACTGCAGCAGTTGCTGTGCCAACCGCAATGAGAGGGCTTGGTGGCTGCAAAACCTGACAATCTGTCTCTACTCGCTCATCATTATTAGCCTGAACATGATGTTTAAGGGACTGCCAAACCGCCAATCCTGCAGCGGCAGCCGTCGGGCTAATGATGACCAATGCTTTGTACTCACCAGCCAGCCATTGTCGCATTATTGCCATGTCACTATCAGTCGTAGGACGGGACTGTAGCGCCAGCATTGGTATCTCAACCACTGTCATTCCAGCCGCTTGTAGATACTCAGTCAGTGCTGCTGCACGCGCCAACGGTCTTGTATTGATGACAATTTTTGGCACTGATGAAGGCGTGTCAGTGGATGTATCACTATGAATCGAGGTCGTATGAGTTGACATTGATGACATAAAAGTACCACAGTGCAATGATGAATAACTGACGATTAATAACACTAAATAGGCTCAATCGCAGGCTATAGTCAATCTTTTATAAAAGAGTTAAGGCGTTAACCTTGCTTGAGGTATCACATATACATCTGTAGTCGGTTGCCTTGTACCTCTTTTAAACTGAATCAACTATAACCTATTCTATGGCTGGTCTATCAATTGAGTATCCTATGAACAACGCTTTATTCAGGATGATAAATCGCTGATAAAATAGCGCCAGCACCCTCAGTAAGTAGCATTTCTGCAACATCAATACCCAGCTGATTGGCCTGTATTTCCTGCTCATCTTGAGTACCAACTAAGGTGACCCTTTTATCTGATTTTAGCAGTTGACTGCCATCCGCTTGCCCGACTCGGCCACGCAGCCACAACACATTGCCGTGGTCGTTATTGCCACTTTCACCATTATCATCGTTGTTAGCGCTCGTCTCTTCTGCCATTTGTAAAACAGCATAAGCGGCAATCGGTACTTGACAGCCACCCTCTAAGTGACGGTTCAGCGCACGTTCAGCGATGAGGCGAATACGGGCCTTGGCATCATTCAGCGGGGCAAGTAATCTTAATACCTCGTCATCGCCTTCACGGCATTCAATTGCTAGTGCACCTTGACCAACCGCAGGTAAGCAAGCATCGATATCGAGCTCACCGCGAATTCGCTCATCAAGCTCAATACGTTGCAGCCCACTGGTCGCTAAAATAATGGCGTCATATTCACCAGCATCGAGCTTGCCCAACCGTGTACCCACATTGCCGCGTAGGGTCTTGATTTGTAGGTCAGGTCGATAGGCTTTGATCTGACATTGACGACGCAAACTTGAGGTGCCAACGACAGCTCCCTGTGGCAGCTCATCGATACTATTATAAGTGTTTGAGACAAAGGCATCTGTTGGGGAAGCGCGTTTGCAGTAGACGCCTAGCATCAAACCTTCAGGCAATTGCATCGGTACGTCTTTTAACGAATGGACTGCAATATCTGCTTGGTTCTCATACAAGGCTTGCTCGAGCTCTTTCACGAACAATCCTTTACCACCGATTTTGGCTAAAGGTGTATCCAAAATCTTGTCACCCTTAGTGACAATTTTTAGCAGGTTAATGGTCAGATCAGGATATAACGCCAATAAACGATCGCGAATATGCTCAGCTTGCCATAGCGCCAAAGGACTCTGACGTGTCGCGATATTTAGGGTAGTCAAAGCAGATGATTTTGGATTGCTCATAAAAGGCCTCAATAAGTTCAATACGATCGTCAGTGCTAATCATATCCGTGGCCATCATGTCATTACCAAGCGATACTATAAGGCGGTATCAAGCAATAGGTATGTTTGTCATAAATAGCAGGTGATATGGATCAGTGATAGTCAATACTGACGCAAAAAAATCCCCCTATTTAAGCATAAATAAGGGTTCGATGATATGGGATGATTATGTCACTCTTACTACAGCAGTATAAACTCACAACAATAGGGTCGGCCGTATCACACTCATCTAGTCTACGATATATCGTATGAGTACGGTATGGCTATTGGTTTCCTAGCTGTTCTTATTTTGCGAATGTTTAAGTTACATGCTTTGAATTTTATCACGCAATGCAGGCAAGTGACGACGGCTAACGGCTAATGTCTCATCAATGCCTTTAAAACGTATCTGGTACTGTCCTGCATCTAGCGTCTCTAAAAAATCCAAAAAACTCAAATTGATAATGGCATTGCGATGCACTCGAAACAGGCGATCATCGAACTCTAGCTCAAGCTCTTTTAGCGTCTCATCAATTAATACAATGCCATCTTTATGACGCACTTTGACGTACTTTTGGTCTGCTGCAAAATAGTAGATGTCTTTTAGCTTAATCAATTCTACACCGCGATGGGTGCGAGCAGCAATATGTTCACGTATTGGCCTAGCAGTGGGATCTTCGAGTTTACGGATCTCATTTAACTGTGCGGCATTCAAGTTTTTGGCTTTATTCAGTGCCTCTAATAGCTCATCTTTATTTGCAGGTTTTAATAAATAGCCAATAGCATTGGCTTTTAATGCAGCTATTGCATAATGATCATAAGCTGTGACAAATATGATTGCTGGTGGATGGTCAAGCTTTGCAAGCTCTTGAGCACAGCGTACACCGTCCATCTCAGGCATGCGAATATCTAATAATATGATATCTGGTTGCTGAGTCTTGACGGCGACGATGGCCTCTGACCCTGTGGTCGCTTGAGCAACAACGTCATGTCCTGACTCTTGTACGATTCTGACCAAACGCTCTCGCGCTAATGGCTCATCATCACAAACTACGATACGCATGTAAACTCCTATCCAAGGACGTACTTAATTTTTTGCTAAATAGTATGACCATAGTATTCATAGTCATTATCAATCACTTAGTATAAAAAATCTCAATTATTTTCTATCAATTTTTTAATAGTATTTTGACGAGATACGTCAGTTTTGTAGCGGTCAATATACGCGCGATACTTGTACGTTTACCACGGTGCAATTGTGTTGTATCGTATGTTGACGCTACTTACTGTTAATCGATATTTAACAAATAATAAGCAGTGCTGTTTTCGAACGTTTAAGACTTTAATATATTTAAGATTCTGCAATAAGCGTGCCATATAAATATTTACAGCCAGAACGCTTAAGGGAATCATTTAAAAATATAGCGTTATAGACCGACGTCTTGGAGGGGATAATCAATAACCGTCACGATTTGAGTGCTGGCCACTGTGCTATGAATATCGGCACTTTGGCCAAAATAGGCACGCAGACGATCCGCTTGAATATAAAAATTCATGTGCTGACGCAAATCGTGATTGATGATGAGTGTTTTTTTGGGAAGGGCGACATTGATTGTGATTGTGACTCGGTGCTGATGCCAAGTGACTTGAATGTCGATATAAATCGTTTCAGTGGTCATCTCCACCACGTTGAGCAGTATTTTTTCTAGTACGCTTTGTAGCGTCAGTGCTGTGATGACCATATCATACATCACATCCTCATCAGGTAGCTGCCAACTGACTTTGAGCTTATCGGCTAGCCGGCTAGACTCGATGGCCAAATAATGCTCACACAAATTGATCTCTTCTTCAAAGCTTATTTCACGCGCGCCACTAAAACTGGCACGAAACAATGCAGAGACGTGTTGCAATAAGGCCGCCGCTCTTGCTGGATTAGATTCGATCAAAGAGATCAGTGTATTAATGGTATTGAAAAAGAAATGCGGGGCAGTACGGGTTTTGATCAAGTCGTTCTGAGCGGTTAGCTTATATTCAAATGACAATTTTAGCGCATTGAGCTCGCGGTGACTGCGCAAAAAATACAATAAAAACACCAGCGTGAAACCACCTGTGAGTACCGTATTAAATAATAAGCTTAGCGCAAACAATTGAAAATTGTATTCTATCCAGCCAACATTGATCATGATTAATTCTACTAAAGTCATAGAAATAATAGTGGCTATCATGAGTAGTAAAACGATACGTATGCTGACACTAGGAATACTGGCTTGCTTTAAGATAGGTCGCAAATAATCGACCAAGTACAACGATGGCATGACGATTAGGGTGTTTTGTACCCAGCTACGCATGAATTGCATGATAAATGCAGACCATGTGGCCAGACCATGACGTTCAATCACCGTGAAGCATATAGACCAGAAAAAGATATACGTCAGCCACTGCCAAGGTCTCATCACTTCCATGAGTTTGGGAATAAAAAACTCTAAGCGCGTGGCTAGTAAGGCCACCTCATCATTTGCTATACTCGAGTTCTTATTCTGCTGACTTGTCTTGTACCGATATGAACGCCAATTCTTCAAAACCTAGTAATCCTGAATCAAGTAAAAGTTCATCTGTCTCTGATTTTAGCACAGATGGTTCTACAACAACCGCCCCAACACAAAACAGCGCTGCAAGTGGTCAAGGTCAGCAAATGTGGGGTGGCCGCTTTAGTGAAGCCACCGATAGCTTTGTTGCGGCTTTCACAGCCTCTGTGGGCTTTGACCAACGCTTTGCGCGTCACGATATCCAAGGCTCGATTGCTCATGCAACGATGCTAAACGAATGCGATATTTTGACCGCTGATGAAGTAGCCACTATCATCGACGGCCTACATCAAGTGCTGCGCGAGATTGAGGCTGGAGAATTTAACTGGTCAATCGCCCTCGAAGACGTCCATATGAACGTTGAATCACGCCTCACTGATATCATCGGTGCAGTTGGGAAAAAGCTCCATACTGGTCGTAGCCGTAACGATCAAGTGGCCACTGATATTCGCTTGTGGCTGCGTGAAGAGACAGACAATATCATCGCGCTATTAGTGCGTCTACAAAGCGGCTTGCTAGATTTGGCTGAGCAACATACTGATACCATCATGCCAGGTTTTACGCATTTGCAAACGGCACAGCCGGTCAGTTTTGGTCATCATGTGATGGCATGGTTTGAGATGCTGTATCGTGATACCGAACGTTTAGTCGACGCGCGTCGCCGTATCAATCAGATGCCACTTGGTAGCGCAGCACTCGCTGGCACGACGTTTCCAATTGACCGTACCATTACCGCTGAGTTGCTTGGCTTCGAAGGCATTTGCCAAAACTCACTTGATGCTGTCTCAGACCGTGATTTTGCGATTGAGTTCACCTCTGCCGCATCTATACTTATGATGCATATGTCTCGCATGAGTGAAGAGATTATCCTGTGGATGTCCGCGCAGTTTAACTTTGTGCAGATTCCAGATCGCTTCTGTACTGGCTCATCTATCATGCCGCAAAAGAAAAACCCTGATGTGCCAGAACTGGTTCGTGGTAAGGCAGCCCGTGTATTTGGTCAACTAATGACCCTGCTTAGTCTGATGAAAAGCCAGCCCCTCGCCTATAACAAAGACAACCAAGAAGACAAAGAACCTCTCTTTGATTGTGTTGATACCCTTACCGGCTGTTTATTGGCATTTGGTGACATGCTACCAAACATCACACCAAATAAAGAAAACATGCGCGCCGCCACCATGAAAGGCTATGCAACAGCGACCGACCTTGCAGATTATTTGGTACGCCAAGGAGTGGCGTTCCGTGATGCCCATGAAGTGGTGGGTAATGCCGTTGCTTTGGGTATCAAAGAAGGCGTTGATTTGAGCGATTTGTCATTGGCACAGTTACAGCAGTTTAGCGATGCTATCGGTGAAGATGTCTTCGATTATCTCACGCTAGAAGGCTCATTGGCCGCTCGTGACCACTTGGGTGGCACTGCGCCGAATCAAGTGAAACAAGCTGTTAGCCGTGGCCGTAACCGCTTAGAAGTATTTGCTTAACAGCTACTTTACGATTAAGTAGTGTATTAACCCAAAACTGCAAACACCCGCATCAGTAGCGGGTGTTTTTTATTGATGACGCTATGCTAGCACTTGCAAACAATACACCAGATACCCTTTGCTAAATGGTCTAAGACCGTTATCATAGAATCATATGACCATTTGGTTTCACCACTTACTATCACGAATAAGGAATGCCTGATGACTGAGACTTTTAATCCTCAAGCCAACACTGTATTTTGCCGTAAGTACAAACAAGACCTACCAAAGATGCCGCATCCACCTTTTCCTAATAAAAAAGGTCAAGAGCTCCAAGAAACCGTCTCTGAAAAAGCGTGGAAAGAATGGCTTGAGCATCAAACGATGCTTATCAATGAAAACCACTTGAGCATGCTAGATCCAGCAGCTAAAAAGTTTCTGACAGAGCAACGTGATAAGTTCTTAGATAATGAAGACTATGAGCGTGCACAAGGCTGGACGCCAGAAAGCTAATCAATCTAGACTTTGTCATCACCAATAAAAAACGCGCTATATTCAGCGCGTTTTTTATTGATCATAAGATAGTAGCTGTTATTAATCATCGTCATTGTTTAATAAGTCAAAGTCTGCAACTGAGATGTTACTGACTTGGCGGGCAGCCAAGCGATCATTGGCTTCTTGCACGGCTTTTTCGACCATTGCATAATCTGAATGGCGTACATCTTGGCCACTAATATAGTTAATCACCAGCTCTGCTACGTTTTGAGCATGGTCACCGATACGCTCAAGCGAGCGAAGTATCCACATGATATTGATGACTTTTGAGACTTGTCTTGAGTCTTCCATAATATAAGTCATCAAAGCACGAATAGCAGATTGATATTCGTTATTGACCACGCTGTCGTTGCGCATGACTTCAAATGCTTGCTCAGCATTCGATTGGCTAAAGGCTTCTAATGCGTTGTTGAGCATCAATCTTACCTGATTGCTCAAGTGTTGCACCTCGGCATAGCCGTATGCCGATTTGCCTTGTGCCGCGAGCTTGCTTGCCATTTTCGCGATTTTCACCGCCTCATCACCGACACGCTCTAAATCTACCACCCCTTTACTGATCGACATGACCAATCGCAAATCACTGGCGGCTGGCTGACGCTTTGCCACCAATAATAAAATATGTTCATCAAGCTCAACTTCCATCCGATTGATATCAAAATCCATATCAATGACTTCTTGTGCCAATGTCTCGTCTTTGTCAATGAGCGCACGAATGGCTTTGGCTACTTGGTTGGCAGCACTATCACCCATGTACAAAAATAAACGGATGGCTTCATCAAGATCTTGGTCAAAACTTTTGGAGATATGCTTGTCACTTTGCATGAGAGGTATTCCCTAAAATCCATATTTTGGTAGCACAGTTACTTGCTGAATCGTACGAGCTGGCTTGTGAATGAAGTCTGCTTAGACGGATGAACCATGCCGTATTTATTGGCTCATAATATTAGCCATAGCGACCTGTAATATAGTCTTCTGTCGCCTTTTGCACAGGCTTAGTAAATACCTGATCGGTCTCACCCATCTCAATCATATCGCCTAAATACATATAAACCGTATAATCAGACACACGCGCGGCTTGCTGCATGTTGTGAGTGACAATAGCAATGGTGTAGTCGTTTTTGAGATCTTCAATCAAATCTTCAATCGCGCCAGTCGAGATAGGATCAAGCGCTGACGTCGGCTCATCAAGCAGTAAAACTTCAGGCTTGGTCGCGACACTTCGAGCGATACATAGACGCTGCTGCTGACCACCTGATAGCGACAGTCCTGATGCTTTGAGCTTGTCTTTCACCTCTGGCCACAATGCTGATTTTTTTAGCGCCCACTCTACGCGGTTGTCCAGCTCAGCTTTGCTGAGTTTTTCATACAGTCGTACCCCAAAAGCAACATTGTCATAAATAGACATGGGGAACGGTGTTGGCTTCTGAAAAACCATGCCGACTTGGGCGCGCAGCAAGTTTACATCGATGTCTTTACCTAGGATATTATTACCATCAAGGTTGATGATGCCTTCTGCTCGCATCCCTGGATATAAATCATACATACGGTTAAATGTACGTAACAGCGTAGACTTACCGCAACCTGACGGACCAATAAAGGCGGTGACTTTTTTATCAGGGATATCGATATTGATGTTTTTTAATGCTTGGAAATCACCGTAATAGAAGTTTAGGTCTCGCACTTCCATTTTTGCAGGAGGCATATTTTTGGGCAAATCATGCAGCGTTTGTTTGGTCAGGCTGGCAGTATCTGGTTGCTGCATTTGCGTGCTCGTAGACATGGATCGATTCAATAAATTGCCAGTTGTCGTATTGAATGTATCAACCGTGCTTTTGGTGCGTGTTTTGCTTGCGACGTCATTCATAATATTATCCAACCTAGCTTAATTGATTTCGTATAAGTGTGAGTAAATGCTTGGTGTTATGTCATCTAGCTTCAGGATTTATTTGACCTGACCTCGATTGCCTATAAATCTTGCCAAAACATTTAATACCAAGACAGATGCTGTAATCAGAAGCGCCGCGGCCCACGCCAATGTGTGCCAATTATCATAAGGACTCATCGCAAACTGATAGATGGTATTGGGTAAGTTGGCAATTGGCTGACCCATATCGGTACTGAAGTACTGGTTGTTAAGCGCCGTAAATAGTAACGGTGCTGTCTCACCAGTGATTCGGGCAAAGGCCAATAACACCCCTGTCGTCAGACCCGCTTTGGCAGCCTTGATCGTCACTTGCGTTACCAATTTCCACTTAGGTGTGCCAAGTGCATAAGCGGCTTCACGCAAGCTGTTAGGCACCAAATTCAGCATGTTTTCAGTCGTACGTACGACGACAGGGATAACAATCAATGCCAATGCCAACGCGCCTGCCCAACCAGAAAAACTCTGACCTTTTACCATTAAAGCATATATGAATAGACCAATGACAATTGATGGTGCTGATAACAAGATATCATTTAAAAAACGGGTGACCTTGCCAAGCATACTGCCTTTAGAAAACTCAGATAAATAGATACCTGTCATTAGACCAATGGGCGCACCGATGAACAATCCTGAAAACGCTAGCATGACTGAACCAACAATCGCATTGCGTAGACCACCTGGGCTCATCGGTGGCGGCGTATCAGCCGTAAATATCGGCAGCTGCACTATGCCTTGAAAGCCTTCAACAAATAAAGTCACCAAAATCCATGACAACCAAAACAACCCAAAAATCATCGCTGACATGGCAAAGCCTAAACCCAACTTATTGGTCCAGCGGCGCTTGTTGTATAGGCTTTGGTTATAACGCCCAGCACTGCTTGGCTTATTAGGCATTGGAGCATTGATCACATTGTTAGCAGGCATAATATTCAATTCCCATATCTTTTATCAATATCTATCAAGGTCTAATGATTCCGTTTGGATCTGATCAGTTGCCTGCTTTGTGATCCATACGCATAAGCATTAATTTGGCTAAAGACAGCACGATGAAGGTGATGACAAACAAGATTAAGCCTAAATGTAATAAAGACGCCAGATGTAGCTCGCTCGACGCTTCGGCAAACTCGTTGGCTAAGGCTGAGGTAATCGTCACGCCTGAGGTAAACAGGCTTGGGCTGATGTTAAAGGCGTTACCAATCAAGAAGGTCACTGCCATGGTCTCACCCAATGCACGGCCAAGCCCCAAGATAACGCCACCAACCACACCAGCTTTGGTATACGGCAGGATAATCTTGAACATCACTTCCCACGTCGTCGCGCCCATACCGTAGGCTGACTCTTTGAGCAGATCTGGCACGACAGAGAAAACGTCACGCATGGTGGCGGCGATAAATGGGATGATCATGATGGCAAGTACCAAAGAAGCGGTAAACATGCCCAAACCCATAGGCGCGCCCTCAAACAACTTACCAACGATAGGCAATGGGCCAATGTGCTCGATGAACCATGGCTGAATATGATCGCCAAAGAATGGCGCAAAGACAAACAATCCCCACATACCATAAATGATAGAAGGGATACCAGCCAATAGCTCAATGGCGATACCGAGTGGTTTTTTGAGGAACTTAGGACACATCTCGGTCAAAAATATGGCAATCCCAAAACTGACAGGAACGGCGATCGCAATGGCGATGAATGACGTCACCAAGGTGCCATAAATAGGTGCGAGTGCACCGTACTCATTGGCGACCGTGTCCCAATTATTACTGGTATAAAATCCAAGGCCAAACGTTTGGATACTTGGCCAAGCACCAATAATGAGAGACACCAAAATGCCCCCTAAAGATAGGAGCACCAGTATGGCAAACGCTTTAGTAGAGTTGACAAATAAAGCATCGTAACGTTTTTGTTTAGCCAGTTGGGACCTTAAGTCTGTCATAAGTGTCTCAGCATTGAATGGGTGAATTCAAAAAACCAGTATTTTCGTTTAGTCTTATGACAGCAAACTCAACCCATATAATCATTGATGATGGTTCTCGACATACCCATCAGTACTATCAATATTATGGTCAAATTTGCTGTGATAAAACCTCTTAAATCACTACCGGAGAATAGTGATTTAAGAGGAGGTTTATAAAGTTATAAAACAATGACTAGCGTAGCAAGATTACTGTGCAGGCTTATAAACAGGCTGACCATCGCTACCTTTTACGTCGTTCCATTTCGCTTTGAACAAGGCAACCGCTGTATCAGAGAATGGGACATAGTCTAGTGACATGGCGCTGTCATCACCTTGAGTGTAGGCCCAATCAAAGAAGTTCAATACACCAGCGACTTGCTGCGGATTCTCTGGTTGCTTATGTACCAAGATAAAGGTCGCAGCAGCGATAGGCCATGCTTGCGCAGTCTCAGAGTTAGTGATGACTTTATAAAAGCCTTCTTGTTGTGACCAATCAATGTCACCTGCAGCAGCAAAGGTCTCAGCAGATGGCTGAACGATGTTGCCAGCGGCATTTTTTAGTGCCGTATGTGACATTTTGTTTTGCTTAGCGTAGGCATATTCCACATAACCAATAGAGTTTTTCATACGGTTTACGTAGCTTGAAACCCCTTCATTACCTTTACCACCTGCACCAGTTGCAGACGTTGGCCATTTGACTGTTTTATCAACACCAACTGTGTCTTTCCAGTCTGGTGAGACTTTGGCTAGATAGTCAGTAAAGTTAAAAGTGGTGCCAGAACCATCTGAGCGGAATACCGTGGTAATTGCTGCATCTGGCAAGGTCAAATCTGGGTTCATAGCAGTGATAGCAGGATCGTTCCACTTGCTAATCTTACCCAAATAGATGTTTGCTAGCGTTTCACCATCCAACTTTAACGCACCAGGCTCAATACCGTCGATATTGACGATTGGCACAACACCACCGATAACTGTCGGGAACTGGATAAGGCCAGATTCTTCAAGCTCTTCAGGTGTCAATGGCGCATCAGAGGCACCAAAATCGACCGTTTTTGATTGAATTTGCTTGATACCACCAGATGAACCAATCGACTGATAGTTGACTTGGCCGCCGGTAGCAGCATTGTAGTCATAAGACCATTTGGCATAGATAGGTTGCGGAAATGATGCACCTGCACCCGTGATATTCATGGCGATATTTTCAGCAGATTTAAAACCTGAAGTAGTAGAAGGTGTCGTTTCAGTTGTCGTGACAGCGCTACTGCTCGTGTCAGCAGTGGTTTCTGCTGTCTCTGTTGATTTATTACACGCCGTGAGCATCAATGTACAACTAACAGCCACTGCCAATAACGAATAACGCATGTAGAGCTCCTAAAGTTTAACAACGGTATGAAAAAGCATCGTTTGTGATATGCATGCTATCTTGCCAAATCTTTATGACAGTTTCATGACAGTTATCACAATCTTTCATTCGCTTTACATAATATTTAGGTAGCACTGCTATATTTTTAATAAATACATATAATATCAACATCTTATAGTCAACACCCTAACATAACCGTACTCATGCAAACCATCAGATGCCATCTTAAGTTGCCATATACTTAGCTAAATACTATTAGCCGTTGGTACAGAATTTTGTTAGTATGAGGGTGATTCACAACACTGACAGACTCGGGGTGCGGTGTGTTATTGACTGACTGATGGTTGGTTCTGATACATTCGCTGAGAGATCACCCGCCGAACCTGATGCGGTTAGTACCGACGCAGGGAAGTCTTAAGCACTTTGTTATTTATGACAAGGGACGCGTAGAAATACCTTTTTATCATCACTACTGTCTTAATATGCGTAATGCATGACCTGATAGCGGCGATCGATACAAAGCTGCGTCTGATATTTGATGACCGATACCTGCGACGATGTTTTTGGTTGCAGGCTTGTACTCACAATATGAACTTGTCTAGATGATTGATGCTACCTCCGCAGATACTGGCGGTGTTGATTTTATTTAAAAACCAACACGCTAGGACAGCATATGACTATTTCAAGCACCACCTCAAATACCCATACCGCTCAAACCCATACTCCAGCCAGTGCCTCACTCAATACCACTGACAGCAAAGCGGATAAAAAAGCTGATGCGCTAAAAACGCCTGCTCACCGCACAGCAAGTGATGCTCGCTTCGAAGAAGATGCGCGCGACTTACACCGTATTTTGCCAGCGTCTCGTAAAGTATATATCGAAGGCTCACGCCCCGATATTCAAGTACCCATGCGCGAGATCACGCTTGACCCTACCCCTGTGCAAGGCTTGTCTGAGAACGAATGGGAACAGAATCCACCATTTTATGTTTATGACACATCAGGCGTTTATACCGATCCTAACGTCGAGATTGATTTGACCAAAGGCTTGCCAAAGCTGCGTGAAGGCTGGATAAATGAGCGCGGCGATACCGAACAATTACGTGGCTTGTCTAGCGCTTATGGACTGGCTCGCGCTCGTGACATCAGCACTGCTAACCTTAGATTTGCTCATATCGACAAACCGCGCCGCGCCAAAGATGTCGATGGCAAAACAGGTAACGTCACCCAAATGTACTACGCACGTCGCGGCATTATTACCCCAGAGATGGAATATATCGCCATTCGTGAAACGCAAAAGCAGCATGAGTTGACTGACATGCGTCAACACGACGGTGAGAGTTTCGGTGCCAATACACCCAAAATAATCACTCCTGAATTTGTGCGTAGCGAAGTGGCGGCAGGTCGCGCCATTATCCCCAACAACATCAACCATCCAGAATCTGAGCCGATGATTATTGGGCGTAATTTCTTAGTGAAAATCAACGCCAATATCGGTAACTCAGCGCTTGGTTCTTCTATTGATGAAGAAGTGTCAAAAATGACGTGGGCAACACGTTGGGGTGCGGACAACATTATGGATTTGTCGACTGGCAATCATATTCACGAAACCCGCGAATGGCTGATTCGTAACTCGCCAGTGCCGATTGGTACTGTCCCTATTTATCAAGCGCTAGAAAAAGTCGATGGCGTGGCTGAAGACCTGACATGGGAGATATTCCGCGATACGCTCATTGAACAAGCCGAGCAAGGAGTGGATTACTTCACTATTCACGCAGGTGTGCTGTTGGACTATGTGCCGATGACTGCCGGACGCCTAACCGGTATTGTGTCACGCGGCGGCTCTATCATGGCGCAGTGGTGCATGGTGCATCAACAAGAAAGCTTTTTGTACACGCACTTTGAAGACATCTGCGAGATTATGAAAGCTTACGATGTCGCCTTTAGCTTAGGTGATGGTCTGCGCCCTGGGTGTTTACAAGATGCCAATGACGAAGCGCAATTTAGCGAACTCAAAACCTTGGGTGAGCTGACCAAAGTGGCGTGGGAGCACGATGTGCAAGTCATGGTTGAAGGACCAGGCCATGTCGCCATGAACCGTATTAAAGAAAATATGGATTTGCAGCTTGATCTGTGTGCTGACGCGCCATTTTATACGCTAGGGCCTTTGACGACTGACATTGCACCCGGCTATGATCATATCACCAGTGCTATAGGGGCTGCGATGATTGGTTGGTTTGGCACTGCCATGCTCTGTTATGTGACGCCAAAAGAACACTTGGGTTTACCTAACAAAAAAGACGTTAAAGACGGCATCATCACTTATAAGATTGCGGCTCACGCTGCTGATCTGGCTAAAGGTCATCCAGGTGCACAGGCACGTGACAATGCCTTATCTAAAGCCCGTTTTGAATTCCGCTGGGATGATCAGTTCAATCTGGCGCTCGATCCAGATACAGCACGTGAATTCCACGACGAAACGTTGCCAAAAGATGCACACAAAGTTGCTCATTTTTGCTCAATGTGTGGCCCTAAATTCTGCTCAATGAAGATCACTCAAAACGTGCGGGATTATGCGGCGGGGCTCAAAGCCTTATAACTAGGTATTAAACTTAACCCAATAGATAAAAATAAAAGCTGCCTTTTTAAGGCAGCTTTTTTACTTTTGCAAACAATCAAATTGGAACAAACTTTTGTGTATAAAATATAGACAAATTCATAGAATAGAGTAATATACTGGTCAATTAGTAATCAAATGTTACTTAAAAAACCCATTCTCTTAAGGTTCCAGTATGAATCATGTCTACCGCGTTGTCTTCAATCGTTCATTAGGTGTTTATCAATGCGTGTCTGAGCTTGCCAAGTCTCGTGGCAAGTCATCAGGTAAATCACAAGTATCTACTAAGCTCATACTTGCTCCATTAGCAGTAGCTATGCTTGGATTGTCGGGGACGGCCATAGCGGCTGATGTTGTAATCAATGATGGACAGCGGACAGAGTATCAAGACGATGTTGCTATTAATGGTAGTGTTTTGATAACGGGTTCAGGCACTGTTATTGCAGCGCCAAACCATCAAATTAACTTCGGTGCAAATCCAAATGGTCAAATTTTGGTTATAGATACAGACGTTTTTATTAAAAATAAGGCCGCTGTAGAAGCAGGTGTCAGTAGTACCGTAGGAGTGAGTAGATTTAGTAGAGTTACTGTCGATAACGCCTCATTAAATGCACCAGCTATAGCGATAGGAGGGCTCGTTGATGGTGAAGTTAACGTTATCAACAATGGAGAGCTAAAGGCTACCGATAAAGTAATATTAGGCTACAGTCCAAACACTACAGGACGTTTGAATGTAGATACCTCAGGCAAGGTTACGACAAATAATCTGATCATTGCCGACGCTGCAGATTCAGTAGGCAACGCGGTCATTGATGGTACTGGAAGTAATTTAACTGCTCAAAATAATACCTTTGTCGGTGATAATGGTATAGGTAGTCTCTCCGTTCAAAATGGTGGTGAACTTACTAGTAACACTCTAGTCGTTGCTAATGATATAGGTTCTTCGGGAAGCAATGTAGTTGTTAAAGGTGTAGGATCAAACATCAACGTTAAAGATAGTTTTTTTATAGGAACAACTGAGGATGGTTCATTAAGCATTAACGGTGCAGGGACTGTTACTAGCGACAAAATATCTGTAGGCGATCTATCAAAGGCTAAAGGTACCCTTTCTATTACTGATTCAAATTCTGTAGCTAATGTTACTTCAAGTCTAATAGTAGGGCGAGAAGGCTCAGGAATTATAAATATTACAAACAACGCTACACTAAATTCTAATAATGCTGATTTAGCTCAAGAAAGTAGCGCTCTAGGCGAAGTAAATCTCTCTAACGGTGGAAAGTGGAAAAACCTAGATACCATTATAGTGGGTGTCGAAAATATAGGCACTATTAATATGACAGGGCAACAATCTCAGATTGAGACCAGCGACCTTTTAGTTGGAGGCGTTAATGGTAAAGGAGTCGTAAATATTAGAGATAAAAGTAGTCTGAAAGTTGACCGAATCACTCAGGTTGGCGGTTTTGACCAAGATAGTCAAAACGCTATTGGAGAGTTAAACATTGATAATGCAAGAGTCGAAACTCTCGGAATGGTGGTCGGTGCATCTGGTAAGGGTACTGTTGATGTCAAAGAAGGTGGTGCCTTGTCTGTAAATGATTTAATTACTGTTGGTAATGAGTCAACAGGAAAAGGCACTATTAATTTAGATGGCGGTTCAAAATTTTTTACGAGTAGCATCGATAGTGAGCGACTCGTAATAGGCAGAGAAGGCAAAGGCATCGTAAACATTAACAACACTTATGATGTTGATGATGGTGCTTGGTCTATTGGAATGGAGATCTCAAAAGATACTATTATTGGTGATACTACAACAGGTATCGGTGAGCTCAATATTGATAGTGCTCTTGTCGATGCTGGTAACCTTATAGTTGGTAATGAAGGGTCAGGGACTCTAAGGGTCGTTAATGATGGATTTTTAGCGGTTGATAATATTTCGCGCGGTGTCGACTCGACACTTTCTGATGTTTATTTTGATCGTGCAGATTTAACTATTGGAAATGACCAGCCAAATCTTTTTGCCAACTTTACCGACAAGCAGCCCATCAAAATAGGTTCAAACGGTCTAATATTTGATGTTATTGATAATGATGTCACGATTAACCCAAATGCTGTACTGATGGGTAATGTAGGCGCTGTGGATTTTGAAGCAGTCAAAGGAGGGTTCGCCAAAGTTGGTACTGGGACTTTGACGATGTCTGCTAATAGCAAGCAATGGACAGGCGAAACTTTAATTACTGAGGGTATTCTGAAGTTGAACGGCGACTATACTATGGCGACAAATGACACGCTAGGTATTGCCCTTGATATCGAAGATGAAGGTAATCTAGAGAGTTATGGTCAATTAGTCGTTAATGGTAATGCTGATATCAGCAAAGGGGCTTTAAAAGTTTACGCTTCTGAAGCTATCGCAGGCATGTCTGGTAGTAATGAGTGGAAAAATATCGTTAGCGCAGACAGTCGTACTGGTGAGTTTGTATCAGTCAGCGATAACAGCCCACTGGTCAGTTTTTACGCAGATTACAGTGACGCTAATGCTGTACATTTAAAAATGGGTACAGCACCAGTTGAGCCTGAGACACCAGTAGTCACACCTGAACCACCAGTAATCACGCCTGAACCACCAGTAGTCACGCCTGAACCGCCAGTAGTCACACCTGAACCACCAGTAGTCACGCCTGAACCGCCAGTAGTCACGCCTGAACCGCCAGTAGTCACGCCTGAGCCACCAGTAGTCACGCCTGAGCCACCAGTAGTCATACCTGAGCCACCAGTAGTCATACCTGAGCCACCAGTAGTCATACCTGAGCCACCAGTAGTCATACCTGAGCCACCAGTAGTCATACCTGAGCCACCAGTAGTCATACCTGAGCCACCAGTTGTTGATACCACGTTTGTAGAATCAGTAAATACTCAGTCTCAACGTAATGACGTAGGCATCGCCTATGTATTAGACAAAGCCATTCAGGACCGTGTGACAAATGGTGACAATGTATTGGCTGATAGCTTGATTAACTCTACCATCAACTTCAATCAGGCTCAGCTTGCGACAGCTACCAATCAGTTACAGCCATTATTTATGGGTGCAACCAATCGTATCATCACTGATGCTAACTATGCAGTGACTGATGCTATCAACGAACATAGCCAGACTACCCCTCAGCGTAACCTTTGGGCTCAACTGCTCGGTAATGACAGTAGCCATGATACCGAAAACGGTATTACTGGCTATGACTCTGAAGGATACGGTGCCATTGTAGGATTAGACACACCTGTCAATAGTGATTTAAACCTAGGCGTTGCTTTCTCCTACATCAAGAGTGATGCAGATACCGACGGTACTAGTCTTGATCAGGAGCTAACTACCAAAAACTGGCAAGTATTGGGATACGGTAATTATACTGTAAGCGAAGCAACTGCTCTAAACTTCCATGCAGGTCTAGGTAACAGTGACGTTGAAGGTGAACGTCGTATGACCATATTGACAGATGCTATTGCAAGCTCTGATTACTCTGTTGATACCTTACAAGCAGGACTAGGCGTTGATCATCGTATTGGCACTCAGCAGCGTAATGTGACTCCGTTCGCCCAAGTGAACTATGCGCGTGCTGAGAGCGACAGCTATCGTGAAACAGGGGCTGGTGTATATAACTTAAATGTCGATGAAAATACCTATGAGTCAATGCGCTGGACTGCAGGGCTGCGTTTGTCACAAGCATTGACACCAACGCTTGCACTCACTGGTCAATTGGCAGCAGCTATTGAAAATGGTGATCGCCGATCTGATATTACGGCAAGCTTCATCAGTATGCCTAATGATGAATTCACTACCATTGGACAAGAAGTTGGCCGCGAAATTGGTATTGCAGGTATTGGTTTGAGCTACACACCAACTATCAATACTAAGCTATCTGTAGGTTATCGTGGTGAGTGGCGTGATAACTATGACAGTCAAGGCGCAAATATTTCCTTACAAACGACTTTTTAATAGTTAATACTGCTGCAGAATAAAAAAGCTTGAATCTAATTATCTTAGGTTCAAGCTTTTTTTATGTGTCTAATTTATTGTAAATTTCGTTATTTTGAACCTAAACTTTCGACGCCTGATAAATCTCTTCGATAGAGGTGTTGATAGTGTCAGCAAACTCGCTATCGCTTTGCTGTTTACTCAATCCTTCGGTAAAGGCACGCGAGAAGCTGGCAATCATACCGGGGTTTTGCTTGAGCTTAGCGCATGCGTCACTACGGCTATAACCACCCGATAGTGCCACTACTTTTAATACATTGGGATGGTCAATCAATTCTTGATAAAATCCTGCTTCCTCTGGCAATGTCAGCTTAAGCATGACTTGTACGCCGTCACTCAAACGTTCAAGATTGCGCAAAATATTGGTTTTGAGTATGACTTCGCATTCGTGCTTATTGCTACTGTTGATATCCACTTCTGGCTCAACGATTGGCATTAGACCTTTCGAGATGATTTGTTTGGCCACATCGAACTGCTGCTGTACGACCAGCTCAATACCATCGACGTTTGGCTCATAGATAACAGAACGCATTTTGGTACCAAATACCGGATAGTTTTTTGCTTTGTCTAATAGCAAGTCTAGATTTGGCATCGGCTTCATCACTTGCACGCCACTCATTTGCTCAGCCAAACCCTTATCTACCTTCAGAAATGGCACGATATTTTTATCTTCCCATAGATAATTGGCGGTTGGCTTACCATTGATTTCACGCTCCATGGTGTCTTCAAACAAAATCGCGCCAAGTACCCGTTCATTATCAAAAGCCTTGCACGTTATGATACGAGCACGCATTTTATGCACCATATCAAACATGGCCTCGTCATTATCGTAATCATCACTACCCACGCCATAAGTTTCTAGCGCCTTAGGTGTACTGCCCCCACTTTGATCGAGCGCCGCGATAAAGCCTGAACTGTTTTTTATGCGCTGTAATTGCTTGTCATATTCCATTGAGAGTGCATCCTGTTTTTATTAATTAAAGTTAAACGTTATAGATTGAGTTTTTGTTAGTTTATACAAATCATGCCATTTTTAGATAACCTTACCATAGGATGCTTTGTCTGCCTATATGGGATACGTGAGCATGGCCTAGATATTTCGATGTGTTAATTTATTAGATATCCATTAACGACATCCTAAATCTATCACGCCAAAAATAGTACCGCCACACAACAAACAGCCAGCCCCAATCCCAGCATGTTGATACGATTAAGCGTCTCTTTGAACACCCCAACCCCTATCAAAGTTGCAACGGCGATGACCCCAACATTCATACCTGTAAAGACGATACTGGGCGATTCGTGCAATACTTGGTGAGCGCGTACATAGGCATAAATATTCCCCATGTTTAGCGCACCCAGTAATACCCCTGCTGCTAGCGCATTGCCTTGCCAGCGCACGCGCGTCACGAGTAAATAGATAAAGAGCAGCAAACCGGCCAAACCAAAACTAAGAAACAACGTCAATGGAAAAGCAGTACCATGTTTGGCGACCTGCTTAAACAATATGTCAATGATTCCATAGCCCGCCCACACGCCAAATAGCCACAATGGCGTCTGTTTTGCTTGCGTGGTGATGTTTTTATGCTGTGGCCGATAGATCAATGCGCCCAATGCCAAAAACCCCAGTACCAACCCAAACACACGCGTACCCGTCAGCATCTCACCAAAAAACAAAAAGGCGGCTACAATCGGAATAATGAGAGACAAACGCTGCGCGGCATCAGTTGCGACCATACCCACTGATTCAATAGCACGTCCAAGAATAATGAACACCGCTGGCAGTAGGATGCCAAGTGCAATGACAATACCCCAAGCACTTCCAAGCGCATTGATACTACTCAGATCAGGCTTTAATAATAACCAAGTGAGCAAAAAGGCGACTGGATAACCGGCAACAATAGTCTGACGGATGTCTATGTTTTTCTGTCGTAATATTTTTAGAAGTACTGAAACGGCGACACTACAAAGCACCGCAATGGTTAAATACATCATACTTTTTTGCCTTATTACGCTTTGATATTTTATGCCAATTGATGTGAATACCAAATCTGCTATCACAGCTAAATTGAAACAAAATTTGAAATGTAGCAATATATTCATCATAGAGTCAGACATTTATCAGTGCTCAAAAGATAAAGTACCAGATAGTGTCTGCTACGTTCAAATTACAATTAGCCTGCAGGTCTGCTGGGTTATTTTGCTAAAATAGCGGGTAACCCCAATCACAAAAGTAAAGATTTGAGATAGCGAGTTTACTCGTTCATCTTGACGTACTGCTATTGATGTTTTATTACTGCCTATGAATGCTCTATTTCGCTTTTTCGAAAACCGTCTGCCCGCCTTTCCTGATACCCCCATGCCATTGCCATCCCCTCGTGATGGTATGCTCAAGTTTTTGTGGGCATGTACCACTGGACTGCGCGGCTGGCTACTGATTTTCATGATTTTGTCCGCTGGTATCGGCATTTATGAGGCCATGCTATTTGCTTGGATTGGCAATATCGTTGACTGGCTGGGTGTATATACGCCGCAGAATCTATGGCTAGAAAAAGGCGATATGCTGCTCCTGATGCTCGCGGTCATGATAGTCAGTCCGATATGGATTGCCTTATCGTCTTTTATCCATTTTCAGACCTTGCAAGGCGTGTTCCCCATGCAGATGCGCTGGCGTTTTCATCAGCGGATGCTGGGTCAATCCATGCAGTTTTATCAAGATGAGTTTTCGGGTCGAGTCTCAGCCAAAGTCATGCAGACGGCACTAGCCGTTCGCGATACGGTGATGACTGTCACCGACATGTTCATGTATGTCTCTGTGTATTTTATCACCTCAGGGGTGATTTTATTCAATTTAGACAGCCTGTTACTTATTCCTTTTATGATTTGGCTGGTCTTGGTTGCGATAACTATTTGGTACTTTATCCCTAAACTCAAGGAGACGGCCATAGTTCAAGCAGATGCGCGCGCGTTGATGACGGGGCGCATTACTGATGCGTATGCCAATATCATGACCGTTAAGCTGTTTAGCCATTCGCGGCGTGAGCTGGGTTATGCCAAAAATGCCATGGGACAATTCCTAGGTACGGTACATGCACAAATGCGCTGGGTCAGTTATTTGGAAGTGTCCACGCATATGATTAGTGTAATTTTGGTCAGTAGTACGGCCGGTATCGGGCTTTATTTATGGCAGCAGGGCGCAGTTGGTGTCGGCGCGATTGCGGCAGCGACCGCCATGGCACTGCGCTTAAATGGCTTAACACGCTGGATCATGTGGCAGACAGCCAGTTTGTTTGAAAGTATCGGTACGGTACAAGATGGTATGCGCACGTTGTCGGCGCCGCAAACGATTGTGGACAAACCTAATGCGCCAGCGCTTGCTGTTACGGACGGTCGCATCGTATTTGACCATGTTGATTTTAGCTATGAAGGGGATGAGGACGAGAGTATAGACGGAGCGCCTCTTGATGCTACTAAGCATACGCCAACCGCATACACCAAATTATTAGACGATTTTCACCTCGACATCAAACCCGGTGAAAAGATTGGTTTGGTCGGACGCTCAGGTGCTGGTAAATCAACGCTCGTTAATCTATTACTGCGCTTCTTCGATGTCGATAGCGGTAAAATCCTGATTGATGGTCAAGCTATCGATGCCGTTACGCAAGAGTCGTTACGCAGGCAAATCGGTATGGTGACTCAAGATACGTCATTGCTACATCGTACTGTGCGTGAAAACATTGCCTATGGTCGTCCTGATGCGACGGATGCAGAAATTATGATAGCGGCCAAACAAGCGCAAGCGTGGGATTTCATCAAAGACTTGTATGATGACAAAGGCAACGTCGGCCTTGATACCCAAGTGGGTGAACGCGGCGTCAAACTATCTGGCGGTCAACGTCAGCGCATTGCCATCTCACGTGTTATGCTAAAAAACGCGCCCATTCTATTGTTAGATGAAGCGACTAGTGCGCTAGATTCTGAGATCGAATATGCTATTACCGAGAGTCTAAACGATATCATGACGGGCAAAACGGTCATCGCTATCGCGCATCGCCTCTCTACCATTGCCGCACTGGATAGACTGGTTGTCATGCATCAAGGTCGTATCATCGAGCAAGGCAGCCATGATGAGCTGTTGGCATTAAATGGCGTTTATGCCCGACTGTGGCAGCGTCAAAGTGGTGGTTTCTTAGGTGAAGATAACTAAGATTCATTGAGAAAAACCACAATAAAACAAATCACAAAAATAAGTCACAAGGAATTGTTTATTTTATGGAAGCATTCACAAATAGTATCAGTCTTAATAGAAAACAGGCGCGCTATTATAACCTTAGCCAATTTAATCAACCGTTAGATTCAAACTCTACTCCACGCGCACCAGCGCACTTTTATGGTGGTAACAGTTTTACGGTTGGTACCTATACACCATTGTTAAGCGCGTTGACAAATAATTTTGAGGTCTGCTCCCTCGCCCTGCGTGGCTACTGGTACGATAAGCCACAAAGCCGTCGCCTCACGCGCGAGCAAGATGCCGACATGCTGATTGAGTTTTTGGAAAAAACCCAAGACAACCCTATCGTTGGCATTGGACATTCGCAAGGCGCAACGGCTACCGCCATTGCAGCAGCCAAACGTCCAGAGTTATTTTCGCAGCTGTATCTCATAGAGCCTGTGACCTTTACCAAAAACCAAGCCACCTTATATAACTTATTACCGCGTAAGCTTTTGCTGAACCGTGAGCCTTTTAAAAGCACGTTAATCAAGCAATCTACTTGGCCGAGCGTCCATGATTATTATGAGAGCCTACGGGCGCAGCGAGCCTATAAACGTATCAGCGATGAGCATTTGCAAGTGTTTGCTGAGCAAAGCTTAAGCAAAAATAAAGATGGTAGCTATACGTTGATATTCGCGCCTGAGCAAGAGCTCGCCAACTATTTTGGCGCACCTCATATTGATGCGGCGCTCAAAAAACTGCACTGTCCGTATACCTTGATTACTGGTAAGCCTACCTTATTCATTAATAACAAAGTGAGAAATCAATGGCAAAAATTTGTCCCAGATAGCAGTATCATCTCGCTGTCAGATTACGGTCATCTTTTACCAATGGAAGCGCCTGAACTGTGCGCTAAAATCATCAATGAGCATTATCAAAACAGCCAATAAGGATTTAAGACAAATAACCTATGACTGATCTCTTTGCCCCTGCGCCCACCGATAATTTACTGCCCTATGATGGTAAGGTGAACGATCTAGGGGTGATTATCGATGACGCCAACACTCTTTATAACACCTTACTCACCGACCTTCCTTGGCAATCAGATATCGTGACGTTGTTTGGTAAGACTCACGTGACGACTCGACAAATCGTCTGGATGGGAGATACAGAGGCAGACTATCAATACTCAGGGCATGTTCGGCAGACAGTGCCATGGTCAAGTACAGTGTTCCACGTGAAACAGTATATTGAGCAAGCTTTAGCAAAAATTGGGGTTATTGCTCATTTTAATACTTGCTTGCTTAATTATTATCCTACTGGCTCTGATGGTATGGGCTATCATGCAGATGATGAAAAAGAGCTAGGTGCTCAGCCAATCATTGCTTCGCTATCTCTTGGTGCGACGCGTAAGTTTGTCTTTAAGCATAAAAAAACTCAAGACAAAGTCGAACTTCATCTTGAGTCTGGTCAGTTAGTTGTGATGCATGGTGACACACAAACCTTTTGGAAACACACCATTACGAAGACTAAAAAGGTATCAGAAGGGCGTATGAGCCTGACGTTTCGGCAGATGGTCTTGAGCTAGTCAGCCTTCAAAACTATCTTGCCAAAGGCATCGCCTTTTTGCAGCTCATGGTGAGCGACAACGACTTCAGAGAGTGGATAGATTTTTTGAATCTTTAGCGTCAGCGCACCATCTGCGACAAGCTTTAGAACTCGTGCCATGTCGTCACCATTACGCTCCGACTTATAACCCGCCACATTTAAGTTCTTTTGACTACCTGCTTCTTTGAGCTTATCTACCCAAATGGTGGGTAATACATAGACATGCCCTTCAGGCTTGATCACGCTAAGCGCTCGTATACCGGCATCACCGCCAACCAAATCTAACAGTACATCCGCTTGCAGCTCAGGGAATGCCTCATCCTTAGTATAATCAATCCAACCTGCCAGCTTAGATTTATCTATTAACTCATCCAGCTTGGCGTACTTTTCTGGTGAGCAAATTACCGTCACTTTGATATTATCTTGCGCCACTTTATTCATGAGCAATTGAATCAATAAATGTCCGACGCCGCCTGCTGGCGCATTGATCACCACATGCTCATCTGCTTTTATATCTGCAAAATCTACAAACTGTAACGCCGTTTGACCAATACAAGGCAATGCCCCCGCTTGCTCCAAGGTGACATTTTCTGGCACTTTTGCAAGCAACTTGGCATCTACTGCCGCATATTGTGCATAGCCGCAACCACTAAAACTCAAAGCGGCCACTCTATCGCCGATAGCAAACTCGTCGCTATTACTGCTGACTACTTCGCCTGCTACATCAAAACCTAAAATTGCAGGCTGATTATTATCGAACTTTTCTGTTTGGATGGCAGCCGCTCCCCAACCCTTACCTTGACGTGTTTTATAATCGACAGGGTTGATGCCAGCATAGGCAATTTTTATCAATACTTGGTCGTCAGTCAGTTCTGGTACTGCCACATCTTCGTGGTATTGCATCACTTCAGGCTCGCCAAATTCACGTATGAGCACCGCATGCTGAGTATTTGGTATTTGATTATTAGACATCGTTATATATCCTTATATGTTATCGGACGATTTATTTTGCGCCCATTTTTTGATTGACACTTTATTTGATAAAGGCTGCATTTTATACAAGCTTAATTTTATAGAGCTTTTCTCATTATTTTTTTAGTACTTTATCGCTATTTTATAGCAAAGCCAATTCTGCGCTAATTGGCAGATGATCTGATAGCGTTGACCATGGTTTGCCAGTGTGTACCCAAGCGTCCTTAACAACCAGATTGCGTACATAGATACGATCTAGGCTGAGTACGGGTAACTTGGCTGGGAACGTCGGCATTAGCTTGCCATGGCAATGTTTAAAGGCTTCGGTCATACCAAGATCATGCGCCAGTTTATCGCAAGACATTTTCTTCCAATCATTAAAGTCGCCTGCCAAAATCAATGGCTGATCATCAGAAATCTCATGACATATATAGTTAGTAATGGCTTCATACTGCTTAATACGATCACGCTCAAACAGATTTAAATGCGCGCATAACACAACGACAGGTCGCTCCCAACCGATAGGCTGTACCTCACAGTGTAAGACGCCGCGTTGCTCAAGTTTATTGACGGTGATATTGACATTGTGTTTTGGATCTAACGGAAATCTGCTCAATACGGCATTGCCATGATGGCCGTTCTCGTATTCTGAGTTTTTACCATAGCTGTTTTCTAGATCTAAAAACTCGCCAAACCATTCGTGCTGCGACTGATCTGGGTATTCGTTGTATTGTATGTTGCGCTTGAGGTTTTGTCCTTGCACTTCTTGCAAGCACAGTATATCTGCACCCGCAGCTTCTAGTGCTTTAGCAATACCTTGCATTTTTACTTGGCGGTTTAGTGGTGACATGCCTTTGTGAATATTGTAGCTGGTCAGCACAAAAGAGGTGGTAGTCATAATTTCGTTCGTCATAAAAAGATCAGCAAGCAGATGAATACGCTACTGAGTATAACAGCAGTCGTATTTATCAGCAGCAGTTAATCAGAGATAACTCGTAGTAGTATTGCTAAGAGAAACTGATAAATAGATCATAGTCTTTATGACTCAATACGATAAAGCACAACCAATGCGCCATATGGCTAACAACGATCGTGCTGGTTAAAATTAATGCTACATGATGCCATTGATAATTTAAGATAAATGACTATGTTACTGATTTGTTTATATCCAAAGGCGTCATACGTGGAATATCTGGCATATCTGTCAACGCAGGATCAATAACAGGCTGTGGATTGTGAACGATACTATTGATATGAGCTTTTAGTTGTAAAAAATGACTGTCTGTCACAATATCAGGAGAACGAGGCCGTGCGAGCGGCACTTCAATAATCTCTTGTACCTCACCTGGATTGGCCTTTAGCACAACGATACGATCTGACAGTAATACTGCCTCATCCATGTCATGCGTAATAAATACGATGGTAATATCAATATTGCGCCACAAATCTAGCAAATGCTTCTGCATTTTTTGACGCGTGTAAGGATCAAGTGCGCCAAAAGGCTCATCCATGATCAATACTTTTGGCTCATTGACCAGCGCTCGCGCAATCGCAACACGCTGCTTCATACCGCCAGACAGCTGATGTGGATAGTGGTTTTCGTACTTGGTCAGTCCAACCACATCAAGCCACTCACGAGCGCTACGCTCTGCACTCGACTTGCTGCGACCGCCCATAATAGGACCAAACATGACATTTTCTTTCACCGTCTTCCAAGGAAATAACGTATAACCTTGAAAAACCATGCCACGACTGGCGCTTGGGCCTTTGACTTTTTCTTTATCAACGATCACCTCGCCGCTAGGATACGCATCTAAGCCTGCAACGATACGACCCAATGTTGATTTACCGCAACCAGAAGGCCCAATCACACATACAAACTCACGCTCATAGATTTTTAGGCTGACATCTTTCAATATTACTTTTTGGCTACCACCTTGATCAAACGATTGTGTCAGTTGATCAACTTGCAGCACCACATCTCGCTGATAAAGCGCTTTGAAATAATCATCAGTGGCACCGCTATGGGTGGTGCGTGCACTATCTGTAGGGACGGAAGAGACCATATCGTTATTTATCATTTAAATACTCGCTTTCCATTTGAAGAGTTTTTTACCGAGTTGGTACAACAAGATATCTGTACCTAAACCGATAAACCCAATGAGTAGAATACCTGCATAGACGTTATCAAAATGTTGGTAGCGGGCTTGTTGCACAATAAACCATGTAATACCGGACGTCGTCCCTATCAGTTCAGCGACAATCAAATACGTCCATGCCCATCCCAGTAGAACACGCAGGTCTCGATAGACATCAGGCAAGACGGCAGGCAGCAGTACATAAAAGAAGCTTTTTAGTTTGGTTGTGCCTAGCGTATAACCTGCCTCAATAAGACCGAGATCCATAGTACGCGTGGTATTTGCAATGATTAGAATCTGTTGAAATAGAGTCCCAATCACGATGATGGCAATTTTTGGTCCATCGTAAATACCAAGCACCGCCACGGCCAAAGGTCCAAATGCTGGCGCTGGTAGATAGCGAAAGAACTCTATGAAAGGCTGAGTGATTTGTGCGATTTTCTGAGAAAACCCGCACAGCAGACCTAGTGGTATACCGACGATAGATGAGATAAAAAAAGCGATAAATACCGTACGGATACTCTGCCAGAGACTCTCATGTAACCATGGCCCATCAGCTTGTGTAGGCGAGGTGACAAACGCAGTGACCATCGCTGTGGCTACCTCATCAGGTGCTGGCAAGTAAACAGGATTGACCAACTTTCCTTGCGGCGGTACTGCATCAGAGGCCATCGCATCCTGTGCCTCACGGTAAAATACCTCTTTATCAATGCGGCTGCCCTCTTGTAGATAGGTACTCGCGCCAGCATCGGTAATCTCAACCTGCGGATGCCAAATAAAAGGAAGGTAGCTGACCGCACACCATATTAAGATTGGAATCAAAAATGAGAGTACATTGAGCCCAAGCGTGGTTTTCTTGGTTAAATATGTATTGATATGACTCATGGGCTACCCTCTAAAACGATGATAAAGACTCAACAACCACTGCCTTTGTAATAAATAAAACGGCAACTATCCTTACTGATTAATCAAATCAGGATAGATCAATTTATCTATATCCAGCGTTTGATCATAAACTTTATTATCAATATTGAACTGATTGACGTGATAGCTAGACCCATAAATAGAGCTCAGCTCATCAGACTTCGCAAAAATCTTTTCATTGTCTTCCAGACTCATCAATTTCGTCCCATTCAAGAAAGCACTATATTGATCAGCAGGGACATTGACCTTGTTAGACATAATGCTGATCGCATCATCTCTAGTCGCTGGATCATTGATATAGTTGACGACCTTGCCCCATACCTGAATGATCTTGGCGTACTCTGCCTTGTGCGCAGATAGACTGGCGGGACTGACGGCTAGCGTGTCATAAATAAGACCCGGCTTATCCGCTGAGGTATAAATAGCCTTTGCACTTGGTACATTTTTTAGTGCTTGATTGGCATTGGGCTGCCAGATAGAGACGGCGTCAATACTGTCATTTGTGAAGACTTGTGGTAGCTCGTTTGTGGTTGCATTCACCAGCGTTACATCAGCTTCTGTCAACCCATTGTCAGCCAGCGCGCTATTGAGCAGTAAATGATCTACCAAGCCCTTTTCGACACCGATTGATTTGCCTTTTAGATCTGCTATGCTGGTGACCGAAGGTTTAGCAATGATCTGATCATTACCTGCTGAGTAGTCATTGACCAAAATAATGATGCCCTCACTACCGCTCGCAGCGTTGACTAAGTTGTCACCGTTGGTCACAGAGATGGCATCCAACTGGCTGGACGCAAAAGCAGATAATGAGGCTGAGTAATCAAACCATTTAAACTCAACATTCACGCCAGCTTCATCAAACCAGCCTTTATCAATTGCAATTTGCCATGCTACCCAGCCAGGCCAATCACTGTAACCGATAGAGATTGGATCATCATTTGAGGCAGTGACTTTTTCTGGTGCCGCCTCCCCTTCAGATGCTGATACGGTGGCCGTGTTGTCACAACCAAATAGCATAAAGCTTGAGAGAACCGCAAAAGTAAATAAGCGTCGATTCATGAGTCTTGCTCCTTGAATAAAGACAAGCCCATTATGGGAATGTCCGTTGATTATTGTTTGCAATACCACGAGAGAGAATATTACTGGCGCTACTATTTTGGATCATATTCAAATTGAGTCAGTCTGAATGCTGATTAATTAAGCAGCCATCTAAGTAACCGATTCTGTTTGCTTGGCTATATAAGCTTTCCAACCACCGAATGCGGTCACATCTGTACCACCTTCAAACCCATATTCTTCACAAATGAAGCTCTTAACCCAGCGCCCGTCTGCCAATTCAACATTACCAATGCCTAATGGCGTAGGCACTTCGTTGACGATTTCGCCAAATCTCGCTTTAGGGATTTGCCAGACTTCTACTGCAATCGAGCGTCCTTCTTCGTGTCGTTTCAGTCCTGGTTTGGCAGGCGTTGATCCTGCCAATGCAAAGAGCTGATAAGTGGCTGCCGTTTGAGTTTGCTCAGACAATACACCGCCTCTATCAGTCAGCTGATAATTGAGCGGCATACCACTCAAATGCGCACCAACTACGGCTAATGCCACACTGCTGTCACTGTCATCGGTACTTAGTGGAATAAGCGATTGCGGTTGATCAGATTGAGTTGTTCGCGTTTGAGAGGTGTCGGAGTGATAATGATGGTGAGAAGTTCCCATTGGTATATCTAGAGCAGTTTGCCATTGATGTCCAAAGTTGGCTAAGGCTTCATCATGCCAGCCCATAGCGATAAAGGTCACACCGCGCGGCAAGCCATCTCTAGCAATTAGATTCGGTAACGCCAACGCCGACAAGTCCGCTAGATTCACAAAATTAGTATAAGCACCCATGTGACTGTTTTTCGTTAACGGGTCAGCATTGACCGCATCGATGGTATAGATAGTCGGCGCAGTTGGCACCATTAATGCGTCAAATTCAGATAGCATTTGTTGAATACGGCGACTTAATGCAGCACGAGAATACTCAGCACTCATCGCATCAACCGCATTGTAGTTCTCAGCTTGACTGATGATTTGGCGAGTGACAGGCAACAATGTGTCACGCTCGACGAGCTGATCAATGGCAAAGGTGCGTTCACTAACCCAGCTGTCGTTATAGAGTGCATCTGCTAACTCATTAAAGACGGTAAAGTCTATCGGCGTGATCTCATAACCCATCGTCTGTAGCTGCGAGATGGCTATCTCAAAAGCCTGCTCTGACTCGGTATCACCGTAAAACTCTAAGCTATCAGGAATAGCAATTTTGCCAAGACTAAAGGCGACTGGCACAGTGGCAGGATGGATACGACTGTAATCATCCTCTTTATCGTAGCCCTTCATTAGCTGTGCTACGTGCCACGCATCATCAACACCCAGTGCAAAAATAGAAATCACATCATGTAATCGACAAGCGGGAATGAGACCCTTACTGGAGAACCAGCCTTTTGTAGGCTTCAAACCCACTATGTTGTTGTGACCCGCAGGCACACGTCCAGAGCCTGCTGTATCCGTTCCTAATGCAAAAGGAACGATGCCATTTGCCACACTTACCGCAGAGCCGGAGCTTGAGCCACCACTGATATAGTCAGGATTGAAACTGTTGGCCACTGCCCCATAAGGTGAGCGCGTACCTACCAGTCCTGTCGCGAACTGGTCAAGATTGGTTTTGCCGATGACGATGGCACCTGCTGCCTTTAGCTTGGCGATCACATGCGCGTCTTTGCCAGCCAAATACAAAGGATCTGTACATCCTGCCGTGGTATGAAACCCTGCCACATCGATGTTATCTTTTACCGCAAACGGTATGCCGTATAGCGGTATGCCGTATAGCGGTAAGTCTTGGGAGTTTTGCGTGGCGATACTGTCAATCTGAGCGGTCAGCTGCTCAGGAGTCGCAATCTCAATCCAAGCATTATTGTCATTGCTGATACCCACCACATAATCCAATAGATCACTTAGCTGGGTAGTTCCTTCGGCATAAGCGCTTTGCCAATCTTTGATCGTCCAATTCTTTTGCATAGTTGCTCTCTCTATTATTCTTCGCCATTTTTATCGTTGTTTTGCTATCTCACTATCGGCTAGATGAGTCCGTACGACATCAGCTTTCTTCGTGTGCGTCTGCGTCTGTCACCAATGTCTCGCGAGCAGTAATAGGTGCAAGTACAAATACAGGCTGCTCGGGTTTCACCGTGGTGCCAATTTCAATCTCAATACTCACGACCTGCATCGCAACGGGTGAGACAATTGGTATCTCAATTTTCATGGCTTCTATGATTGCTAATGTCTGCCCCTCATCGACCACATCACCTACCGCGCAAGAAATCTTCCAGACACTGCCCATCATATGAGCTTTGACGACTACACCGCCCTCAGGTACAGAGACCTCTGATGACACTTCTACCGCATCAATATCTTCGCCAACATACTGGTCAAGTCCTTGCTGCTTCCAGCGTTGTCGCTCTGCATCAAAGTTGGCTTGCTGCTGATCTTTGAACGTCTGAATACTGTCCTTGTTTTCATGCAACATCTCGTAATACTCAGCGAGGTTTAACACACTATCCTCAACCTCAATCGAGAGCTCACCTGCCTTAAAGGCAGTTCGCATCGATAACAGTTCTTCTTCACTGACTTCATAAAAACGAATTTGATCAAAGAATCGTAGTAACCATGGTTTTTCGGCTTCAAAGCTTGGATGCGAGCGATAGCGGTTCCAGATTTGTAGCGTCCTACCGACGAACTGATAGCCACCTGGGCCTTCCATACCGTAGATGCACATGTAAGCGCCGCCGATACCCACAGCGTTCTCTGGCGTCCATGTTCTGGCAGGATTGTATTTGGTGGTGACCAAACGATGTCTGGGATCAAGCGGTGTGGCAACAGGCGCACCCAAATAGACATCACCAAGTCCCATAACCAAATAGCTGGCATCATAGACAATATCTTTGACCGCTTGGGCAGAGGCCAAGCCGTTGATACGTCTGATAAACTCGATATTATCGGGGCACCAAGGTGCGTCAGGATAGACAAGTTGCTGATACTTCTCCGTTGCTAGCTTAGTCTGAGAGTCAGCCCACGCCATTGGTAAATGAACAATTCTGGACGGCACTTGCATGTGCTTAATATCGGGCAATGCACTTTCTGCTTGCTTGAGAATTGCCAGCAGTGCTGCCTGTGGCAATTTCAATGAATGGTAATGCACTAATAACGAGCGAATACCTGGCGTCATATCAATGATGGCATCGATATGCTGTGCTTGTAGGCACTCCACCAATGCCTGAACGCGGAAGCGCAATTGCAAATCAAGCACCTGCTCGCCGTACTCAATCAATATATAGCTATCTCCAGCAGGGCGATATACCACTTTTGGCTGGTCGTTATTGATGGGTAAAGTGTCTAATATGGCTGTCTGCAAAGTCGCGTTTTCTGTATGAATGGGCAAACTGTAATCAAC
Source organism: Psychrobacter sp. SWN149 (assembly GCF_015864565.1). NCBI lineage: Bacteria > Pseudomonadati > Pseudomonadota > Gammaproteobacteria > Moraxellales > Moraxellaceae > Psychrobacter > Psychrobacter sp. SWN149. The sequence goes on from NZ_JADYWX010000001.1 coordinate 497,990, forward strand.
CAAATGACAGTCATCAGCGCGTAGCATGTCATCGTAGCACTGATGTAATTGTGCTGCTTGATCGTAGCTGACAGGGACAAACTGCACTCGATCACCTGCCTTGAGCTGTCCCATTTTCCAGCGCTCACCTGCGACAATGACGCTCAAGCAGACAAAGCCACCGAGGCTTGGTCCATCAGGCCCTAAAATGATCGGCATGTCCCCTGTGAAGTCAATCGCACCAACAGCATAAGCATTATCGTGGATATTTGAGGGATGTAGCCCTGCCTCACCGCCATCTTCACGCGCCCATTCAGGTTTAGGTCCGACCAGACGGATACCAGTACGGCTAGAGTTATGATGAACGTCCCATTCATGTTCAAAGAACTGCGTCACATCAGCATTCGTAAAGAAATCTGGCGCGCCATGTGGTCCATACATGACTGCGATTTGCCATAGTCCATCAAACGTTGGTTGCTGTACAGCAGGTAAGGCTTTAGTAGCAATGGACGTATCGCACTGTACAACGGGTAGCATGTCGCCGATAAGTAAGTTACGACCAGCATGACCACCAAACTGACCTAAACTAAAGGTTGCTTGGCTGCCTAGATACTCAGGGACATCTATGCCACCTTTGATAGCGATATAGCTTCGGCAGCCTGAGGTGATATTGCCACAAATGAGTTTTTGGCCTTTACGTACCGTGATGGTCTGCCACATTGGTTGCTCTGCACCATCCAAGGTACAGGCCATGTTACCGCCAGTAATAGCAATCTGACTGTCGCAATGGAACAATAAAGTCGGTCCAGTAACCACGCACTCAAGACCTGCAGTGTTAAATGGGTTACCCAACAGCTGATTACCAGTATTGAGACTCAGACCATCTATCGCACCTGATGGTGGTACACCCACATCCCAGTAGCCTTCTCGACCAAGTACATCTTGTACAGCCGTCTGTACGCCCGACTGCAACACTTCAATTTTTTGACTGAGCCATGTAAAAGTGTTCAAAAACCTTGTAGTCTGCTCACCTTGATAAAATATCTCTGAGGACACTATCTGCTGCAAATACTCAAGATTGGTTTCAAGACCTGCCATACGTGACATGGCCAAACTTTGGCTCATTTTCTCCAGTGCTTGCTTGCGGTCAGGTGCCGTAACGATGATTTTTGCTAGCATCGGGTCATAAAAGGCTGATATCTCACTGCCCGTTTCTATCCAAGTCTCGACACGAGCGGCTGGGTCAAAATAAGCATCCGTTAAAATCCCCGTGCTTGGTTGAAATCTTTTGACAGGGTCTTCGGCATACAGACGCACCTGAATCGAATGTCCTGATGCGTGCAGTGGCAACTCTGGCAATACGAACTCGCCTGCAGCCAGCTCAATCATCCAGCGTACTAGGTCCACGTGATAGATTTCTTCTGTGACGCCATGTTCAACTTGCAAGCGTGTGTTTACCTCCAAGAAATAGAAGTCTTGCGTCGACACATCCATCACAAACTCAACGGTACCAGCAGAGCGATAGTTGACTTGTTGCATCAACTTAGTCGCTACCTCTTGTAGGTTTTGTCTTTGTGCATCTGATAGTAAGGGCGCTGGCGTTTCTTCAATCACTTTTTGATTACGACGCTGAATAGAACAGTCACGCTCTCCTAAGGTGATGATATTACCTGCCCCGTCACCAAATACTTGCACTTCGATATGGCGAGCATGCTCTACAAATTTTTCGAGATATAGCCCAGCATCACTGAAGTTGCTTTGTGCCAAATGATGCACAGACTCATAAGCATCCTTTAGTTCGACCTCATTCCATACCAGACGCATGCCGATACCGCCGCCGCCTGCAGTGCTTTTCAGCATGACAGGATAGCCAATACGTTTGGCCTCACGTAATGCTTCGTCCACATCTTGTAGCAGTTCGCTACCGGGTAACAATGGCACTTGGCTGTCAATGGCGAGCTTACGAGCCGTATGCTTGAGCCCAAAGCTCAGCAGCTGCTCAGAGGTTGGCCCAATAAAAGCGATTCCAGCATCACTACAGCGGTCAAAGAATGCAGCGTTTTCTGACAAAAACCCATAGCCAGGATGAATCGCTTCTGCGCCTGAATCAATCGCTGCTTGCAATACTTTATCCATATTTAGATAGCTATCACTGGCAGGACCCGAGCCGATGTTGATGGCTTCATCAGCTTGACTGACATGTAGTGAGCCTCGATCTACATCGGTATAGACAACGACTGAGCCGACACCCATTTGCTTTAAGGTACGTATAATTCGGCAAGCAATAGCACCGCGATTGGCAATCAATACTTTTTTAAACATCACAACTTCCTCAGCATTCTCATTAATAGGCAGTATCGTCTTGTTCGAAAATCGCTTACTTACTCATAAATCACAAGCTCAATGGGCGTGGGGTTATAGCCGTTGCAGGGATTGTTGAGCTGAGGACAATTGGATATCAGGACAATCATATCCATTTGAGCGGTGATATCGACGTATTTGCCAGGGGCTGAGATACCATCATCAAACGCTAAACTACCATCAGGCGTAATAGGCACGTTCATAAAGAAATTGATGTTTGGTCCGACATGACGTAGGTTCAGATCATATTTTTGAGCAATGGGATGCGTTGCTAGAGTATGCATAAAGTTGTTTCGGCAGCTATGCATGGGATAAGTATCATGAGCGTAACGCACGGTATTACTCTCACATGAGCATGCACCGCCCAACGTATCGTGACGACCGCAAGTGTCATCTGTGATAGTGGCAATGACTTGCCCTCTATTAGTGAATAGCTGACTACCCATCTCTAAAAACAGCTTTTGATTTTGTGCCAAGGTATCCGTGGCACTATAACGTTCAGCCGTATCAGTACAGCTTATAAACAGCGTATCGACTGCCTGATTGCCTTCAGTATCTATAATGCGCAAGGTCTGGTTTTTCTTAACCTCGGTCATCCACCCCTCTCCAGCAGCACAAACCTCACGCAGCTTGATAGTTTTGGAATTGATTAAATCTACATTTTGAATAGCTTTATTTTTAGTATCATCATTAATTGTCATGAGTCTGCTCTCTTAATTGCTGTAAATGATTGCTATGACTGGTTGTGAGCGTTATAGACGTAGGTACGGTGCTCGCGAACCTATAAAATCGTTTTACCAGTCAAAAATTAGAATTTGATAACCACTTGATCATTACTTAATACCACTTAATTGATAAGCACTTAATAGCTGCTTTCGCCTATCGAACACTGCCGATTGTTAGGCATTCGTATAGTCGCCAAAATAGTGTGCATTGTTCTCAAACCCGCGTTGGTTTTGCGAGCAAGAGTCACGGCAAATATCAAAATCTGCCTTTGGCACTATAGGCGCTGCCTGCTGAATGGTTAGCTCAATATCAGCTGGATCATAGATGTCTGATGGATCAAGTGGGTGCGGGGCGTTACAGATGAATACTAAGCAATTCATCTCAAACCGTAGGGTGATAGCTTGGTTGGTGTTGTCAGCAGCGATATAGGACAGCTGCCCTTGTAGATCGGGGGTGACTTTGGAGAACAGATTGACCGTTGCCGTAAGGTCACGCTCATTTAGCGCAAACTTCGACATTTCTGTTAATAGTCCGTCAAGACCGTTTTGATAGCGCTCATTACGAGCATCTTGGAAGGTTTTTTTGCCATATTGTGAGCTAATCATAGCAGCGGTGCTAGGGCCACAAATCGCATCGTTCCAGCCATGGTCATCACTAATAATAGAAGCAAGCACTCGGCCCATATCGGAGTAGAGTACGTGACCTTCAGACAGGTATAGTGTGTGTTGTGCTTTTAGACTGTCTGGCATGTTGAAGCGTTCAAGCTTCTCATCAGCATTGACCACATATAGGCTAGCATTGGCATTGGCTGCCAGTGATTTGAGCGTTAATACAGTATTCTTATTAATACGTCCGCACCAATGATGGCCACCTGGTAGAGGCGTGGTGAAGCAATCTGAATACAAGCTATCGGAAGTAGTGATTGAAACGGATGACATAAAAAACTCCACAGTTATGAGCTTAAGTGATCAGTGTCACTTAGAGTCTCCCGGGCTTTTATCCCTCCGTGTAGTTCTTTCGAACCGCCATCTCTCGGACCAGTCATATAGTTTTAGAAAACTTTCCTCTACTATATCGGAACCCTAGACGGCATTTTTTTAGCTCTTAGATTGATGATATACGGTAGTTAACCGTGTACTAACAACGATGCAAGCCTTGTGCCAGCTAAGATTTACAATGCCTAATTTATCGATTATGTTTACTTAAAAAGAAAATCTACTCAGCAAAAAATCAATAATACTGGCTGAATTAATCTTTAAAAAATCATACTAATAATTCCTTCAATCAACTGATATATATAAGATGTACGCAATATTTATATTACTAACACTACCTTAAAATCCAAAGCTCACAGTATTCAAAATAGTTATCCCAACAAACTTTAGAGAGACTAATTGCCAAATTTAAAAATGCACTATAGTAGAACATGGTGCACCACAATGATAACGACTGCCCTACTCTGTACCGTTCAAAATTAATAAAAGATGGCTTAATCTCTATTAATACAAGTATTTTCATACAAAAAAAAGAGCACTGGTTCATATTTAACCAGTGCTCTCATGTCAAAACTACCCACTATTAATGACTCATTTATAAATGAAAATCGCTAATAGCAGTCACTGTTAAATTAGTAACGAGTGACTAAGGCAATCGGTTGATCTTCACCCATAATATCTTGTGGCATAAACACGGCCTCGCCGCCATTATGAATGACGTGCTCGATAATTTCACCAATGGCATCATCAGTTACCCCTTCTGCAGTGACGTCATCTGCAAGACTTAATGTTTGTGCTTTTTCATCAATTTTGGCAGATTGTATATAGCCACGGCGTACATAGAGGGTCTCGCCAGCACCTTGGAATGCGCTGCGATATACTTCCTGCAAATCCGTCTGTAACATATTGGCACCGCGGGCTTTGTCAATCTCGCCCAAAGCAGCATGATGCAATGACGTACGATATCCTTCTACAGATTCTTGTACACTATCGACGATATGCTGTGCACTACCATCCTCTAGATTGGTGGCGTTTGATACCGTGGCAATGATATTGTCTGGACGATCACAGACTTCTTTGTAGTAACCTATATTTTTGGCATCACCCACAATCACAAGTGGCATTTTATGGTCGCCCCACAGCTCTTGTACGCTTTTATCGACTTGGTTAAAGTATTCTTTTAGATGGCTGCTCTCATTATTCGATGAGCGATCTGAACCGCCGTCACCTGTTGTATATAACCCATTATTCTCAACAGGGAACTGAATATTTTCCATGTTGTTTTGTGCATCGTCATCTTTATCAAACTCTCTGATGACACGATCATTTGATGCTTCAATCAAGCGAGCCTTATCACGGGTCAGCACGACTGTATAGTAGTGAACGGCACTTGCCATATCACGAACTAGGTCACGCGTGGCAAAACTGTCCGAAATCACCACACGCTCTGTGGTATCGATTGGCATACGGATCACTTGTGCATCATCAGTACTGGCAAATATGGCTAAGGTATCAAGATTATAATTATGGTTTAACTCGCTGGTCTTAGCATGAATCTTGTCTAAGATAGTTGTCGCTGTACTCTTATCATATTCTTTGGTTAAGCGATCTTCGACGACTTTTAGCTGATTTTTTAGAGCGATTGGATCTTGCTCATTGGCTGGATGCGCTCGATGTGTCTTAACAAAGATACTGACCGCTGGATTGGCTTTGGTTTCACGTAAACTTTTAAGAGTCGCTTTCATATACTGCTCCTTGTTTTATTATCATTTACTTTCGATGTTACACGGATTTTCACCAACACAGCATTAGAGCCTCTTGCTCTACAGCTTACTGGCATTGGCGTTAGTAGATCGCTTGTAGACAATCAACCATGCTTTTCTTTTATCAGTCGTTTTCCATCTATATACTATGAATATACCCTATAAACGGGCAATATTTCTATTCCTTCATACTGATGCTAACAGTTACTCCTTACTGGCTATAGGGTGAATTTGCAAGCAAATGATAGCGCTTTGTAAGTAGAGCACACTGCATTGTTCAATATATAGGCTATCTCAACCAAAGCACGCATGTGTCAATATCCTGAGCTTTCATGGTCAGTTTATGAGCACTCAGGTTGTATTTTCACTAAATGAACCCATCTTTTATATAACTTAACTATAAAACGTCACCCACTCGCATCATAATGCGCCGTATATGTCAGCAGTGACCAAAATAATGTAACACTAGATTTTCTCCATAATAACTCATCAATATCGGATACCTTTATGACACTTACCTCTCCAGATTTGCGCCTTGTCGACTTTGCCGATACTGCGCCAAGCACACTACAAAGCCAAGTTATTGACGCCATTGATGCTGCCAATACTTTCTTAGACACATTGACAGTGATAGAAAGCGATAACGCTGCAAAAATAAGCGCCGAACAAGCGCTAGCAGATGTGATGCGATTTGATCATATCAATTTGGCACTAGATCGTAGCTGGGGTATTTTGTCGCACCTCAATGGCGTGATGAGTAACGATGAGATCCGTCATGTGCATCATGAGCTGCTACCTAAACTGTCCACTTATGGCACGCGAGTTGGACAACATCAGCCATTATTTAGCCGTTATCAAACGATTGTCAGTGACACAGCATTCTTTGACTCACTTGAGCCTGCCCGTGCGCGTGCGATTGAGCTCGCATTACGTAGTTTTGAGCTATCAGGGGTCGCATTACCTAAAGCTGAGCAAGAGACATTTGCTGCCATTCAAAGCAAACTATCCACCTTATCAGCAACCTTCTCAGATCATATCTTAGATGCAACACAAGCGTTTGCACTGCCTTTAGAGCAGTCACAGTTGAAGGGACTAACAGAGAGCGGTTTGGCATTATTGGCAGATGCAGGCGAGCAGTACAAGTCACGTGAGCTTGCCAGCGGCACGCTTAGCCAGACGGATGTAGATGCCCTTCCTACTCCTTACTATGTGGCCAGTCTAAACATTCCTGTCTATCTCGCTATAACGACTCATGCTGATGATCGTGATTTGCGTGAGACTATGTACCGCGCTTACGTCACGCGTGCTTCTGAATTTGATACGCATACCAATGCCAAAGGCGAATCACTGAACAACGCCGATATCATGAGTCAAATTCTCACGTTGCGTGAACAAAAAGCCAAGCTATTGGGATTTGATAATTATGCTGAAGTATCACTATCGACCAAAATGGCAGACAACGTGATCGAGGTTGAAGCATTCTTACGTGATTTGGCTGTGCAAGCCACACCAGCAGCTAAGGCAGATTTGGCACAGTTACAAAAGTACGCGCAGGATTACGGGATTGATGAGCTACAACCGTGGGACAGTGCCTATATCGCTGAAAAGGTGAAGCAGAGCGAATTTAGCTTATCGCAAGAGGAGATTCGTCCTTACTTTCCACTACCGACAGTAATCAATGGCTTGTTTGCCATTGTCGAGCGCCTGTACGGTATAAAAGTACAAGAGCAAGACTTTGACAATTTCGATGCTGATGCTGATGCTCACTCTGCCTCTCGCTGGCACAATGACGTACGCTTTTATCAACTGTTTGATGCTGACGATCAACTGATTGGCGGCTTTTACTTTGATTTATTTGCGCGTAGTGGTAAGCGTGGCGGCGCTTGGATGAGCGGTTTTCAGTCTCGTTATACCTATGAAGAACAAAACCACAAACAGCTACCCGTCTGCTTTATGGTCGGCAATTTCACGCCAGCACTTGCGGGCAAGCCAAGCCTATTAACACATGATGAAGTATTGACGTTGTTCCACGAGTTTGGTCACGGCTTGCATCATTTATTGACCCAAGTGACAGTTGGCGATGTCGCAGGTGTCAACGGTGTTGAGTGGGATGCGGTTGAGCTGCCCAGCCAGTTCATGGAAAACTGGGCATGGGATGCCGAAGGTATTGCACTTATTAGTAGTCATGTCGACACTGGTGAGCCATTGCCTAAAGAAAAGCTTGATGCACTATTGGCCGTCAAAAACTTCCAAAGCGGACTGCAAACGCTTCGCCAAATCGAGTTCGCCCTTTTTGATTTACTGATTCATGCTCACACGCCAGCGCTTGATTATAACGGTATTTTGGCCACCCTAAATGCAGTGCGTAGCGATATCGCTGTCATGCAGACACCTGACTATAACCGCTTTGCCAATGGCTTTAGTCATATTTTCGCGGGTGGCTATGCTGCTGGCTATTACTCTTATAAATGGGCAGAGCTGCTATCTGCCGATGCGTTTAGTAAGTTTGAAGAAGACGGTATCTTTAATCCAGCAACGGGCAAAGAGTTCCGCGAGTCTATTCTGTCGGTTGGTGGCAGTTTCCCAGCCAAGACTAACTTCGAGAACTTCCGTGGTCGTAGTGCCAGTATTGATGCCTTATTACGCCATAGTGGCTTTCTTGATGCAAAGCTTAACACTGCTGCCAATGCCCAAACGACGCACGAGGTTATCTAAATGCGCTATCAGTCATCCAGCCCCAAACGTCGGTTTTTAGCAGGCGTTCGCTGTCCAAAGTGCCAAGAAGTAGATGCGGTGGTACAGGTGAATATTATGGCTCCAGAACCTGATGAATATATCGAGTGTACCCTGTGTGGACATTCAGAGCATCGTCCTGATCCAGATGCTATCAGCGCCAAAAACCATCTCGAAGATCAACTTGCACGTGATGCCATGAGCACAGGCACGAGCGGTACTGTGAAGTTTAAATCCTAAGTATTTGATATTACGCGTCAAGTCCTAATCGCTACTGGCCTATCTATCAATAGATAGGCTTTTTATTTTGAGTTTGCTATAGTATGGCTACTGATGTTTTTGACTTAAAACGATCATAATATGAACCCTAAAAAAACGCGACCTTTGGCAACCAAGCCCTCTAAAGCCTCTGCGAAAGCAGGCCGACGAGTTTGGGGCATACTGATTTTTATATTACTGCTCATCGCTGCGGCTTACTTCATTTGGCCAAAACCTGAGCCAGAGTCTGTATTGCCTGTCAGTAATCCACCAACAATAGCTGAGCAAACTGAAGCGGCTCAAGCAGCTGCGATGGATGATGCCACCATGAATGATGAGCCTGAAACCTTGCTGATCAACAGTGCTGTCACTGATGAAAGCATTGATATAGTCGATGACAAAAATATCGATACGCCAAATCCTAAAGCTATCTTAAATGCGCCTTTACCAAAAACGGAAAGCCTAGCCAAAGAAGAGATCGATCGTTTAGAGGATGAGCGTAAACGTTTCGCCGAACAAGAGAAACTGGCAGCTGAACAATTGGCAATGAACCAACAATTAACTGATATGAAAGCGGAACAAATCGCCCTGCTCGAACAGCAAATCGCACAGTTAGAAGCAGATAGCGCGGCTGACGCAGCGTCAAAATAAAAGCAGTGTTTTTTATATAGGGGCTTATGATGGCAACTCTGCAACTCACTCATGCCTCTATTTTGAATAGCAGTGCCCAACTGCTTGTCTTCCCTGTCAACAACGCTGGTGTCATCTTAGACCCTGTGCTGACGCGTGCCAAAGCGCTATTCCCTGATAACTATCATCGTTACCATCGCGCGTGCCGTGATGGTAGCTTGAGTGTTGGCAGCTGTTTGCTTCATAAACGTACCCGTGAACAAGCAGGTTTGGGCATCAGTAGTAACGGCAATCAGCCAAATTATATCGCCAACCTTGTCATATCAAACCACCCTTATCATCCTATTCGCAAACGCTGGCTCATTGCTGCCTTGATAGACTTACAGCAGCAAATAATGCCATTGGTAAGATACCAAGGCATACGCAGAGTGGCACTACTTGCACGTCCACTTATCTCAGGCAATCCACGTGATATCGCACCCAATCAAAATGATGGAACAAATACACTTGCTTTAGATTGGGAGACTGATACGCTGCCATTATTGACTGAGTACTTACAAGATTTACCTAAGCTACGTATCGATATACATTTGCCTAAAGACACTATTTTATAAATCGCCTTTTAGCTTTTGGCTAGCCAATCACCATCTTTTTAAGCACATAAAAAAACCGCCTTGGACACTCATTACGAGCATCTCAAGGCGGTTTTTTATGACGTAAATTACATCAAATATTGAGTATTAGTTCTGCTCAACACCTTTCATAGTCAGCTTGATACGACCACGGTTGTCAACATCTTGAACCAAGACTTTAACGATCTGGCCTTCTTTTAGATAGTCTGATACATTCTCTACGCGCTCTTCTGCGATTTGTGAAATATGTACTAGACCATCCGTGTTTGGCAACACATTAACAAATGCACCAAAGTCTACGATACGAGCAACCGTACCTTCGTAGGTTTTGCCTACTTCAACTTCAGCAGTCAAGGCTTCGATTTTGCCGATGGCGGCTTTGGTCGCGGCTTTGTTTTCACCAAAGATACGGATAGTACCTGCGTCATCGATATCGATAACGGCACCAGTTTCTTCGGTTAGCTGACGAATCGTTGCGCCGCCTTTACCGATAACGTCACGAATCTTGTCTGGGTTGATCTCGATAACAGCATAGTTCGGTGCATGAGCGTTGATTTCAGTACGGCTCTCAGGCAGTACTTGGTTCATTGCATCTAGGATATGGATACGACCAGCATGGGCTTGCTTAAGCGCTTGCTCCATGATATCAGGAGTAATGCCTTCGATTTTGATATCCATCTGAAGGGCTGTGATACCGTCTTTAGAACCAGCCACTTTAAAGTCCATATCGCCAAGATGATCTTCATCACCTAAGATGTCAGACAAGACAGCGAAACGCTCGCCTTCTTTGACCAGACCCATTGCAATACCAGCAACTGGTGCTTTGATTGGTACACCTGCATCCATCAATGCCAAACTTGCACCGCAGACAGATGCCATAGAAGATGAACCGTTTGATTCAGTAATCTCAGAGACCACACGAATCACATACGGGAAGCGTTCGCTGTCTGGTAGCATCGCTTGTACACCGCGGCGTGCTAGACGACCATGACCGATTTCACGACGTTTTGGAATACCTTCACGGCCCGTTTCACCAACTGAGAAATGCGGGAAGTTGTAATGCAACATGAAATGGTCACGAATAGTGCCACCTAGCGAATCAATCATGTTGACGTCACGGCTGTTGCCCAAAGTCGTTGTGACTAGTGCTTGCGTCTCACCACGAGTAAATAGTGCTGAACCGTGCGTGAATGGCAATACGCCAACCTGTACATCAAGCGCACGTACTGTCTCAAGATCACGACCATCGATACGCGGTTTGCCTGACAAGATATTGTCACGAACCGTACGGTATTTAAGGTCGTTATAGATTTCTTTAAGCTCAGTTACGGTATCCGCATAGCTTTCTGACTCAGCATCACCCGCAAGTGCGTCGATGATTGACTGCTTGATTTCGTCAAGCTTGGTGTAACGTTCTTGCTTGTCTGTAATGGTGTAAGCGTCAGCCACTTGTGCGCCGAACTGCTCTTTCATGCTGCTGGTAAGCGCTTGATCACGCTCAGGAGCAGAATACTGCTGCTTAGCCGTACCGATTTCTTCTGCCATTGAGGCAATGTTATCAATAACGATTTGTTGTTGCTGATGACCGTATAATACCGCACCCAACATTTGATCTTCTGACAGCTCAGCCGCTTCAGATTCAACCATCAATACTGCAGATTTAGTACCAGCGACGACTAGATCAAGATCACTCTCTTTAAGCTGTTCAATCGTGGGGTTTAATACGTATTCACCATTGATAAAACCAACACGGGCAGCAGCAACAGGACCGTTGAAAGGTGCGTCAGAGATAGCCAATGCTGCTGAAGCACCGATTAGCGCTGCGATATCTGCTGATTGAGTTTTATCCGATGATACAACCGTCGCTGTGATTTGGATTTCGTTCACATAGCCTTCAGGGAACAGTGGACGAATCGGACGGTCAATGAGGCGTGAGGTTAGGGTTTCAAACTCGCTCGCACGGCCTTCACGTTTGCCATAAGCACCTGGAATTTTACCAGCTGCATACATTTTTTCTTGATAATTAACGGTTAGCGGAAAAAAGTTCTGGCCAGCTTTGGCTTCAGATTTTACGACCGCAGCAACTAGGACGGTAACGCCGCCCATATGAACCAAAATAGAGTTTGCTTGACGGGCTACGCGGCCTGTCTCGATAACAACCTGCTGATTACCATATTGAAATTCACGTTTAATAGTGTTGAACATTGTCATGTATTTTTCCTAATGTTGACTGACGAAAATGATACCAGTGCTATAAAATCTGATACCTGTCATTAAAATTCTTTGTATATGTTTAGCATCTTACTGCTATATATCTAGTGATTCGATTTTAGCTTTACTATAAATACTATCAAAAGGATGTTAAGTCAAAAGACTTCAGTGCTAAACACCGTATCAGATACGTTTCTATAATTTTGAAAGTTGTGCATTTGCGCTTTGCATTCGCATGATTGTTTTGCAAACCATTGCTTTATGAATAACCATCTTATCAATGACTGCCATTTATGTCGTAGACGTACTATTAAAATCACAAGGCATTATTTTACAGTGATTTGAGGCTATTGACCAATTAATTGGCAAACGAGGCGTTTATCAATCATAAATATCAAGCCTAACGCGCAATTATTACTAGGCCATACCCTTAGTTCGATCGACAATCATTTTTATGAGATAAAATATTGCTATAAAAACTCAGGCTATAAAACGAATAAGCATAAAAAAACGGCGTGAAACTATTCCACACCGTTTTAAAAAATCTATTTTATCTTTAACAACCAAGTGCCAAGCGGCTTAGCGAAAATACTGAAACCATGCCATAAAATGACATTTAGTATCTTAGCATCCACTCGTACTATTGTCGTTGGATTAACGACGTAGACCTAGCTGGCTGATAAGAGTGGTATAACGACCAAGATCTTTACCTTTTAGGTAATCAAGCAATTTGCGACGCGTGTTAACCATACGGATAAGACCGCGACGGCTATGATGGTCAGCTTTATGTGCTTTGAAATGGTTCTGCAAATCATTGATACGAGCACTCAATAGTGCTACTTGAACTTCTGGAGAACCAGTGTCATTTTCGCCACGTTGGTATTGAGCAATGATTTGTTCACGATCGGTATTAGTTAACATAAAAAACTCCGGCAATGCTAAAAACTTTAAAAAGACTGTGGTTTAGTCAGCTCTAAAGCAATAGAATAATAAATAAAATAACCTGCACGCCATTCAGGACAACCCTGCATTACTAGAGTTGACCTACTGTACGACAAGCTCAGTTAAGGATATCAGCCATTTAAAAAAGTAAACTTGATATATCTATCAGATACTTAATCCAAATGTGAGGGCAATTATAACAAAAAACTGCTGAACTAGCAGCAGTTTTTCATGATAGTTGTAAAGTCAATTTCAACCGTTATGGAAAGACTTTTCAGATGTGACCATAAGGTACACTTACTTTTTGATACTATCTTCTGTAGCATTGCCACCTAGTTCATCATCTTCAAGCGGTGCCGCAGTCGTAACTTCCGCTAAGCTATCCGGAACACTATGTTCGCTAGGATTAATCTCTTCTGCAAGCTTTGCAATCTCTTTCTCTTGCTCATCCATATTGCCTGTTGAATTACTCATACTAGCTCCTAAATTATTATTTTTGAACCATCTATTTATATACTTGTCGATGTTCAGATAAAAATTAATGTTCAGATGAAAAACCGTAAACACATACATATTATCCTATTATGGATGACATGCTAAATATATTATTTATTGTTTTCTGTATTTTCTGCAATACGATCTGCTGCAGCTTCGCTATCTTCAGCATGGTTGTTTTCAACTTGATCTTTAAGAGCGTCGGTTGCTGAGTCAGAACGTTGTTGCTCAAGCTGAGTATCGTTTGGATTAGAATTTGACATAGTATTTTCCTTAGTTATGATTATGAATGATTAAAATGTATGGTTATTTAATGATCTAATAAATTAATGTAATAAGTGGAAATAACAATTAAGATAGAGCCTTATCGATTGCATCAACGAAATTAGGAATATCGTCTGGGTTACGTGAGGTTATTAGATTGCCGTCAACTTGTACTGTTTTATCTACATAATTTGCGCCAGCATTTTCTAAATCTAGTTGTAATGTAGGATAAGCAGTCAATGTTTTGCCTTTAGCGATGCCTGTATTAATAAGAGCCCAAGGAGCATGGCATATAACAGCGAATGGCTTACCTGCATTATTAATAGCATTGATAATACTATGAGCTTCTTCGTTACCCCGGATCGTATCCGCATTTACAGTGCCACCTGGTAGCACCAACGCATCATAATCATCAACGTTGGCCTCGCTTGCAAAGATGTCAGCGGTAAACGTATCACCTTTGTCGACGTCTTGTTGCATGGCCTGCACTTCTTTCTCTTTATTGGTTGTTATAAGAAGCGTTTTGTAGCCTTTAGCTTTCAGCTGATTGTTGACCTCTTCATATTCTGCTTGTTCAAAGTTGTTATGTAATAAGAAAGCGATGGTCTTCATAGTATTTCCTGTCTTTATATTTGTGGTTTTTTATAAACAACTTATTGTTGATTTACGTGTTTTTCTTGTTGTTGATACTTCTTATTTTTATTAAGTGTTGAGCACTAAAACATTCGTTGTTAGACGTATTCCATACTAATTTTTTATTGTTATGAGTTTTTCTTATTAGACTACTTATCATTATTATATTAATTATTTCGTCTCGCTTTCCCTAGCTGACATATCTAATGTACAAAAAAAACAGGTTTCACCATAGGTGAAACCTGCAATAAAATGTGACGATATGTGATTAGTGTAAACTGTTAGTAAGCCAAAAAGGGTTTATCGCGACTTATTTAACAAGAATAAAACTAACGCTGAATTAATTTTTTTGGCTGTAGTCGACCATTCAGACTGACTGCGCCTAAACCCAAGAACTGACTATCTTCGTTTATCAAGCGAATATCTACCGGTATTTCATGTATCAACGGCTTTGTATTAATAGATTGATCACTAATATCTGTCTCAGAAATAACCTCTCTATGAGCAGTTATCTCTTTATTGTCTGATGATTCGCTATCAATATTGTTTGTTATATAATTTCTGATGTCATCTGTCAGTTGCTCAAACACATTTAAACGTTGACCCATATGTATACGAGCACATTGTTCAGTCGTCAACATCATCTCAGCGTCGATATTGACACAAGCATCTACTGGCATCAGCTGACCTTGTCGGCTATCCAACGCTAGCGCTTCTAATTCTGGCAAAGTTATCGCATTACCAATATTGAAATCACCAACTTGCGTACGTCGCAATGCTGTCAAATACCCTAATGTACCTAATGCTTTGGCAATATCTTCACCAAGAACACGTACATAAGTACCTTTAGTGCAAGTCACTATCAATTGGATCTGCTCGTGATCAATCGCTTTTAAATCAATCGCTTTAATCACGATATCTCTAGGAGCTCGCTCTACTTCTATACCAGCACGGGCATATTCGTAGAGTTTTTTGCCATCTTTTTTTAGCGCAGAGTACATTGGAGGTATCTGCTGCTGAGCGCCTGAGAATTGCTGAGAAATTCGCTCTAACATTACAGTATCGAATGTTGGAATAGCTGCTTGCTCAACGATTTGACCATCTGCATCACCAGTATCGGTCTGACCACCAAGTAAAATAACTGCTTCATAGGATTTGTCAGCATCAAGCTGATAATGGCTAAATTTAGTGGCCTCACCTAAACAAATAGGCAGTAAGCCTGTTGCCATTGGATCAAGCGTCCCTGTATGACCTGCTTTTTTGCTGTCGTGACTTGGCGACTTAAACAGATACTTTACCTTTGACACCACTTGCTGTGAAGTCATGCCTTTTGGCTTATCCACCAAGATAACACCTGAAACTTTTGTTTTATCAGGTGTGTCATTGGTTTTTTTTTCAGTGTGCTTGGACGATATAGACATAATGATAACTTACTCGTCATTTTCGTTTTGCTCAGTTTTGGTGACAGCCTTACTGATCAAGTCCATCATATAGTTGCCACGAGCGGTTACTTCATCATAGTGAAAACGCAAGCGCGGTGTGGTACGTGTCTTTAGGCTATGGCTTAATTCAGTGCGTAAAAAACCTGCTGCTTTATTTAGTACTTTTATGCTGTCTTCATGATTGGTCTTGGTCATTGCATCATTGAGCTCAGGCTCCATGATAGTAACGTAGACATCAGCATAACCGAGATCTGGGCTGACTTTGACACTAGAGATCGTGACAAAACCCGTTAAACGAGGGTCGTTAACTGCGTCGCGAATAAGGACTGCAAGCTCACGCTGAATTTGATCGGACAAGCGTTGTAAGCGTTGGTTCATGTGATTACCTTGTGATTAATATGTTTTTAATATTCTATTATATAAATTATGATGGATAATTGCTAAAAAAGGCCTAGCAGGATGTACCTGTTAGGCCTAAGTACAGCTAAATATCGACAGAGTATCTGAAACGCTCAGCCAGTTGGCTTTATTGCATTAGCAAACATCTGACTATCAAGCAGCAGCTTTAGATAGTACGTGCGAACTCTTGAATCTCAAAGACTTCGATTTTGTCGCCAGATTCGACATTGTAACCACGAACCGCTAGACCACATTCTATA
The DNA here is from genome assembly GCF_015864565.1 of Psychrobacter sp. SWN149. Taxonomy (NCBI): domain Bacteria; kingdom Pseudomonadati; phylum Pseudomonadota; class Gammaproteobacteria; order Moraxellales; family Moraxellaceae; genus Psychrobacter; species Psychrobacter sp. SWN149. The sequence continues at coordinate 514,713 of NZ_JADYWX010000001.1, forward strand.
CCCGTACGTACTTCATTGACGTCTTCTTTATAACGACGTAATGACTGCAATTGACCGGTAAAGATAACTTGGTCATCACGCAATACACGAATAGGTTTGTTGCGATAGATTGTACCTTCAACGACCATACAACCTGCTGCAGCACCAAACTTACTAGAACGGAATACTTCACGAACGTCTGCAACACCCAAGATTTTTTCGCGATGTTCAGGAGCAAGCATACCGCTCATTGCTGCTTTGACATCATCGATCAAACCATAGATAACACTGTAATAGCGAATATCCATATTGGCAGTATCTGCTTTACGACGTGCGGTAGCATCTGCACGAACGTTGAAGCCCAATAGTACTGCTTCACTAGATTCTGCTAGAGTGACATCAGACTCAGATATAGGGCCAACGCCTGAGCTAATCACTCTGACTTTCACTTCGTCAGTTGATAGCTCATTTAGTGCCGAAAGCAATGCTTCTAGTGAGCCGCGAACATCTGTCTTCAACACAATGTTCAAGAATGACACATCGCCTTGTTCCATTTGATCAAACATGCTCTCTAAACGCATAGCGTTCTGACGTTCAAGTTGACGCTCACGCTCACGATTGCTTCTGAAATCAGCCACTTCACGTGCTTTTTTCTCATCCGTCACTACTAAGAACTCGCTACCAGCGGCAGGTGTTTCAGGTAGACCTAAAATCTCTACTGGGATAGAAGGACCAGCTGATTGAATGCGTTGGCCATGTTCATCAGTTAGTGCACGAACTTTACCATAATGCTCACCAGCTAGAACCAAATCACCTTGCTTCAAGGTACCTTTTTTGACGAGGACACTAACAACAGGACCACGGCCTTTTTCTAGTCTTGATTCAATGACCACACCTTGCGCAGCACCGTCTAGTGGTGCTTCTAATTCCATCAGCTCAGCTTGCAAACTGATGAATTCTAGCAAGTTGTCGATACCTTCGCCAGTTTTGGCAGAGATACGAGCCATTGGTGTATCACCGCCCCATTCTTCTGAAACGACTTCTTTCGTCGTCAATTCATTGAGAACACGGTCAGGATCAGCACCTGGCTTATCCATTTTGTTAATAGCAACAATAATTGGCGTACCAGCAGCACGTGCATGATCAATCGCTTCTGCTGTTTGTGGCATCATACCATCATCAGCTGCAACGACTAGCACAACGATATCGGTCGCTTGAGCACCGCGTGAACGCATGGCACTAAAGGCGGCGTGACCTGGCGTGTCAAGGAAAGTAATAACACCGCGCTCGGTTTTTACATGGTAAGCACCGATATGCTGTGTGATTCCGCCCGCTTCGCCATTCGCAACTTTCGTTTCGCGAATTTTGTCTAACAGTGATGTTTTACCATGGTCAACGTGACCCATAATAGTCACTACTGGCGGACGAGTCTGGATGTTACTACTACGCTCATCAACGGCGTACTGTAGATCATCTTCAACTTTAGTATCACTAACTGGTACTGGGTTATGACCCATCTCTTCAACAAGCAAGCTTGCAGTTGCTTGATCAATGGTGTCTGACTCACGAGCCATTTCACCCATTTTCATAAGTAATTTGGTCACTTCACGAGCTTTTACTGCCATGCGTTGAGCAAGATCTGCTACTGTGATTTGCTCACTGATTTCAACGTCATAAACAATTTTTTCAACAGGTTTTTCAAACTTATGCTGTGAAGCTTGTGTCGAACGTAAACCATTTTTACGGTTCTTGATTTCGCGCTCATCTTGGTTCTTACGACGACGACCACGAGTACCAGTGCTATTCGCACCACGTTTGATTTCACGTCGCTCTTTTTCAAACGACTCTTCTAATGCATCACCGACCAAACCTTCAGCCAATGGTTCATCTTTACGAACTTCAGCAGCAGGTTGGTCCGTATATTGGCCAGCCATTTTACGCATTTGCTCAAGCGTACGCTTTTGCGCTTCTTCAGCTTGAGTACGGCGTGTTTTAGATTCGATTTCACGCAAACGCGCTTCTTCTTTTTCACGTACTTCGCGCGCTTTACGTTCAGCAGCGGTTTCAATTTTTGGCTTGGTTGCGGCAACTTTCTTCTTTGGTTGCTCTTTTGGCTTAACTTCAACCGTGGTTTTGCCGCCTTTTTTCACAACAACCGATGTAGAAATATCATCGTTCTTGTCATCTGATTTTTTGCTAGAACCTAAGCTTGCACGCATTGCTGCTAACGTTGCCGCTTGGCGTTCTTCAGATTTTTTCTTGGTTGCAGCACGCTCTTCAGCGTCTTTAGCAGCACGCTCTTGAGACTCAATCAGCGCTTGCTCACGCGCAGCCAATTCTTCAGCCATTTGTTCTGGATTTGGCTTTTCAAATATTTTCTTTTTACGCACTTCAACGTTGACGCTCTTAGATTTGCCTGAAGAGCCAGTCACGCGCGCAGTACTGGTCGTCTTAGACTTAAGACTAATGCGACGCTTGTCTTGTTGACCATGACTTTGCTTTAAATACGTCACCAACTTCTCTTGCTCAAGTTCAGTGACTAAGTCACCCTCTGCACGAGCAGGTAATCCAGCATCTACCAATTGCTGCTTTACAGCATCTGTAGTTTTGCCTACCATTTCTGCCAGTTCTTTGACGGTCTTATCTGCCATTTATTATCACCTACTGTCTATTATTTGCTATATGTTCAATTCAGTTGTTGGCTACAAATGATTGGGGTAAGGCTGGTATATATTAAATCAATACCAGCGCTTTATTTTCAATAGCATATCACCAAAAGACAGCGATATGCAGTTACCGCTTATTCATCGAACCAAGATTCCCGAGCTTTCATGATGAGTTTTCCTGCAGTTTCAGAGTCTAAACCTTCGATATCTTCTAGATCGAAGACGGCTTGTTCTGCCAAATCATCAACGGTAATGATGTCTTGCTGTGCCATTTTATAAGCCCAGCTGACGGTCATACCTTCAAGCTCTTGTAGCTCTTGACTTGGCTCTTTCATGTTTTGTTGTTTGACCAGCTCATCAGCAATGACGACTTCTTTGGCACGTTCTTGAATCATGTCAATGGCGTCGTCATCCAGACCTTCGATATCATAAAAAGTATCGACTGGTACATAAGCCACTTCTTCGATACTGGTAAAACCGATATCGACAAGCGCTTGGGCTAAATCTTTATCTACCTCTAGACGCTCATAGAACAATTCAATGAACGCTTTAGATTCGTTTTGTTGACGTTGCTGATACTCTTCTTCAAGCATCATATTCAACTTATAACCTGTTAGCTCAGACGCCAAACGGACGTTTTGACCTTGTGAGCCAATAGCACGGGCCAACTGGTCGTTAGTGCTAAAGATAATATCTGCTGTTTTCATATCTTCATCTAAAATGATACTACTAACATCAGCAGGCTCTAAAGAGCTGATGATGAACTGGGCTGGATCATCTGACCAAACCACGACATCGATACGCTCACCGTCTAACTCTTGCTGTACCGCTTGGATACGTGTACCACGCATACCGATACAAGCACCGACTGGATCGATGCGATGATCGTTGGTCTTGACCGCTATTTTAGCACGAGTGCCTGGCAGACGAGCGACATTGCGAATCTCGATAATTTGTTCTGCAATCTCAGGCACTTCTTTTTGCATCAATGCCGATAGCATTTCAGGATGCGTGCGTGATAACAACAGCTGTGCACCGCGGTTTTCACGATTTACATGATAGAGGATCGCGTTGATACGTGATTTTGCCCGTAGTTGCTCACGTGGCAACATTTGATCGCGTGACAAATAACCTTCGGCGTTATCACCCAAATCGATGATATAACCGTCACGAGTTTGCTTTTTGACTTCGCCATACATCATTTCACCAACACGTGGCTCAAAGGCATCTGCGACAAGCGCACGCTCTGCTTCACGGATTTTTTGAATGATGACTTGCTTAGCTTGAGTCGCAGCAATACGACCAAATTCGATCGACTCGATCTGCTCTTCTTTGATATCACCGATTGACCATTCTTCTTGATCAAGGTCCGTAATAGCTAGCTGACAAGCAGGCATTTCATGGTCTTCATCTGCAACCACTGTCCAGTAACGATAAGTATCATAATCACCCGTTGCACGATCGATGGCAACCCGTACCTCCACTTCTGGCTGTTCGGTGTATACTTTTTTCTTAGTCGATACTACTAAAGCATCTTCAATTGCTTCAAAAATATCTTCAGGATTTAAACCCTTTTCATTACTGACAGTTTCTACTACCGTTAAGATTTCACGACTCATGCTATACCTGTCCTATCATTTTTTGATTGACTCAAATTTTATAATTTGTGTATTGATATTATGTTTCAATTATAAGTCATATAACCTATTTAAAATAAAACCAATGACGACTTAGTAGCTACCCACTTTATATCAGATAAAATTAAGCATCTACATAAATCAAATTGGCTTTATCGATATTGCTCAGTGCAATTTCAAACTGCTGACCATCACTTGACGTCAGTTGTAGAGAATTCTCATCAATACTGTCTAAAATACCCGTTGCCTTGCGACGTTTTTGGTCGCCTTCGCCGATCGCTTGGATCAAACGCAAGCTAACGGTTTGACCGACATAACCATGCATCTGCTCATCTGAGAAAAATGCACGATCAAAACCTGGTGAGGATACTTCTAAGATGAATTCGCCTGAGATAGGGTCATGAACCTCTAAAATACCACTTACTTGGTGATTTACCGCAGCACAATCTTCGATGGTCACTTGCTTATCTTGGGCTTGCACTTCTGGCAATGCCTCAATATAGATACGCAGCAAAGAACGATTGCCTTGTGGCGCGAATTCTATGCCCCATAGTGCCACATCACAAGCGGCTACGGCAGGAGCAATAATACTAGTCAGTTCTGCAACTTTGGTCGAAAGCTTCATAATCTATTTGTCTTTTCCTATTCACTTATCTATCGTACTTGGTAAACCGTATCAGAGCATTGCTCTTTTCTTACCTATTTATAGCAAGCCTCTAGTGAATAGCCAGTATATAGTTATAAGAATGACGGTCATTGTATAATTTTAATCCACAAACATATGATATACGTTGTGTATTTATATAGGGATGAGCATAGAAAACATCAAGCTCAGCCAAATAATGCTTTTATGATTCATAAAGCACTACTATCGGTAAAAGATTGAGGAATAAAGGATAGTGTTGCTCAAGAAACATCGCGCTGGTATCAGCAAATGACGAATAATCTCGTACTCTATAGATTTAGAGCTTAGCATAATTGGGATAGATACCGCGATAACACGTACCATCAGATACAAAAAAACCCACAAGCATAATGGTGGGCTAATCGGTACTGACAAATTTAGTGTACAAAACATCAGTATAAAAAGTGGTAGCGGGGGCTGGATTTGAACCAACGACCTTCGGGTTATGAGCCCGACGAGCTACCAGACTGCTCCACCCCGCATCAATCTAGAACGCATATTATAGGGAGATAATGTAGAAGTGTCAACACTTTATTTAAATTAATTATAAATTAAGTATCTGCTACTAAAAAACCTAACCTGACGCTATGCTGCGTCTGTGAAACTTGGTGCGATTGGGGGGACTTGAACCCCCACAGCTTGCGCCACCACCCCCTCAAGATGGCGTGTCTACCATTCCACCACAATCGCATTTTACTGCCCTGATCTCTAACTTCTTATCTACTATATAGGATGCTTAAGGTAGGCATCAATAAATAAGGACTTGCGAAAACAGAAAAGCATTGTAAATGTAACGCAGCGAAATAGCAAGGCCTGCCTGCTTAAAAGATACTTATTCAGGGTTTTGCGTCAATGGGCGTGGCGTTTGCGGCGCTGACACAGGCGCATCTAGACGAAACTGATCTTCAGCTTGCTTACGAGCATGAACCGCCAGTGTCATACTGGTGATAAAAAATATGACCGTCAATACCGCCGTTGCACGTGTTAAGAAATTGGCAGTCCCTGCGGCACCAAATACAGTACCTGATGAGCCCGCACCAAAAGAAGCCCCAGCATCTGCCCCTTTACCATGCTGAATCAAAATCAAGCCAATCATGGCAATCGCCACAATAATATGCAGGGCTAATATAAACGTAAACATGGTGGCCTCTTTTGCCGCGTAATGACGACTGATAACGAAAAATAAAACTGAAGGTTAATAGCAATGACAATGAGCGTCTAATCATGCCAACTCGATTGTATAAATAAGGCGCATTGTACACGATTGCAAGTGCACTGTTAAACCTACTTTTGCCAACTGATAAAGGCATACTATATATACGCTATGGCTTTGATATCTGAGTGTTATTTATTTAACTAGGCATTGGCCTGACTAAAAGCATTGGCAATCATCAAAAAGCTCTCAGCCTTTAATGAAGCACCGCCAACCAACGCGCCATCAATCATAGGATCTGATGCAAAGCTTTCTGCATTATCCGCGTTGACACTACCACCATATAGGACAGTAATCGCATCCGACATATCAACAAAACTTGCCACTCGTTGCTTGATATGCTGATGAGTATTACTCACCTCTGCCACAGTTGGGACTTTGCCAGTGCCGATTGCCCATACAGGCTCATAAGCAATAATCAGACGATCAGATAATGATGCGATAAGATTTGGCTGATGCTCAAGCACTTCTTTGATCACAGACAACTGCAGGTCTAGGACGTCAAGGGTTTGCTTATCATCATATTGCTGTTGGGTTTCACCAATACAGAATACCACACCCAAGTTTTGTGCAAATGCATGTGACATTTTTTGTACCAGACTATCATGGCATTCTTGATGGTATTGACGACGCTCTGAGTGCCCCAGTATCGTCCAAGTAGCTCCTGTATCTGCGATTTGCTGTGCAGAACAGTCACCCGTATAAGCCCCTATATCGGCACTATGACTACTAATATTTTGTGCGGCACTGAGTATCGAGCTACCCGACAGGCGAGCACTAACAGCACTCAGATGAATACAGCTTGGTGCTACCATCAGTTGACAACGGCTGTTTGCCATTGCTGGATTGGTTGCCTCCTCAGCGTCGACCTTAGACAATAAATCATCTAGCAGCGCATTGACAGCGCTCGTCGTTGCAGGATTCTGTTTCCAATTACCAATCACCCAAGCTTGCATACTCATCTACCTTGTCTCATGTATTCATGCCAATTCGGCTAATATGCGCGTCAGTATAACAAATATTTCGCAAGTGCTATAGTAGAGTGCCAACAGAAGTAGCATCGCTTTCAAGAGCTGCCATCAAGATGTGCGGAATGAAGCACTAATATTTTTGCATTGAACGTTTAATGGTCTGTATAAACTCTTCAAACTAAAGTAAAGTCCTATATTATTACTGCTAATAAAGACTGATACCGTGACAAGGTTGCTAATAGAGCATCCGAACGCTATCAGTCACTGACGCATCAATGTTGATTTAATGGGGCGAGACGGTATCACAAAAACTGAAAACGATAAATAAATTCAGAATGGCAAATAAACAGTATCTGCACATCATAAAAATGTGCGAAAAACTTTGTATTAAGAAGGGGTCATAATGTCTATCACAAACAGTAAGTATGGTGGTTTAGCACAGCAGCTTATCAATGATGGGGTTGTTAGCGAAGCGAACATGAAAACGGTACAGATTGAGTCGCAGCAGCAACAGATAGGACTCGTACCTTATCTTGTAGACAATAAGTTGGCTGATGCCTATCAACTTGCTCAGATGCTATCACAAGCCTTTGGTGACCCCTTATTTGATCTTGATGCTCTCAGTATAGATACTATCCCTAAAGATCTGGTCGATGAAAAAATCGTTCGCAAATTTAATGCACTGCCACTATTCAAGCGTGGACAGAGACTGTTTGTAGCACTGAGTGACCCAACGCGTGTGGATGCCATCGATGCGATTGCCTTTAACTCCCGCTTGTCAGTCGAGACGATTGTTGTCGAAGAAGGTAAGCTAAAGAAGCGAATTGAAAGTGTTTATGCGGATACCATGCAAAGCTTTGATAGCTTTTCTGATAGCGATCTCAACGTTGGCTTCGAAAATCCTGATGAAGATACAGAAGATGGGGAAACCAAACTTAATGACGGTGTCGATGAGGCACCTGTCGTAAAGTTCGTCAATAAAATGTTGGTTGATGCCATTCGTATGGGAGCCTCTGACCTACATTTTGAGCCTTATGAAAAATCTTTTAGAGTACGCTTTCGTGTCGATGGTGTCATGCAAAAAATGGCCAATCCACCAGTCCAGCTTGCCAGTAAAATTGCAGCTCGCCTAAAAGTCATGTCGCAGATGGACATCTCAGAGCGCCGTGTACCGCAAGATGGCCGTATCAAGCTCAAACTATCCAAAAATAAAGCCATTGATTTTCGAGTAAACTCATTACCGACGTTATTCGGTGAAAAAATCGTGCTACGTATCTTAGATCCTTCATCGGCAATGCTCGGTATCGAAGCCTTGGGCTATGAGCCTGATCAACAAGAAATGTTTTTAGAAGCGCTACATAAGCCGCAAGGTATGTTACTTATCACAGGACCCACCGGTTCTGGTAAAACCGTATCGCTTTATACTGGTATCAACATACTAAATACTGGCGCCACCAATATCTCTACTGCAGAAGATCCTGTTGAAATTAACCTTGAAGGTATCAATCAGGTCAATGTCAACGCCAAGGTTGGTTTAACCTTTGCCAATGCGCTCAAATCTTTTTTACGTCAAGATCCTGATATTGTCATGGTCGGTGAGATTCGAGATTTAGAGACTGCTGAAATTGCCATTAAAGCGGCGCAAACAGGACATATGGTGCTCTCAACCCTGCACACCAACTCAGCGCCTGAAACCTTAACGCGTTTGCGTAATATGGGTGTGGCTTCTTTTAATATTGCAACGTCCGTCAATTTGGTTATTGCCCAACGATTGGCCAGACGCTTATGCAAAAACTGTAAGAAACCTCTCGATATTCCACGACAAAGTCTGCTTGAACTTGGTTTTACAGAAGCTGACTTAGATAATGCCGACAATGTCATTTATGAGCCGATCGGCTGCAATGAATGCCGTGAAGGCTATAAAGGGCGTGTCGGTATTTATGAGGTAATGAAAGTCAGTCCTGATATTTCACGCATTATAATGGAAGATGGTAATGCCATCGATATCAAAGACGCGGCTCTAAAAAATGGCTTTCGTGATTTAAGGCGCTCAGGTATTTTAAAAGTGCTGCAAGGTGTCACCAGTATCCAAGAGATGATGCGCGTTACCTCTGAATAATTCTTATAGGCTCCAAAGGAGTCCTTGCATTATTATTAAATTTAACAGTATCAACTGTCATAAATCAGCAACCATAACTACAAGCACCCTGTAAAAATAAAACAGATGCGCACTGGTTTTTTGCGCTAAAATAAAGTATGCCTGAACATAACACTCTATCAACTATCGGGCTGTACATTTGCGATATCTATATTAGACAATTTTGAGGGTAGAAAGATGGCAAAAGCTAAGACCGATATGTTGTTAGATTTTACCTATGACGGGGTAAATCGGCGTGGGCAGAAAGTAAAAGGTGAAACCACCAGTCGTAGCCTAGAGCTTGCCAAGGCAACTTTACGCAAACAAGGTATTACGGTCAAAGGTATCAAGAAAAAACCAAAGCCTCTGTATACCTTTAAAAAAGCCATCAAAGCCATTGATATTGCTATTTTTGCTCGGCAATTGGCCACGATGATGAAAGCGGGTGTACCACTGACACAATCGTTTGAAATTGTGGCTGACTCTCTAGATAATCCAAGTATGAAGGAATTGGTACTGCAGATAAAAGCAGATATCGAAGCAGGCAGTACCTTTGCTTTCGCATTGCGCAAACATCCACGTTATTTTGATGATTTATTTTGCTCTCTGGTCGAATCTGGTGAACAATCAGGTGCACTAGAAACCATGCTTGAGCGTGTTGCTACTTACAAAGAAAAAAGTGAGTTATTAAAAGCCAAGATTAAAAAAGCAATGAAATATCCGATTGCGGTGATTGTCGTCGCAATCATTGTCACTATAATCTTGCTAGTAAAAGTCGTACCTGTATTTTCTGGATTGTTTGAGTCATTTGGTGCGGAACTACCAGCATTTACCCAGATGGTCGTAGCTATGTCTGAATGGATGCAGGCGTGGTGGTTTATTTTAATCATTGTCATTGGCGGAAGTATTATTGGTTTTACTGAAGCCAAAAAACGGTCTAAGAAATTTCGTGACCTTTTAGACCGTGCTGTATTAAAAGCACCCATCTTTGGCAACATAGCTTATCAAGCCATTATTGCTCGTTTTGCCCGTACTCTATCCACAACTTTTGCTGCGGGTGTCCCGCTCATTGATGCCTTAGACTCTACGGCTGGCGCGACCAACAACGTGGTCTTTTATAATGCAACACAGCAAATAAAAAATGATGTCTCTACCGGTCAGCAATTACAATTTTCCATACGCTCGACTAATCTATTCCCAAGCCTAGCTATTCAGATGGTCGGTATCGGTGAAGAATCTGGTAGTTTGGAGGAAATGTTAGATAAAGTTGCTGTTTATTATGAAAACGAAGTCGATAATGCGGTCGATGGTTTGACCAGTTTAATGGAACCCCTGATTATGTCTGTATTAGGTGTATTGATTGGTGGCTTAGTAATTGCAATGTACTTACCAATTTTCCAAATGGGCGCAGTCGTAGGATAATCAATTTGATGCAACTAATACAATTATTACAAGAAAATATGACGCTCGCTTTATTCGTATTCGGTCTATTGGGGCTTTGTGTTGGCAGCTTCTTAAACGTCGTCATTCATCGTATGCCACTGATGATGGTGCATAGCTGGCGACAAGAATGCAGCCAGTTTATGTTTGAACAAGCAGACATGCCGCGCGGGCATACGCAGCCATTAGCCAATGTTGTCGCTACTGACCAGCCTATTACGCTTAGCCGACCAGCCTCACGCTGTCCGCATTGCGCTCATAAAATCAAATGGTATGAAAACATACCTTTAATAAGCTGGTTTTCACTGCGTGGACGGTGCTCAGACTGTGAAGCGCCTATTGGTATACGCTATCCCATTGTTGAGCTCATCACCGCTTTGCTGTCAGTGTTGGTGATTTATAAATTCGGCGTGAATGCTACAGGATTGTCCGCACTGGTACTGGTATGGACATTGGTTGCACTAACGGGTATTGATTTCGATACCCAGTTATTACCCGATCGCTTAACCTTCCCTTTAGCGGGTTTAGGATTGGCTGTCAATTCACAAAGCTGGTTTGTATCACCAACACAATCCATATGGGGATTATTATTTGGATTTTTGTCGCTATGGATAGTAGTCAAAATATTTTATTTAATCACCAAAAAACATGGTATGGGGCAAGGCGACTTTAAGCTCCTAGCTGTACTGGGTGCGTGGCTCGGGCCTATGATGCTACCACTGATTATTCTGCTGTCATCCTTGCTCGGCTCGATCGTTGGATTGATATTGATGAAAAAACAAGGTGAGAGTAAACCTTTTGCCTTCGGTCCTTATATCGCGATTGCAGGTATCGTTGCATTGTTATATGGTTCAGACATCGTCAGCTGGTACCTTGGTATGTACCCTTAATAATTTATAACCGTAAAAACAGATTGTGACAGCAAACCATCAGCCTTTAGCTGTCATACTTGAAAGCTATATTTCCAACTGGCAATTGCTACCATTACGATACCAACCAAATAAGTCATCATTATGATAAATAATACAAACGCCTCTTCACCTTACTCACATCAACCACAAAGCCCACAAACTACAAGTAAGACGCTAGTCGTCGGTTTGACAGGTGGAATCGGTAGCGGAAAGTCAGCAGCCAGCGCATGGTTCGCAGAGCAAGGCGTCGATATTATTGATGCTGATGTGATCGCTCATGAGATTGTAGCCAAAGGCAGCGATACGTTACGAAAAATTCAAAAGAAATTTGGTGACTGGGTATTAGACGATAATGGCTCAATGGATAGAGCCGCTGTACGCACGCACGTGTTTGCAAATGCTGAAGCCCTGATCGAGCTTGAAGCCATCACTCACCCAGCGATACGTGAGACCGCGAAAGCACAGCTGGCATCCAGTACCTCACCGTATCTAATATTGTCAGCACCCCTGTTGCTTGAGGGCGCAGAAGCTGGACTTGCCAATTTGTGTCAACGCATCTTGGTGATGGATGCCACTGCAGACACGCAGCTTGCCCGTGCCAGTCAGCGCGATCATCAAAGCGTACAGAAAATCAAAGCCATTATGACCAACCAGTTAGGCCGCGAAGAGCGCAACCGTCAGGCCGATGATGTAATCTTGAATGAGAGTGACCTTGCTGCTTTATACTTACAGCTGCAACCCTTACATCAAGAATACCTTAAGCTGGCCCAGCAGCTAAAGTACGCTGCCGATTGACCTCATATAGCGCCATACCGGTTGCCACACTGACATTTAAACTTTGTAGATTACCATGCTCGTTTCCTGACATTGGAATATAGACCAGCTCATCACAGCTCTCCATTGTCAGGCGGCGCATGCCCTCTCCTTCTGAACCCATGATGATGGCTGTTTTGCCTGTCAAATCTGCTGCATGAATGGGTTTGGCATCTGCATTGAGCGCTGTACCAAACACAAAAACCCCTGCATTTTTAATCTTTGACAGTGTACGTGCCAAATTGGTGACGCTAATAATCGGCATCATTTCAGCGGCACCAACGGATACTTTAGCAACAGTTGGCGTTAGGCTTGCGGCATGATGTTTCGGACAGACCACGGCATCCACACCCATTGCCACGGCTGTACGCAAGCAAGCACCAAAGTTATGCGCATCTGTGATTTGATCCAATACCAATAAAAGACACTGATCACGCCCAGCGAGCGTATCAAGCAGACCTTCGTCAGCAAAACCTAACGGACGCGCGTTAAGCACTACGCCTTGATGCTGCGGGCTACCACACAACTGTGTCAGCTTATCTTTTTGGGTGGGTTGTATGCTGATACCGTTATCGCTTGCTGTTGACATGATCGCTTGTACATGACTGTCCGTCTCGCGACCTTGCTGTACAAAAAGGCTAAGTCCATCAAGAGGGCGGTATTCGAGTAAGGCATCGATTGCATGGATGCCATAAAAATAAATGGGTTTTGCCATAATAGGCCTATTGAATATAAAGTGAGTATCGTACGAGACGATGAGATAAAAGAGAGTGTCATTGGTGCTGAGTATGCCTACCCATTACCGATGAGATAACGATAGATTAGATGTTAAAAACAGAAATAAACAATACCATTCAGATATTGTTTATTTTTTATACATTTGATCAATATTGTCTAACTAACACTGCATCGAACAATGTGTCGATGACTCTGATGAGCCCTGTTATGAGAAGTAGGCGTCAAGCCTACTAGCCTTCTAGATGACACACGTATTGCACGATCTCTTCAGTACGTAGGTTGAAGCCACTATTGCCTTCGACGACAAATGACTGACCTGCACGGTAATAACTGAAGTCATCATCACCATTTATTTTTACTTCGCACTCACCACCAGTGATTTCGATACGCTCAGAGGTATTGGTGCTAAAGTGGTAATGCTCGACCAAGTTATCACAAGGCAAGATGACGCCGAGGGTCTTATGGCGGCCGTCCTCAAACATAATAGTATGGCTTGAGCAGCGACCATCATAAGATACTGTCGCTTGGGCATTAACGGTTACATTAGTAAATTGCGCCGCTGTCATAGTGGCTTCCTTATCAAATAATTATGGCAAAACTAAAAAATAAGTAACTGATTGAAGTGTTGCTAGAGTGAAGAACACAGAAGAACTATACGGCTCTAGATACTGTATCATTTGGGTATTACATTGCTCTATTGGTTAAATCCCTACACGGTCAATGGCTGTATGTCAGAGATAATAATAACCTTTGTCAAAGTCACTAACACATTGAGCCATATATCTTTATGACTATACGCCTATAATTTTACAAAATTATGACTTATGTTCATGTAGTAAAATTCATAATTCTAACCCTAAGAGTTTATCATTATGTGAGATTATGCTACCACATTATATCTATAAAGTTTGTTAAAGCGACCAGGAAATGCTATTTCATGACTCAACTACCTCGACTTGTTTATCTTTTGTGGAGCAAGTCCTTGTTACTATAGCAGATATATTTTGGTCAGCATTCCCCATAAACTTTACCAGTATATAGACATTGTTTTGACTAGATAAGTCATCGCTACGCGCCCTTATTGCGAACGTTACGCCAATAGATGCTGATTCATTTTCGCAGGTCTAATGAGCAGATTTTGACAATAATTCACACTATTTCAGTGCTTAATATTTGTATTTAAACGCATTTAACACCATACTATTTGCCTAAGGTATGCATGAGCATTCGTTGATTTCAGGCGATTAATTAAATAATTCCATCTTTTTATCTATTCTATTTTACATATGGCTTCCCAAGAATTATGCGAAGTCCATTGTCTGTCATGAGAGGCGTTGATGCTCGTATCATTAACTTTACACCAGTTTGCATTGATTGCTCAGCATGAGCTGAGCGTGGCTGAAGGCTTCAATGTCATCACAGGTGAAACAGGTGCTGGCAAGTCTTTATTACTTGATGCATTATCCTTATGTGTCGGTGAGCGTGCAGACAGTGCAATGGTGCGACATGGCGCCGCGCATGCAGATATTTATGCACAGTTCGATATAGAAAATAACAGCGTCGTGGCGGATTGGTTTGCCAAAAATGATCGGTCGCTAGAAGATCCTGACATTTTGATACGTCGACAGCTCAGTAATACGGGCCGCTCAAAATCATGGTTGAACGGCTCGCCTGTGAGTCTGGCTGAGCTAAAAAGCTTGGGCGCGTTGCTAGTCAATATTCACAGTCAGCATGCTCAGCAAGCCTTACTTAAGCCGCAATTTGTGGTGCAGTGGCTCGATGAGATGGCACAGATAACGCCGCTAGCGCGGCAAACTGCCAGCATTTACCAGCAGTATCAGCAGCTAAAACGCCGCGCAGATGACATCGCCAGCCGCGAAGCTCAGCGCCAAGACCGCATACAGCTTTTACAAAGCCAATTGGCAGATATCGCGCCATTGTTGGCCGTCGACTATACAGAGGTCGAATCTGAACACGAAGAACTCTCTAATATCGAAGCACTGATGCAAGAGGCCAGTCACGGCTTACATCTGCTTGATAATGACACGGACGAGCCTGATGTCATGACCTTGCTAGGACAAGCAATCAAACTCTGTGATAATCAAATGAGCGTCAGTCAAACCTTTGAGCAAGCCTCTGAACAGCTGCATTTAGCACAGCAGCAAATTACTGAAGTGACAGGGCTGCTATCTGACTATGCTGAGCAGCAGCTACCTGATCCTGAACGCTTGCAGACATTGGACAGTCTTATCAGCTTGGGTCATCGTTTATCACGTAAGCATGGCTTGCCAGCGAGTGATTTAATCGATGAAGCAAAAGGCTGGGAAACCCAATTAGGGCTGTTAGAGAACGAGCCAAGTAGCGATGCGCTGGCAGCACAAATTGAGCAGGCTTGGCAAGAATATCTCACACTAGCAACTAAGCTCAACAAAGAACGTGCGAAAGCTGCACCAATTGTCAGCAAACAGCTGATTAAGCAACTGCAACCACTGGCACTACCAAATGCCCGCTGTGAGTTTGTTTTTACAAAAAAGGCCGAACCGAGCCACTATAATGCACAAGGCTGCTTTGATATTGACTTGTTGTTTAGCGCTAACGTCGGTATGCCGATGCAGCCGCTACACAAAATCGCCTCTGGTGGTGAGCTGTCACGAATGGCGCTGGTCATGCAGGTATTACAAGCGACCAATGCGGACAATAACGCTGCCAAACCTATGCTGGTGTTTGATGAAGTCGACGTGGGTATCAGTGGCGGTACTGCACAGGTGGTTGGTGAACTGCTCCGTGAGCTTGGAAAAACGCAGCAACTACTTGCTATTACCCACCAAGCACAAGTGGCAGCACAAGCACATCAACATATCCTAGTGCAAAAATATCATCAAGAGCAGACTGAAAGCGAGCTGCTGATTTTGACAGACAAGGCTCAGGTCGATGAGCTGGCACGTATGTCAGGCGGTGTTATTATCACAGAGGTCACCCGTGATCATGCTCGTAGCTTGCTATCCGATGTGAAATAGCCAAAGCCTTTTAACAAAGGTACGATTCATGCCTAAATCCTTATAGTCAGTAATAAGTGTCGCGATTGGCTTCAATCTTGCTTTTATAGTTGTCATCACCATATAGTGGTGCTCCACCCTTCTTATTAGGTTGCATTTTTTTCTATGTCTAAAGCCAATTTGACTCATCATTTTTTGATCGCAGCGCCAGAGCTATCAGACCCAAGGTTTGAGCAGGCTCTTATTTATATCTGCCGTCATGACAAGCACGGCGCGCTCGGTCTGATGATCAATCGACCGTTAGAGCAATCTCGCGTTGGCAAACTGTTAGAAGACTTAGATATAGAAGTAACTGACCCTCAAGTAATGGAAGATGTGGCACTAGAAGGTGGTCCTATGTATCCTGAGGTCGGCTTTGTGCTACATACAGGCCAACCCGAATGGGCCTCCTCGTTCGCTATTTCAGAAAATGTCTGCATCACGACCAGTCAAGATATCCTAAAGCGTATCGCCGCAGGTCAAGGGGTGGGTCATTATCAGCTATGCTTGGGTCATGCCAGTTGGGGCAAAAAACAGTTGGATCAAGAACTGAGTAACGGCGATTGGTTAGTGTGTCCTGCGGATCTGAACTTATTGTTCGATACGCCATTTGAAGAGCGCTGGCAAATAGCGGCTGATAAAATCGGCATCAATTTTGACTACTTAAGTAGCGATATTGGTCACGCTTAATACCACATACGCCTGAATACAGACATAAAAAACCAGAATAGGAAACCTCCGTTACTATGGTAGACAGCACCCTTAAAACAGACAGCGCTATAATCGAGAACAACATAACAGATAGCACCAATGCAATAGAGACGGATTCTGACAGCGCTGAAGCGCCCATTAAGCCGCATCTGATATTATCATTAGATTATGGTGTCAAAAAGATGGGCATGGCACTGGGTAATAGTATTACCGAAACGGCACGTGCGTTTGATATTCTCGTGATGAATAATGGTCAGCCTGACTGGGATAATCTACTCGGTATTATTAAGGTATGGGGGGTGTCAAAGGTGGTCGTCGGCCTACCGCTTAATATGGATGGCAGTAGCTCAATGTTGTCTAAGCGTGCGCACAAATTCGCTCGTCGTCTAGCTCATAGAATTATGGAACAGCATTTGCCAGTGGTCGTGAGTCTCTGTGATGAGCGTTTGACCTCAGTCGCGGCGCGTGAGATAGCATGGGATAATGGTTGGATTCAAAATGAGCGGGACCCGATTGATGACATCTCAGCCTGTATTCTACTGTCGACGTACTTCGCTGATCCAAGCAGCAGTATCGCTATTGATGCGATCAAAGCCGATTAATCACGCGACCGCTTCATGCTCAATAGCATCGTTTTCAAAAGCACCGCTACTTTCTGATATATCGCCCCTTTTAATGGATAAATGACTGAACTCTATGACCACTGTCTCAGACCAATCAACGCAGAATAAATCACAACGTGGTTTTGCGCCACTTGCTATCGCTCGTATCAAAGGCGCACAGCGGG
Source organism: Psychrobacter sp. SWN149 (assembly GCF_015864565.1). Lineage (NCBI taxonomy): Bacteria > Pseudomonadati > Pseudomonadota > Gammaproteobacteria > Moraxellales > Moraxellaceae > Psychrobacter > Psychrobacter sp. SWN149. The sequence goes on from NZ_JADYWX010000001.1 coordinate 532,436, forward strand.
CAAACCAAATAGCGATTTATCTCATTTATGCCGCCATTATTGCATTCATCGTGTTTGGTACGATTGCTAGTGTCAAAGCCTTCCATGACAATCAACTACTTTATCAATTATTTTACAACCTACCCTATGCATTAATTACCCTCACAATTCCGATCACCATTTATGATGCGCTGGTGGTTTATCGTTATCGCTTAAACCAGCCTTCGATGATTGCCATGAGTATCGGTGTATCGACCATCATATTGATTGGCGGGCTATTATTTGCTGATACCGTATGGCTTGGATTGTCTTGTTGGCTGGGTGTGGCATTTTTATTTAAAGTCAGTTTTAAGCGGTTTTTTGATTTTTTGGAAGTCGCTGATGAGCATGATATTGATGAAACGTCAGAGACAGTCATTGTAGATGATCCAGACAGTACGCACCCTTAAACGATTGAAACAACCACTCGTTCTCAAATCCATCCATTTAGCGTTATTATCATGACTATGACCACTTCTATACCAGACACTGCTATCAATCACCACTTAGACACCCAAGGGCTGATCTGCCCTGAGCCCATTATGATGCTACACCGAGTAATACGTAGCGCAGATGGTGGTGAGGTGATTGAGATATTGGCCACTGATCCCGCTACCACGCGCGACATTCCTAATTTCTGTCGACATTTGGGCCATGAGCTACTCGGTCAAGAGACGCTGGCTGAAAACGTGAGCTTAGATACTGACCCTGATGAAATCAAAGTGGATAGTGATGATGATGCACCCCTAAGTGTGACGCTTTATCGCTATTTGGTTAAGAAAAAAAGCGCTTAAATTCACTTAAGTTACCGCAGCAAAGCATTAGTCACAGCAAAATATTGACAGTGCAACAAACAATATAAAGATATCTTTACTTTGTACGAGATATATCTTTCACAAAAGGTAGGCTATTACGTGTTACAAATAGAAAAGCAGTATGTACAATGGCAAGAAAACGAAACTCTACGTAATGCTCTTTGGTTGTCTGAAAGCAATCATATGCCACCTGCGCGCATTGTATTGGTCGATGATACAACGACCGCAGATGATTCTTATCGCTTGGCGTGCGAAGGTAGCTCACTGCTATGGCGCGGTGATTTTCATAATGCACGCCAGTTGCTACAAGCGCTCGGTCGTCGCATAGATCGTACCAATGAGCGCTCTGAGCTGCGTAAAGCAAAAAAAGCGGCTAATAAAGCAGCGAAACCTACAGCAGAATCTGATTCAGTCAGCTCTAAAGAAATACCTAACCTCTTTCATCAACAGCGCCAACTCCAAGCGCAGCGTTCACGCATATTAAGCCGTTTGCTACTAGAGCTCGATGCCAGTTATGTCAGCCAACTACGCCGTGCGCCCGACGTCAGTGCGGCCTGTACAGCAGCTTTTGGCCCGTTAGATAAGGCGATAGATGAGTCTTGTGTGCTGTCATTTCGTGACTTGCAAGGCGCACTTGGCGCAGCAGGGTGGCGCGAAAAAGGCGTCCCAATAGACAGCTTAGGCTTATCAATTTTCCCGCATTATGGCGTCTTTGCACCAACCCGTCATGAGTATGTGCAGCTGTTGCTCGATGCACCGCTACCAGCGATTCATGATGTCGCCTATGACATCGGTACCGGAACAGGATTACTGGCTATTATCTTAGCGCAACGCGGCGTTCCGCAAGTGATAGCAACGGATTTGAATCCACGTGCTTTGGCCTGTGCCGACGAGAACTTTACACGGTTAGAGTTACCTGCCGTACAATTGCAGCAAGCGGATTTGTATCCGACTGATGCACCGCTCGCCAATCTGATTGTCTGTAATCCGCCTTGGTTACCTGCTAAGCCAAGCTCGTCTCTTGAGTACGCCGTCTATGATGCCAAGAGCGCGATGCTGCGTGGGGTGTTGCAAGGTGCCAAACAACACTTAGCTGAGCATGGAGAGCTTTGGTTGATCATGTCGGACTTAGCTGAGCACCTACAACTGCGTGCCCGTGATGAGTTATTAAGCTTGTTTGCTGATGCGGGATTGGCGGTAAAATATCGTCTAGATACCCAACCTAAGCATAATCGCAGCCAAGATGATACAGACCCGCTACATGTCGCGCGCAGTGCTGAAGTTACCTCGTTATGGTGTTTAACACTTATCTAACATTCAGCTATCGAGTATTGAATTATGAGCCGTGATCGTGCCGTGCAACAGCGCCAACCTAAGGCGCTGGCAGTAGATGACGAACCCAGTTATATGACTGAGTTTCGGCAAGCCATGCTGGCACGTGGTCTAGCGACTCGTACTCGTAATGCGTATGTCCGCGACCTGCGCTCTTGCGAGCTGACCAATCCTATTGCCCTGACACGCTGGCAGCCTGATGACGTGCTGCACTGCTTATCAACCCTAACTCAAGAGGGCAAAACCCCACGTACCCAAGCACGCATGCTCTCAAGCTTGCGCCAATTTTATCTGTGGATGATTGCCAGTAATCTGCGTGAAGACAATCCGTGCGAGCGTATCAAAAGCCCAAAGCTGGGACGTCCACTACCAAAAGATTTGGCCGAGGCGGATGTCGATAATCTACTTGCCTCGCCTGATACCAGCACTGCGCTAGGACTCCGTGATAAAGCCATGCTAGAGGTTCTATATGCCTGCGGGTTGCGAGTGAGCGAGTTGATTAACCTCTCATTAGAACAAGTGAATCTAAACGCTGGCTGGCTACAAATCACAGGCAAAGGCAATAAAACGCGACTGGTGCCATTGGGCGAATATGCCAATGATGCGCTAGAAGATTATCTAACGCATGCTCGTAGTGATTTAATTGCACATTTGAAGTCAGGAAATTGCCAAGCGGTGTTTCTGACAGCGCAAGGTGGCTACATGACGCGGCAGAACTTTTGGTATTTACTCAAAAAGTACGCCAAAGTCGCGAGTATCGACAAAGAGCTGTCACCGCATACGCTGCGCCACGCCTTTGCTACCCATTTGCTGAATCATGGTGCAGACTTGCGCAGCGTGCAGTTACTGCTAGGGCACAGTGATTTGTCCACCACGCAAATCTATACTCACGTGGCGACTGCCAGATTGCAGAAATTGCATGCCGAGCATCATCCGCGAGGTTAGGATTTAATTTTTATTGATGACCGTTAGAGGACTAAACTGTGTTGCAAGCTCAACCATCTCTCCTGCCTGCCCTAACCGAAAAGCAAAATTTCGCCCTCAAAAAACTGACCATCATGGGATACTTAGAAGGCACTTCTTTTTTATTGCTGCTGGGTATCGCGATGCCACTAAAATATATGCTGGGCATGCCTGAAGCAGTGAGCTATGTCGGACCAGTGCACGGAATACTATTCATTGCTTATATCATGGTGCTGATCATCACGGCGAGTAAAATAAAAATGCCGCTATGGGCTCTGCCTGCTGGTGTGCTTGGCTCGTTTTTACCCTTTGGGCCGTTTATCTTTGATCATTTATTAAAGAAGCGTTTGGGAAAGTAGTTTCAAAAAATCTCGATAACGCAAATCTGTAACCCTGTAGTGATGACGATATAGCAGAAATCATTAAAATAAAATCGATGTCTTTTAAATGATCCGCAACCCTGTATCATGAATTATTGACTACTGGCTTTTTAATAGCGGGGTGAGCTATGTTTGGGTTTGATATCGACTTACAGTTAATGGGCTATCATTTTTTTCAGTTGTGTATTGCCTTTATACTGTCGTTACCCATTGCCCTCAATCGAGAAATGAAAGAAAGTGGTGCAGGACTCAGAACCTTTCCATTAGTAACTATTGCCTCCTGTGCTTTTATGTTGGTGGGCCGAGATATTTATCCAGATGGTGATGCCGAAGCACGTATCATGTACGGTATTATTACGGGTATGGGCTTTATCGGTGGCGGCGCTATTTTCAAAAGTGGCGGCAGCGTAAAAGGAACAGCGACAGCAGCAAGTTTATGGAATACAGGTGCTATCGGCATCTCCGTCGCTTATAACCGCTACGAAATCGCTATTATTTTATCTATTGTTAGTTTTTTGATATTGCAGTTCTCTGATCCATTTAAAACAGAGAAGCAAACCAAAAAGTAAGCTGAAATTTTATTCCGTTGTCGCTACAATACTCACCATACTTATCAATTGAGAACCCCATGAGCCATAGACCACCTGCTGACCTATTAAAGAACGCCCAACACTGGCGAGAAGACATTAACTTTCGCCAAGAGGTACTTGGCAAACCATTTGATTTTGCGACCACGTGGGGTATTTTTTCACCGCAGAAGCTTGATGATGGTAGCTTGATGCTGCTTGATTATATTGACTTTGAAGCTGACGATGACTCGATAGATTTAGGTTGTGGTTACGGCGTACTTGGTATGACAGCAGCACGTGAATGTCCAAATGGTCTGCACACTTTGATCGATAAAGACTTTATGGCAGTAGAATATGCGCGCCGTAACTGTGAGAAAAACGGTCTGAAAAATGTCGATGTGCATTTATCAAACGGCTTTAATCATGTGGCAAAAGACAAAGACTTTAGCCTCGTGATGTCGAACTTGCCTGCCAAAGTAGGTAAAGAGCAGCATTATCTATATTTCCTCGATGCTTATGCACGCATGCGTAAAGGCGGCCGTTTTTATGTAGTGACCATCAATGGCTTACGTCAGTTTGTGAAGCGCTCATTTACCGAAGTATTTGGCAATAGCGACAAAGTCAAACAAGGTAAAACCTATACCATTACTATGGCGACCAAAGACTAATACCAAACGCCAAAAATAAGATACAAATAAGAAGCCCGCTAAAACACTATGTTTTAGCGGGCTTCTTTATGGCAAATGATATCTGGCTACATCTGCCGTTTTATTAAATATCCGCCCAATAGCGCACTGCCGATAATCGGTAATAGCACCATCAGCATAGGCGAAAAACCTGTCGCCAGCGATACAAAACCAACCAAATCCTGAATATAGCTGAATAGCAATCCAAACAGTAATGCCACGACGATGCGTAAGCCTAAGCTGTGCGTCCGTAGTGAGCCAAAGACAAACGAGCAAGCAACGATTACCAATGATAATATCGACAAAGGCGATAGCAGCTTTTGCCAAAACGCGACTTCGTGTTCTAACGAGCGATTGCCCTGTTGCCGCATAAACGTACGATGCTCATACAGCTGCGTCAATGATAAATCCTCTGCCTTACGCGTGAGTAAGTATACTGACTCTGGGGCGAACGGCAAGCTTATGGTGTCTGATGGCGCTACTGCTTGGCTACTCTCAAAGCCTTGGTTGATAGAGAGCTTGACCATATCATTCAGTTGCCACTCATAGCGATACTGCTCGCTTGGCTTTTCACTGCCCGTATCGATAGGAGCACGGCCCGTATATTTCCCACCTTCAGCATGGACAGCCGTTTGCAAATTGCCATCGTTGTCCAAATGCCAGCGTTTGACCTCACCGATGTTGCCTTTAACATCTGCATAATCGATATACAAAATATCACTACCATCAGGGGTGGCGCTACCATCTTTTGCACTCTCAAATCTTGGCTGTATCGTCCAGTAGCCGCGTACCGAAGTAACGAGCGAGATATTGTCTTCCTCATTGATCTGCTTTGCCAACTGGTTTGAATACGGTAACACAAACTGATTGATAGCCAGTGCCAATAACACAAAAATCAAAGCGGGCTGCAATACCCAGCCGACGATGCGATAAATACTGACTCCAGCCGCGCGCATCACCACCAGCTCACTTTTATTGGCGAGTAGTCCCAATCCAATAACAGCACCAAGTAATGCACCCGTTGGAATAAACTGCTCTAAAAAGTACGGTGAGCGATAAAAGATATACTTGAGCGCCTCACCCATGGTGTAGTTGTCATCTAACGAATCGAGCTCTGATAAGTAAGAAAAGACCAACTGTAGCGCCCACAATCCAACGACGGCACCGATGATAGCGAGCAGAGCATTGAGCTTAACGTAACGACTGAGCACTTTTAGGCTACCGGCCTTTTTGGCCAGCTGATCAGAGTCTACAGATTTAGCAAATAAAGAGCGCATTAGATCTGCCCTCCTTGTGAGCCACTGTTTTGATTGTCTATGCCATTGCTTGAGGCATTGCCGAGCCTGTTTTCTGGTTTGCGAAAACGAAGTCGATGCTGCACACGGCTACCCCAATTCATATAGAGTGCCAATACCATAAATCCTATAATCAACCATGCATATGCCCATACGCTGACACTGTCTTTACTCACGGCATTTTTCAGCGAGATGATACCCAGTGCACAACTGACAAACAATAGAATAGAGGGGAATAGGCGCAGCCAGCGACCTTGGCGAGGGCGTACTTGTGCGAGCGGCACTGCCAACATAGGCGCGATAATCATCAGCCACGGTAGTGCGAGACGATAACCGAGTTCACCTTGAGCAGCACGCAATGCACTATTGGTGCTAGTTTGTGATCCGCTCGTTGCTGCTTGCCATAGAGGTCCAATTTTTTGGGTTTCAATATTGTCTTCGGTGATGACTTCTTTGGAGGATTCCGTCAACGTGATGCGATAACGATCGAAGGTGACTTGGTTGTATTTCAAGCTGCCTGCACCGACTTCGTAACGGCGACCTTGAAATAAATCCAACTGGGTCACGCCTGTATTGCCCGTGTCGACTTGTTCAGCACGCTTGGCAAGCGTAATCGTATCCTTGCTGATGTTTTTTGCGCCACTGTTTACGATGTCTTTTGGCAGATCCGAGATACCCATTTGCTCAGCGGTGTCTTGGTCTAATGAATTACTAGCATCAGAAGATGCAGTATTTGCCGCAATATTTTTGTCAGCACTGCCCTTTTTTTCAGGTTCAGACTGGATCAATATCACATCTTGTAGTTTTTTCTTATCGTCGCTTAGACTGCCTACATACAAATGATAATTGCCACTACTGATAAATTCATTGGGACGAATCAAATCAAACGCACTGGTTAATGCCTGCTGTTGCCAGACGGCCTCAGACGAGCGTACTCCCCAAGGTTTGCCCACGACAGACAGTGCTGCCTCGCCCGCAAATAATGCCAATATCAACGGTGTCATCAACCGTGCAAGCTTACCACGCGAGACGCCACTGGCATTGATAACGGCCATTTCCTGATCGACATACAAGCGACCGAACACCAACATCAGCGCGATAAAAAAGGCCAAAGGCAGTATCAACTCTAGAAAGTACGGCAGGTTGTACCCGATAATCGTAAAGAGCAAACTGACATCCAAACGCCCTTCAGCGGCAATGCCAAAATAACGTATCAAACGACCACCCAGCATCATCACCACCAAAAACCCCAGTACTAGGGCAGTGGTTGAAGCAACTTGTTGGGTCATATAGCGGCGTAATATCACAATGGGTACTCTTAAACAGTGGGTATGCGTGAGACGTTGGTAGGCGCACAGCTCTTGATACGTTGATCATGAAATTTGGGCAAAATGATAACGCATCATAGGTATGATATTGGTTCAGTCGAGTAGTTGTATAAAGACAAGCCTCGTCAAATAATTAACTGATCAGACCCCACAAGCACAAACGACAGACATAACCGTCAATGCTAGCATGTTTTGCTCAAAAATGACGGTGAAATGTGTTTGAAAACATTACGTACTCCTTGCTGACAGCGCATTATCGTCAGCGAGCGGAGAATATATCAAATATTGAATGAAAGAGCAGCATATTCTCAAGTAACTAGATTATCACTGTTTATTTCATTAGATTCTTGCTTTATTTATTTTAGAAAGCTTTGTTTGTCATTCGTATCATCAAGCGTCACTCTCTAAGATAAATTGCTAGACTAAGTGCTGCTAAAGCAAATGAGGCTCGGTTCTGTATGCTATATAACGGAGCCTATAGCTTAACGATAAACACGACTTGATGGAATAAGCAAATAACAGAATAAGTCATCAACGGAGAATAATACTAATGAATAAAACCACAACCAATCCTGCTACCTTACTCGAACTCGCGGGTGGCGCTTTCGACACACTCGACTGGTCAAACGCTGCGCTTGTCTTGATTGATTATCAAAACGAATACGTCGACGGTGCGATGCCATTAGGACAAGCAGGTGCCATAGCCATCTCAAGTGCACGCCTGTTACTTGATAAAGCCCGTCAGCAAGACATTCCGATTTTTCACATTACGCATCATGGCGCAGAAAACGGCAATGTATTCGATCCTTTATCATCTAAGGTTGAAATTGTCGAGACGCTACAGCCACATGATGGTGAGATGGTGATTGCCAAAAAATATCCCAACGCCTTCCATGATACTAAACTGCAAGAAATGCTTTCAGCAGCATCAAAGCAGCAAATTATCTTTGCGGGTTTTATGAGTCATATGTGTGTTAGCTCAAGCGTCCGCGCGGCATTTGATTTAGGCTTCGACAGCTTTGTGTGCCATGATGCCTGTGCCACACGTGACTTGCCTAGTGCCAAAAAAGAAACGATAAGCGCTGAGGTGATGCATAATACCGCGATGGCTGCATTACAAGATAGATTTGCCGCTTTAATGACCACTGATGATCTGGTCAATGGCTAAGTAGAGTGGTTAAGAGAGCCGATTTAGTCTTTGTCCACGTAGACTATGCACTTGAATAAGTCTCTGATATCACCATCAAAGGCTTAGGTAAATGGACGCGGTAACCTCGCTCGACCTTTTTACTTAATCCTTGCTAACTGCATAGCGATATTGCAATATGCTACACTATCGTGATTGCTCAATAGACTAAATACTCTAATAATCATAAGCAATACACGAACGTTATAATCATCATAACTCTAATAAGGATAACTGTATGAATATCAAATTATCTCAGCATCTACCAAAGACACATACCCAAAAAATTCTAAAAAAAGAAGCCAACAGTAAAGACAGCGCTTGCTTGGTTGTTTTAATCGACAGTAAGAAAAACATCTTAGCTGAGTCAGCACTGACTGATTATACTGCCCGTATTGAGCAGCTGATTGAAGTGTCACACTTCAAAGGCTCACTGGGTGAGACTGTTGCGGATTATGCATTGGCAGGTGACAAAAAAACCACTAAGCAAAACCCTGTACAGCTGTTATTGGTTGGTGTGGGCAATACTGACAAGTTCAGCAATACCGTACTACAGAAAATCGCCAATACCATTTATAACAGTACGCAAAAACGCGTGGCCTCTATCACGGTCGCACTAGGCGATGCCTTAGAAGAAAATCATTTTGGTCAATTTGCGCTAAATCTGTTGGCCGCCAGCTATCGTTTTGATAAGTATAAGTCTGAACAAGCAACGCCTGTATTGACTGATGTTTATCTATTGGCTGATGAGACGCTACAGCCTGCGCTTACCTTTGCCAAATCAGTATTTGCCGGTCAGAGCCTCACCCGTGATGTGGCCAATGAGCCAGGCAACATCTGCTTCCCTGCATATATGGCAGAACAAGCACAAGAGCTTGCGAAAACCTACCCTGACCTATTGACCGTGAAAGTACTAGGCGAAGATGAGATGTCAGCGCTCGGTATGCATTGCTTCTTAGCAGTGGCACAAGGCTCTACCAAAGAAGGCAAATTGGTACTGATGGAGTATCGCGGCAAATCATCATTCAGCGCAGATGCTGGTACTACCGAGCAAACGACGACCAACAGTGCAAAAGTCACAAGCGGACTAAAAGCCCTAGCCGATAAGCTACCAACCAAAAAATCTGCTAAGAAAGCAGATAAAAACAGCGACGACAACGCGCAAACCACTACTGATGATGCGCCTATCGTCTTAGTCGGTAAAGGCGTCACCTTTGATTCAGGCGGTATCTCAATCAAGCCAGGTGCGGCAATGGATGAGATGAAATTCGATATGGGTGGTTCAGCCTCTGTACTCGGTACGATCAAAGCCTTATGTGAAGCTCGTCTACCAATCAACGTCGTTGGCGCGCTTGCCTGTGCTGAAAACATGCCATCAGGTGATGCTACGCGTCCAGGCGATATTGTCAAAGCGATGAACGGTAAATCAGTTGAGATTTTGAACACTGATGCTGAAGGTCGCTTAGTGTTAGCAGACACCTTATGCTACGTACAGCGCTACAATCCAAAAACCATCATCGATGTGGCGACCTTGACTGGTGCTTGTGTGGTAGCTTTGGGTCACGTTCGTTCAGCGGTCTTCAGTAATGATGAAGATGTCTTGTTCGATTTAGAAAATGCCAGCAACCTATCAGGGGATCTCATTTGGCATATGCCGCTTGATGATGAGTATCAAGCACAGATCGACTCACCCATCGCTGATATGCAAAACATCGGTGGTAAAGGTGCTGGTGCCGTGACAGCCGCTTGTTTCTTGTCGCGCTTCGTCGAAGAAGGTCAAGCATGGGCGCATTTAGACATCGCAGGTACGGCTTGGAATTCAGGCAAAGACAAAGCAGCAACTGGTCGTCCTGTACCATTGTTTATGCAATATCTAAAAAACAGCGCAGACAGAATATAAGCGTTCTATGAAGATTAGCTTTTATGTATTAAGTGAGAATAAGGCCCAAGACTTCTTGGGCTTTATTTGTCAGTTGACCCAGACGGCGCTGAATAAAAGCACTCAGTCTTTGCTGATCCTTGTCGAAGATGAGACATTGTTAGCAAATCTAGACACAGCGCTTTGGGCACAAGAGGCGACGAGCTTTATACCGCATCAATGTCTCTCTGATACTAACGGTAAAAGTACTGAGGCGAAAATCATCGACACAGACAGTGCTGATGCTAATGTTTTTAATCAATCACTAGCACCCGTATTGCTCGGTAATCATATGCCAACAGATTTTGCTGGTATTGTACTCAATACAACGACGCGCCCTGTAAATGACTTTATGGCAGTTACCAATAATGCCAAACCTTCTCGAGTCCTTGAGTTAATCAAACCTGATACCACAAGTACCCAAGCAGGCCGTGATAAATACAAGGCTTATCAGCAATTAGGCTATGAGCTGACCCACTTTAAGGTGTAGCTCTACCCTGTCGCTTTCTGTTCTTATTACTATGAAATATACTTCTCACTTTATATATCACTGTTTTTAATGCCTCATTGATGAGGCATTTTTATTGGCTATCCTTAGCTCATCCTTGTGGCATCCTTTATCGTACTCGCTATATTCTCCTATTATTTCCCACTTTGCGCATAGCAGCCACTACTATGAGCGGTATGCGAATATGTCAAAAAATGCTACCATCCTTCGATAATTTTTCATTCAAACAATTCATTTACTTTTGACAGACGTCGAGGATGTACAAATGCGTTCATTGATTGCGATGTACCAACGTATCGGGTTGGTTCCGCTCATTATTATCGGTTTGGTATTGGGAGTGTTGATTGGTTGGCTCGCACCGAGTGTCGGTACTTCCATCGGTTTACTTGGTACACTATTCGTCGGTGCCCTAAAAGCAGTCGCGCCTATCTTAGTATTTATTTTGGTCATGGCAGCGATTAGCCAGCATCGTAGTGGCAATGAAGTCTATGTGAAGCCGGTACTGATCATGTACATGTTCGGCACGTTTTTGGCAGCGCTAACAGCGGTGGGTGCCAGCTTTTTATTCCCGACCGACTTAGTATTGATAAACGCCGATATCGCGCAAGTGCCACCTGCTGATTTAAAAGAAGTATTGACCAACTTATTAATGAATCTAGTGGCCAATCCGATCAATGCCATCGCTGAAGCCAACTATATTGGCATCTTGGCATGGGCCATCATTATTGGTTTTGCCTTGCGCCAAGCCAGCGACACCGCTCGCACAGTCGTTGGTGATTTTGCGGATGCGATCTCACAGGTCGTCAAGTGGATTATTGCGTTAGCCCCATTTGGTATCTTGGGTCTAGTCGCTAGTACCGTGGCTGAGACCGGTTTTGCGTCTTTGGCAGGTTATGCGCGTATCTTAATGGTGCTGGTCAGCTGTATGCTGTTCATCGCGTTGGTCGCAAATCCGCTTATCGTCCTGATCAAAACAGGCAAAAACCCGTACCCACTCGTGTTCACTTGCCTACGTGAGTCAGGAATCACAGCGTTCTTTACGCGCAGTTCAGCAGCCAACATTCCTGTCAACATGAACCTTGCCCGCAAGCTTGGACTGCATGAAGACACGTATTCTGTGACCATTCCACTGGGTGCGACCATCAACATGGCGGGTGCGGCGATCACCATTAACGTCTTGACGCTTGCCGCGGCTCATACCTTGGGTATCGAAGTCACCTTTGCATCAGCACTGTTGTTAAGCATAGTCGCTACGGTTAGTGCTTGCGGTGCTTCTGGTGTCGCTGGTGGTTCCTTGCTATTGATTCCACTTGCCGCAAGCTTGTTTAGCATTCCAAATGATATCGCGATGCAAGTGGTTGCGATTGGCTTCATCATTGGGGTGATTCAAGATTCAGCTGAGACGGCCTTGAACTCTTCAACTGACGTACTATTTACGGCAGCAGCTGACCCTACTTACTCACGTTAATTTTTAATAAAGCATTTTCTATCAATACAAAAAAGGGCCCATTTGAACCGACCCCCATAAGTTGGACGCAACTTATGGGGGTCGGTTCAAATGGGCCCTTTTTATGCGGTCTTATTGATCATCTAACTATTTTTAACTACTTTGAATTGTCGATATCAACTTCTATGGCTGGGGTTTGCAGCTCTATCTGACGCTTGAGTTGTCGCAGTTGCTCAACCTCATCTAGCAGTTCAAGAATTAAACCAATCGCTGGCACGCTGGCTTCAAAATCGCGACTGAGTCGCGACGCACGGCGCACGGTCGTCAGCTGGTAACCAGTGAATTTTTCATGCTCTGGTACGTCATACTCAATAATACTTTCTTCGATTAACTCGATGACCCATTGGCGCTCTTGGCCACAGGCAGAGACCAGTTCATCTAAGCTCATGATAATGTCGGTAAATTCAGTCGAGTGCTTCATAGCTATTATCCTCGTTTTATCTTTATATCATCGGTATCGTGTTCATCTCTGCGATTTTTTTCTCACTACAGTGATACCTAACGGTTAACCATAATGTTATTTAGCGGTTGATACTGGTGTCAGCAAAGGCTTGCTTTAGCTGCTCATACGCCTGCATCGCCGCATCACTACTGATATCTGGATTGACAATATTTAAGGTTAAGTACAAGTCACCTGCTTGCTTGGCAGGGATACCTTTAGCCTTTAAACGTAAATTGCTACCAGACTTGCTATTCTTAGGAATACTCACACCCAGCGTACCTGCTGGCGTACTGACATTGATTTTTTCACCCAATGCCGCCTCCCACGGTGCGATATTAACGGTCTGATAGACATCTGCACCTTCTATCCGAATATTGCTATCGTGGCGAATTTTAACCTTCAAAAATAAATCACCATTTTTGCCGTTACTGCTACCAGCAGCACCTTGCCCTGCTAAGCGGATTTGCTTGCCATCCGTAATGCCTTTCGGGATTTTTATTTTGAGGGTCTTGTTGTCGTAATCGACAGTGCCATTTGGCTGCCTTACTGGGACATTTAGCTTAATACTATAGTCATCACCGTTATAGACTGAAGATAAATCAACGGTAATCTCGGCATGCTGGTCTTGCCCTTTAGTATCTTGTGCACCAAAACCACCACGTTGTGATTGGCTACCCGCCTGCCCATTCGTTGAACCACGTGCGCCATGACCAAATGCTGAAAAAATATCATCGAAGCGAAAGCCACCATCGCCATAAGCTTCACCATCACCGAACTGATCTTTTACGTCCTCCCAACGGAAGCCGCCTTGACCTGTCGTTGACTGTCCACCAAACCCGCTTGCGCTACTTTGTCCCGCAAATGGGTTGTTTAGCATGGCATCGTATTCGGCACGCTTGTCTTTATCTCTGATGGTTTCGTAAGCGTTATTGATCTCCGCAATCTTGTTATCCGCGTCCGGATGATCGCTGACATCGGGATGATATTGACGAACGAGCTTACGGTATTTCTTTTTGATATCAGCGTCTGAGGCGTCTTTTTCGACCCCTAAAATGTCATAGTAGTTTTTCTCTGCCATGTTATTTTTCCTTACCATCTCAGCTCTTATATTATGTACACAATAGAAAGCACTCAAACCTAATCAGCATTCAGGTACTACCCGCCCATTATGAAAATAACTCGTTGTATGTATATAAGCATACTCTACTTTGGTTCTAGCATCATTCATATTGACGGTTATTAAGTAAATGTTAGCTTACTTTAAGCAATGATTTGACTATTTGGACATAAAAAAAAGAGCAAACAGTCGCTGTTTGCTCTTTTTATCAAAGGCTTAATAATACATCACTTAATGGCTGGTTAATTAGTAAGCAATATTAGCAATGCAATAATAAGTAATCTTATCGGCAGAACACTTTAGCAGTACGAGGTGTATAAATACCAAAAGTTACCAAACCTAGCGCGATGTCTTTAGCTTCTTGTACCGTTTGTACTTTGGCAACGTTCTGAGCACCGCCACATACCTCAGCAGCATTGACAGTCTGCTCTTGCCCAATGCCACTAATAAAGAAAGTCTGTGACTTAGTATATTCTGGGACAGTCTTTTGGGTTGGTTGAATCAGGCCAGTTTGGGTAGCACAACCTGATGCCAACAATACCGAACCCATCACTGCAGTTATTAGTAGTTTTTTCATTATTATCTTTCCTTACTTGCAGTAAACACTGATTTGACGAGGGGTATAGATACCATTAGAGACAACACCTAGTACAACGTTGATAAAATTTGCCTTTGTCTGGATACTGGCCACATTTTGTTGGCCTTGACAGACTTTGGCAGCATCAATTTCTTGCTCTTGACCAAGGCCACTTACAAAAAACGTCTGCATTTTTTCAGCAGATGGTTTTACTACAGCGTTTGGTGCTTCTGAGGATGACACAAGATAATTTTGGGTCGCACATCCTGAAGTCAGAATAGCGAGCAGTGCTACAGCAACTATTTTATTCATATACGGTCTCAATAACTGATATTTGTTTGGTGCGGATGATACTGACAAACTATCTTCAATGCAACAAATTTGTAAGCTAATTTTACGTGACCTTTTACATCGGTAACTTTGACATCTATGAACAGGGTAGGCTCAATCACAGCAAATAAAACCTACTTCTTTCATTTGATAAAATCAAAGAAGTAGGTCTTTACCATTTTATAATCCCATAGACAAGAGGGTATGGCTAGCATTGTTGCTGTGGTAACCTTAAGGCAAAACCGTCAGATGATATGGCCCATCTCTATTGTCTTAAATTTATAAACAGAAGCAGCATTCGCTTCACCAAACGCAATTATTGCTGCGACAACTGAACCAAATCCGATTTTCAACGTAAAACTTCTTTAAAGAACGATAGAAAATAAGTTATTAGGCAGTATGGTTGAAATTATGAGGAGTATACGCAATAGATATTCCAGAATAATGTTTAACCTTGCGTATTGTACGAAATAGTAACAATATAGCAATGTTCGTTTACACGAATTTAGGTACTTGTGATGATTCTCATATAACACTAAGTATGCTATATCGATAGCGCTAGTCTTTATATATTACCTATCTATATAGTATGACTTGCTTTCCAATATTTTGTCGGCTTCTATATAAGAATCAATCTCTATAAGACTGATTCTTACGCTTATACCACCATTAATTTTTTTCAAAAGTATGTTTTTTCTCTTAAAAAACAGGTATTTGACCTCATGAGTTTTTTACAGAGCAGTAATAATATGACAAGCTCATGCTTGTAGAATCTCCCTATTATTCATACTCATAGGGAGTATAGATAACGTAGGCAAGAGTATCTGTCTATTTTATTAATTGCTTAAAGGTATTAAATGTCTTATTTAATCAAGTCTTTGGTTGTCGCATTATCACTATTACTTAGCACCACGGTTTTCGCTGCCAATACCAGCTACTACGGTAGTAAGTTTCACGGTAAGCGTACCGCTAGTGGCAGTATCTTTAATATGAACTCCTTAACCGCTGCACATCGCACGTTACCGTTCGGCACAAAGGTACAAGTGACCAATCAAAAGACAAAGCAGAGCGTAGTCGTAAAAATCACCGATAGAGGCCCTTTCATTGGCGGCCGTATCCTTGATTTATCGAAAGCCGCTGCTGGTGAAATAAACTGTCAGCTTTGTACGACCACGATGAAAATACTGTCGTACGGTGATGGGAAATATCGTAAGGAATGATGTAATAAAAAAGGGATGGCTTACGCCATCCCTTTTTTATATCTGCTATATAAGTACCAATTATTTAAAATGCTTTATGCAAACTTGGCTTCCATCTCTTCTAATGTCGTCATCGATAGCAATAGCGTCTCTTCATTGTGGCTATGCTGCTGCTGTAGCGCGGTCTGCTCATTGAGTAGTACCATTAGGTCAGACTTACGGCTCTCTTCATACAATGTTGTATCAGCAAGCTTTTCTTCTAATGTGACAAGCTGTCCATCAATCTTAGCCAATAGCTTTTCGGTCTCTTCAATCTCACGGCGGATAGGAGCAGTCAACTTGCGTTGTTCAGCAGCCAGTTTACGCTGTGCATCTTTACTAAGCGCAGGCTGAGCAGATGTTTTTTGTGGTGATGCTTTTGATTGCTCGTTATTGTTTGATGCAGCAAATTTATCATCACCTGTTTCACGTGAAACAAACTTCTTATTGGCCTTTTTGTTTTTCTTTTTATTGTTGCCTTTATCCTGAGAGTTTTCTTGCTTACGCTTTTCTGCCAACCACTTACCGTAGTCGCTGATATCACCATCGAACTCTTCTATGATACCGTCATGCACCAGATACAGCTCATCACAGACGTTGGCAATCAGTTCACGATCATGCGAGACCAGTACCACTGCCCCTTGGAAACCTTGCAAGGCAATAGTCAACGCTTGACGCATTTGTAAATCTAAATGGTTGGTTGGCTCATCCAGCACAAGGACGTTTGGACGTTGCCAAACGATCAATGCTAGCGTCAGACGCGCACGCTCACCACCAGAGAATAGCTCACTTGGGGTATCGATGCGCTCACCGCGAAAGTCAAAACTGCCCAAAAACGAACGTAGCATCGCATCAGAGGTTTTACCTGCCAGACGACGCAGCATCTCTATGGGTGTAGCTTTAGCATCTAGGATATCCATTTGATGCTGATTAAAATAACCTAACTTCAGTGTATCCGAAACACGATACTTCCCTGTTAATACCCCAAGCTCACCGACTAACGCCTTAATTAGTGTTGATTTACCAGCGCCGTTCATACCAAGCAGACCAAGACGGGTATCAGGTGTCACCTGTACATTAGCATTGTGTAGAAGCGGTGTCTCACTATAACCAATATCTGCATTGGTCAGCTCAATCAGTGGTGAGCTCATGTTTGCTGGGTCATAGAACTGGAACGAGAACGGGTTGTCTGCCATCATCGGTGACAACTCTGCCATGCGCTCTAGCTGCTTAATACGGCTCTGTGCTTGCTTGGCCTTACTGGCTTTAGCACGGAAACGACGAATAAAGTCATCCAAATGGGCCTTAGTCGCTTCTTGCTTTTCAAACGCTTGCTGCTGCTGTGCCATACGCTCATGACGCGTGCGAATGAACTGCTGATAGTTACCCGTATAAAGGGTGATTTTTTGCTGTTCTACATGCAGGATATGACCGACGGTTGCATCCAAAAACGCTTGATCATGCGAGATGACGATGACCAGACCCGTATAGGCATTGATCCACGTCTCAAGCCACAAGATAGCATCTAAGTCCAAATGGTTGGTTGGCTCATCGAGTAGCATCAGATCAGCACGGCTCATCAAGGTCTTAGCAAGGTTCAGACGCATGCGCCAACCACCTGAGAACCCTTCTACTGGCAGTTCATGCTGGCTAGTATTAAAACCAAGACCTGCCATAATTTGTGCGGCTTTAGTCGGGGTACGATAACCATCGATCTCGTCAAACTGCTGATGCAATACCCCAATCTGCTCGTCACTCACGCTACTCAAATCATTGAGGGCGGCGTTAATCTCATACCACTGCTCATCACCGCTCAATACATAGTCAACCGCAGACTGCGTTGTGGCACCCACTTCCTGTGCCATGTGCGCCACATGCCAGCTATCAGGGATACTGACCTCGCCTCTATCAAGCGTGACATCAGTGTCGCCTTTACCCATTTGCGTCAATAACAAAGCAAATAAGGTAGATTTGCCCGTGCCGTTGTTGCCCGTCAAGCCAACTTTGTGGCCTGGATGGAGCTGGAAGCTTGCACCTGCAAACAATTCACGACCATCACGGCGAACACCAACGTCTTTAAATTCGATCATATAATTTCTTCATCTCAACAATAATATAAATATAAGGCAATAAAAAACACACATGGGGTATGCTATCTGGCGGCTATTATTTCAAACGCTTGGCCTATAGGCAAACGATTAAATAACTATTTCAAAACTAAGCAATTATTTAGGCCACGGTTATCGTAAAACCTTGGATATTATACAAAGCTAATAGGCTCATGAATACTCGGTATCATGAGGCTATTATGACGATATTTTTGGCAGGTAAAATTCAGTTAGTCGCGTCACTCTTGACAAACGAATCAATATCCCCATTATGATATACTGCTAAAATATAAGTGGCTTACATACCTTTATTTGATAGCTATAGTATGTAGCGCGGCCATGATAACAGCACCCAATTTAGTCAAACGCCGTACGTATCTTTATTTGCCACTATTTAATGGCAAACCCAAACAGGACGACGACCGCATTTGATCCTAGCAACTGAGGTAGATATGAACGAATCAGCCAACCAATTTAGTCCAAGCTCAAGTCAGCCAGTAGATCCAACAATATTGAGTCTCACAGACAGTGCGGCACAAAAAGTGCGCCGTCTGCGTGAAGAAGAAGGGGATAGCGACCTCATGCTGCGCGTCTATGTGACTGGCGGTGGCTGCTCAGGATTCTCTTATGGGTTTAATTTTGCCAATGAGCTGAATGAAGATGATGCCAACTTTGACAACGATGATGTAACGTTGGTCGTTGATTCACTGAGCTATCAGTATTTGCAAGGCTCTACGGTTGACTATACTGAAGGTTTAGAAGGCGCACGGTTTGTCGTGACCAATCCAAACGCGACAACCACTTGCGGCTGTGGCTCATCGTTTTCTATATAATATGCTTTAAATGTAATCTGATTTAAATGCCTTATATTTGAGATGCTACGGTGATCGCTGATATTGTTTTAGACAGCCTAACGGCATCACAATCAAAGCATCTATCTCTGGGGTAGGTGCTTTTTTTGTCGATATTCTTTACCAGTATCGACATCTTACTGCCAGTCAGCTTACTAAAAAATACGTGTCAAAACTCGAGCAAGTCAGCTCTTCTAAAGCTTATCGTATTTGTAAGCGTCCGTGGTTTTCGACACGGCTTTGAGCTAAACTGACGGAATTATTGACCTAATATTTACCTATTTTATGGACCAACACATTGCGTGTTTCGATCCGCCATAATAAATGACCATAGACGACGATTATGAGTAATTTTGCGAGTAGCTTTGTTGATTTTGAGATTCCCAATTGGTTTGACAGCCAGCATTTGACGGGTATGCTCCGCGGTATCGAAAAAGAAGGGCTGCGTGTGAAGCCAGATGGCTACCTAGCACAAACGCCGCATCCTGCCAAACTGGGGTCAAAACTTACCCATCCTTTTATCACTACAGATTACTCAGAGAGCTTGCTTGAGCTTATCACTGAACCCAAAGCCTCACCAAAAGAGACGCTAAATATGCTGCGCCAACTGCATGTATTGGTATATCAGGGCATGCCTGAAGGTGAGCTGATGTGGCCACTATCGATGCCCTGTATGTTGTCTTCTGATGATGCAGATATTCCATTGGCTGATTATGGCAGCTCTAACACTGGTAAGCTAAAAACGCTCTATCGTAGTGGTTTGGGTATTCGTTATGGTCGCCGCATGCAGACCATTGCAGGTCTTCATTACAACTTATCATTCGGTGATGAGCTGTTTGAAACGTGGCAAGCCAAAACGCCAACGGCACAAAGCCAGACGCTAGTAGAGTTCAAAAACGAGAAATACCTAGGTCTTATTCGCAACTTTAAGCGTTTGACCAGCCTAGTCCTATATCTATTAGGTGCCAGTCCAAGCGTCTGTCCTTGTTTCTTAGCAGGCCGTGAGCATGACTTAGAGCTGCTAAATAATTCGACCTATTATAAGCCTACTGCCACCAGTCTACGTATGGGTAAACTGGGCTACACCAATAGCGTGCAAGAGCAACTTGATATTCGTTATAACTATTTACCAGAATATGTCGCAGGTCTGCGCCGTGCGATTCAGACACCACATGAAAGCTTTGCCAAGCTTGGCCTAGAAGATGCAGATGGCAATCCGATTCAGATCAATAATCATATTCTGCAAATAGAAAACGAATACTACAGCCCTATCCGACCAAAACAAATTGCCATGAGCGGTGAGACGCCAACCGAAGCACTTGAGCGCCGCGGTATTGCTTATGTGGAATTCCGTGCTATCGATCTCGATCCGTATAGTGATGTCGGTATTCGTCTCTCTAGTGCCTGTTTCTTAGAAGTCATGGCACTATATTGCTTATTCAATGAGTCTCCTGACTTACTTCCTGATGAAGAAGACGCCCTAGCCATCAATCTTGAGCGCGTGGTCAATGAAGGTCGTCGCGACAATCTACATATTATCAATAACGGTGAAGAGCAATCGCTTGAGAGCTGGATGCTCATGCATTTAGAGCGCATGCAACCGCTTGCCGCATTGTTAGATGCGCACTACGGTGGTAACGATTACCGTGCAGCAGTGGCGCTAATGCAAGGCAAAGCAGGGCATTCTGAGTCGACCATCTCTGCACAGGTCAACTCTGACAGCAAACGCTTAGGCAGCTTATGGCAGCTTGGCTTTACGTTGGCCCAGCAGCATCGTGAGTCACTATTGCAGCAAACGCTCAGTCCAAACACCCAAGCGAAGTATGAGGTATTGGCAGAAAAATCCATTCTCCAGCAAGCTGATATTGAAAAGTCTGAGACAGATGACTTTATGGACTTTTTGCAGCAATATCGCTAATCCTCTGTTACCTGTAGTCAGTTTGAGATGATTTGGATAAATCGCAGACAAGACTGCGCCTTACACACAGTAGACGGCGCATGTCTAACATCCTATCTACATCATATAAGATTGGCTGCACTATCTATTTTAGACGAATCCATAAGAGTAACCGTATAATGCGACAGCTAACCACCTACCGTAATTTGCAAGTATTTTTGGTCTTGATGTCAATCATAGGAATGAGCTTTGCGTTTTTCTTTTTACAGCGTCATTTGGGTCTAATGCCTTGCCCGCTCTGTATCTTTCAACGTGTAGGTCTGATAATAATGGGCAGTTTTGCCTTGATATCAGCGTTATTTAATCCCAAGTCTAAAGTGGTCAGACTGTTATTGTGGCTTGGTAGCTTGGCAGGGATTGGCTGGGCCACTGCAGTTGCTACGCGTCATGTTTGGCTACAGCATCTACCGGCTGATCAAGTACCCTCATGTGGTCCAGGTCTGGATTATTGGCTTGATACCCTGCCTATTTTGCAAGTATTTAAGGAAGTTTTTGCAGGCTCTGGTGAATGCGCCTCAGTCGACTGGACCTTTATGGGGTTGAGTATTCCTGAGCAGTCTTTGATTTTATTTGTCATACTGCTGATCGTACACGTATTGATATTAATGCGTATTATTAAATCACCTAAGGCTATTCGCACCGCTTAGAACTGTCTTGATTATATAAATTGTTCACAACTTGCTCGCAGTATTAAGCCTTCTCTTTAAACAAACAGACATTCATATTTTATTATGTAATGTCTGTTTTTATATAAGCCACTGTTTACTGTCCCTTATAAACTCCATTAGTCATAGCACAAGACTAATGAGGTTCATCGCTAAGCCACTCAATATATCGACCACAACAAAAAGCCCACAGAGATATCTTTAACCCTTTGATATCTTTAGACAGATTGTTTATGAACAGCTAGACTTTAGTTATTCCTATATTTTCTTATTAGGCTTTTTCACGGTTATTACAAGATAATTTAATAAGTTACCCGACTTATGTTATTAATAATTCCATACTCCTTACTGCCTCTCTGTTCTGACAAGAGCATTACATTGTCGGTCAGATGAGAAAACTCTCAAATATTATCTGAAATTGTTTTGGTATGATCATGATATATCTTGCGTCTATTCGTTCTACCACATCTGCTGTCAGTCGCTGGCACCTTTCGATATTAGCAGTGCCGCTATGTGTGCTGCTCATAGGCTGTGACAGTGCCTCCTCTAATGCTGACCAAGAAATGATGACCAAGATGGCCTCTGTTGATACCGTTGATCAAAATGATCTCTCAAATAGCCTACAAAGTAGTGAAGCGTCTCAATCGGACTCTAATAATCTGGATGAAGTGACAGAAGGCCAATCGCTTATCGCAGCGGCGCAATTCAGCAATGATGCTTATAAACCGTCATCGGCAACACAATCAGAATCCAAAATTAGCATGCTACAAGCAACGTTAATGGGTGATTATGGTGGTATGGTACCTTGTATAGACTGCGATAGTATTGATATCACTCTGAATCTATTTGCAGATGGTTCGGTGTTAAAGTCCAGTAGCTATCACAACCCTGAACGACCACGAAAACCATTACTTGAATCTGGCATTTATCGTCAAGATAACGATAAAATCACGATTGTTTATGAAAGCAAAAATATCGAAGCTTATCAGATCCAAGACAATCATCTAGTGTTACTCGATAAGCAAGACAATCCAGATAATGACTATACGTTGTCGCGTCAATAAACTTTGCTAGTCAGATTGACCAAATATAGCCTATTGAATGACGCCTACTTGTTGGGCGTTTTTTATTGGTCATCGAACAGCGTTTACTTTACAATGATTGCTGGTTGATGGTTGATAGCGCTATTGCCTTGGCAAGCCTTGGTCAAAAGATGAGCTGTCCTAATGGCAGCCAAGCATCCAAACTCGTGTCTTTTATTAGATTTTATTTCCTTTATTCAAGCTTGTACGGAACGTCTATGCATATTCATATTCTTGGTATCTGTGGTACTTTTATGGGCTCGCTAGCGCTGTTAGCACGAGAACTCGGCCATACTGTCACGGGCTCAGATGCCAGTGTTTATCCGCCGATGTCGACCCAACTTGAGAATGCTGGCGTCACGATTGAAGAAGGCTATTTGATCTCACATTTACAGCCAGCACCCGATCTAGTCGTCGTGGGCAATGCGATGAAGCGCGGCATGGATGTGATTGAGTATATGCTAGATAACGGTCTGCGCTATACCTCAGGGCCACAGTTTTTATCTGAGCAAGTACTGCAATCGCGCCATGTGATCGCCGTTGCTGGTACTCATGGTAAGACGACGACCACCACCATGCTTGCTTGGATACTACATTATGCGGGTATCGATACGGGGTTTTTGATTGGCGGTGTGCCATTGGTCAACACCACTGACGAGCACTTGCAGCAAGTGTTTGCGCACAGCAGCTACTTGGGTGCTGATAAGAATAACGATGACCCCTCAAAGACAGGATACTTTGTCATTGAAGCCGATGAGTATGACTCTGCTTTTTTTGATAAGCGCTCAAAGTTCGTTCATTACCGTCCGCGTACGGCTATCTTGAACAATCTAGAATTTGATCATGCGGATATCTTTGCAGATCTAAATGCTATCCAGACACAGTTTCATCATATGATACGCATGATTCCAAGCACTGGAAAAATCATCATGCCAGCAGCGACCGCCAGTTTAGAAGATACGTTAGCGAAAGGCGTTTGGACACCTGTTTGGCGGACATCGGTGGTTGATGAGAGCACAGCTAATAACCTTGTAAACGATAGCGAATGGCAAGCTGAACTCATGCGCGAAGATGGCAGCCAGTTTCAGATGAGCTTTGCTGATAATAAAGACGCGACAGCGATCGTAAACTGGTCGATGAGTGGTATTCACAACGTCAATAATGCGCTCGTTGCCGTCGCGGCAGCGTATGATATCGGCGTGAGCATTTCGACGGCTTGCGCCGCGCTATCAGCCTTTGCTGGTATCAAACGCCGGATGGAGCTGATTGGTGACGTAAACGACATCCTAGTGTTTGATGACTTTGCGCATCATCCAACCGCCATTACCACGACATTAGATGGTGCCAAAAAGAAGCTGTCTGACAGACGTATCTGGGCGATTATTGAACCGCGTAGCAACACCATGAAGATGGGAGTTCATCAAGACAACTTAGCTGAGTCTGCGGCCCTCGCTGACTATACGCTTTGGTATGAGCCTACTGGACTAGAATGGGGCTTGAGAGAAGTTATTGAACAGGCCACTGCCACAAATGACGCCATTGGTAACCAGCAAGTCATGTCTAGTGTCGATGCTATCGTCGAGCATATCACCCATCATGCGCAGGCAGGTGATGCGATTGTGGTGATGTCTAACGGTGGTTTTGAAGGTATTCATCAGCGTTTATTAACTGCACTTCACAGCAAGTAATCCTGTTAGTTAGACTCTATTCTGAATAGTTACTACAGCAAAGAAGCGCGACTATCTTTTCAAAGATAAGTCGCGTTTTTTTATCTCAGTTTTTATAAATTTCGCCATAATACCAGCACTGACAAACACCCCTATTAGCATTACAGCTACCTTTGTAACCTCCCGTTTACCTATTGCCTCTACGTGTTAGCAAACAAGACTATTTTCTCACATAGCCCGTACACAGGTAACATTTCGTGCTTACTTTTGTGTCTTGCGACTGTTTACAATGTATTCATTAGAGACGTAACACATTATAACTATTGATAAATTTAGGAGAATATTATGAGCTTTATTTGGATGATTATTGTAGGTCTAGTCGCAGGTCTATTGGCACGTGCTATTAAACCAGGCAGTGACCCTATGGGTTGGATCATGACCATTGTCTTGGGTATCGTTGGTGCAATGCTTGGTGGACTTATCGCAGGAATGATCGGTATCAATGCAGATGGCGGCTTTACGGGTCTTATCTTCTCAGTAATCGGTGCCATCATACTACTATTCTTGTATGAGATGATTGTAAATAAACGCCGTGCATAACTGATAATTTAAAATAACCGTTCAAAATAGAAGCCCTACGCCAAGTAGGGCTTTTTTGTGCTGTTCATAATGAGAATTTATATATTCTCGTCTTATAGAGTATCTTGTGACTGCGAAAGTATTGATAAGCATTACTTTTGTCCCCATTTATCTTATAATATCAACCCTATTTTATCTTATCATTGAGGTGAGCGTTATGGCACTACTCCCTATTCTAAGTTATCCAGATCCTCGTTTGCGCACGATTGCCAAGCCTGTCAAGGAAGTCACTGCTGAAATCAAAGCCTTAATCAAAGATATGATTGAGACGATGTATGATGCTCAAGGTATTGGTCTTGCTGCCAGCCAAGTGGATCACCATATTCAGCTTATCGTGATCGACTTATCTGAAGATAAAGACAGCCCTCGGGTGTTTATCAATCCAAAAGTGACACCATTGGTAGAAGACAAACAACCGTATGAAGAAGGTTGTCTGTCAGTTCCTGAGGTTTATGACAGCGTTGAACGTCCTAATAAAGTGCGTATCGAAGCCTTGGATGAGAATGGCGAAAAAATTGACGAAGAAGTAGAAGGTCTGCTTGCCGTTTGCATCCAGCACGAAATGGATCATCTCAATGGTGTCATATTCGTCGATTATTTGTCTCGCCTCAAGCAAACACGTGCTCGTGATAAAGTGCGTAAAGTCCTCAAAATACGCGAAAAGCAAGAAGCAGCTGAAGCCCAACCACAGGCTGCGACCAACGTTTAATCTCTGTATTTGATGTCCACTATATAATAATGCCTAACGCGGATATTATGATTTAATATCCGCTGTTTGACGATAATTTTTCTAGCAGATACTGTCCTTACTAAAGGTTTACCACTATGACAATGATCAAAATTGACCAATATTTTGACCCTGCCAGCTGGCAGAAATTCACCAAAGCTGCTGAAGGTCGTGAGACGCCTTTTTTGATGGTTGACCTTAGTCGTATAAAGACGAAATATCATGAAATGGTTGGGTTCTTCCCTGATGCAAAAATCCATTATGCAATGAAAGCGAGCCCTGCCGTTGAAGTCATTAACCTACTGGCTACGCTTGGCTCAAACTTTGACTGTGCGTCTATTTATGAGCTTGATCGCGTGCTGGACTGCGGTGTAGATGCATCGCGTGTTTCTTATGGCAACACCATCAAGAAAGCCGATCATGTCAAATATGCGTTTGAAAAAGGGGTTGATCTGTATGCCACTGACTCAGAAGCAGATCTAAAAAATATCGCAAAGCATGCACCTGGCTCAAGAATATTTGTGCGTATCTTAGTACAAGGGTCAGATACTGCAGAATGGCCGCTATCTCGTAAGTTTGGTTGTCATCCAAATATGGCAATCGAGCTATTGATTCAAGCGCGAGATTTGGGCTTAGTGCCTTATGGCATCTCATTCCATGTGGGCAGTCAGCAAAAGGATGTTGCCGCGTGGGATGATGCATTAGCCAAGGTCAAATACATGTTTGACTGGATGAAAAATGAAGAAGGCATCAAGCTACAAATGATTAACTTGGGCGGTGGTTTTCCAGCCAACTACATCAGCGAAGTGAATCCGATAAAAGTATACGCAGAAGAAATCAAGAGCTATCTAACGGACGATTATAACGAAGAGGATATGCCTGAGATTATTTTAGAGCCAGGCCGCTCGTTAGTAGGCGGCTCAGGGGTGTTGGCGAGTGATGTGATCTTAATATCGCGTAAATCTAGCACCGATTTGACTCGCTGGGTATACACCGATGTAGGATTGTTCCAAGGCTTGATCGAGACACTGGGCGAAGCCATCAAATACCCTGTTTATACCCCTAAGATGGAAACCTCAACCAGCGAAGGTACTGTGGTATTGGCCGGTCCAACGTGTGATTCAACTGATATCATGTATGAAGAAGCAGGGTATCAGTTGCCAGAAGAGCTAGAGATTGGTGATAAAATCTACTGGCTCACCACTGGTGCTTATACCAATTCTTATTCATCAGTTGAGTTCAATGGTTTTCCACCATTAGATGTGATTTACATTGACTAGTTTTTTGCTCTACTGTTAATAAAAAAGCGCGGCACTGTTGATATCAGTGCCGCGCTTTTTTATGCTCGTTTAACGATATCATTGATAAACAACTACTGTACCAGTAATGAAATAGGCACACTGTTATGACTATTGACTGATTGGTTACTGCCATAGCTAGTACTTTGGTTTTGACTGTTTTGAGAGATGTGTCCGATAGTCACCCATTGCCCGCGAGACACGATAATCGTACTACTCAAACGTTGACCTTGAATAGCATGATTCACAGAACCACTGCGATTATAAGTCGAATTGGATCGCGCGAGTGTTTCTTCCACTTGGGAAAGTTGTACTTCAACTTGTCCATTAGCAAGCAATCTTGGTGTAACGGTAATTCCTTGAGTGGTTGGAAGCAATACTTGCTGCTGAATAATAATCTGTGGCTTTAGATTAGGGTTAGCGGGTCGCTGCTGATTGCCATAGCGATTGCTACTATAAGCCTGAGTTAGAGAGTAGAGCGTGCCAGTGCTAATGCTCGCTACACTACCAGATAAGGTTTTTATTTGGTATGAATTACTGCCCTGCTGCTGACTGTTACTTTGATTAATGATACCTGACCCTTGAATACCACGATTAGTAATAATAACCTGCCCTTGCTGGATACCACTCTGCGTGCTGCTATTACTGCCAACTCGCACAGCGACGGTCAAGGCTTGCGGCTGACCATCAATCTGAGTCAAGAGCTGCTGTACGGCCTGATAATTAGCCGCTGTGGTATTCAGTACCAGCTTGTCTTGATAAGTTGTGACCGTCCCGCCATCAGCGCTGCTATTTAATTGCTGTCTGACTGCAGGTAACAGAGCAACTCCGCCGTAAGTTTCAATCACGTAGGTTTGAATGGTACCCGCTTGTACGGTCACTGGTAGGACAACGACACTTAGTACCAGTACACAGAAGCACGCCCTGATAGTCATGCAAATAGTACTCACCAGCTGATGCGTTATATAGTGCTTAATACCATTCACATCTATCCCCTCATATCATCAAGCCATCATCGATTTTGTAATCAACAATATCTAGTCGTTGAGACCCAACACATCCTGCATATTGTACTGCCCGACTTCTTGCTGAATAATCCAAGTCGCAGCACGCACAGCACCAGTGGCAAAAGTCATGCGAGCGCGAGCGCGATGAGTGATCTCAACCACTTCACCGTCAGCGATGAACATTACGGTATGATCGCCGATGATTTCACCACCACGAATCGCATGAATACCAATCGTACCAGCTTCTCGCTCGCCTGTTTGTCCTTCGCGGCCATAAATAGCGACATCTTTTAGATTCTGTCCACGGGCTTCTGCCACGGCTTCTGCCATCATATAAGCGGTACCTGATGGCGCATCGATTTTGTGCTTATGATGTGCTTCGATGACTTCTACATCCGCGTCATTGCCAAATGCTTTTGCTGCCATTCCTAGCAACTTCAATGACAGATTCACGCCTGTTGAGTAGTTACCTGCATAAACGATCGCAATCTGCTCACTCACTTTTGCCAATACCTGCTCTTGCTGCTCATTGAATCCTGTGGTACCGATGACCATAGCAACGCCATGCTCAGCACAAATCTGCATGTTTTTTTCAGTGGCATCAGGCAGACTGAAATCAATCAGCACGTCGATATCACTGATTACAGCCTGTAGATCATCAACGATTTGCACGTCTAAGCGTCCGACAGCAGCGACTTCTCCTGCATCTGCGCCGACGAGGCTAGATCCTTGGCGTTCAATCGCAGCTCTAAGCATGGTTTGGGTATTGTCGTTTACCGCCTCGATGAGCATACGGCCCATACGACCACCTGCACCAATCACACCAACGTTGATGGCTTGTTCTTTTGCTTGTTGACTCATATTGTTACCTTAAATGCTGTATTTTTAGTGAGGTTGTTTGGCATATCATTGGTTGTAAGTTTAGCAAATATCATCCCATGAGGGGTCTTTTATACAGGCAATAAAAAGCCCAAAGGTTTCATGTGAAACCTTTGGGCTAATTTTGATTATAACTACTTAGTAGTAGTTATTCTTAATCAAACAAGTCACTAATCTTTTTAAAGAAAGATTTTTTATGCGGCGACTGTTGATGCTTGCTATCGTCATCTAAGGTATCTTGGAATTGACGTAACAGATCTTTTTGCTCACCTGTTAGATTCACTGGTGTCTCGATGATGACACGGCAAATTAGATCACCTTTCATCGTGGTGCGAACTGGCGTCACACCTCGGCCACGCACACGTAACAATTTACCGCTCTGCGTACCCTCGGCCACCTTGATTTTTACTTTACCATCTAAGGTTGGGATTTCAACTTCTTTACCTAGTGCCGCATCGGTAATGCTGACAGGCACATCCATATAGAGATCGGCGCCTTGACGCGTGAACACATTATGCGATTTGACACGTACTTCGACATATAAGTCGCCATTTTGTACGCCAGCGCCGCCTGCTTCGCCTTCACCTGACAAGCGTACGCGATCACCGTCATCAACGCCGGCTGGAATAGACACTTCTAGCGTACGTGATTTGTCTTTGACACCATTACCATGACAATCAGAGCAAGGGTTTTTGATTTGTTTACCAGTACCGCCGCAATGCGGGCATGCTTGCTGCACAGCAAAGAAACCTTGCTGCATACGGACTTGCCCTTGCCCATGACAGGTTTGACAAGTCACAATATCAGACGCATTTTTTGCGCCTTTACCATCACAAGTTTCACAAGGGGCAGGAGCCGTAAAGCTGATTTCTTTTTTGCAGCCACGTACCGCTTCTTCTAAGGTCAGCTCGATCACATAACGCAAATCCGAACCACGACGTGAGCGTCCACCGCCGCCACCGCCACGCTGCTGACCGAATATATCGCCAAAGTTGCCAAAAATATCGCCAAAGATGTCTTGGAAATTGCCACCGCCTGCACCGCCGAATCCACCACCACCCATGCCGTTTTCGAAGGCTGCATGACCCATACGGTCGTATGCTGAACGCTTTTCTGCATCGCTCAGCACTTCATAAGCCATCGACGCTTCTTTAAATTTATCTTCAGCATCAGGGTCATCAGAGTTGCGATCTGGATGATATTTCATGGCAAGCTTGCGGTAGGCTCGCTTAACTTCTTTGTTGTCAGCGGTCTTGCTGACACCTAATATTTCATAAAAATCGCGTTTACTCATGGTTTCTCCTATCGTCCTTACAGTACCACCGGTTTGTCAGCTCATCTGCTCCAATCAACGACTGTCTCAACCTTATACAATCAATCTACAAGGTTTCACATGAAACATAGAAAACGAACGTTTCATAAACAGGTCTAAGATTTTATGAGGAGCAGTGCGTGACTCTGACAAACAAATACGGTGGAGGGCTGCTTAGCCAAATCAATTATAAAAAGTTTGCGCTATTTATGGAGATGGTCTGCTGAATTATCAAGCTTTGGGCTGATGAAATTCGTGACTGATGCTGATTCATGGAGATACACAGTTTATTAAGAACGCTATAAAGCTTTTCATACCTGAATCACCTGCACTCGTGATAATATCTATCGCCATAACTGATGACATTTGTGACAAGGTGCCAAGTCTTATGAAAAAGCTGATTGTTTTATTGATAATAATTGCCATTGCAATCTATGCAGGCTCTCCTTATTACAGTGCCTATCAGCTCAAAAATGCTTATGATGACAAGGATGGCGCAACCATCGCAGCAGAGATCAATTATGATCAAGTACGACCAAGCATCCAAAACCAGTTAACTGGCCAGTTTGCCACGACGATGACGAAGTACCCTCTTATCTCTGAGCTGGGCGGCGAGCCATTGACTGAGGCAGCCAATGGCTTTATCACCAAAGCCGTCAATGGCGCTATCACCCCGCAAAATATCGAAAAGGTCATCAATACTCAAGGGCAAGCCAACACAGCCACCAAAGAGCTGGCCGCTGCATGGGCCATCGCTAGCGATCAGGTCGACCTCAAAAACCTCATTCAGTCTTTGATCATTCAACGCGGTGATGTCGATGCCGTGGTCAAAAGCCAAATACAGCAAGTCATGAAAAAACAAGCTGCCGAACTTGAGCAACAAGTCGCCCAAGGCAATGACAGCGAGAAGCCATCGCTGAGCTATTGCGGCATCAATTGCTTTAGCGTGAGTGGTCAAGTGAAAGGTTATCCGTTGACTATTGAGATGCAGCGTGAAGGACTGATCAACTGGAAAATCGTTGATATCGTCTTACCATAGGTCATTTAAGATAATTTTTGAGACACGGAAGCTTCTAAATAAAACGCTAAAAAAACCGCCTTATAAGTCATCTCATAAGGCGGTTTTTTATGGCTTGCGCTAAGCGCTCAAGATATCAAAGCGCTGAAGGGCTAAAAAGAAGAGCTAAAAATATTTAATGGTACCGATAAATTATTCAATGCCTAGGAATTCTAGAAACTCAGGACTTTCAAAGCTTGCTTGGTACAGCACCCCGTCTTCACGGTAGATAGCAGGCGTCGCCATTACCGCGAGTCCAGCTGCTATTTCACGATTGGGTGTCACATGATCGATGCTACAGCTTGCTGATGCAGGTGTCATCTCACCTTTTAGCATTGCCTTGTCAAACGCTTGACGGCGACTGTCTTCATCAGCCTGACACCAAATACCACGCATTTGCGCAGGTGACGCCTCATATATCGGGTAGCCTATGACATTGACCGTCACGCCTTTGGCATTGAGCATCGGTACTTGCTTGTGAAACAGGCGGCAATAAGGGCAGTTCACGTCGTCAGCGATATAGATAACAGCGCGCTCGGCACTGGTCGCAGGATAAGTAATCAGTTGGCTCTTATCCAACGTCGCAAACACAGATTGATTTTTCAGCGATTCAAATGCTTCGTCAAGTCCGATAAACTGACCATTTTCGATGACAGATATCTCGCCATCAGTGATGTACTGTGCATCATCTGACAATAAAAACGGCACGCCTTCTAGCGTCGCGCCCCAGATCACACCAGGCACGGCTGTGTAAAAGAATGGCGTTTTCGCACTCATGTTTTTCAGTGCAGCCATATTTGCTAGCATGTCAGACTTGACACTCGCACTGACAGGTTTGCCTACCTGCGCACTCGTGCTGCGTACGGGTGTTTTGGTCACTACCCGCTTGCTTGGATTCTTTTGTAGCTCACCTTGAATGACATATTTACCATCTTCAGTGATATGCAGTGGCAACTGGCCAGCCAAATTGACTTGATACATATTGGGTAATTTGGACGGCACAATAGCGGTGATTTGCGTTTTGATGCCTGCTTGAGTCAGTACTTGGCGCAGTCGCTTATCGACAGTCGAACTCACCGCTTCAACCGTTTGTGAGCTTTGGCTATTCTGACTGGGTTGGGTGCTGGTCGCGTCCGCTGAACTTGGCTGCGCGCAAGCCGTGGTTGCTAGTAGTATCACACTGATCAAACTGGCTGATTTTAGTACAGGTAATGTCACAGAGAGAGTCCTATCTGGTATTTAATCATGGCGGCTTTCAATACTTGGCCATACTGAGCTAGCCATACTAAAGCCACACTAAAAAATGATGATATAAAGATGTAGATAGAAAAGACTGTAGCATATGGAATGGTTTTGCGAAGTGTTAAATGACTCATGTCGCAAAACTGCTACCTAGCTTTAAGAGATAGGCAACACAAGTTACTGCTAGACATAACGCAATGATAATGAGCTCAAAAAGAGAGTGAACCTAAGGCGTGTCCTCATTTTAAAAATGGTGATAAAAATAAGATAAATTGCCGTCAAGCAAGGAAAATAGCGCAGATAATCTCGAGATATTAGTCAGCTATTTGACGCCGTTTGGCAAGATTTAGCCATTTTTAACCCGTTTAGATGACTGTCGATTGAATTGAGAATATGCCCTAGAATAATGAATCAAAAAAAGCAGCACACTATATAGTGTCTGCTCCTAATTCACGAAACGATACTCTAAAAAACAACAGTGCTAAGCATTAAACCGCTCAGTCATTAAAACTTGGCCACTTCTTCTGGAGTCAAAAAGCGACTGTCGCCTTTTTCTAGACCTTCTAGCGAGACATGACCGATACTGGCGCGATGCAGCTCAGTGACTCGATTACCAAAGTAGCCCATCATACGCTTAACCTGATGGTATTTGCCTTGCTCTAGTGTCAGACGAGCATGCGTCTCATCGATGAACTCAAGCACGGCAGGCTTGGTTTCTTCGTGATCACCTTCGAGCAAGATGCCTTCAGCTACTTCTTTAACCGCGTTGGCTTGCGCTGCGCTATCCATCGCATCTGCCAAGGTCAGCTCATAGACTTTTGCATGTTCATGCTTAGGACTGGTGACACGATGTAGCCAGCCGCCGTCATCACTCATGAGCAGTGCGCCTGTGGTATCGACATCAAGTCGACCTGCGATACGCATGCTGCCCAATTCTGGTACTGCAATCAGTTCGGTGACGATTGGATACTCTTTAACTTTGAGGGTACATTCAAAGCCTTCAGGCTTATACAACAAGATATAGCGATTGCCAGCAGCGACTGACAAAGGCTCGCCTGCCCACATCACTTCATCATTGACGATATCGACATGTAGACCCGGATCTTTGACCACTTGATCGTTTACGGTGATTTCGCCGGCGTGCATAATCTTTTTGGACTCTTTACGCGACAGCTCAGTGGCTTTACTAATAAATTTATCTAAACGCATACTATTTACTACCATCGGTTTTATTATACCAGCCCTAAATCAGAAACTAACGATGCCAGCACGCAGCCGTGAGCGGCTCGTTATCTTCGATGGTTAGAAATGGTACTATAATGAAAATTAAATGAACACTGTGCCAAATATGGACAGCAGTGAAAGTTATGCCAGTTTAACATATCCAACCTAAGCCTGATGAAATATGAGCTATCAAACGCTAAAACGTGCGGTCAACACTCGACTAGAAATTAAAAAATCCGAGTTTATTGCTTACGCCTATCCTATGACCTCCCGTGAGCAAGCAATGTTTCACGTGGAACAACTACGTACGCAATATGCAGATGCGCGTCACTTTTGCTGGGCCTATATCGTTGGCGACCCTGATAACACCACCAGTGCAGGGTTCGATGATGACGGAGAGCCAAGCGGTACGGCAGGCAGGCCTATATTGAACGTCCTACAGCATAAGTCTATCGGCAACGTTATTATCATCGTGGTGCGCTACTTCGGTGGTATCAAATTGGGTGCTGGCGGTCTCACCCGTGCTTATGCAGGCTCTGCCCAAGCGGTCGTCGATGAGATGATATTAAGCCCCTATATACCCATGACACAGATTCAAATACTAGCGACATTTGCGACCGAAGCACAGTGCCGCTATATCATAGAAAGTCTTGGCGGTCACATTGAAGATGTCACCTACAGCAAACAAGTGACCCTAACCGCCACACTTGCTGAAGCAGATGTTGAAAATTTAAAAGAGCGACTGGCAATGGATGGTCGAGTATTGGATAAATCCTAAGGCGCTAATAAGTTTGATTAACCACTCTCATCACCATTTTAATAGTTTTTTTCAATGTACTCATTCAGCAACAGTCTTTCAACTAAGTAAGTCAGTCGCCATTTTTCAGTAATCGTTTTCAGTAGCTATTTTCAGTAATCATGCGTTCACTGAAAATCATTGGTTTTCACCATTGCTGACGTTATGATAAAGCACTGTTATTAAACAACACTACTTTTTAACGATGATTAAATAAGACCACTATATGTCAACTTCAACCACACCTTTTGCTCCAGTGCCTTTTAAGCCACCCTTTTGGCTAACCAATCCACATTTGCAGAGCATCTTGCCCAAATTCTTTGCTCCTAAAGCACCAACCTATCGCCGCGTGGTGATGCAAGATTCCTTAAGTGAAACCGATATTGCTTACGACTTTTATGATGCGCATTCTGTAAAGGCATCAAAAGCTGGTGAGCTTGAGCAAACGCCATTGATTGTGCTATTTCATGGTATGGAAGGCAGCAGCGATAGCCATTATGCTCGCGCGCTGGCATATCAAATACATGCGCAAGGCTGGCATTTTGTGGTGGTGCACTTTCGTAGTTGTGGCGGTATTCCAGCTAATGGTCGAGTTTTTTATAATGCGGGTGATACTGCCGAGGTGCATCACGCGCTACAAAACTTACGTGCGCAGTATGCCAATATCTATGCGGCTGGCGTGTCACTCGGTGGTAATGCACTAGCGAAGTATATGGGCGAGTATGGTGACGAAGCCATCTGCAAAGGCGCTGCGGTCATCTCTGCTCCCGTCGATATGTCGTCAGCGGCCATTACCATGCACAGCTTTTTGAGTCATCGTATCTATACGCCTTATTTGCTCAATCCAATTATCAAAAAAGCACTGGCGAACGATATTACCAAAGAAGAAATTGATGCTATCAAAGCTGTCAATCGTATCAGCGACTTTGATGATATCTTCACCGCTCCGCGTCATGGCTACCGCTCTAACAATCACTATTATCACTCTTCTTCTGCCCTACCTTATTTGATCAACGTAACCAAGCCTCTACTATTAATTAGTGCAAAGGACGATCCTTTCATTGGCTTTACCGCAACGCCAAACGATGTCTCTGACAGTGTCACCATCCTCGACACGGAGCATGGTGGACATATCGGTTATCTGCGTTATCGCTCAGACAATGGTCAGGCCAAAAATAAAACGTCAGTCACCAATGGCACAAAACCCAAGACTTCAAAGTTTGATATTAACTGGATACCCGAGACCGTCAGTGCTTATTTTAATTATATTGGCGTACCGTCTAATAAAGAGCACCAATAATCATCTGGTAGACCCTACCTTTATCCTTTAACCCTTTTGAGAGTGTTCTATGTACCCATTTATCCGTTATGCCGCCACCATCGCTCATGCCGCCCTCAAAGCAAAACGAGGCGATACATTGACGCTCAAGGACACCAGTGAGATTCAGTTTCGCTGCCGCTTATCTGATATCGATAACTTTTTTGAGATGAATAACGGCCGCGTATTCACGCTGTATGATTTGGGGCGTATGGACTTTGCGGTACGGACTGGGCTTGGTAACCAGCTACTAAAACAGCGTTGGGGTTTGGTGATCGCGGGCAGCACTATTCAATACCGTAAGCGTATTCGCGCCTTTCAAAAAGTCACGCTAAAGACCAAAATCGTCGGTATCGATGCGCGTTGGCTCTACATCGAGCAATCTATGTGGGTCAAGGGCAAACCCTGCTCATCTGGGCTACTGCGTACAGGTGTGACTAAGGGTGGCAGAGTGATCGACACGGCACAAGTAATGGCAGCATTAGGGCAGTCTGAATGGGAGCTACCGCCAACGGGCTACGTCGCCGAATGGATAGAGAGCGATGCTGATCGTCCGTGGCCGCCAATAGGCTAAGTAACTCAAGCGATACTGTTTGATAACAATACATTATATAAAAAAGTATAATAAATGGTAATCTATTAGCCAGTTAGTTATTTACTATGACAAAACACTAATAGGAGAACCATATGATTAATACAACAGATTATGTCGGTACATTATTTGATAATAGTGAATCAAACCCAAGCAAAATCACGCTAGCCTTTACGATGGCTGGTGTGGCACTCAAAAAAGGACACTCTGCCTCAGTGATATTGATGGTAGATGCGGTGCGTTTGGCTTTGCCTAACGCACTGGACGATGTCAATATTGGTGCACCGTTTGAACCTGCGGGTGAATTACTAGAAGCCTTTATCGAAAAAGGTGGCCAAGTATTGGTCTGTAGCGCATGCATGAAGCACAATGGTGTTGAAGAATCCGCCATCGATAAACGCTTTACAGTGATTAGCGGT
Source organism: Psychrobacter sp. SWN149 (assembly GCF_015864565.1). Taxonomy (NCBI): domain Bacteria; kingdom Pseudomonadati; phylum Pseudomonadota; class Gammaproteobacteria; order Moraxellales; family Moraxellaceae; genus Psychrobacter; species Psychrobacter sp. SWN149. Next base: position 569,485 of record NZ_JADYWX010000001.1, read on the forward strand.
GATGATGTGGTTGAGCTGTTGATGAATGCGAAAGGGTCGTTGCAGTTGAGCTAAAAAACAAGCTTGTACAAGCATACTAGTAACGACGCTTCATATAGTAAAAAAGAAACATCAGACATTCTGATGTTTCTTTTTAGTTTAAAACACGCTTAACTAACCTAACTCATTATTTCTCTAATCCTGCCCGAAACTCTTTATAATCTTCGGCCGTATCTTTTACCGCCTCTATCATAGGCACGTGCCCCACTTGTGACATCATGATGATCTGTGCTTGCGGCATCAGCTCGCTCATTATTTCGGCCGTCTCAGGTTTTATGACTTTGTCCTCTTCTCCCCAAACGATCAGCGTTGGAATATTGTATTGTGCAATGATTTTTGCACGTTCTTCTACATTGTCTTCAATGATCTGTTTGAGTATTCTAGTATTCAGCGCCCGATTGGCGATATTCTCTTGGGCAAAGACCGCTTGTATCGTCTTTGGAACATAAGGTGGCTTGTACATGACCGTCTTATACATCGTAAAATATGCTTCAGTGTTGTCAATCAATAAAGGACTGTTATCAAGGTCTAATGCTTTGAACTCTCGTTGCGTCTCGGCTGACCAAAACCCACCACTGTCGAGTAACCACAGGCTTTTGACACTATCAGGATACATCGCCGCATAGGCAACACTGATAGCACCGCCCATCGAGTTGCCACCGACATGGATATCCGATGCCATCCCTTTAGCTTGCAATAGTTCATGCAAACGCTTTGCTTGGGCATCAGCGCGGTAGTCCGCCTCTGGTGGTTTGCTAGAATTACCAAAACCTAGCAGGTCAGGAACGATCAGATGATAATCGCCTAGCTTATCCGCAATACGAGTAAAGTTATCTTTATTACCACCAAAACCATGAATCAATAGTAAGGGTTCACCAGCTAAGTTACCGCCTTCTAAATACGTCATTTGCTCGCCAGATGCCAGCGTTAACGATTTGGCTTCAAGGTCTGACTTGTTGCGTTCGTACTGTACGAGCTTTTGGGTCGTAGCGACGGTAAAGGTATTGGGCGTCGTACACCCCACGACAGAAAGAGCCAGTAGAGCAGCCAAACTTGTACGCAGTAATATCATTGGAGCATCCCTATTAATAAATGGCAAAATCTTACGACCTGAAAGCAATAAAAAACGTATAGCAAAGCTTATCGTATTAAAACAGTGAAAACCAACCCAATCCGTGTACTCATGCACCTTCAATTGGCTTAACTTGGGACAATGAGGACAATGACTTTTGATGATTATCTGATAAATTTTTGCGTTATTATTGCGGTCAGTTTTGTCCAAATTTTGCCAAATCAGCCATGCTCATCATATTGAATTACATTACTATTACCCCATCTTGACCGTATTAACGCCATAATTAATAACTACCGCGCCCTGCTTATAGAAGTTTTTAAGCAGAGTGATTTTAATATTAGACCGAGCCTCTTTATGTCACAAACCTCTACCTTCAGAATTCGCACCCGCCGCAAATATTACCGACTTATATTCACAGGTATCATGGCGCTGATGATGTCATTCATTATTTCGACGGCCTTGTTGGTGGTAAAACAAGGCTTTATCGATGGCTTTTTTATGGAGTTGATGCACTCGTGGGGACTGGCCTTTATGTTTGCGTGGCCAAGTGCTTATATCTGTGCCTATCTGGTGCAAGAGCATGTATTGAGTAGAATAGAGTTTTATTGAGACACCATTTAACCATTATAAAACCGCTATAGCGTCAACCTTATTTTTTAGACAAGCGACCCTATGGTTTAACGTGCCTTCTAGCTCAGGTTTGATTTGGGCACACTCGCTGTCTGCGATCGGGCAGCGGGTACGGAATACGCAGCCTGACGGTGGATTGATCGGGCTTGGCAAATCCCCTTCCAATAATTGAATGGCTTTATTACGCTCGGCGATTGGGTCAGGCAATGGCACTGCAGACATCAGCGCTTGAGTATAAGGGTGCGTCGGATTGCTATACACGGCCTTGTCTACCCCTAGCTCAACCGCATGACCTAAATACATGACCAGTACCCGATCGGCGATATGCTTAATCACTGACAGATCATGAGCGATAAAAATCAGCGCCAATCCCATCTCTTGCTGTATGTCTTGCAATAAGTTAATGACCTGCGCTTGAATAGAGACATCAAGGGCAGAAACTGGCTCATCACAGATAATAATTTTAGGCTTTAGTATCAATGCACGCGCAATACCAATGCGTTGACACTGACCACCAGAGAACTCATGCGGATAGCGGTTAATCTGATTGGACAGTAGGCCAACTTTTTTCATCAGGGCGCGTACTTCATCCTGTACTTCCGCTTTTTTCATGTTTGGATAATACGTTCGTAGCGGTTCTGCGATGATATCGCCTACTGTCATGCGCGGATTGAGCGACGCTAGCGGATCTTGGAATATCATTTGAATGTCTTTGCGCTTCATTCTCATGGTTTTTTTGGAAGCGCCAACGATCTCTTCATCCCCGAATTTAATACTGCCGGAATTGGCTTGTATAAGCCCGATGATCGTTCTTGCCAGCGTCGACTTACCGCAGCCCGACTCACCTACCACGCCCAAAGTCTCACCAGCAAATAGCTCAAACGAGACGCCATTGACGGCCTTTAAAGTGTCAGGCTTTTGCCAAAAATACGTGCCCTTTTGCTTGATATTGAATGTCGTATGCACATTTTGTACTTGTAATAACGGGGCTTGGCTGTTGTTTTTGACCATCTCTGCACTTGCCATCTCTGTATTTGATAGTATCATGCTCTAGCCCTCCAGCTTTGATAGATTATTGGTGCCCGTATCAATATTAGCATCTGCTGAAATGTGCTTTTCAGTGTCTGCTGACTCATCGACTTGTTTCTCAGGCTGCCAATGGCAAGCGCGTTGACGCTCATTCGGCAAGAACTCAAGCGGCGGCGGTACATCTCGGCAGATATCCATCGCATGCGTACAGCGCTCATGAAAAGGACAGCCAGTAGGCAGGTTAAGTAGATTGGGCGGACTGCCAGGAATGGTCTCAAGCTTGCCTTTATCATCATCTAGACGCGGAATGGCCTTTAATAGTCCGATAGTATAAGGATGCGTAGGCGTATAAAAAATCTCTTCCGTCTCTCCATATGCCATGGTACGACCAGCGTACATCACAAGTACCCGATCACAGATACCTGCCACCACACCCAAATCATGCGTAATCATAACAATAGTGGTACCGAAATCACGTTTTAGCTCATTTAATAGCACCATAATCTGTGCTTGTACGGTCACATCAAGCGCTGTCGTTGGCTCATCGGCAATCAGTAGTTTGGGCCGACAGAGCAGTGCCATCGCAATCATGACCCGCTGACGCATACCACCTGAAAACTCATGCGGATACATGCCAATACGGTTTTTTGCTTCAGGGATTTTGACCGCATCTAGCATACGTATCGACTCTGCCCACGCTTGCTTTTTGCTCATGCCTTTATGCAAGATCAACACTTCAGCCAGCTGATCGCCTATTTTCATATATGGGTTGAGTGAGGTCATTGGATCTTGGAAGATCATAGCGATTTGCTCAGCGCGGATTTTATTCAGAGCCTTTTGCGATAATCCCAGTAGCTCATTGCCTTCAAATTTTACGGAACCTTTGGTACGGCCATTCTTTGCTAGCAGACCCATTATGGCGAACGCCGTCTGCGACTTGCCAGAGCCTGACTCACCGACGATGCCCAAGGTCTCACCCTCATGCAGGTTAAAATTTAAACCATTCACGGCGGTCACAAGTCCATCTTCGGTCGTGAATTGCACCGATAGATCTTTCACTGCTAATAAGCTGCTTTCTTTATTAGCCTGATTATTGAGCTCTGACTCAGCGCCTACTTTGCGTACAGTAGAATCTATTTTTTCAGGTGCACTATTAATATCTTGAGTTGCCATGATGTTGTTCTCCTAGCGAGCTTTAGCCTAGCGGTCTTTGGGGTCAAACGCATCACGCAGACCATCGCCAATAAAGTTAAAGCAGAATAAAGTAATGACCAAAAAAGCCGAGGGAATCAAAATCTGCCAAGGAGCTACTTGCATCGTTTGTGAGCCTTCCTGTAATAGCGCACCCCAACTGGTCATTGGCTCTTGTACACCAAGTCCCAAAAAGCTCAAAAACGACTCAAACAAAATCATCGTCGGTACTAGTAAGGAGGCATAGACCACTACCACGCCAAGCACGTTGGGCACGATATGACGCAGGATAATATTAAAGCCAGATACCCCGCCGACGTGTGCCGCTTCAATAAACTCTTTGCTTTTTAGACTGAGCGTCTGACCACGGACGATACGAGCGACATCCAGCCAAGATACCAATCCGATAGCGACGAAAATTAAAATAAGGTTACGACCAAATATCGTCACGAGCAAAATCACAAAGAACATAAAAGGAAAGGCGCTAAGGATTTCTAAAAAGCGCATCATAATCATGTCGACTTTGCCGCCCAGATAGCCTGATGTTGCGCCATATACCGTACCAACCAGTACCGCCACTGTTGCGCCAGCGATACCTACCAATAGAGATATTCTCCCGCCGACTGCTGTGCGCACGAGCAAATCTCGACCAAGCGAGTCCGTACCAAAATAATGCTTGTTTTCAATCGAGGGCGCAGACTGCATAAAGTTCCAATCGGTATCTGCATAACCAAAAGGCGCTAGCATGGGCACAAAGATGACAAACATACCGACGAGTAATAAGATAAAAAAGCTCGTCACTGCTGCTTTGTTTTGATAAAAACGTCGCCATGCATCTTGCCACAGGCTGCGACCTTTAATCTCTTTAACAGGCGTATCCATAAGCTCGGTTGGCTGGTCTACGGTCAGGCTCATAGTCGTCCTTTTACTTATCTAATTGAGGGTCTAATTGAGAATCTGATATTTATTTTTAAGCGATGATTGGCATTTATACGGTGTGTTTCAAGCGGCCATCAATATTAATATCAATACTGGATTTTTGGATCAATGATGGCGTACAAAATATCGACGATGGCATTAAAGGCGATCGTCAATACACCAACCAAAATGGTCAAACTAAGCACGACCCCATAATCACGATTGAGCGCCCCATTCACGAATAACTGCCCAATACCCGGCAAACCAAAAATAGTCTCGATCACGATAGAGCCGGTAATAATGCCCACAAAAGCAGGGCCTAGATAAGAGATGACGGGTAATAAAGCGGGTCTGAGCGCATGCTTCATGACGATTTGTCGCATCGGTAAGCCTTTAGACCTAGCCGTGCGGATGTACTGGCTATTCATCACCTCAATCATAGAGCCACGCATAATCCGCGCGATACTGGCGACATAAGCCAATGCTAAGGCCGTGACGGGCAATATCAGATTTCGCACTGCCCCATCGTTCCAGCCACCTGCTGGCAGCCACTGCAAAATAATGGCAAAAATAAGTACCAATAGTGGGGCTTTTACAAAGCTTGGAATCACGACACCTGTCATGGCAAACGCCATCAGCACATAATCCATCCATGAGTTCTGTTTAAGCGCCGCTATTACACCAAGGATAAGTCCTAACACCAGTGCCAATATAAACGCGTACATGCCCAGTTCCATAGACACTGGAAACGACTGCGACAATAGCTCGTTGACCGTATAGTCTTTATATTTAAAAGACGGGCCAAAATCGCCTACTGCCAGCTGCTGTAGATAGTGGATATATTGTAGCCACATGGGATCGTTAAGATTGTATTTGGCTTCGATATTGGCCAATACCGCTGGCGACAAGCTGCGCTCACTACTAAAAGGACTGCCCGGTGCTAACCGCATCATAAAAAAGGACACGGTTATCAAAACAAACATGGTCGGAATGGCTTCTAAAATCCGCCGAAAAATAAGCTTTAGCATAATGCCTCTTTATAATATTACCTGTACAACGATGCCTGATTTTAAAATGCTCGTTTTGAGTATTTACGCCGCTTTCAGATTTTCTCTGATCCATAGCAGACCGACGCTATCAATCGGAATTACTCCTTTTCATAGCGCCTGCTGATAAGACTATTGGATGTTCATTTTTTGATGGTCCGTGCTTAGTGATCAGTGCTTGGCGATAGAGATATCTTTACCTTGCCAATTGTCTAGAGGATCGTTCTTTGAAAAGCCGATGACGTAAGGTTTTACCAAACGAGGGCTGACGTAATGATAGATATTGAGTAGCCCCATATCTTGATCTAGCTGTGCTTCGGCTTTTTGATACAAACTTGCACGCTGCTCAGGCGTGACGCCTGCTTTTAGTGTTTGTGCCATCAAGTTGTCAAAATTGGTATTGGCGTACTTACCGTAGTTACCGCTATTGTCAGATTTGGCAATATTCAAAAAGGCTGACGGTTCGTTATAGTCCGCACACCAGCCAGCACGAGCGATTTGATAGTTACCGTTGCGGCGCGTATCAAGATAGGTTTTCCATTCTTTGTTGGTCAATGTCACATCAACAAAACCAAGCGCCTGTGTCCATAACGAAGTGGCAGCAACTGCGACCTTTTTATGATTGTCATTGGTGTTGTACAGCAGCTCAAAGGCGAGTGGATTGCTCTCGTTGTAACCGGCTTCATTCAGTAGTTTTTTGGCCTCAGTGATACGCTTCTCTTTGTCCCAAGTAGACCACTCTGGTGTATTAGCCACATCTCCATTCGCGGCTGTAGGCGTGAGCTGATAAGCGGCCGTCTGTCCTTGACCAATCACTTTGTCTGCAATAGTGTCGCGATCCAATGCCAAGGCTAGCGCGCGACGTACTTTTGGATTATCAAAAGGCGGTTTGACCGTATTAAATTCATAGTAATACGTACAAAGATAAGGAGAGACTCTGAGCTCATCGCCATTGGTTTCTTTTAAAGATGCAAATTGCTCGGTTGGAATCTCGTTATAAGTGACATCTACTTCGCCAGCTTGATAGCGTGCGACATCTGTGGTGCTAGAAGGAATCGGTAGCATTGTGATTGTATTCAGCGTCGTATTGGCATCGTCATAATAGGAAGGGTTACGTGTCAAAACGAGTTCATCGTTGATCTTCCACTTACTGACTTTGTAAGGGCCATTGACGACGATATTGGCAGGATCTGTCCATTTATCACCGAACGCTTCGACCGTTTTTTGATGCACAGGTTTGACGGAGTTGTGAATCAGCATATCGGGGAAATAAGGTACGGGCTCTGACAACGTGACTTGCAATGTTTTGTCATCGATTGCTTTTACCCCAAGCATCTCGATGCCAGCAGCGCCTTCGACGATTTTGTCAGCGCCGACGACCTTGGCATCAACCAAATAACTTGAGTAAGGTGATGCAGTATCTGGATCGACCAATCGGCGCATACTATAAACAAAGTCTTGCGCCGTCACTGGATCGCCGTTTGACCACTTAGCGTCACGCAGTTTGAACGTCCAGACTTTGTTGTCCGGACTCTCCCACTCAGTTGCCATTCCTGGAATGGTTTTGCCATCTGCATCGGTATTGGTCAATCCTTCGAATAATTGACGACCAATATTAGACTCCGGTACACCAGATACTTTATGAGGGTCTAGCGACTCAGGTTCCGTCCCGTTATTAATGACCAATTCTTGAGTTTCAGACAGTACACTAGGATCAATATCGGCTGATGAGCTGGTATTATTGTTTGCCGTATTGTCACTACAACCGGTCATAAACATAGCAAGTGCAAGAGAAGTAGGTAAAAATACAGCAGTACGAAGGGAGAGAGGGTTGTGGCTCATATAGCGTCCTAGCGGGCAGATGGCGAACAGATTAATCAACCTGTTCATAAATCCATTAAAGTTGAATGTTTATCGTTTTCATAGCCGTTATTATGTTGTTAGAGGTCATAGTCTGACCATCTGTCAATAATGAACGTTAGAAAACTATTGGTAATAGTAATAATAAAAAAAGTTATTGGTGTCAACAATTTTTCAGTTCATAGAAAAAACATGAATTTAGTCAAACATACGCATATAGTAATCATGAGTAAAAACGAACAAAAAACATACTAATTCACGTAATTCTACAAGAATTTAACCAGTTTTTTTATAAAGAATGCACCACTCGTCAAAATGCTACTCTCATGTTATTAATTGTAACTGACATCTGTTTGACATTTTATAATGCTAATGAATTAATACTTGGATGAGTATTATGCTATCGAGCGTAAGACGTTTGATGATTTAGACAATCATATGGAAGATCGCTCATGCAATCAGTTCTAACGCAACCGCGAGTGACATGGTGATTAATTAACATAAGTGATTAGTTGACATATTCGCCATAATTTGTTGAGTCATGTTACCAATAATTTTTCTTTTTAGTTTCTCTCTAAAAGGCCATACTCATTAGAGAATCCTGCTGAAACCCATAAACCAAATAACATGAACGGCTCTACATCAGTGCGAGCGGTAACACAAAGAATATTACCGATGTAAGCCAAGCTTTCTATAACAAAATCCGGTTAGCGCAAATGTATCCGACGTCTATACGACCAGTCTATTTTTGAGTATAGTGTCTTTGTGAGTCGATAACCTATCAGCATCATTATCGTGGTATCGTTTCTACTCGAAGAATAAATACATTGGTGAATGACCTTGATGACATGATGTTTATAGTCGGTTATTCATACTCTTAATACACTTATAAATAAACCAAATCATAAATACATAAAGGGAATCATCATGCGTAGTGCTATTCATAACAGCTTTGGCAAACCTTCTGACGTACTGAGCGTGGGCGACAGTCCTATGCCGCAGCCTGCTGCCAACGAAGTCCGTATCAAAACCATCCTCTCCCCTATTCACAACCATGACATGCTGACAGTGAGCGGACAATATGGCTATAAGCCTGAGATGCCAGCCATCGGTGGTAGTGAGGCACTAGGCATTATTGATGCGGTAGGCGATGACGTAACAGACTTTAGTGTAGGCCAGCGTGTGGCGTGTGCCAGTGTGCATGAGACGTGGGCAGAGTATTTTGTCGCCCCTGCCAGCATGGTATTTAACATGCCTGATAGTATCGAAGACGAGCTGGCAGCGCAATTGGTTGCCATGCCACTATCAGCCTTAATGCTACTAGAATTCTTAGAAGTGACTAGCGGTCAATGGATCATCCACAACGCGGCAAACGGCGCTGTCGGTAAAACCCTCGCCATGCTCGCAGCAGCGCGCGGTGTGAACACGATTAACCTCGTCCGTAGCAAAGACGCGATAGAAGAACTGACCTCACTAGGTATCAAAAACAACGTCGTCACTGCTGACGACGACTGGAAAGACCAAGTCCGCGCCATCATCGGCGATGATAAAATCACAGCCGCCGTTGACTCAGTCGGTGGTGAGTCAAGTAATGACCTGCTATCGCTATTGGGTAGCAAGGGCACGTTGGTCTCATTCGGTATCATGTCAGGCAAGCCAATGGCACTAGACGCTGGCAGCTTGATCTTTAAGCAAGCGACGGTAAAAGGATTCTGGGGTAGCAAAACCAGCCAAGACATGGATCTAGATAATAAACAGCGTCTGATCACTGAATTACTAGAACGTGCATCGAATGGCGATTTAAAACTACCAATTGAAGCCATCTATAGTCTGGACGATATCGCAACAGCGGTCTCTGGAAAAGTACAATCAAGTAAAAAAGGCAAAGTGCTTTTAAAACCTTAATTCCTACACTCGCCTCGTAATTTCGTAATAAGGGCAAAAACTAGCGGTATTAGCAAATATAAGAAAGCTCATGTGTATTAGCTATAAGATACAGTGGGCTTTTTTAACCATTTTGCTGTAGCAGTAATCATATCTATCGCTAAGCCAATCAGAGTAAATAATAAGATTTAATAAGGATATAACCATGTCAAACGATACAACATTCAAAGCCTTAGTAGTTGAAGAACGTGAAGACGGCACCTTTAGCAAAAGCATTCAAGAGCGTAATCTCAGCGACTTGCCAGAGAACGATTTGCTTATAGAAGTACATTATTCATCGTTAAACTTTAAAGATGCGATGTCAGCATCAGGTAATAAAAGAATCACTAAACAGTATCCACACACGCCCGGTATCGATGCCGCTGGTGTCGTCGTCAGTGATAAATCAGGCACGTTTACCGTAGGCCAAGAGGTATTGGTATTCGGCTATGATCTCGGCATGGACACCGATGGTGGCCTCGGTCAAATGATCTCAATCCCAGCAGACTGGGCGCTGGCTTGCCCAGAAACGCTAACCCTAAAAGAAGCGATGACCTATGGTACTGGCGGCTTAACCGCAGCGCTCAGTGTGCAAAAGCTAGAAAAAATGGGTGCAAAACCAAGTGATGGCCCAATCGCTGTCACTGGTGCAACAGGTGGCGTCGGTACGATCAGTATCGCTATCTTAAAGCAGCTCGGCTATGAGGTGATTGCATTCTCAGGTAAGCCTGAGCAAAGCGAGCACCTAAAAGCATTGGGCGCGAGCGAAGTACGTCATCGTGATACCATCAATGAAATCGGTAACAAGCCTGTCGGCCGTGAGCTATGGGCAAACGCTATTGATACCATCGGCGGCGATTACTTACCTAACCTGCTCAAGCAAACCAAATCTGGCGGTGCAGTGACCAGTTGTGGCCTAGCTAGCGGCGCTGATTTTTCGATGTCGGTGATACCTTTTATCACCCGCGCGGTGTCACTATTGGGTATCGACTCGGTCTATATTCCACTGGCTGATAAAGAAGCCATTTGGAAACGTGTCGCCACTGATATGAAACTGCCTAACCTTGAGAGCTATGGCGAAGAGATTACGCTAGAGCAAACGCCAGAGTACTTAGATCGCTTTATGTCGAGCAAAGTGGTTGGACGTTATGTGGTGAATGTGAAGGGTTAGTTTTTTAAGAGCTAGTTTTATAAATAAAAGGCAGCATCTCTGTTGAGGTGCTGCCTTTTATTTAAAAAGTCAGCTCCATATTGATAGCATAAACAATAACTTAGACTTACTAAGTCTTATAATCTTGACTATAGTTCATATATATTTAATAGTAGTCCTACTAACCTAAATTTATAGAAAATGGAGTACTGAATGCCTCTTCAATTGTCAAATGAACTTAGGTTCCCTATGGGTTCTACAGAGTCCTTAAATGCCGAGACTACAGATGATTTTTTATCATTGATTAGAAAAATATCAGATCCAATGGGTTATAAACAAATAATAGAAATTTTTAAGCGACATTTTTGCAAAGTTTCTAACGATAATTATTCGCGTAGTTCCTCTCTAGAGTGGGCAGAATCAGATATGTCTACTCAAGCATATAATGCCGCAAAGGACGCACCTAACTTTATAGCAGCTATGTATGAGGCTTTAGAAGAATTAAAACTTAAAGGTGCTGCTGTACCAACAGTACAAAATATTAATCAGATCTTGAAAAAAAATGATACTCAGTATGAAATTATTGGAGATCAGCTAATCCAAAATACTGGGAGTGTAGCTGCTCCGGAATTCAGTGAATCTATATCAACCACAGTAATGAGAGCTTTAGGTGATGCAAAGGCTTTGATAGGAACTGTAGATTCATCTAGCGCCATCGATCGCGCTCATACAGCGCTTCATGGTTACTTAGTACAATTATGTATAGACAATAGTATTAATCTGCCAAACGATCCAACCGTATCTAAAGCTTTCAAAGAGCTTAGAAGTCGTCATCCTGCGTTACAAGCTTCTGGCAATAGATCTGAGGAAATTACTAGGGTTTTGAACTCTTTTGCTGCTGCGATTGACGCTTTTTCTACATTGAGAAACAAGGCCAGTCTTTCACACGTCAATGAGCTTTTAGATGTTCCAGAGGCAACAGCTACAGTCAATGCTATGTATACTATATTTAGATATATACAGGATTCTATGCACAGAAATAATATTGAACTTATTTAATCTTGAAAGTAGCTTTTCAAACCAAAAAAAGCACCCAACCATGTTGAGTGCTTTTTTATTTATAACAAGCTGTATATCAATTCAAAAAATTTGAGTAGCGAGGAAAACAAGTGACAGCAATACATCGAGTAGGCTGAACGAGTTTGACGACGCTAATCAGGTTTTTAGTTTGATAGCTTTTATTAAGTATTATTCCCACTCAATCGTTGCAGGCGGCTTGCTCGACACATCATAAGTCACGCGTGATACTTCAGCGATTTCATTCATAATGCGGTTCGATACCGTCTCGATCAAATCATACGGCAGATGCGCAAAGCGAGCCGTCATAAAGTCTACGGTCTCAACGGCACGTAGCGCGATTACCCACGCATAACGGCGGCCATCACCGACCACACCGACTGATTTGATAGGTTGGAATACGGCAAATGCTTGCGCCGTTTTGGCATACCAGCCTGAACGCTCAAGCTCTTCCATAAAGATGGCATCAGCTTGACGTAAAATATCTGCATACTCTTTGGTCACTTCACCAAGGATACGTACACCCAAACCTGGACCTGGGAACGGATGACGATTGATCATTTTAGGCGGCAAGCCAAGTGTGATACCCAGTTTACGTACTTCGTCTTTGAACAAATCACGTAACGGCTCAATCAGCTTGAATGCCAAGTCATCTGGCAAACCACCAACGTTATGATGGCTCTTAATCACGTGTGCTTTACCTTGATGCGATTTTGCTGACTCAATCACGTCAGGATAAATCGTACCCTGTGCTAAGAACTCAACGACTTTGCCATCGCTTTGCTCGCTTACTTGGCGGGCGCTTTCGGCGAATACGTCAATGAATGTTTTACCGATGATTTTACGTTTGACTTCTGGATCAGACTGACCTGCCAATGCGTTTAAAAACAAATCTTCTGCATCAACACGAATCACTTTAACGCCCATGTTTTCTGCAAACACTTGCATCACTTGGTCGCCTTCATGCAAGCGCAGTAGACCGTTATCGACAAATACGCAAGTCAACTGATCACCAATGGCTTTGTGCAATAGCGCAGCAACAACTGAGCTATCGACACCGCCTGATAGACCTAGCAATACTTGCTTGTCACCGATTTGCTCTTTTAATTGTGCGATACGCATCTCGGCAATATTGTCTGGCGTCCAGCTACCAGCACAGGCGCAGATGTCATGTACAAAGCGTGCTAGCAATGCCTGACCTTGTGCAGTATGGGTCACTTCTGGGTGAAACTGTAGGCCGTAATAATGGCGCGTGTCGTCGGCCATAATGGCAATTGGACAACTTGGTGTGCTGGCAACAACGTCAAAGCCTTGAGGGGCATCAACCACTTTATCGCCATGGCTCATCCAGACATTGAGCGTGCCTGCTGCATCTTCGATACCATCGAGCAAGGCGCAAGTACCGTTTACATTGATCACAGCAGCGCCAAATTCATGCACATCACTGGCTTGAACTTTGCCACCGAAACGATCTGCCATTGCCTGCATACCGTAGCAGATACCCAATACCGGAATGCCTAAATCAAACACGGCATCATTAATGCGCGGGCTGTTTTCTGCATGAACGCTCTCAGGGCCACCCGATAAGATGATGCCTTTTGCACCAAAATCGATGATGCGCTGGGTGTCAATATCATAAGGGAACATCTCACAAAACACGCCAGCATCGCGCACACGGCGGGCGATAAGCTGGCTGTACTGCGAGCCAAAATCGAGAATTAAGATGCGGTCTTCTTTGATCGTAGGGGTGGCTGCGGCAGTGGTCATAAATCGATGTCCATCAATAGATAAATTGGTGCTCTATTTTAACAAGTTTATGCCGCATAAGGGCTACTTCATCCGCAAAATTTCATTATTCAGTCATTTTTCTCGTACAAACTCTCTAATAATGCATTTTCACCTGTGACCCATGTTGTTAAGACCTATTATTTCATTCAATCCTATATTAAAAGTATCTATTTTTTGGACGTTTTGTTTTAAGACTCTTTGCCGTCTTGAGACACTCTGTTCTGCTAGGCTGTTTGTTTCACATTCATATAATGATAGAAAGCTAACCATAATCCACCTATAGCATCTCAACTGATTCTTATCATATTTCTTCAATTATCGTGTCCTGCTTTTAACTGTGCTTCATGATAAAGCAAAAAAACATCGCTTAAAATATTTTCTTAAAAGTCTATAAAGTTTAGCTATTCAAATCCGTATCGTATTGAAACAATAGAAAAATATTAGTCGATTTTTGTTACAAAGACGTGTACTTTATTAAAAAGTTCTTGCTGTAGCAGTTACAGTTAGTTGTCAGATTTTTTAGATAAAACCCCTTGATACTGAGGGTCTAGTATTTCCTTAGCCACACTCACCGGACGAGTCACAAAGCACTTAACGCTTTTATAAAAGGATTAAAGTTATGGAAATGAATTTCTCAAAACGCTCAGCCCTTAAGCTTAGCTCACTCACTTTGGCAGTTGCCGCAGCGTCTTTTAGTACGTCCACCGTCATGGCGGCTGAATGTCAATTGAGCAGTGGCGATGTAGGGGGTGCATCTAGCTTTGGTGCAGATGCTTTGGCTTGTGGCCCAAATACCAGCGCCTTTGCCGACAATACCACTGCAGTAGGTCAAAACTCATTCGCAGCGGCAGCTAACGCTGTTGCGGTAGGTAACACCGCTTTTGCCTCTGATGAAAACGCCATTTCAATTGGTGCTAATTCACAAGCTGATGGAATAGATGCTGTAGCAATTGGTGGTGGCGTATCTGAGAATGGCTCACGTGCTGGTGCTCAAGCTTTGGGCAATTCAACCACAGCAGTTGGCGGTGAATCAATTGCTACCGGCCCAGGCTCTACCGCGCTTGGCTGGCAGTCCTCTTCTGTTGAGCGTGCTACTGCTGTTGGTCACTTAGCAACCGCCCAAGGCGTTCGCTCAACTGCAGTGGGCGAAGCAGCCATGGCAGGCGGTAGTAATGATACCGTCGCCATCGGTAACCAGTCGATTGCTGGTAATAACTCAGCCACAGCGGTCGGTGGCCAAGCCAATGCAGCAGGTGTCGGTTCAACCTCTATCGGTTGGCAGTCAGCAGCCACGGCTGAACGCGCACAAGCCTTTGGTCACTTAGCGACTGCTCAAGGTGAGCGTTCACTGGCCATCGGTGAAAACGCCGATGCAAAATCTGGCTTCGCTACCGCTATCGGTAACGAATCCATTGCTAATGGTGTAGATGCCTTGGCGATTGGTGATACTGCCAATGCAAACGGTAATTCGACGACTGCTGTAGGCGGCGAGTCAGTAGCGACTGGCCCAGGTGCAACGGCTATCGGCTGGCAGGCCGGCGCAAATGCTGAGCGCGCGCAAGCATTCGGTCATTTGGCTCAAGCAAATGGTGTACGCTCTACCGCAGTCGGTGAAGCAGCAATGGCAGGCGGTAGTAATGATACAGTCGCCATTGGTAACCAAGCCAGTGCTGGTATGAAATCAGCCACAGCAGTCGGTGGTCAAGCAAACGCTGCAGGATTAGGGTCTACTTCAGTAGGTTGGCAATCAGAAGCGACTGGTGAACGCGCACAAGCATTCGGTCATTTGGCATCAGCAACGGGCGTACGCTCTACTGCAGTCGGTGAAGCCGCCATGGCACAAGGCACAGGATCTGTCGCGCTAGGTAATCAATCATCTGCGACTGGCTCAAACGGTATCGCTATCGGTAACGGTGCCACTGCAGCAAATGACAATCAAGTTGTATTGGGTAGCGCAGGTCAGCTACAAGCCAGTACCGCATCACAGTCAGGTGCCACCAATATCGTAACTGCTGATGCAAACGGTACGCTGGGTACTAGCATCAGTGTAGACTCGCTAGCGACATCGAGACAATTTAACGATTTACGTAGTCAATATAATCGTCAAGAAGATCGCTTAGATGAAGCAGAAGACGGTATCGCCATGGCACTATCTATGGAGACGCCAGTGATTCCTTCAGGCAAAAAATACGCGATGACCATTGGTACAGGTTACTACAATAGTAGCACCGCGATCAGCGCCTCGTTTGCTGGACGCGTGAGTGACAGCGTTACCATTTCTACCGGTGCTGGTTTCGGTACTGATACCGGTAAAGTAGGTGCACGTGGCGGGGTTACTTTTGCTTGGTAAATAGCTCATCAGCTTTTATCAAACCTATTACTTTATATAGGTAAAAAGATTGATAACATTCTAATAAAAAGGCTGGACTACACTGGTATAGTGGATTCAGTTTAAAAGAGATACAAGGCAACCGAGTGCAGATGTATATGTGATACTTCAAGCGAGGTTAACGCTGTAGCTCTTTTATAAAGGATTGACTATAGTTCAGCCTTCTTATCATTTATCGCCCAAATCTTAGTTTTTTATGAAGACGTAGCGGTATCACTCAACGCTGCATGCATACGATTGAGCCCCTCTAATAGCAATGCTCTAGGGCAAGCGACATTAATACGCATTTTAAGATGCCCTTCCCCACCATATTTAAATCCCGCACTCAGCTCAACCTTGGCAGCGCGAAGGGTGTCATACAGTGCTTGATCGTCTTCAGCATACGCTGAGCAATCTACCCAAATTAAATACGAGGCTTCTGGGCGCATGACCTTAATCTTAGGCAAATTCTCTTCTAAAAACTGCACCGTTAAATCAATATTGGCTTCGATATAAGCAAGCACCTGCGCCAACCACTCATCGCCATGCTCATAAGCCACGCGCATGGCCGTATAAGCGAATAGATTCAACTCATACTCGTCATTTAGGTTTTGCTGCTGGCTAATTTTTTTGACCAATGTCCCATCTATCGCAAATATCATCGAGCCTTTGATACCTGCGATGTTAAAGGTTTTGGTCATTGACGTCAGGCTTATGACATTGTGCTCATAGCCTTTTGCTAATGTTAAAAACGGTATAAACGTGTGACCCGTTAAGGTTAAATCTTGATGGATTTCATCACTGACAATCGCTACGTTATGCTTTTTACAAATAGAAAGTAATGCTTCAAGCTCATCAGTCTTCCATACGCGCCCGCCCGGATTGTGCGGATTGCAGAGTAGATACAGCTTAACGTCATGTTCGATTATTTTGGCTTCTATATCGGTCAAGTCCAGATGATACTTGCCCTCGACTTCCTTTAATGCAGAGAGCACAAGCTTGCGGCCATTTTGCTCAACTTTGCTCATAAAGGGTGTATAAATAGGATCATTCACCAATACTGCTTCGCCTACTTCGGTAAAGACATTCATCATCAGCGCTAAGCTTGGGACGACACCGGGAGAGAATAAAATATTTTGCTCAGTCAGCTGCAAATTATAGCGACTGCCATGCCACTGAATAATTGATTCATACAGGCTATCTGTAGGTTTGGTATAACCCAATATGCCATGCTGCACGACCTGCTCAACGGCATCTAAAATTGGTTGGGCGGCTTTAAAGTCCATGTCTGCGACCCATAACGGAATCGTGTCATTGGTATAATGCCATTTAAGTGACCCTGTATCACGTCTGTCGATTATCTCATCAAAGTTGTATTGCATTGGACTTCTTCTTAATTGTAAAAATAATGGCTTTGGGTAAAAAAAATACAGTGCCGTATATGTACTACGTTACCGATATACTTTATTGTATTTGTATCAATAAACGAATAGTTAGCATGCCTTTAGAGCATAGCTATCTATTCTCCGCTTGAGCACTCTTTGAGCATATAAAAGGTATAAAGCGTTTATTGATTGAATTGTCATTATAAGTTAATGTGAAAGTCGTATAGTTAATTTTACGTACCGATTGGAACTCATGTCATGACAGTATATTAATACTATCAATCTGATGATTCCAAGTCACCTATAACCCCACCATAAAGTCTCTATGGCTTTTTTACAGGACGATGCATAATGAAAATGGACTTTCTATCAAACGTAGCACTTAAGAGTACAGCACTCAAGATTAGCGCCCTTACTTTAGCTATCGCCGCAACCACGGCATGCACGACGATGGCAACAGGCGCTGAGCATAAGATGTCAGACGCTCCAACCACTGCAACTGTGACTAGCAGTACCGCCATCACGCTTGGCAACGCTGCCACGACTAGCGGCACTAATGATACCGTCGCTATCGGTAATCAGGCCAATGCAGGTCTGAATTCAGCAACGGCTGTGGGTGGTCAAGCCAATGCAGCAGGTCTAGGCTCAACGTCTATCGGTTGGCAATCAAAAGCCACCGCTGAACTCGCGCAAGCGTTCGGTCATCTAGCCAATGCTAGCGGTGTTCGCTCTACCGCAGTTGGTGAAGCAGCCATGGCTGGTGGTACTAACGATACAGTCGCTGTCGGTAACAAAGCCAATGCAGGTCTGAACTCAGCAACGGCTGTGGGCGGCGAAGCCAACGCAGCAGGTCTAGGCTCAACGTCTATCGGCTGGAAATCCAAAGCCACAAGCGAGCGAGCACAAGCGTTCGGTCATTTAGCTGACGCTAGTGGTGTTCGTGCTACGGCAGTCGGTGAAGCAGCAGCAGCACAAGGTGCAAATTCGGTCGCTGTCGGTAATAAGTCTATGGCAGCTGGCATGAATAGCATCGCTATCGGTAATGAGGCAAAGGCAGCTAAAAATAACCAAGTCGTCTTAGGTAGTGCCGGACAGGTTCAGTCTAGTACCGCAGCACAATCAGGTACGGTCAGAATCGTCACTATCGATGACAACGGTACTTTGGGCACGATGATGGTTGATTACTATAAGTCAGCTAAATAATCGTCAATCACCGCCTAGTTTCTAACGCTGGTAAAGATGTAATTAGCTATACTCAATAAAATAAAAAAGACCTCGCAATTGCGAGGTCTTTTTTGGTTGGTACAGCTAGTTTGTATGATGAATTTTTGGCTGATAAGAGCGTATATAAGTGCGAGATACAGAAACCTAGCGTTGTAGGTAGTCCAGTTTGGATTGTGCAGAAGCATTACCTTGACCGGCAGAGAGCCTTTCCTAAAAAGTGTGTAACTGCTTATAATCCAATAACAGGAGAATAAGCAATGACTACTCAATCTGACATCAAGAAACTGGCCGAGCAAATGGCTGGTAGCATGAACAGCTTCGATGACATCAAAGACTTTCAGAAGCAGCTCATGCAATCCTTCATCGACACTGCCCTTGAAGCTGAGATGGCAGACCATCTCGGCTATCCCAAGCATGAAAAGGCGGATAAGCCTAATAAGCGCAACGGGCACACTAAAAAGACCGTCCGCAGTGACACAGGCGATCTTGAGATCTCCACCCCAAGAGACCGCGATAGCAGCTTTGAGCCTGTGTTGGTCAGTAAGCACCAAACCCGTATTAGTGGCCTTGATGACAAGATCATATTCCTTTACGCCAAGGGTCAAACCACCACCGAGATTGTAGAGAGTATTAAAGAGCTCTACGATGTCGACATCTCAAGCTCTCTTGTCTCAAGAGTCACCGATAATATATTAGAGGACATCACAGCTTGGCAGAACCGGCCGTTAAGCAGTGTTTATCCTATCGTCTATTTGGACTGCATCGTCGTGAAGATACGTCAAGACAAACAAATCATCAACAAAGCTATTTACTTAGCCCTAGGCGTCAATCTTAGTGGTAAGAAAGAGCTGCTTGGTATGTGGCTCTCAGAGAATGAAGGCGCTAAGTTCTGGCTAGGTGTTCTCACCGAGCTACAAAACCGCGGGGTGCAAGATATTCTCATTGCGTGTGTGGATGGCCTAAAAGGCTTTCCTGATGCTATCAACACCGTTTATCCCAATGCACAGGTTCAGCTGTGTATCGTACACATGGTGCGTTATTCTATGAAATTTGTGCCATGGACGGATAAGAAGGCAGTAGCGGCTGATTTAAAGGCCATCTATGGCGCTGATACGCTTGAGATAGCAGAGGCCAATCTTGAGCACTTTGATGAGGTGTGGGGCGATAAATACCCACATGTCATCAAGTCTTGGCGCAGCAATTGGGAGGGCTTGACAGTGTTCTTTGGTTATCCTAAAGACATCAGAAAAGCCATTTATACCACCAATGCTATTGAGTCGCTAAACAGTGTGATTCGTACGGCGGTGAATAAGCGTAAGGTGTTCCCATCCGATCAAGCCGCATTCAAGGTGGTTTACTTAGCAACCCAGCAAGCATCCAAAAAGTGGTCGATGCCCATTCGTAACTGGACGTCTGCTCTTAATCGCTTTATGATTATGTTTGATGACCGTATTAGTAAGCATTTAATCTAAAGGGCAGTTACACAGAATCTGGGATGGTCTCCCGGCAGATTTTTGATACCACTCTATGGCTTTCTCGTATGACTGAGCAACCCCTCTACCCGTCTCATAGATTAGCCCCACATTATACTGAGCATAAGAATCGCCCTGTGCAGCGGCTAACAGTGTCCATTTTAATGCTTGCTTATAAGATTGCACCACACCACGACCTTGATAATACATTCCACCTAAATCAGACTGCGCATGGGTATCTCCTTGCTTTGCTGCTTTTAAAAACCATTTAGCCGCTTCAGTATCAGATTGAGCAACTCCTCTGCCCATTCTATAAAGCTTACCTAAACTTTGCTCGGCAGGTTCATAACCTTGCTGCGCTGCTTTCAGGTAATAAGAGTAGGCTTGGGCATAATCTTTATGATTATAATAAGCTTGTGCCAGTTGATAGATATAATACGGATTATTAGGGTTTTCTAATACGGATTGTTGACATGCGTCAATCATCCCTTGGATCTCTATACCTGGTTCTGGAGCATTATATCTCTCATGGAGATGGTCATCATAAGCGTCGACCATGTCGCAGCTTTGTACTTTCGTTTGGGAATGATTTTTCTCATGCGTTTGAACGTGTGCATGCCCTGATGATATCCACAAAAACAAACCTACTGATAGAAATAACCCTTTCATCATAGTTGACCTTATATTATTAAGCCTAACACCCCTTAAACTCAGCCTCACGTCTCTCAACCATCGCCATTACACCTTCTTTCGCATCTTCTGAGTGAAAGAGTGGCGGCAGATAGCTATGAATATTGGCCAATGCAGTCGCTGCCCCATTTCGACTGGCATCTTGTGCTGAAGACAATGCCCCTCTCACACCTAAAGGCGCAGCTTTACAGATCTCTTGTGCCAGCGTTAACGCACGCTCATATTCAGTGCCGTTTACTACCACTTCGCTGACCAAATTCAGTCTATCAGCCGTTTGCGCATCGAATGCTTTACCAGTGAGTAGATATGGCATAGCTTTTTGCCAGCCTGCTGCCGCTACAAAACGTACCGTCGCCCCGCCAAATGGCATGATGCCGCGCTGGACTTCCATTTGTGCAAAGTTGCAGTTATCACTAGCGATGACCACATCACTGTTTAGCATCAGCTCAATAGCTACCGTAAAGCAAGTGCCTTTGACCGCCACGACCACAGGTTTGGTACGCAGCTTTCCACTGATGCCCCACGGATCGATTTGATCATCATTAAACTTAAACACACCATCATTTAGCTTGTCTTGCAGCTCGACCAAATCTAGACCAGCGGTAAAGTGATCACCATGCGCAAATATCAACGCGCAGCGTAAGTTGTCGTCTTGCTCATAGCGGGTCATCGCGTCAGACAACTGACCAATCATATGACTGTCAAAGGCATTGCGTTTATTGGCACGATTTAGCCCGACCAGGCAAACATGGCCTTGGGTGTTATAAGTGATGCGATTTTCTGTTGCGTTGCTGTCCGTAGTCATGGTTCTGTCCTTGTTGAAATAATCATTATTATGTAATGGGTGGTTATGTAGTTGCGCCTCGATATCCTTGATATATCCTCAGTCGCAGCAATCGTCTATCTTCAATATAGTTCTGACCAATACAGGTCTTACTAATGAAGATGATAATTCGGTAATAGATTCATAGAAATTTGTCGATAAACCCACTTTTAATATAGACACCCTCGCGCCATAACACAAGCAGTAGAACTGCTACGAATAAAGCTCATATCAATATCAGTTGACCCCATTCACGTTAAGTGTAACCATGAGGAAAATATAGACATTACTCAGAGCACTCTATGGAATTTTGGCACGGTTTTTTGCTGATCACTACAGTCCACTTACTCGCTGCAGCCTCCCCGGGGCCTGATTTTGTCTTGGTATCACAGCAGACGTTGGCAAAGGGTCGGCGCACTGGTTTGATCTGTAGTCTCGGTATTACCTTGGGTCTTGCCGTACATATTATCTATTCGGTGTTGGGACTGGCGACGGTCATCGCTCATTCGCAGCCACTATTGACTACTATCAAATGGTTGGGCGGCGGTTATCTGATTTATCTCGGTTGGCAAGGTATTCAAGCCAAACCTAAAAAACCAGCAGATTTAGCCAACTTAACAAATGCAGCAGACTCAGAAGTAAGTTCAAGCGCTCACGTTTCACAGGATGCGCTTACTAGCCAAACCACACCCCCAACTAAAGATATCTCTACCCAAAAGTTACCTAGCAATAGCGAATCCACCTTTGCTACGTTGCGTCGCGGATTTTTTTGTAATGTCTTTAATCCAAAAGCACCCGTATATTTCGTCGCGATATTCACACTCGTATTATCACCTGATATACCGCTGTGGCAGCTGGCCATTTATGGCGTATGGATGATGGTCTTACAAATGGCATGGTTTAGTACGGTCGTGATGCTGCTTTCTATCTCTGCGATTCATCGCCGGTTTCAGCGTTTTGAGCATTGGATCGACCGCGTATTGGGTACAGCGATGATAGTATTGGGATTAAATCTGATTTTACGTAGTCGATAAGACATTCGTTACTCGTGAAATCTGCTAAAATGGTTGATTATATTCAAACATCAAAGCCACACACTATGACCCGTATTCCAGCAAATAGTACACACAGAAACAGATCACCGGCGACCGCCAAAAAACTCGGTCAGCTACATCCGCGCAACCCACATCAAGGTCGTTATGACTTTGCGGTATTGACTCGCGCGTTGCCTGAGCTTGCCAAGCATACTATTACCAACCCTAAAGGCGAGCCGACGATTAATTTCTCGGATCACCAAGCCGTACGTGTCCTCAATCAGGCGCTACTGGCCCATTATTATGGCGTTAAATTTTGGGACATTCCAGAAGGCTATTTGTGCCCACCTATCCCAGGACGTGCTGATTATATTCACTATATCGCTGATTTGCTTGCGCAGACCACTCATGTGAATGCGGATAACACACCGCCGACAGGTAAAGAAATCCATGCCTTAGATATTGGTACGGGTGCCAGTGCTATCTATCCAATTATTGGTAGCCAGAGCTACGGCTGGCGCTTTACCGCCAGCGATATCGATCCAATTTCAGTTAATACTGCTGCCCTTATTTGCGATGCTAATCCAAAGCTAAAAGGTGCGGTAAAAGTCAAATTACAAACCAATCCTAAGCATATGTTCGCAGGCATCATCGGTCGTCAAGACTACTTTGATGTGGTGGTCTGTAACCCTCCATTCCATGCCTCATTAGAAGAAGCGATGGAATCTAACAGCCGCAAGCAACATAACTTGCAAAGACATCGCGGCAAAAATGAAAACGAGCAAATAAGCCGCAGTTCGACGAAGACTGGTAATGCTGCACAAAACCTAAACTTCGGTGGTCAGCATAAAGAGCTATGGAGTGAAGGTGGCGAAATTGCCTTTTTGACCAAAATGGCAAAAGAGAGCCAAGATTTTGCAGAGCATGTTGGTTGGTTTACGACCCTAGTCTCAAAGTCTGAAAATGTGAAACCATTACAGCTATTATTAAAGCAACTTGATGTCGCCCAAATGCGTATTATTGAGATGAGTCAGGGTCAAAAAAGTACCCGTGTATTGGCATGGCGTTTTGGCACTGACGAAGAATAATCGTTAGAAGCTTATCTATTTAAGTTTCACGTGAAACAAAAAGCACCGCTCTAAACTTTAGAGCGGTGCTTTTTATTGGAAGTAGTAAATTAAAAAAACGACTGATAGTCAAAGAAGCTTAAAACAGGTACAAGGCAGCCGACTGCAGATAGTACAAGTCGTACATCTAAGGAGGGTAACGCCGTAGCAGTTTAGTCATTCTTTGACCATATTAACTAAAAAACATTACCTTTAGCCCAATTAAAACAAGCACCAATCCACCTAATGCTTCTGCTTTATCCTCTAACCACGTACCAGATCGCCAGCCTAAATAAACACCAAACAAGCTAAATACAGCAGTAATTAACGCTATGATTAAACAAGCTAACCATGCATTTAGTTCTAACAAATTAAGTGTAAATCCTGCTGCCATCGCATCAATACTCGTCGCAATGGCGAGTGTGAATAAAGTGCGGTGATTGATAGTTTTATGGCCGTTATGAATAACTGACATTGCCTCACTATCAGCATTTATAGCATCACCCTTTGTGTGAAGCGCACTATCAACAGCATCCTCTTCATCCGCAGTAAATACTTCGAAAAGCATTTTTCCACCGAGAGCGATCAGAATAAACCCACCAATCCAAGGTGCAGCTGCTGCCAACCAACCCAAAAGTACTGCGCCTAATAGATAACCAATGAGCGGCATCACACCCTGAGCAATACCAAAATATAGAGCTGCGTAAATAGCCAATCGTAGTAAATACGACTTACTCTGTTTTTGTGACTTAGCACCCAATCCAATAGCGACAGCGAATGCATCCATTGCCAATGCGATAGCAAGTAATACGACTTCAATCATTTTATTTTTCTCGTAAAATGGTCAGTTATTTGTTCCACGTGAAACAAAAACACCGCTTTGGAGGCCAAAGCGGTATTTTAATGTTTTATTAACAGCCAACTCTAATTTTAGATATCTAGATTAGAAACAGTCAGTGCATTCTCTTCGATGAAGATACGGCGCGGCTCAACATGATCGCCCATTAGGCAAGTAAACATATGGTCAGCGGCGATTGCATCTTCGATAGTGACGCGTAGCATACGACGGTTTTCAGGATCCATCGTTGTGTCCCAAAGCTGATCGGCGTTCATCTCTCCTAGCCCTTTATAGCGCTGGATTGCTAAACCGCGACGCGCATCGACCATCATTTGCTGCCAGAGATAATCGAAGTCACGTACTGGGATATCTTTCGTCGTACCCGCTGTTGCTTCACGGCGGATAAAGGCATCACTCTCAAGCAACGTGTTCCATTCAGCAGACAAGCGTAATAGTTTGCTATATTCACCCGAACTAATGAAACTCGCATCCAGTAAATAATGATGGGCCAACTGATGCACATAGACCGTGATACGTGGTAGCCACTGTGCTTTGGTAGATAATGCCTCGCCATCAATAGTGTCTTCAGCCAATACTTCTGGCTTCATACCCAATAAATCAGCTGCTGCCGCGTCCATATTTTTTGGCTGAGGCGCATGGATATTGATCAGTTCAATCTCAGGGCTTAGATCACTACCAAAATGGTCCAGCTGCGTTTGCATGGCGTCTTTCCATGCTTGCATAGCAGATTTATCGTTAGTCATATCCGTGGTCAGCTTTGGTGTATGCGTCAACGCATCTAAGATTACTGCTGGGAAACGAATCTGCAAACGGGCTTTGATCAGCTGCGTTTGGTTATAGTCATTCAGTAGTGTCTCTAATGCTTGACCAGTGATCGCAGGCGCATCAGCACTGATATGCAGCTTAGTATTGTCAATTGTCGATGACAGTAGATACGCTTTAAGTGCCTCATCGTCTTTTAGGTATAACTCTTGACGACCTTTTTTGACTTTGTATAGCGGCGGCTGAGCGATATAAACATAGCCACGCTCGATTAATTCAGGCGTTTGACGGAAGAAGAAAGTCAACAGCAACGTACGAATGTGTGATCCATCAACATCGGCATCGGTCATGATAATGATTTTATGATAGCGTACTTTATCAGGATTATATTCATCAGGGCCAATGCCACAGCCAAGTGCAGTAATCAGATTACCTACTTCAGCAGAAGACAGCATTTTATCAAAACGAGCACGCTCAACGTTCAAGATTTTACCTTTTAATGGCAAAATGGCTTGGGTTTTACGACTACGACCCTGTTTGGCTGAACCACCTGCAGAGTCACCCTCCACAATGTAGAGTTCTGATAGTACTGGATCTTTTTCTTGGCAATCAGCCAACTTACCCGGCAAGCCTGCGATATCCAAAGTCGTCTTGCGACGCGTCATCTCACGCGCTTTACGAGCAGCGTCACGTGCACGTGCCGCATCGATAATCTTACTCGCAATCGCTTTACCCGCACTTGGGTTCTCTAGTAGATAATCATTGAACTTATCATGCATCGCTGATTCAACAGCTGATTTTACTTCGCTTGATACGAGCTTATCTTTAGTCTGACTAGAGAATTTTGGATCTGGTACTTTCACAGAGACGATAGCCGTTAGACCTTCACGGGCATCATCACCAGTTGCAGCTACTTTTTCTTTTTTGAATAAATTTTCACGATCCATATAGCTATTCAGGCAGCGCGTCAAAGCTGAGCGGAAACCTGATAGATGCGTACCACCATCTTTTTGAGGGATATTGTTAGTGAAACACAGTACTTTTTCGTTATAAGTATCTGTCCACTGCAGTGCGACTTCTACGCTGATACCGTCGTCTTGTTGACTGGTAAAATGGAAGACTTCGTTGACACCGTCTTTGCCAGCATTGATATAACTAACGAACTCTAACAATCCACCTTTATGTTCAAACTCATGACGCTTATCAATGCGCTCATCAGTCAATACAATACGCACACCAGAGTTCAAAAACGATAGCTCACGTAAGCGTTTTGCCAAAATGTCATATTCAAAAATAGTACCAGTGAACACATCACTGCTCGGGTAAAAACGGATTTGCGTACCCGTCTGATTCGTGGCTTCCATCTGCTGAATATCAGCATCAGGTACACCATCAGTATAAGTTTGATTATAGTGATAGCCTTCACGCCAGATATTCATCTCTAACTTTTTAGATAAAGCATTGACCACTGAGATGCCTACGCCATGCAGACCACCTGACACTTTATAGCTATTGTCATCGAACTTACCACCAGCATGCAGTACAGTCATAATGACCTGTGCTGCAGATACACCCTCTTCTGGATGGATATCGACAGGCACACCGCGACCATTGTCCATCACACTGACAGATTCGTCTTCATGGATAATGATGTCAATCTGATCACAGTGGCCTGCAAGCGCTTCGTCAATAGAGTTATCCACTACCTCAAAGACCATATGGTGGAGGCCTGTGCCATCATCGGTATCACCGATATACATACCAGGACGTACACGTACCGCTTCTAGCCCACGTAATACGCGAATATCTTTAGAGCTATAATCAGAGGGTAATACTTCAGGCGCCACAGCTGGCACCGTCGTTGCAGCAATACTATCTGATGTCAGTTGCTCGTGGTCAGTAGGTAATGAATCACTCATGTGTCTTCCTTAATCTAGCCATAATCAGCCGTTTGCTATGGACTCACCACTACGATGATGCCTCATAACGTTATTTTAGACTCAACTGTTGTAGTAAAAATCTTCGATACGCATCATTGGCTAAAACATAATCAACCAAAATTTCATAAGAGATGATAGTGACTCAGAGAATACCAAGTCAACGTTTTAACATTTCACAATCAGCTTCTTTTTTTTAAACATTATTAAAGCTAGCAGAATCAATTAAACACATACTTATCAAACACTTAGAAATCTATAGATAATAAAAAATATCTACATAACGCTATTAAACAACTTGCTGAAAACAGGATGAAAATAAAGCCTAATTTTAGCATTTTTTTGCTTCTAAGTCACTGTTTACTGACAGTTTTCTTAGTATGAGTGACTCTCAAAAAATAAATGGTATTGTAGGAAAGTAATGGTAGGTACAAAGGAGTTACGAGGTAATAAGTGAGGGTAAAATAGGTAGTATAGGAACATTACTAAAGAGGTTGAATGTCGCCTTGTTTCACATGAAACATATTAGGGTTCGGCCATAATTCTTTAACCAATGGTACGATATCATCGGTCAAACTGCTCATAAATACCTGACAGGGTAACTGTGATAAAGTTGATAATAAAATCTCTATTGCCTTACCATCAAGCTCTGCCGTTATATCGTCTAGCAATACGACTGGCGTGGCTCTAGTATTAAATCCGTCTCTCTGCGAATCAATATCCTGTTCAGCGTTGAGCAATAGCGGTAACTGAGACAACCGTAGTGCTGTGATTAACAACTTTTTTTCGCCACGAGATAGTACATTAGCCGCTTGTTCTTTTAGAGTCGGCAATTTAGCACTGATATCGTTTTTTGGCGCTGCACTTGCATGCTCACTACTCACCTCTACTGAATCATCAGAATGCCAATGCACATGAACATCAGCTCGGTGGTTACCGATGCGAGTGTATCCTAGCTGCAGATCCTGCTCTAGTCGCTCGTTAAGCTGCACATCTAGCGCAATACTCGTATCATAGCCAGCATTGTAGCTTAAGCTCAACTGTTCAGCATAAGATGGTAGTAACTGCTCAATGCTTTCAGAAAAATAAGGCTGCCATTCGGCAAATATCCGCTCGCGATAATGATGGATGAGTGCTGCATGACTACTCAAGCCCTTATCCCATGATTTCAACTCAGCAAGCTGTACTTGAGTCAAATGGCGCGATTTTTTTAGTAAACTATTGCGCTGTTTTAGCAATCGTTGATAGGCAACCCATTGTGGATGAAAACCTTGTTTCATGTGAAACACTAGCCAATCTAATAGCTGTCTACGACTGGCGCTACCCTGCTCTAACATATCCATCGTTGATGGATCTATCAGTAACGTTGGCAGTTGCTCAGTTAGGATACTTTGGTTGTAGACAGTCGTCTGATTAAGACGTAAGAGAGTTGTCGCATCAGCTTGTTTTTGGATAGCTAAGGTACTGCTATCGTTAAGCTTAGCATGTACAATAACTGTATTTTGATGATGCTGAATATAACGCTTAGGCTGGTGATGACGGAAGCTTTTGCCTCTGGATAGCAGAAATATGGCTTCAAGTAATGAGGTTTTGCCACTACCATTTTCGCCAATAATGACGTTACAGGCAGCGGACTGTAGATTGACTTGCGTTAGATTACGAAGGTGTGAAATTTGCAGACGTTCAATCATAATACCGATAACCGCCTATTAAAATAGTATACAAGAAGTAGGCATAAGTTTTCTTTTAATCTAAATAAAAAAGATTAAACTCTAAAAGTGCAAACCTACTCTAAGAGTAAATTTGCACTTAAATACAGCTCAAAACCCAACTCTGCCACTCTTATAAAACGAATATCACTATATTCGCATTGGCATAATGACATACTGATGGAATTCATCATTCAGCTGATGGACCAACACTGAAGCGTTTGATTGGCTCATATGCATTTGCAAATCACCTTGAATAACGCCCAGTACATCTTGTAAGTAAGCAGCGTTAAACGACAGCTCCATTGGCTCACCTTGATACTTAGCTTGTATCATTTCCACCGCTTCGTCTTGCTCAGCATTATTAGCACGTACTTCTACCATACCATCACTGGCAAAGTTAAATACCACACCGCGAGATTTTTCATTACTCAAAATCGCAACACGACGTAGCACATCCGTCATTTTTTCTTGGTTAAACAACGCTAGCTTATCCGTATTACTTGGCATGACACGGCGATAATCTGGGAACTTACCATCGATCAGGCGTGCCGTAAAAGTGACCATTAAATTATCACTCACCTGCCCTACACTATCAACATCACCAAACGGTAAGCTGACTTGCAGAAACTCACGACCAAAACTTAAGGTAACTGGATTATCTTTATCACCAAGCATTTTACCAAGCTCAGAAGCCAAACGCTCAAGCTCAATGACAGCTTTGCGTGGCAAGATAGCCTGCATATTCAAATCAGCACTCACATCGATGACACTACGCGCTAAAGCCAATCTATGTCCATCAGTTGCAACCGTGGTTAGCTGCTGCTGTGATACATCAAACAACATGCCGGTTAGATAGTAACGCACATCCTGAATCGCCATCGCAAACTGAGTTTTGTGGATCAAATCAGTAAGGCGGCTACGGCTGATGATTAATGGTGTGATGTTTTCTGGATTACCCAAGCTTGGATAGTCTTCGGCAGGCAATGTACCTAATGTAAAGCGACTCTTACCGCTAGTCAGTAGGCAACGTTCATTCGCTTGAGTTGCCAGATTGACTTGCGCTTGTGCTGGTAATGATTTGCAAATATCTTTCAGCTTTGTCGCAGGTAAAGTTGTTGTCCCAGCTTCAACACAAGCACCTGTAGGCAATTTCAACGTCGACGTCAACTCTACTTCCAAATCAGAGGCAGTTAAAATAAGCGCTGATTCAGATAGCTGTAGCTTAATATTGCCTAAAATAACCATATTATGGCGTTTATCAGCGGCTTTGGCGATCAGATTAATAGCTTTTAATAACGACTCTCGATTAATCGATAATTGCATGCTTAGTTACTCTTAATTGAATGATTTTATTATAAAAATGCTAAGTAATGATTTAATAATACTCTGTCTGATAACGATAATCTACAAAGCAGTTATTTGCTTATATTTTCAATATTATAAACGATATCTATCGACTAAAAAACATGACAAAAAGCACTTTAACCTGCCTGTAACATCAATGCTAACGTCTTATAGTCTTTGTCAAATGCTGGATCTGCTGCTCGTAATTCGTTTACCTTATCACACGCATGCATCACTGTTGTATGATCGCGTCCACCAAATGACTGACCAATTTCAGGGAAACTATCACCTGTTAACTCACGCGACAAAGCCATCGCTATTTGACGCGGTCTGGCTATGCTTCGAGTGCGTTTTCGTCCCATCATATCTTTGATAGTAATATCATAATATTCAGCGACTATCTTTCGAATATTATCCATATTGACGGCTTGCACACGCATGGCGACGATGTCTTTTAGCGCATATTGCACCATCTCAAGCGTTATCTGTGCACCTGTTAAATTTGCATTGGCAAACACTTGATTTAGCGCACCTTCTAATCGCCTAACATTCGATACCACATTTTGTGCGATAAATAGTGCACATTCTTTAGGTAACACCATTCCATATGATGCTGCTTTTTTCTGCAAAATTTGAACACGAGTATCAATCTCAGGTGGATCAACTGCTACGGTCAAACCCCAAGAGAATCTTGATCTAAAGCGCTCGTCAAACTCAGTCATTTGTGATGGATGACGATCAGAGGCCAAGATAAGTTGTTTATCACCACTGGTAAAATCTGCAAACAAAGTCAAAAATTCATTACTACTTTTGGTCTTTCCTGCTAATACATGAATATCATCTACAATTAATAAATCTACTTTTTTAATTTTCTTTTTAAAATCTTCTATTTTATTATTTCTTAATGAATAAACCAATTGATTAATAAATTTTTCAGAAGTGAAATAGTAAAAACTTTGATTATTTTTTAAATAGCGATGTGCTACAGAATGCATTAAATGCGTTTTTCCTAAACCAGAAGGGCCATATATAAATAAAGGATTATGACGATTTTTTGATTGCTTCTTACCAAGCTCATAACAAGCTTTATAGGCCAAATTATTAGACTTGCCAGTAACGAATGTCTCAAACGTAAAATCAGGATTTAGGTAACTTAAGGACTTGGCATCAGTAGAATCGAGTAATTCTGCATGACGCATATTGGCATCAACATCTGCTCTAGAATTATGATGATGGATAGATTCAAACTTATGCTCAGATGGGGTAGGGGCGTGCTCATCTTCTCCAAACAGTGACCCTGACGTTGCTTGGTTATTATCCTCTACATTACGTCCCGCATTATCGACACGTACAATAACTTCCTCAATACTACCTTGACTATGCTTAGTTACTAATTGCTGAATATCTTGTAGATGATTCTTTTTGATGTAAGTTACAAAATAATCATTAGGAGCGAGAATGATGAGGGTTTGTGCTTCCTGATGAGCCGATAAAGGCCTCAGCCACATAGTAAATACATTGTCTTTGACGCTGTAACGCAAATCGTTTAGACATTTATCCCAAATATTTGCTGTTTCTATCATGAAAAGTAGTGACCCTATAATCTGAAAAAATAATCGTGTTTTAGTCATATAGACTGTAACTTAATCCTTGATACTGATTGTAGGTATCCGCATAAAAAGCCACGCTTTTAAGTACTACAAACTAGTATATCAACTAGCGGCTAATCTAACACAAATAACCTGTGGATAAAACCTTGTTTTTTGGGGATAAGACTGTGGATAGTTTTGTGGATAAATACAAATAATGACTTATCCATATTCAATACACAGGTTATCCACAGGTTTACCCATAGCTTAGTTATTTGATAATAAAGAGGAAATGGCAGTTAGCCACAGAAAAATAGGCTTCCAATAACAACAATATCTATATATATTAATCAATTATTATTATAGAAATCGCTAAAATCTGTGGATAACTATGGAAGTTAACTCGCATTGACTAGCTATAATTTGCAAATGAAGTAACAATTTTTATTGAGATATAATTCATCTGTGAACAAAGGAAATCAAATACCTAGACACTCATATAATTAGTTTATTGACCAGAACTATGCTGAATGGTATAATCCTCCGTTATTACGAATTTAGTCCATTATTTTGATAGGTGAGTTATGAAACGTACATTCCAACCAAGCGTGATCAAGCGTAAACGTACTCACGGTTTCCGTGCTCGTATGGCAACTAAAAAAGGCCGTCAGGTCTTAGCCCGTCGCCGCGCTAAAGGACGTCATCGCCTTACTGTATAATCAGTAGATTGCGATGAGCATGGCTAATTGTGCTTGTTGTGTTCTTATTGTTTATAGATTGCGATAGTCGATCCTCACAACTGACACTTAGCCATATATTAAAAGCGCCCGCATCGGCGCTTTTTTTGTCTCTATATTTTGCTATTATTTCTCATATTATCATTCGCTATCCTACTAGGTTGTATTATGCCCAATTCTCTTTTAGCTATACCTGTACCTACCGCTAGATTCACCAAAGAGCAGCGCTTGCTTACGCCTGTAGCCTTTCGTGAAGTATTCGATGCGCCTGAGCGTAAGATACACCAGAGTCATCTAATGGCTTTTGTGAGATCTAATGTTCATGATAAGCCTAGGGTCGGTATGGCTATTACTAAGCGTAAGGTGCCTACTGCTGTTGTTCGAAACTTGATTAAAAGACATATACGTGAGCAGTTTCGTACAAAGTCTTTGGAAATGGAAAATAAAGACATTGTCTTTATTGTTAAAAAATCAATAAAGGATATAAATAAAGAAGAATTAAAAAACCAAATTAATAATATATTTAAAAAAATAGAAAAAAAATAAAATGATTTTTTTATTTAATTCTTTTAAAAAAATATTTTTAATATTTTTATTAAATACCGTTTTGTTCTATCAAAAAATAATAAGTCCCCTGATTCCTGCGCGCTGTCGTTACTATCCAACTTGTTCAAATTATGGTAAACAAGCTTTGGCATGGCATGGTCCCCGTGTAGGTAGTTGGTTGCTATTAAAACGTCTTAGTAAGTGTCATCCTCTCGGTGGGCACGGTATTGACTTTGTACCTCTCCCCTTATCTTCTTATAGCTATCAATACTTATCTTCTACTGATACACCAAATAAAGTTGTTAAAGGATTGGGTATTTACCGAGACAATAATAGCTATGTTTCACAGCTTAACTATCTGATGAAGTCAGAGTAAAAATGACTGTCTTTGGGTATGGATCTTATCCCCAGTGAGTTACCCACAAGTTATCCACACTCTTGGTATCATTTGGGGCAGATTTTTAGTAAAATGATGCACATTTTATGTAAATGACTATCAACGCAGTTGTCATGTATGCGGTTAACTGTAATGTACAGTCGTGACACATGCCCTAATTTTTCATTCCCTAATTTTTTAATCTAGGAAAGGTTTATGCAAAAGATATTTCGGGTGATGATCATCATTGCGATGTTAATTACCGCTTATCTGCTGATTTTGGCATGGCGAGATGATTATGCCGATGCACCAGCTGTTGATGCGGTGCCAGAAACTACAAATTCAGTAGGTGCTGACATTCCTTCTACAACGGGTGGAGCAGGCGATATCCCGGTTCAAACATTACCTGCTGATAATGCAGTTGTGACAGCAGCACCTGCCAAAAATGCAGGTCTAATCACAGTAACGACCGATCGCTATGATATAAAAATCAATCCAGAAGGCGGTGATATTGTTTATGCTGCGCTTAAACAGTATGACGCGACGCTCGATAGCGATAAGCCTTTCGTATTGTTAGAAAATAACAGTAATCGTGTATATGTGGCACAGTCTGGACTGATTGGTCAAGATGGTATTGATACAGCAGAAGGTCGAGCGACTTATAACCACACTGCCAATAACTATGTCATGGAAGATGGTCAACAAACGCTGTCTGTACCCCTGACTTATAAAAAAGATGGCGTAACAATCACCAAGACCTTTACCTTTACTGAAAACAAATATCCGATTGATATTAGCTACAAAATCCAAAACGCCTCTACCAGTGCTTGGCAAGGCCAGATGTTTGCACAGCTAAAACGTGATGATAGTAAAGATCCTGGTATGTCTGATAAAGGCGCGCTAAGCATGGCGACTTATCTTGGTGGTGCTTGGGGTACGCCAGATGATCCTTACAACAAGCTGAAATTTAAAGACTTTAGCGATGGCGAGTTGACGACGACCAGTGATGAAGGTTGGGTTGGCATTGTACAGCATTACTTTGTATCGGCATGGACACCTCAAAACTTTACGGGTAAGTTCTTCAGCCGTGAAACCGGTGATGATTATTTTATTGGTTTTAATAGTCAGACTGTCAATGTTGCACAAAACAAGCAGATTACTTTAAATGCGACGCTATATGCAGGTCCAAAAGTCCAGTCTGAATTAAAGGACGTGGCGGTAGGTCTGAATAAAACGGTCGATTACGGTCTGTTATGGCCAATATCGAAGGTCTTGTTTGCTATCTTGGAAGGTGTGCATAAAGTTGTGGGTAACTGGGGTTGGTCAATTATTCTACTGACTATCTTGGTTAAAATCGCACTTATGTGGTTCTCTAATAAGAGTTACTACTCGATGGCGAAGATGCGTGCTATTGCCCCAAGACTCAAGTTGCTCAAAGAAGAGCATGGCGATGATCGTATGAAGATGTCGCAAGAGATGATGGCTATCTACAAAGAAGAGAAAGTCAATCCGATGGCCGGTTGTCTACCTATATTGATGCAGATGCCTATTTTCTTAGCCTTGTATTGGGTACTGGTCGAGAGTGTTGAGCTACGTCATGCGCCGTGGATTTTGTGGATTAATGATCTCTCAGCGATGGACCCGTGGTTTATTTTGCCACTGTTAATGGGTGCATCGATGTTTGTACAGCAGCAGTTGAACCCGCAACCAGCAGATCCAATGCAAGCAAAAGTTATGAAGTTTTTGCCGATTATCTTTACTGCATTCATGCTGTTCTTCCCAGCAGGCTTGGTTTTGTACTGGACAGTGAACAACCTATTTAGTATGACTCAGCAATATATCGTCAATAAAAAAGTCGATGAAGAACAGAAGCGTCGTACGGTAAAAGTGGTTGACTAACTGATTCTGTATCAAAAATGTGACAGCAAAAAGACCATCGATAAACTCGGTGGTTTTTTTATGGGTAGTGCATTTTTATCCACAACTTATCAACATTCAAAAGAAAAGCCTACTGATGAGATGTGCTTTCAAAGTTTGCTTTGTCAGTATGAGTTTAGCCGTCTATAATGGGGTTTTTGCCTATTGAGAGTAATTGTGGATTCCTTAGCGATGGCATCAGCCACACCTAATTCTTCTGAAAAATCTAATACATTTGGATCGACCACGATTGCTGCGATTGCAACGCCGCTTGGGCGAGGGGGCGTGGGTGTTATACGCCTGTCTGGCACGCGTGCTTATGATATGGCATGTGCTTTAACAGGTAAATCGGGCTTTACACCACGAATGGCCAGTTTTTGTCGTTTTTATCAAGCAGACGGTACGGTTGTCGATGAAGGATTGGTGTTGTATTTCAAAGGCCCGCATTCGTTCACGGGCGAAGATGTGATTGAGCTGCAAGGTCATGGTGGCGTGATATTACAAAACCAGCTACTCGCACGTGTGTTTGAACTGGGTGCCAAACAAGCAAGTGCCGGAGAGTTCTCTTATCGTGCTTTTGACAACGATAAATTGGATTTGGTGCAAGCAGAAGCGATAGCTGATGCCATTGATGCGACCAGTGCTGCTGCAGCTAGTAGCGCCATTCGCTCATTGAGTGGTGAATTTTCACAAAAGATCAATCAACTACTCGAGCAATTGATTCATCTTCGCCTGCATGTAGAGGCTGCCATCGACTTTCCTGATGAGGAGGACGTGGATTTCTTATCTGATGGTGTGATACAAAGCAAACTTGAACAAACACAAGATAAAATCCAGCATGTATTAGCGACTGCGAAACAAGGCCAGCTCTTGCGTGATGGTATCCATGTGGTTTTAGCAGGTAGGCCTAATGCAGGCAAGTCGAGCCTACTCAATCGTTTAGCGGGACAAGAGCGTGCTATCGTAACTGATGTCGCAGGGACCACGCGTGATACGTTGCAAGAAACCGTGGTACTCAATGGGTTGACGTTGCATCTTACGGATACGGCAGGATTGCGTGAGACAGAAGATACCGTAGAACGTATTGGTATTGAGCGTGCTCGAACTGCAATTGCACAGGCTGATATGCTATTGATGGTCTACGATGTCACGCGTGATGTTGAAGAAGAAAGCACACCGTTGCAACTGGCAGAGCAGTTATTTGGTGAATTACCACAAGCTAAACGCTTATTAATCATTGCTAATAAAAGCGATTTATTGAGCGATGACAATAGTGATGAGATTGCTGCTGTGACCCAAATTGAAATCAAAAATAGAGGTTACGAGCAAGTTAATGTTTCATGTGAAACAGGTGTTGGCATTGATAATTTAGTCGAAGCACTATGCGATAAGGTAGGGTTTCACCCACCAGAGAATAGCTTGATCGCTCGTACCAGACATTTGGATGCGCTCAGACGGACTGCTAATTTCCTAGTAGAAGCACATGATCAATTAACGGTGTTTGAAGCAGGTGAGTTGGTTGCTGATAGCTTACGTCAAGCACAGCAGAGCTTGGGTGAAATCACGGGTGAGTTCAGTGCTGATGATTTACTAGGCAAGATATTCGGCAGCTTTTGTATTGGTAAATAGAGAAAGTAACTACTTAGCTCCAATAATAGTTATTGAATTTTTTATACCAACTACTCTGTTATCTTTAACTGTTATAGATAACGACGCTCGCTTTCGATATTAAGATAAGGAAATGCCATGCACTGCCCGTATTGTAATGCATCAGAGACTAAAGTTATTGATTCACGTTTGGCTGCTGAAGGGGCTCAGGTGCGCCGCCGCCGCTCGTGTAATAGTTGTCAGGAGCGTTTTACGACTTTTGAGATGGTCGAAGTTGTCATGCCGCGAATCATCAAATCAAGTAATAAAATTGAACCTTATGATAATGAAAAGCTGCGTCGCTCCATCTTGCTACCTTTGCAAAAACGCCCCATTACTATTGATGAGCAGGAGGCGATGATCAGCCGTATCGAAAAGCGCGTCAGACAGATGGGTGAGCGTGAGATCAGTAGTAAAGTTTTGGGTGAGATTATCATGAGTGAGCTGAAAACGTTGGACGACGTCGCTTATGTGCGTTTTGCCAGTGTCTATCGCGACTTTCAGGACATTGATGCTTTTCATCAAGAAATTGCTAATATCCGTCCAAATGAAAAACAATCGAATGAACCTGATTAATAACGCCTAATTATTGGTCAAACTTCACCTATTTGTTTTCTTATATAGAACCCTCAATCATTGATTAAGTCTACTATTATGCCAACCAAAAACCACTCTCAAGATGCGCAAGACCGCTACTTTATGATGCTTGCCATTGAACAAGCTAAACAGGGTTTGTATACCACCAGACCGAACCCAGCTGTGGGTTGCATCATTGTTCAGGCATCAGAGATTGTCGGGCAAGGGTTTCATCCTAAAGCAGGTGAGCCTCATGCAGAGGTTTTTGCACTCAAAGCAGCAGGTGCGAAGGCAGTAGGGGCAACTGCTTACGTGACGCTAGAGCCATGTAGTCATACAGGTCGCACGCCGCCTTGTGCGTTGGGTCTCATCGATGCAGGTATAAAACGTGTGGTGGTGGCTGGCCTCGATCCTAATCCACAGGTTGCAGGCCGTGGTGTTAAGTTATTAGAGCAAGCAGGAATTGATGTGACTGTTGGCATACTGACAGCGCAAGCAGAGTCATTGAATCGCGGGTTTTTAAAGGCCATGCGTACTCAAATGCCTTATGTGAGGCTTAAGATAGCCACCAGTTTGGACGGTCGTACCGCTATGGCATCTGGTGAGTCCAAGTGGATTACCTCGGCAGCTGCCCGTGAAGATGTGCAAAAGCTAAGAGCACAAAGTGGGGCGATTATTACGGGTAGCCAAACAGTGATGACTGATGACCCAAAACTTAATGTGCGTTCAGCCCAATTAGGAGTGCCTGCAGAATGTATACCAGCCCCTAAGGTAGTCGTTCTTGATAGACGTGAGCGTCTAGCACATAGTGCGCAGTCTAATTATCAGTTGTGTCGACGTACAGATACGCTTTACTGGCGCGAGGATAATTTAACGGCGTTGTTAGCAGAGTTGGTCAGTGAGCACCAATGTTATGATGTCTTAATCGAAGCAGGGGCTAGTGTGGCTGGTAGTTTTTTAAGTCAGCAACTGGTGAATGAGTTGGTTGTTTATCAAGCGCCTTGTCTACTTGGTGCCCAAGCACGGCCCATGGTGGATTTTAATCCATTATCTCTGTCTCAGCAGCTACGTTTCAACATTGATAGCTATGAGCAGTTAGGGTCAGACCTCAAGCTAACCTTGCTTCCCTTGTAGCACTATCTATCACAGAGTTTTTATCCACAATTTATGTTAACTGTGCATTATGTGGGGATAAGTCACTCAGGTTATTAGTGGTTTCATGTGGAACTGTGTATAACTCTGTTTCACATGAAACAAAGAACAGCTAAACTTTTTATTTATTTATAATTAAGTTGATATAAATCAGCTACTTATATTAATAAGCTTAGAAATATATATACTGTGCTAAGTTAAAGTGTATTGTGGATAACTTTATGATTGATAAGGTTTTTAGGTACCTTTGGGTTGACTTATACTTACTTATCCACAATCTATCCTATAGTGGTTTAAAACAAGTAGATGTTTCATCTTTATAGAAAATTTGAATAAGCCACACTAAGTCATACACTTGAGCTCTTAATAAACCAAAATACGTTGTCCATAAAGGCAACATAATAATGAGATAAAAACCTTATGTTTACTGGAATTATAGAAAGTGTTGGAAAGGTTAAATCTATGCAGCCGACAGGTGGTGACATACGTTTGACAGTAGAGTCTGATGATTTAGATTTCAGTGATGTGAAACTGGGAGACTCCATTGCTTCGAATGGTATTTGTCTGACGGTTGTAGCGCTTGGGAGTAATTACTACTCTGTAGATGTTTCACGTGAAACTATTGCTCGAACAGCACTAGCAACATTGAAACCAGGTCATACGGTCAACTTAGAAAAAGCCATGCTACCGACGACTCGTTTCGGTGGTCATATCGTAGCGGGTCACGTGGATGGCATAGGGCTGGTCAGTAAGTTGCAGCAAGATGCTCGCTCAATTTATATTGAAATTGAGATACCACAAGAGCTGGCGCACTATACGGCGACTAAGGGGTCTATTACTGTGGATGGCATCAGCCTAACCACCAATCTAGTAAGGGACAATATTGTTTCCTTAAATATTATTCCTCATACGGCTCAGGTTACTAATATTGCCAAGCATTGGTTGGTTGGCAGTCCAGTCAATATTGAAGTAGATATTGTGGCGCGTTATCTAGAGCGTTTATTAACCAAGTCACAATCTGGAGGTATGAACGCACCGGGCCCGCAGAGTCAGATTACAGAGGCGTTTTTAGCAGACAATGGTTTTATGAAGTAATCGGCTGAATTAGAGAGGATTAAACCTATCTTAATGTTTAATAACTATTTCACTAGGGCACGCTCTAGATAAGCCAGCATTTGTCATTTTAAATGTTTTATAGGTTTTGCTAGATGCTAAGATAACGAATCTAAGCCTCATCGTTTAAACGGTGAGGCTTTTCAGTGTGATAATCATCAAGAGAGAGAGATAAGGCTTTGCAAAACCGTTTCTAGCTCTTTTTTGTTGATCGGTTTTGACAAAAATTCATCCATACCCACTTGCATACATGCCTCTCGATCTTCTTCAGTGTTATTTGCAGTGAGTGCGACGA
This sequence comes from Psychrobacter sp. SWN149, assembly GCF_015864565.1. Taxonomy (NCBI): domain Bacteria; kingdom Pseudomonadati; phylum Pseudomonadota; class Gammaproteobacteria; order Moraxellales; family Moraxellaceae; genus Psychrobacter; species Psychrobacter sp. SWN149. Next base: position 609,875 of record NZ_JADYWX010000001.1, read on the forward strand.
TAGGGATGTCGTCATCTTGGGCACGAATTGCTTGGGTAGCTTGCAACCCATCCATTATAGGCATTCTGCAGTCCATCAAAATCAATGAAATATCTTCACGCTGCTCTTTTAATGTATCGAGTGCTTGCTGACCGTCTTCTGCAACAATACTGCGATAACCCAATTTGCTTAGCATTTTGCAGGCTATTTTCTGATTGGTTAGGCTGTCTTCAACCACTAAAATCAGTGGTGACACCATTTGAGTGGTAGCTTCTAAGATGACGAGTTCGCTCACACTTTCCTCGATATTTTTTGTTTGGGTGAACGTCCGTGTCACGGGTAGCGTTAAGCGCATCAGCTCCGAGAGTAGTAGTGCACTGTCTAACGGTTTTGTCAAAAACCCATCACATTGATCCAGCAATAATGAAGGAATGCGGCGTTCATGCTTTGTACTAAACAGAATTTTAGGTAGTGAGGTGTTTGCAAGTAAACTGCTCAACGCTTGACGTCTATCGATACTTGTCACTATTTGGTTACTATCGGATAAGATGGCTCTGGTTGCATCAAATGACGTTAGGGTAGAGGATTTCTTATCGCTGCTTGAGATATTAAATTTGGCGTCATTACCGACAACGATGGTGCTGGTATCATAATATTCGTAATCTAATAGTAATAAAGGTGCTAGGGTTTTTACATCGTGCTCGAGTTGCTCTGTAATCTGTTTAATGGCAGCGAGGTCTATAGAGGTATAAATAGTGGCAGTGATAGATAGATGAATACACAGCTGCTGTAAGTGCTTTGCTACCAGTGGTTGGTTCACGACTGCGATAAGATAAATCTGACTTAGATGTGGACTCTGATGATAGACCGGTTGGTAATTTGGGCGACGACAAGGCAAATAAAGGTTGAACGTACTGCCTTCATCAACCGTACTGGTTAGCTCGATAAATCCGCCCAACAGTCTTGCAAAGCTATTGACGTTTTTTAAACCCAGTTCTGTCTCAATGGTATTTTGCTCTACCAAGGTATTTTCTTGATGTTGAGATTTGTTCAAAGAAGCCAGTAGCTGATGCTGCTTGGCAGTCGTTATACCTATACCGGTGTCCTGTATGCTAAATCGTACCCAACAGTCAGCGTCTGCTACTGTAAGGTTATTATCGATAAACCGTAAGGTGTTTTGACTACTCTCTGGCATTTGCTCTTGAGTGACTGTTTCAACAATCAAGGCAACGTGACCGAGTGATGTGAACTTTATGGCATTGTGCAACAAGTTCAATAAAATCTGGCGAAGACGGACATCGTCTGTGTCGATATAGCGTGGACAATTTGGCTCAAAAAAGTAAATCAGCTCAAGACTTTTTTGCCGTATGTCACCTATCAGCATTTCATTGACGTCTTGGCCTAGCTTATAAATATCGATAGGTTCAATATTTAGGCGCGTCTTTCTGACTTCAATATTGCCGATATGTAGCGTATCATTCAGCGCCGTTAGCATGTTTTGACTGGTTCTGATCAGAGTATCTAAGATCTTGCTTTGTCTGTCATCTAACTTATTAGGATCGAGAGGTTCAAGAATATCGATCATGGCTTCTAGCGGTATGCGCAGCTTATGACCAATAACGAATCGAAGTTTATTGAGCTCATCCAGCTTGTGCTGTAGTTTTTTGTTTTGTCGCTGCAACTGCTCATTTTGATTGACGATTTCATTGACGTCGTTAAAAAGAACTGTAAAACCGTGTACTTGTCCATGTTCACCAAACCACGGGGTGATATGCAGTTGATAAGCTTGTTTGTTCTCTAGTCCATAGACTGTAAGGGTGCGAGCGACTTGTAGACTAGATAAGGTTTGTAAAAGTTGCTGAGTGGGCTCATCTCTACCCACGACAAAATCAGTCAGCTCATAACTGTGCTCACTCGTAGGGGAAGGGGCAAATATCTGCTCAAAGCGCTGATTATAAAAACTGATCCGACCACGGCGTACACTCATCAGCATGGGTAGTGGTGCTTGGTCAACCAAACGCTCTAAACGATGCTTTAGCGTCTTGATACGTCTATAGTCATTATGGAGCTGATAACTGACACGGCTAAGGGCATGACCTAACAACATAAATTCAGCGGTAGATTTTTTTCGCAAGAATGGCGGCGGTGTGTAGGCTTCTTTTGCGTGACTGCTCAAGCTGTCAGTATATACCAGCAACTGCTCCCAATTGGCTCGGCGACCGAGCATATAGAGCAAAGCCATGATAAAAAGGATGATCGCAGTCATCAGTGGCAGCCAGTAACGGTAAGATACCCAGCTAATAACAAGGGGCGCATGCGTTAAGATAATACAAATCTTATGACCACTTTTGAGGTTGATTGTCCCTTTTAAGTCACTACTACTGATGACATAGGCACTCTGACCCTTACTATTGGCAGGTATGGCTTTCGTAGTAGGAAAGGTGACAGCCGCAAAAGCTGATTCATCGGAGCGTATATTCTGATGAATATAAGTTTGTCCCGATGGGGTCATCAAAATAAGCTGATAACTGACATCATCTAAAAAAGGCCGCGCCAGGATCTTTTTTATTTCACTATTCACAGGTTCTGTATGTTCAATAATACTGTGCTGTAGTGAGTAGAACGTATCTATGCTGTGTTGTTCACTATGCTTTTTCATTCCATCAAACAGTGTGGCATAGTACAGTACTAGCATGACCAATAAGGACAAAACATAAAAAATCAGTAAGCGCTGCAATGACTGAAACTGTTGCATGAAAGCGTAGCCCTATATCGACATAATAGAATATAGTAAAATTATAATACCTTTTTATGAGCGCTCAGTGGTCTACAATTTTTAGTGAGTATATTGTTAGGCCAGTGCTTATCTCAGAATAACAATGGGCTGCCAGTCAGCAGCCAGTATCCATATATTATTACTCTATAATAAAGCCAATAGACTGAACAATTCGGGTATTTTCTATTATAGAGATAAATACCATCGTTAGTCATACTCGATTGCCACCATTACAATCATGGCACAACATCGTAAACTCACCTATAATGAGCAAATCAACCTTATATATTGCACCATTATGACGACGATTGCCTCCACTTTTGATCCAGCCAATTTTTCTACTAAAAATAATAATCCAGCTACTGCCCCAATGAGAGTGGTATTTGCTGGAACGCCTGAGTTTGCAGCGATTAGTCTGGAGTCACTAATCAGTCAGCAAGACGTACTGAATATAGAGATTGTCGCGGTGTATACACAGCCTGATCGCAAGGCAGGTCGTGGCCAAAAGCTGGCGGCTTCTGCGGTGAAAGAGGTTGCACTCGCAAACGATATCGCTGTAGAGCAACCACTCACCTTTAAAAAATCCAGCACCGAAGGGATGGCCGCGCGACAGACTTTACGCACTTACCAGCCTGATATCATGATTGTCGCCGCTTACGGATTGATTTTACCTATCGGTGTATTAGAGACGCCTACTCATGGTTGCTTAAATATCCATGCCTCGCTATTACCGCGTTGGCGTGGTGCGGCACCTATTCATCGTGCACTATTGGCAGGAGATGATGAGACAGGCATTACCATCATGCAGATGGACAAAGGGTTGGATACAGGCGACATGCTTTATAAAGTCAGCGCTAGTATTGAGCCTATTGATACTGCTGCCAGTCTACACGATAAAATGGCTGCTCTTGGTGCGACAGCCATCAGTACGGTGCTAAACGACTTGTCCACTTATCAAACGCAAGCTATCGCTCAAGATGATAGTCAAGCCAACTATGCTGAAAAGCTGGTCAAAACGGAAGGCGAAGTTGACTGGTCGCAGCCTGCTGCCGCTATTGAACGCCAAATCCGAGGGCTGACGCCATGGCCGGGTGCTTATACTTTTCTTGCAGGGCAGCGTGTCAAAGTATTGGCCAGCTTGCCTGTGAATACATCTCAGCAAACCAATGAGCCTGCTGGAACTGTAGTGAGTGTCGGACGCAAAGCGATTCTAGTCGCTTGTGGTAAGGGTAATGATACTGAGTCGTCGGCCACGACTTTAGCTATTACTCACTTACAGTTTGCAGGTGGTAAGCCCATGACTGCTGAACAAGTTTGCCACGGCAACCAATTAAATGACGGCGATCAATTTACGACAGCATCAAAATAACTGAACCTAACTTAATGATAGTTAACCCTATCTGCACAAGACGCTATCGATGATACGTCAAGGAAATGAAATTTAATGAGACAAAACAGTACTGCGCCTAGAAACAATAAGCTCAAACCATCAAGCAACCTTATTATGAATGGTAGCGTGCGTGTACGTGTGATTCGTACCTTACTGGCTATTCAAAATGGTCAGTCGCTCTCAAGCGTCCTTGATCCATTATTGAACAGTCTACACGATGGTGACAAAGGTTTTGCACATGCGCTACTGCTTACGACATTGCGTCAATGGCACGCGCTGGCACGGTTGCTCGATAGCTTAGCGGATAACCCTATCGATGAAGTTGAGGTTCGTACGACCATTCAAGTAGGCTTAGTGCAGTTACTGTATTTAGAAGTGGCTGACCATGCTGCAATTCATGAAACCGTTGAAGCTGCAAAAGAAATTGAGTTCGCTCATTCGACTGGTTTGGTGAATGCTATTTTGCGCAAAGTCGCCAAGAATCCAAGCAAATTCCGTAAGAAGTGCGACAAAAAGCATAGCCTACCGAATTGGCTCGCTTATCAGCTTAAGCAAGACTGGAGCGAGCAGTATGATGAGCTGACACAAGGCTTGCGCCAACCAGCACCGATGTTTTTACGAGTGAATTCTGCGGTTACTTCGGTAGAGGAATATCAGCATGCATTGGACGGGGCAGAAATTGATACAGATATCGTTGAGCTAACGACTGGTTTTAAGGTAGCGAACGCATCAGAGACTACCACGCTATCAACCAAAGGTCTTAGACTACATCAAAGCACTGCCGTTAACGCTTTGCCTGATTTTGCTGTAGGGACTGCCAGCGTACAAGACATGCATGCCCAGCTAGCGGCACCGATTATTAATCAAGCATTGATGGCTAAGCTTAGTTCTGAAAGTGCGAACACTAACAGCGAAAGTGATGAAAGTAATAATAATGAGCTACACATTTTAGATGCATGTGCGGCACCTGGTGGTAAATTGGCTCACTGGTTAGAGCTTATAAGCGCTAATGATGAATCATCGTTGTTTCACGTGAAACAAGACAATGCTGAAACGTCACCTGTGATTACTGATATCAAGGTAACGGCTATTGATAATGAAGCACCACGTATCGAGCGTATTCGTGAGAACTTACAGCGCCTAAATTTAAGTCAGCATGATTTGCAGCAAGCAGAGAAAAGTGTCGCACTTAATATCGTCTGTGCAGATGCAACCAGATGGCAGCATGGCAAGAATAAAAAAGCGGCGACAAATGAACCCGTATTTGATGCGATATTATTGGACTCTCCTTGTACCGCGACTGGCGTGATTCGCCGTCATCCTGATATCAGTATCCTGCGTACCGAAGAAGACATCGAGCAAACGGCGCTGCTACAAGCAGACATCTTGCATAATCTATGGCCACAACTCAAAGCTGGTGGTTATCTGTTGTACGTGACATGCTCTATCTTAAAACAAGAGAACGTCGAGCAAATGCAGGACTTTATCACTCATCATAATGATGCGGTAGCGATTGAGTTTACTGAGGATTGCAGCTGGGGTATCGAACAAGCCATCGGTCGTCAGTGCTTACCAATTGATAGCGCAAGCGGTGATGGTTTTTATTATGCGCTGTTGCACAAAACGGCTGAATAAACCGTTTTTAACTATTGAATAACATTATTGTAGACAGGACAATCTAATGAAATATATCAGTACCCGTGGTCAGACAGCACCAATGGATTTTAGTGATGTGCTTTTGATGGGTCTTGCCCCAGATGGTGGTTTGATGTTGCCTGAGCATTATCCGAACATCGATAGTGCAACGCTTGATGAGTGGCGTACGCTCAGCTATCCACAGCTTGCGATGGCGATTATGCAGCGTTTTGCGACAGATATTCCTGTGGCTGATCTGCAAGATATCATTGAGCGCACTTATACCGCTGAGGTGTTTGGTTCTGATGAGATTGTACCTGTCCGCAAACTTGAAGATAGTTTATATATTTTAGGATTATCAAACGGTCCGACATTAGCGTTTAAAGATGTTGCCATGCAATTTTTGGGTAATGCTTTTGAGTATGTGCTTAAGAAAAAAGACGCGCGTATTACGATCATTGGTGCGACCAGTGGTGATACGGGTAGTGCAGCAGAATATGCACTACGTGGCAAAGAAAATGTCGAAGTGTTTATGCTGTCACCACATGGCAAAATGAGTGAGTTCCAGCGTGCGCAAATGTATAGTTTGACGGATGCTAATATTCATAATATCGCGATCGATGGGATGTTTGATGACTGTCAGGACATCGTCAAAGCCCTACAGCAAGATGCTGAGTTTAAAGCCGCTTATAATTTAGGCACGGTAAACTCTATCAACTGGGGTCGTATCCTAGCGCAGATTGTTTATTACTTTAAAGCTTACTTTGCGGTCACGACGAGCAATGATGAAAAAGTCAGCTTTAGCGTACCATCAGGTAATTTCGGTAATATCTGTGCTGGTCACATCGCGCGTGAAATGGGACTGCCAGTTGACCGCTTGATTGTCGCAACCAATGAAAACGACGTGTTGAATGACTTTTTTAACCAAGGCGCTTATCAGCCGCGTCCGACTGAAAAAACCTATATCACCTCAAGCCCATCGATGGATATCTCAAAAGCCTCTAACTTTGAGCGTTTTGTTTATCTGCTATTAGAGAAAGATAGCGCCCGTGTCCATGAGTTATTTGAAGGGGTGAAATCTGGTCAAGGTTTCGATCTATCTGAGCTAATGGAAGCGGTTAATAATCGCTATGGTTTTGCTGCTGGTAAATCTACTCACAGCGATCGTCTGCAGACCATCAAAGCACTGTACGAGCAACACGGTGAGCTGGTCGATCCACATACTGCCGACGGTATCAAAGTGGCTAAAGAGTTGCAGCAAGAGGGCGAAATCATTGTTTGTGCAGAGACGGCACTACCTGTTAAGTTTGCAGATACTATCGTTGAAGCCATTGGTCAGATAGATATCGCTCGCCCCGATCATACCGAAGGATTAGAGAGTTTACCGCAGCATGTTGTCGTGCTAGACAACAATGCTGAATTGGTCGCTGAGCAAATTCGCCAGCATGTCACTCCTAATCTAGCCTAAATAATGGCGAGTTTGAGGCTTTTTGAGTGTGTCATCCAAACAAGCTATATCCGCATAAAAGTTACACCATTGTAATAAAGTGTTTATGATTGTGTTATGGTAGATATAATTGTAATATTAGAAACAGCGTCGGCCATATATCATTGTGCTAGACGCTTTTTTAGAAATCCTACTGGCCAATTATACTGAACCGTTGCCCTATAAGCGTCATAAAAAATTTCTGATATATTACTGATATCATTGGTTTTTACTTGAATTTTAGTCAAGTAAAAATTTTAGAAGTGATAAATCAAGTACGATGTATTGTGACGAAAACAGTGGTACATATTGTGGATATAACAATGAAGATGAGCTTAAAAAAGATAGCAAAAGCACTGTTAATCACGACATTTAGCAGTGCCATGCTAATGACCACAGCCCACGCTAACAATCCACCACCTACCATCAAAGCCGATGCCCCTAACCGCTATACTGTCAAAAAAGGCGATACGCTTTGGGACATCTCGGGTCGCTACTTGGACAGTCCATGGCGCTGGAAAGAAATTTGGGCAACCAATAAGCAAATCAAAAATCCCAACCTCATTTATCCCAATGACATTCTTATTCTTTGCGTTATTCAGGGCAAGACACTCATAGGTGTCGATACGGGCGAGGGCTGTGCTGGTATTGAAAAGCAGCTAACAGGTAATGTGGTTGCTAGTACAGTATCAGTGACTTCAACTGCCAATAGCATTCCACCTATTCCATGGTCTGCTATTCAGCACTGGCTTGATAAAACACTCATTGTTAATCCTCAAGACTTCAACACCACTCCTTATATATTGGCCTCTAAAAAAGGCAACTTAATCACGGCAAGTGGTGACAAGATATATGCCAAAGGTGTGCCGCTTATCGTCGGTCAGCGTTATGGCATCTACCGTGAAGGTGAGCTGTATGTTGAGCCAAAAACCCAAGAGGTTATCGGATTGGAGGTCACGCAAGTGGCAACAGGTCTGGTGACTTCTACTGAGACCAGTGGCGTTACCAGCTTACAGCTGACTAACAGCTACGGTAAAGAAGTGCGTGAAGGTGATCGGGTGTTTGTAGAGCTGGACAATGCGATTCCACCTGTTTTTTATCCGACCCCTGCGAGCGTCAGTCGCGGCGGCATGATCGTGCGTGTCATGGACTCCATCAGCTCAGCTGCCAAAGGTAGCGTGGTGGCCATCAATCTAGGTAGTTTAGAAGGCGCCAAACCAGGTGATGTACTGACGGTCTATCAAAAAGGTGCTTTGGTACGTGATACCAAGGACAATGATATGCCCGTACGCTTGCCAAATGAGAAAAGCGGTATGGTGATGGTGTTTAATAGTTTCGATCACATCAGTTATGCTTATGTGCTGGATTCAGAGTTACCGCTCAATGTCGGTGACCAGTTGTTGCCACCGCCTTATCTATAAATAAGTAGCACTGCTCTGATATGCCCATGATACGTGCGCCCATACGAGACAGATAACCATGACGGCAGTTACCTCTTCTTTGTCTGATGATCAGCGCGCCATATTGGCACTATGGTATGAGGTGAATGCATCATTAACAGCGTATCATAAGCTTATTACTGCTTTTGGCAATGCACAGTTTGCATGGCAAGCAACGGTGTCAGCTTGGCGACAGATGGGTATTCATCATACTCATCTCAAACGTCACGAGGAGCCCAAGCAAACCTCTGCGAACATCGAAAAAATTCAGCAAGCACTCGTAGATGGACGTTATGGTCTACTATTTGCCGATCAGCCTGACTATCCTAATCAGCTTTTACAAATCTATGATCCACCGCCATTATTATTTTTTCGAGGTAATAGTGCGCGTCTACATCAAGCTCAAATTGCGATCGTTGGTAGCCGTAAACCCACTGCGCACGCCCAAAAAATCACGTTTGATATGGCGCAATATTTAGCGCAGGCAGGTTATATTATTACCAGCGGTCTGGCGATGGGCGTAGATAAGCAGGCTCATTTGGGCGCATTGGCGCAGACGGATTTTGACTATCAAGGTCGGACGATTGGCGTGATGGGCACAGGTATTGATGTTAATTATCCCAATCATCGCGATCACTTGTTTACCCAGATTATTGAGCAGGGTGGTTGTATTATCAGTGAGCTGCTACCGCACACTCAGCCGCACAAGCATACATTTCCACGTCGCAACCGGTTGGTAGCTGGGCTCAGTCTAGCGACGATTGTCACAGAGGCTACTATCCAAAGTGGTTCACTGATTACCGCACGCCTAACCTCTGAGCAAGGCAAGCAAGTTTTTGCGATTCCAAGTCATATCGATAATAACAATGCTGAAGGCTGTCATCACCTGATTCGTGAAGGTGCCACTTTGATTTATCACCCAAAGCAAGTACTAGAAGATGTTAGTGGGCAACTTGAGTATAGTCATCGCTCATATAGTGCCTCGAGTCTCGCTGATAATCTCAATAGCCATCAAGCGACCACCACTCACGCTACTGATGAGCCAAGCATAGAGCCAGTCGCGAGTGTAGCCATTAATCAGCAGCAACCTTCTAATATAAAATTGCCTCGTAGCACAGCGGTTATCCCAGAGCATTTGAATGTTATTTATGATCAGCTTGATTGGCATGGTCAGGATCTAGACGCACTTATAGTGTCTACCAAGCTGACTGCACCAGTACTGATTGGACAGTTAATGGAGCTTGAGCTCTTGAGTGTGATCAGTGTCCAGGGCGGGCGTTATTTGCGCGCATAAGCCATCTCTACCTTTAAAGCCTGTACCTTTAAAATAAGTATCCATACTTGTGTATGCCTAGAGATACTAGCAAACCAGTTTTAGAGATATTTAAACTTCTGCCACTTAGTTCTTCTGCTGTGCATGATATTATTGATAATTAATTTCTACTATCCTGAACTATGCATACCATGAATCAATCTACTCCGCTTATCACTGACTCTCCAACACTAGCTGCACAATGGTTAAAAGAGGGAGAGCTGCTCGCATATCCAACCGAAAGCGTTTGGGGTATCGGCTGTGATGCCTACGACGAAGCAGCCGTCCAGCGTATCTTAGACATCAAACAGCGTCCACAAGCCAAAGGGATGATCGTCATTACTGACAGCGTAGAGCGATTGACGCCTCTGCTATCTGCTCTGACTGATGAGCAACGGGCGACCATTACCAAGAGTTGGCAGATAGATAGCGCCAACGATGGCATGCACGATAAGCAAGCACAGACATGGCTGTTGCCTGTTCCGCACACCCTAGCTATTGCTATTCCTACTTGGGTAACAGGTCAGCATCAGACCATCGCTGTCAGAGTGATTGCTCATCCAGTTATTCGGCAACTGTGCCAACAAATGGTCAGCGCACACAATCCATTTGGCTTGATAGTCTCAACCAGCTGTAACCCATCAAGCCACCCGCCCGCTAGTACCTTTGAGGCAGCTTATGCTTATTTTGGTGAGAAAATTGGCTACTTGCAGGCTGAGACCTTGGGTTATACCTCACCCAGTCAAATTCGCTATGCAACGACAGGGTTAGTTATTCGTTAAACCTAATCTCCCACATTCCTTTACCAAAAGTATGTCAAAGTCATTTTGATATATAGGCCAAAAAAGAAGAGGATGGTTGTATAGGTCGACACTTTATTGAATATGAGATACGACAGCTAGCAGATATAGGGAGTAGGGCATGAATATTTTAATCAGTGGTGGCTCAGGGTTTTTGGGTAGTGCGTTTAGCGAAGCGCTTCAAAGGCATTATCAACAGGCTGATAGAGACCTAAACGTTACTTGGCTAACTCGAGATAGCAGTCAAGCACATCCTAATGACATCAACATGATGACTTATGAGGAGTTAGCCCATTCTGATGCCAGCTTTGATGTCATACTGAACTTGGCAGGTGCAGGCATTGCTGATGCGCGCTGGAGTGATGAGCGCAAAGAGCAGTTGCTCGCTAGCCGTATCAAGCCGACTGAGTCGCTGTTAGCATTCATCGCACGCACCAGCATAAAACCCAAATTACTCGTGAGCGGCTCAGCGATTGGGTGGTACGGTACGCAAGGTGATAAACCGTTAACTGAAAGTAGCGATTATGAGTCGGATTTCGCCCATACATTATGTGATGAATGGGAGCAGCTGGCCGTAAAAGCAACTCAATATGACGTCCCTGTCGCTATTGTCCGAACCGGTGTGGTGATTCACCCTGAAGGCGGCATGCTTGGCAAGCTGTTGACACCATTTAAAATAGGTGTCGGTGGTCAGTTGGCTGACGGTCAACAAATCATGAGCTGGATCAGTCGTGAGGACTGGGTAGCAGCTACAATATTTATCATTGAGCAGCAGCTTGCTGGTAAGAATGATGAACGTGCTAATGCTTTGCAGACTGCCAACGATACACCAGCACTCGTGTATAACCTGACGGCACCAAATCCGGTGACCAATCATACCTTTACCAAAACACTTGGCGCATGGCTACATCGTCCAACGTTTTTTACCTTGCCAACATTCTTGCTTAAGCTGATGTTTGGTGAGATGTCGACATTATTGATTGATGGTCAAAAAGTACTGCCGAAAGCATTAGAGAATGCAGGTTATGAGTTTAGACAACCGACCCTCAAACAAGCATTAGAAACTCAAAAATAGCTCTTTATGTTTCATGTGAAACAAAAAAGCACTTAGATAATGAGATACTTAAATATCTCTCTCTTAGATACACGCCCTAGATACTATGAATTATTTATGAAAAGTATGTCGCTGACACGGATGCCCATAGATTTCGTATAAGATGAAGCTATTCCTATACGTGTAGATACGACTATGTGGCCTTTTATTATTTTTACTCAGCTGTTAGTGGTGATAACCAGTGTCATGCTTTGGTGGTTTATCAAACCAAAACACACTTTTGGTAAAATAACGCTGGTAGTCGCTGTCTGTATTGTAAACAACCTAGTGCTCATATATGGACTGACTGAGTCCTTGTATGAGCGCTTTCACGTTTACTTGGTGGTTGGTACCTTACAAGGGTTCATGCTCTATACTGCTTTGATAGTGGCGATTATTTGGCTTATTTATCACCAGCTATTTAAATACCCTTTTTCTCATAAGTACCTACGTGTAGTAGCAGTTGTTATTTATATCGGCATTGTTAGTTTAGCGGTATTCAATGCGTATTCCCCTGTGGTACACCATATAACGGTCACAACAAACAAACCGCTTGATAAACCGATGACCATTGCTTTAGCGTCTGATACCCATCTAGGCAGATGGTTTGGCAATCGACAACTGAATAAATTTGCCAGTCTGATTGCGTTACAACATCCCGATGTGGTGATGCTGGCAGGTGATATCATGAACGATGCGACTTATTATTATGATAAAAACAACATGCATGAGCAGCTATCAAAACTGCACGCGCCGCTTGGCGTTTATGCCGTCTTGGGTAATCATGATTATTCAGGAAATCAGGTGGAAATTGCGAAGGCTGTGACTGATGCAGGTATAAATGTCATTGATAATAAAAGTGTCCTGCTTGATGACTCAGTATGGCTAGTAGGTCGATCAGATGAGACCGACCCTATGCGCCCAAAGGCGGCAAAATTACTCACTCAAGTTGATACAAATAAGCCAGTCATATTTTTGGAACACAGCCCAGCTGCAATGAATGAAATAAGTGCTTTACCAGTTGATTTACATCTGTCTGGGCACACCCATGGCGGGCAAATATTTCCGATGACCATTTTGATACACTGGTTACAGCCTTTGGTGTACGGTGCTAAGCAACTGGGCGGTACTGATTTTTTGGTCACTTCAGGTTATGGCTTTGGTGCGGTGCCTTTTAGATTAGGCACGCGCTCAGAGATTTGGATTATTAAGTTGCAGTCTACATCGTAGACTGTATCGTCTTAGCTGTGCTTACTACTCCGATTTTGTAATACCTTCAACAACAATCGTTTTCGCTTACCGTTACTTCCTTTGTTTCTCTTTTTCTTAACGTTAGTTGTTCCAAATTTATCATGTCCAAGGACACTTCATGCGTTACGCATTTTTCATCACCATTTTTTTATTGTTGCAGTTGTTTAGTGCCGGTACGGTCTTGAGTCTACAGTGGTGGTTAGCGCCGTGGTTCTCAGTAATGCCGATATCAATCGTATGGATTGGTATATTCACCGTGACCAATGGCTTGCTACTGCTAAGTGTCAAAAGAGTATTTGCTAACAGTTATCGCTGGATCAGTGGCTGGATGTTGGTCATGCATTTTATGCTACTAACGGCGTTTTTCACCAGTCTACTTTACGGTGGATACTGGCTAGCAATGTCATTGGTAGATATGCCGTTAAACGAATCGTCTGTGATGGATGTTGGCCTACGCATGCTAGCGCTCGCGATATTTGCTGGACTATTTGTATACGCACTATACAGCGCCTATGTGCCTGTCACTCGTAAACTGTCCATCAACATTGACAAGCCTTTAGCAAAACCGCTTCGTATCGCTGTTGCCAGTGATTTACACATTGGGCGACTGTTTGGCAGTGGAGCGATAGATAGATTGAGTCGTATGATGACGTATTCTGAGGCAGATATATTGCTGATGCCAGGCGACATCATGGATGATAATACAGAGGCCTTTGCTGATTATGATATGCAAAATAATTTGGCACAGCTGTGTGGTAATGTGCCTTACGGCGTCTATGCGACACTAGGGAATCATGATTTGTACGGCCATGAGCAACCGATCAGTCATGCGCTTCGTGATGCAGGTGTGCAATTACTCAACGATGAGGCAGTGTGTATCGAGCACGCTGGGCAATCTATTTGGATCGTTGGACGTTTTGACAACCATAAACGGCAGCGAGTCGCGACTACTGAATTATTGGCAGGCATAGATACCGCGCTGCCGGTGCTATTGTTAGATCATAGGCCGAGCGATATCGTTGAGCATAGCCAGCTACCAATCGATCTACAGGTATCAGGGCACACTCACAATGGACAAGTTTTCCCTGCCAACTTTATCGTCAGTGCCATCAATCGGCTAGGCTATGGTTACGAAGCGATTGGCAATGGGCATTTCGTTGTGTCATCAGGTTATGGATTTTGGGGTATTCCGTTCCGCTTGGGTTCACGCTCAGAGATTTGGTTAATCACGGTTTCTGGTTAGAACGATTAGTTGGTAGCTGATAGCTGATAGTTAGTAGAAAGCAGTAACTATCGACTATGCCACGAGCTGCGATCTTGTATTAATGACTTCACGTACGAAGTCGCCAAAACCATTGATGATATTTTTAGTTTCTTGACCAAGACCTGAATGCACGCTCATAAAATGAATAAAACCATGCGGTGCACCCAGTATCGTCTGGGTCTCAACGAAAACCCCGTATCCTGTTAATTGTTTGGCATAAGCGAATGCTTCGTCACGCAATACATCCAGTTCAGCGGCAACAATATAAGTGGGACATACTTGACTGTTGTCACCGAGCATAGGGGCATTGAGGATATGCTGTCGTGGTAGAGGGCTATCCTTTAGACAAGCAGCACCGAATACGGCCACATCCGCATGATCCAATAGTAAACCTTCGCCATATAATTCCCAGCTTGGATAATCAGTCTCAATATCAGTGACTGGATAAAGCGGCATTTGTGCCAGTGGTGCTGGTAGCTCGGTCAACAAATCAAACATTTTTTGGCCTTCTACGCCTAAATCTAGCCAAGCTGATTTTGAAGGGGCAGATAGCTGCTGCGCCATCAGCGTGGACAGACCACCACCCGCACTATCACCTGCGAGGACGATACGCGATGGTAACGCGCCTAATGTATGGCAATGCTCAGTGAGCCAAGTATAAGCGGTAATACAGTCTCTGAGTGCAGTGGGAGCAGGGTATTCGGGCGCCAAGCGGTAATCCACACTGACCACTGGCCAGCCAGTCTGCTCACAAACTGCATGACAGAATTCATGATGCGTATCGACATCACCGATACAAAACCCACCACCATGAAAAAACAACATGACGGTTTCATCAGGATTATGAGCACGTCCTTTTCTAGAGCCAATTCTATTGGTTCTTGCTTGATAGCAGCGCACGGTCATATCGCCAGCATCAGCATTGGCTATGGTTTTATCTTCCCAATGGACAGATTTTTCGCCTTTCTTTGTAAAGGGTTTGATGTTACTTAACATATGGTTGCCAGCTTGCTGCCAGACTCTTGGTGCCTGCATCGCCACTGCATCTGCGGTAAAACGCTCACGAAGCTCATGCATCGGCGTAAGCTCTAGCGGTGTTTTGAGATGACTGTTGACAGCTAAGATGAAACGCAGATGAGCATTGGCATGTAGATACTGCTTTGAATGTGGTCCCTTTAAATAGGCAATCAAACTCTCTAGTATCGGCGTTGGCAGATAACCAAGGCTTTTCATTGCGTAATGCAAAGTATGTGGTTGATAATTTGTCATTGGGTTGTAGCTGAGCATTTTCTCTTTAACGCTCAGACGCTTTTGTTGAACATTACTTTCTTTTGTTTCGCTACTTGTCTCATCGTTCGACGCCAAATGCAGCGCCATCAATGTTTTGTTAAGTAGAGTATTGATTGATGATACTGTTGAATTAGACATAACATCTCTCAGGACGGTTTTTAAGTGCTTGTTGTTACATCAACGCACACTTTAATGTAAGTAATAATATTTGTAGAAATAATAAGGTAGTAGTGCGTAAAGCGGGGTGTTATTTGGTAATACCGTGGATAGTAATAGTAAAGTATTTAGATTAATTGACGTTTTTTTGTACCTTTTGTTAGCGAATATTGGGATCCATTGACACAACAAGAAAATACTGTGCGGATATTATAGACAGTGTTGTGAGCATATTTGTCGTAAATGCGAAAAAATCCTTGGTTTTAGGCTTGAAATTTATACCCATCACCTTTATCAAGCAGCTATTGAAGCGTATTGATAAAAACAATCAGTAAGAACCGTTAAACATTGAATGAAGACACAGTAAGACTAGCCCTTGGCTGAGCTGCGGTGTCTAAAATCACTCTCTATTATTGACATTCCAAGGAGCTATCATGAGCGAGCAAACCCCGAACCCTGAATCTGTTGACCAAAACGTAGTACATGACAACATTGAGCACAGTGACAGTATCTTAGAAGAAACCATGAAAGAGTTTGATCCACAGAACAACTCAGGTGAAGCAGCTACTATTGAAAACGAAATCAATCTTGATACGTTTACAGCTCGTATTGCTGAATTAGAAGGCGAAGTAAAACAAGCCAAAGAAGGCACGGCTCGTGCTAACGCCGAAGCTTACAATGCGCAAAAACGCATGGAGCAAGAAGCAGATAAGAGCAAAAAGTTCGCACTACAGAAATTTGCCAAAGAGTTATTAGACATCGTCGATAACTTAGAGCGAGCCATGGAAAACGCGGACGCCAACGATCCTGTCGCTGAAGGCGTGCAACTCACGCACAAAGCATTGGTTGCCGTACTGACCAAAAATGGCGTAGAAGTGGTCGATCCACAAGGCGAAAAATTCAACGCTGATTTCCATGAAGCTGTCGGTATCGACCCAGAAGCTGCCGCTGATACTGTAGGCACAGTGTTGCAAAAAGGCTATAGCTTGAATGGTCGTCTATTACGTCCTGCCATGGTACGTGTGGGTCAATAATTTTTTTTGGGCTAAACCTTACTAATATAAAGGTTTTTCACAAAAAATCACATGAAACCACAGTTTTTGCGTGATGATTGCCTTGAAAAAACCAACAGGCAAACCGATATATAGCAACAAGTGACCGACTATGGTCTGGATAGATAAGTATTTATATTTACAATAAATTAGGAGCAATTGATTATGGGTAAAGTAATTGGTATTGATTTAGGTACGACTAACTCGTGTGTAGCAGTAATGGAAGGTGACAAAGTCAAAGTCATCGAAAATGCTGAAGGTACTCGTACTACACCATCAATCGTCGCTTATAAAGATGACGAAATCCTTGTTGGTCAGTCAGCTAAGCGTCAAGCGGTAACCAACCCAAACAATACTTTGTTTGCGATTAAGCGTTTGATCGGTCGTCGTTTTGATGACAAAGTCGTGCAAAAAGACATCGGTATGGTGCCTTACAAAATCGCTAAAGCAGACAACGGCGATGCATGGGTAGAAATCAACGGTAAAAAGCTTGCACCACCACAGGTTTCTGCTGAAATCTTGAAAAAAATGAAAAAAACAGCAGAAGATTATCTTGGTGAGAGCGTGACTGAAGCAGTTGTAACTGTACCTGCTTACTTCAATGACTCACAGCGTCAAGCAACCAAAGATGCAGGTAAAATTGCTGGTCTAGATGTGAAACGTATCATCAATGAGCCAACTGCCGCTGCACTTGCTTATGGTATGGACAAGAAGCAAGGCGATAGCACTGTTGCTGTATATGATTTGGGCGGTGGTACATTCGATATTTCAATCATCGAAATCGCTGACGTAGATGGCGAGCAGCAGTTTGAAGTACTAGCGACCAACGGTGATACTTTCCTAGGTGGTGAAGACTTTGACTCAGCGTTGATTGATTTCTTAGTTGCTGAATTCAAAAAAGACCAAGACGTCAACCTGAAAGGTGACTCTCTTGCGATGCAGCGTCTAAAAGAAGCAGCAGAAAAAGCGAAAATCGAACTATCAAGTGCTCAAAGCACTGAAGTGAACTTGCCGTATATCACTGCTGATAGCAGTGGCCCTAAGCATTTGGTTGTAACGATCAGTCGCTCGAAACTTGAAAGCCTAACGGAAGAACTAGTACAGCGTACTATGGGTCCTTGTAAAATTGCGCTTGAAGATGCAGGTCTAAAAATCGGCGATATCGATGACGTTATCCTAGTTGGTGGTCAGACTCGTATGCCACTAGTACAGCAAAACGTACAAGCATTCTTTGGTCAAGAGCCACGTAAAGACGTGAACCCTGATGAAGCAGTAGCTGCAGGGGCTGCGATTCAAGGTGCCGTATTATCTGGTGAAAAGACTGACGTATTGCTACTTGATGTGACGCCATTGACTTTAGGTATCGAAACGATGGGCGGTGTGATGACGCCAGTGATCGAGAAAAACACCATGATTCCTACCAAGAAATCACAGGTATTCTCAACGGCTGAAGATAACCAACCAGCAGTAACGATTCAGGTATATCAAGGTGAGCGTAAAATCGCTAACCAAAATAAACAGCTTGGTCGTTTTGACTTGACGGACATTCCACCAGCACCACGTGGCCTACCGCAAATCGAAGTGTCTTTTGACATCAATGCTGATGGTATCATGAACATCTCTGCGACAGACAAAGGTACTGGTAAAGCACAAAGTATCCAAATCAAAGCGGATTCTGGTTTGTCGGATGAAGAAGTCGAACAAATGGTTCGTGATGCAGAAGCCAATGCTGCTGAAGATGAGAAATTCGCTAACCTAGCGCAAGTTCGTAACGAAGCAGATGGTCGTATCCATGCGGTACAAAAAGCATTGAAAGAAGCCGAAGATAAAGTCACTGATGAAGAAAAATCATCAGTAGAAACGGCCATCACTGAGCTTGAGACTGCGGCGAAAGAAGATGACCATGACGACATCAAAGCCAAGCTTGAAGCATTAGACAATGCATTCTTGCCAGTCAGCCAAAAGATTTATGCTGATGCAGGCGCTGGCGCAGAAGGTATGGATCCAAGCCAGTTCCAACAAGGTGCTGACGATGCAGCAGATAGCAACCAAGCTGATGACGATGTCGTTGATGCTGAGTTCACTGAAGTAGACGAAGACAAAAAATAATACCAAATCCAAAAATGAGATTAGCTGCGTCAAACTCGCTTAGTCTACTCAATGTAGCACTTACGCTCGTTTTCCTTGCTACTCAAGTTTTTGAAAATGGTATAGTCGATACAAATCGATAAGTCGTTAAACTAAAAAACGCATCCTTCGGGGTGCGTTTTTTTGTGGCTGCTATTTTTACTAGCTATTGCTTCTACTATAAGTTGCGTGATTAAGGCTTAAATGCACTCACTATCAGCACCTCATACGTCAAGTACACGCAAGGCTCGCCCTCATCATTCTGTCCTGAAAACTGTTGCCAATAGTCTGACTCAAACTGCTGCAGACGCGATTTTGTCCATCGAAAAGGAGGTGTGCTATCTGGCAGTATTTGCGTTTGGTTGGTAGATACCCCTGTCAACTTCATATGCTTCAATACTGCATAAGGGCTGATAAATGGTAAATCAAAACGCTGAATTGAGAGAGTGATACCTTCGAAGCCAACCTCTACCAGTGTAGATTGCCATTCGCTGACATCAGGATAGTTGAGACCTTGACCAGTTAGTGCGTTAATTTGTAAAAAATTATCTGGCGTGAAGGTGCTAAAGAGCAGCTGACCTCCCGACTGTAACCGCTGCGCTGATTGCGCTACAAAACTGAGCGGATTATCAAACCACTGTATGGCATTGGCACTGATGATTAGACTATGACTTTCTCCTAAGTCCATGGTCTCAGCATCACCAATCCTGATAGTCGCAGTTGGCAAAATAGCCTGTAAGGTAAGGGCTTGCTTTGCGCACAACTCATTAATAATCCACTGTGGGCTATCAATCTGCACCGCTATCAATCGAGTCAACTGACCTGTCCCTGCACCCACCTCTAATATGCTATTTTGCTTAGTATCAGCAATGCTATTGAGTAAAGTCTGACAGACTTGCCGCTGAATACTGGCATGTTGGTCATAGTCGTTTGCATTGGCAAAATGTTGAGCGATGGTTTGTTTTCTGGAGGTGAGGCTCGAGAGTGTGGTGCGCGTTTTCATAATATTTATGGCATCCAAATAGGCCGAATTTCAATTGATAGTATGATTGACTGATTAATGAAAGCTGATGCATAAGCGCTTGCTACTGAGTGAGATATAAAATTCTAGATTCAATACTATAGTTGCTGAATAAGACGGCCACAGTCCTCGTCAGTTAACTGAGCATTCATTACCAATCGAATACGGGCAGTATTCATAGGCACGGTGGGTGGCCTAATGGGCAAAGCGTAAAATCCTGCTGCTTGAAATTGCGCTGCTTTGGCAAGGGCGTCTGCATTATCCCCTAATATATAGGGCACGATAGGCGAGGCATAAACAATGTCTTGAATGTTTGACGATGCAGAGTGTCGCTGTTGTATCGCTTGACTGACCTTGATGGATAAATGAGCGAGATGCGCACGTTCGTTGGTCAATGTGGGCATTTTGGCCAAAATAAATCGCGTCCATGCGTGATTGATTGGTGGTAGTGCCGTGCTATAAATGAGCGGTCGCATGGTGTTTATTAGCCACTGTTTGACGACATCATCACACATGATATACGCACCGATTGAAGCAAATGCCTTGCCAAACGTCCCAACCAAATAATCAATCTCAGCTAACGTATGGGTTTCTTCCGCCAATCCCAATCCTGTATCACCTAACACGCCAATGGCATGAGCCTCATCGACATACAACTCGATACGGTCATCTTTGGCTTTTAATGCCACCAGTTGAGGCAAATCAGCACGATCCCCATTCATACTAAACACGCTTTCGGTAACGATAATAATACGCTCAATGGTAGAGTCGGCTTGTTCAATCAGTCGAGCCAGCTGCTCGTAATCATTGTGACGATAACGGCGATAGGTCACCAACTTATTCTGAATCAAGCGAAGTCCATCGATAATACTGGCATGAACCAGTTTGTCCGCCAAAATAAGCGTGCTAACAGGTAGTGACGTGAGAGCAGGTAAGAGTCCAATGTTGGCATGATAACCACTATTAAAGACAAGTACCGATTTTGCTGTCGATAGCACCTGTTTGTCCGCTGCATTTTGATACCAGCTTTGCAATTCAGCTTCTAAGGCATCGAGCTGGACGTCGTTGCCAGTGAGCAGCCGCGATGAGGTAGCACTCATCTTTGGTGGATTATCCTCGGTCAACTGCCCTAGTTGGTCGAAAAACTCAGTCTGGAGTTCAGGAGCGCTACCCAATCCAAGATAGTCATTACTGGCAATATTTAATAGAGTTTTGCCATCACTGATTACATAGCGCCCTTGATGTTCGATTTTTGGTAATTTGCGATATTGCTGCTTATCTTTTAATTGCATAATCTCAGTTTGGAGACGCTTATGAATAGAGATAGGCATAAAAAATTGTCCTTTTTATTATTTATCTAAGCAGTGAAGCAAGTAGATAGGCAGCAAAATGAGTAGGGAGTATTACACAAAACCTAGAGATGTAACAGAAAGTTTCATATCTCGCCCTTTGTAACGTTCACACTGATAAACGCTTTCAAATCTTAACTTGGCTACCGCCAAACACAGACAGTGTTTCTGAAATAGTTTGTTACTATGTATCCATCGTTAGCAGACAAGACGATAGGGTCAAAAAGCCCATATAAATAAATAACTTGTTTGTCAAAAAGTAACTCAAGGAGCTCATTATGAAAACTTTACAGAAAACCTTACTAGCACTAGCAACTGGTTCTTTACTAACAGTGAGCGCGCAAGCTGCCGTTAATTATGGCAATGGTTACACAGGTCAGCCATATGTCGGCGCTAAAGTCGGTCAATTCGATTTAGATGTTGATGGCGCTGATGAGCCAACTGCATATGGTGTATACGCTGGTTATAACTTCGATCCTAACTTTGGTATGGAAGTCGAATATGTTGGTTCAGATGATGCTGACTATAGAGGCGGCGACATCGATGCTAAGACATACGGCGCTTATGGTACTTACCGTTATGCCTTCCCAAACAGTGGCTTATACGCAAAAGGTAAGCTAGGTGTGGCAAAAACTGAAGTAGAAGCTAACAACACTAACTTTGCTGGCGCTTCTGACTTCTCAGACGACGATACTAACATCGCTGGTGGTGTAGGTCTTGGCTACGCAGTAAACTCTGACTTCAGTGTTGAAGCTGAATATGACATGCTAGGTAGCGACGCAGATCTTATGACTGTTGGCGCACAGCTAAAATTCTAATTTATTAGAAAACAAGATTTTAGCTAAACAGCTATAACAAAGAAACGATCACTTTAGGTGGTCGTTTTTTTTGTCTAAAATTTACGATAAAGCTTTTATGCCAATCGCCCATCAATACATAATGGCTAATATATCATTACCGTTAAAGCATTGTTATCTTTGAAAATGTGCTACATTAAAAGCTAGAATCTCACAGACAAGAGGGACAGGTGCGATGGAGATACTTTGGATGATTGAGCCTTGGCATTGGCTGGTATTAGGATTTGTACTGCTAATCGTTGAGATGTTTGTACCCACGTTTGCAAGCCTATGGTTTGGTGCAGCTGCCATTATCGTTGCTGCGCTTTCGTGGTTATTGCCAATCTCTATCGTTGCCCAAATCATTATTTGGCTAATACTCTCTGCTATATTCTTGCTTGCATGGTTTAAGTTTATCAAACCGTTATCAGTAGATCGTACCAAAGCTGGGCTTGGTGGTAGTGTAATCGTCGGTGAGGTTGGCATGATTATCGAGCCGCCGCAATTGGATCGAGCAGGTATGGTCAGGTTTAGTGTGCCTATTGTCGGCGCTGCTGAGTGGGTGTGCCGGACAAGAGGGGAGCAGGTAGAAGTCGGTGATAGAGTGGTCGTGACCGATATCGTTGGCAACGAGCTGATTGTGAGCAGTATGAAATCGCAGGCAGCGATGCATAAAAGTATGCAGATATAATAATAGGGATGAGTTATGGAAAGCTTTAGTATCGTAATGATCGTATTGATTGCACTGGTAGTATTAACTGTGTTTAAAGGCGTGCGTATCGTACCGCAAGGTTATAAATGGGTCGTGCAGCGACTGGGCAAATATAGTCAAACGCTGGAGCCGGGGTTAAACCTGATTATTCCTTATGTCGATGATGTGGCTTATAAGGTCACTACCAAAGACATCGTGCTTGATATTCCATCACAAGAAGTCATCACGCGAGACAACGTGGTTATCATCGCCAATGCCGTGGCTTACATCAATATCGTGCGCCCTGACAAGGCAGTCTATGGCATCGAGGATTATGAATATGGTATTCGCAATCTGGTGCAGACGTCTTTGCGCTCGATTATTGGTGAGATGGATCTGGATAGTGCCTTGTCCAGTCGCGACGAAATCAAGATGAAGCTAAAGCATGCAATCTCAGAAGATATCGCCGATTGGGGCATCACCCTAAAGACGGTAGAGATTCAAGACATCAACCCTTCACAAACCATGCAAGCATCAATGGAAGAGCAGGCAGCGGCAGAGCGTCTACGCCGTGCCACAGTGACCCGTGCTGATGGTCAAAAGCAAGCAGCTATCCTAGAAGCCGATGGGCGTCTAGAGGCTTCACGCCGTGATGCTGAAGCGCAGGTAGTGCTAGCGAGAGGCTCAGAAGAGTCGATTCGTTTGATTACCAACGCCATGGGCACAGAAGAGATGCCGATTGTTTACTTACTTGGTGAGCAGTATATCAAGGCAATCCGTGAACTGGCTGAATCTGATAACTCAAAAATGGTAGTGTTGCCCGCTGATATTTTAAGTACCGTAAAGGGTATGGTGGGTGATAAATTAAAAGTGTAGTAACTATTATTTCAGATAAAAAAAGACCTCAAGCGAGGTCTTTTTTGCGCTATAAACTCAGAGTTGCTTTCTAAAGTTATTTTTTAAATTTGCTTTAGATCACTTTCGAAAAGCGATTCTTGTGTTTTTTCTCAAGATACTCATCAAACACCATAGCGACATTACGACCAAGCAATCGACCTCTTGGTAAGACACGAATACCAGCGGCATCCATATCAATGAGCTTATCGTCTTGCATGGCGCCGAGCTGTGCTATTTCATCGATGAAGTAGGTAATCGCATCGATACCGAATTTCTGGTTTACGTCTTTAAAGTCAATATAGTCGTGACATAGCAATTTCATAATCACGTATTCACGCAAGCGATCTTTGATTGATGTCTTGATGATTTTTACCGCTGGCATGACAGTAGGATTGATTTTTGCCATATCAATATTGGCTTGATAGGCTTGCAGATCCGTATCATTCTGCAATATATAGCGGGTACTGGCATTGGCAAT
Organism: Psychrobacter sp. SWN149; assembly: GCF_015864565.1. NCBI lineage: Bacteria > Pseudomonadati > Pseudomonadota > Gammaproteobacteria > Moraxellales > Moraxellaceae > Psychrobacter > Psychrobacter sp. SWN149. The sequence continues at coordinate 634,197 of NZ_JADYWX010000001.1, forward strand.
CTGACTGATAGAAGAGACACCGAATCCTAATAGGTCGCAGTCACCCATGATGGTATAGCCCTGAAAATTACGATGTAATTTGCCCTCACGCTGTGCGATAGCCAGCTCATCATCAGGCTTAGCGAAATGGTCAATACCAATATATTGATAGCCGGCTTCGCTCAACATATTGATAGTATTGCCAAGCATCGTAAGCTTCGCTGCTGGATTTGGTAGGTCTTCATCTTTGATCTGACGCTGCGCTTTAAAGCGCTCAGGCAGATGCGCATAGTTAAACACCGACAGACGATCTGGTGACATTTCTATGATGCGCTGTACCGTTTGATTAAAGGTATCAGGCGTTTGATGTGGTAAGCCATAAATCAAGTCGATGTTAATAGAGTGAAAGCCGAGTTCGCGCGCTTCATTGAGGACACTCTCAATCAATTCTGCGGAATGCACACGATTGACAGCGATTTGTACGGTTTCATCTAAATCTTGCACACCTAAGCTGATACGGTTGAAACCAAGACCACGCAATACTTTTAGTGTGTCTTCGCTCAGCTCACGCGGGTCAATTTCGATAGAATAGTCACCTTGGTCTTCGGGCAAAAATTCAAACTGAGTCTGTAAAAACTCCCACAGCTGAACCATCTCTTCATCGCGCAAAAATGTAGGCGTACCACCGCCCAGATGCAGCTGCTTGACCAATGGCTTGCTGCTACCTTCAGGCGCCGATAATAAGCGACGCTTGTGCTTAATCTCAGCAATCAAGTACTGCAAATAGTCACCAGAGTCGCTATTTTTTTTAGTAATAATCTTATTGCAAGCACAGTAGTAGCAAAGATGACGACAGAACGGAATATGAAAATATAGAGACAGTGGTGCACGCGCTTCACGGTTCTGCAGAATTTTGGTTTCAAGACTGTCAGCGATTGGCGCGAACTCTAAAGCCGTTGGATAAGAGGTATATCGTGGCCCTGAGCGATTGTATTTATTGATGATCGCTTCATCAAAGGCGGGTAGATGTTTGCTCGTAATACTGCCGCGTGTACTGGCATAAGGATTGTCTGGTTGCATAACAGGACGTGTCGTGGTCGGCTGCTCTCCGGCGCGATTGTAAGGCTGCTCGATATGGTCAGCACTGTTAGAATTGTTTTGTTCTGATTGTTCTGGATGTTCTGTCATGCGATATTCCTCGTTTTGACCATATATATTGCTAGAGTTTATGTGGTTCAAGGGTAGCAATTGAAATCGTTCATTTATGATCACCTTTCTAGCAATATTTATGTCTAAATAGACAGTGGCTAGTATAACAAATCCTTGTTAATAGTGGGGTGAATAGCGAGTGCTCTTAGGCAAAACTTATTAAGATAATGAGCTCATGATTGAATCATCAATCACATGAGGTTTTATGACTCAAAACACGACATTTGCGTACCTATGTGTAATCCTCTATTATCGAGAGAGCCTCTTTATAGGAAACACTCATGTCGTTTGCTCAAGTCTATACCCGTTCAGTCGTCGGACTGCATGCACCTAAGGTCATTATTGAGGTGCACTTGTCGCAAGGTTTGCCTGCACTCACCATTGTCGGTCTACCAGAAGCTGCGGTACGTGAGAGTAAAGACAGAGTCCGTTCTGCGATATTAAATTCTGGGTTTCAGTTTCCCAATCGCCGCCTCACTATTAACCTAGCACCTGCGGATTTACCCAAAGATGGCGCAAGGCTAGATTTACCGATTGCTATCGGTATCTTGGCAGCTAGTGATCAGCTCGATCCAGAGGTGTTATCAGGGTTTGAGTTCATCGGTGAATTGGCACTAAATGGAAACTTACGGCAAGTGACAGGCAGCTTGGCAGTGGCTAGAGCAATTAAAGCGGAGCGATTGGCCGTAAAGTCATCTAGCAGTAGTGAACAATCACTGACTGAGCAGCTAGCAGCAGAGCTAACATCAGTCAAATTAATCGTGCCAATGGATAATGGGGCAGAAGCCAGCCGTGTCGAGGGAGTAGAGGTATTAGGTGCGCAAAGTCTCAAAGCCGTTTGTGACCACTTACAGTCGTTAGCGAATCCAAGCATACCCAATGAGAGTTTGGCAGTCGTCACACCCAGTCCAGCACCGCAGCATGTGGGTTATCAAGTGGATTTGGCCGATGTCAAAGGTCAGCATCATGCACGGCGTGCATTAGAGATTGCGGCGGCAGGTGGGCACTCGATATTATTTACAGGGCCGCCCGGTTCAGGAAAGACACTGATGGCATCGCGTCTACCGACTATTTTGCCTGACCTCAGTGATGAAGATGCATTAGAAGTAGCCAGTACGTATTCAGTCGCAGACAGCGATTACGACTATGGCACACGGCCGTTCAGGCAAGTTCATCATACGATATCAGCCGTGGCGTTGGTCGGTGGTGGTTCACGTCCAAAACCTGGTGAGATTACCCTTGCGAATAAAGGCGTATTGTTCCTTGATGAATTGCCAGAGTTTGATCGTACGGTGTTAGAGGTATTGCGGCAGCCATTGGAAGCTAAGCAAATAACGATTAGCCGTGCCAACTCACAAATGACTTTTCCCGCAAATTTTCAATTGGTCGCTGCTATGAACCCCTGCCCATGTGGTTATGATGGCGATACATCAGGGCGTTGTCGCTGTCGACCCGAGCAGATTAAACGCTATCAAGATAAACTATCAGGACCGCTATTAGATCGCATTGATTTGCATATCACTGTGCCCGCTTTACCGATTGCTGACTTACAAAATGCTCAGGCTGGAGAAACCTCCGAACAGGTGAGGGTAAGGGTAGCCGCCGCTCATAAAAATCAGATGCAGCGGCAACAAAAGGTCAATAATGAGCTGAGTCCTAGCGAGATTGATAAATATATCCAACTAGGAGAGAGCGAGCAGCAGCTATTACAACTTGCTCAGCAGCGCCTGAATTTATCCGCTCGTGGGTATCATAGAGTACTAAGAGTAGCGCGTACCATCGCTGACCTTTCTGACAGCATGGATATCACGAGCGTCCACGTATCTGAGGCACTGAGTTATCGTAGCAAGTGATTCTATTCCCACAAGGTAAGCCATACAAAATGCGACTAACTTTGTGGAAGTTTTTGAGATTATAATTATTTAAGCAGATAATCTTGCAGTGCCTGAAAGCTATCAAACGCTTCGGTCGGATTTAACTCACGAATATCTTGCCCGTAGTTATAACCATAAGACAATCCAAGCGTGTCCATCTTGGCGTTTTGTCCGGCTAAGATATCGTTTCTAGAATCACCAATCATAACGGCTTGTTCTGGAGAAACGTTTAACGCTTCACAGACATGCAGTAGCGGTGCAGGATCAGGCTTTTTGGTCGAGAGGCTATCACCGCCTAATACTTCACTGAATAAGTCTTGCCAGCCAAATGATTGCAATATCTTCGGTACAAAACGAATAGGTTTATTGGTGACTAATGCTAGTGTATACCCTGCGGCTTTCAGTTGTTTTAGTCCGCTGTCGACATCTGGGTAAGCGACGGTTTTGCTGCCACTGAGATTTTTATAGGCCTCAAAAAATATTTGCTCCGCGTGATCAGCTTCCTCGACCGTCAACTCGCCTTCTAGCACTTCTACCTTACCCACTAGCGCACGCTCAACGAGCAAGCGTGAGCCATTGCCTATCCAGTTGCGTATCGTCTCGATAGAGTAGGTGTCTTTGCCAAGGGTGGTTAGCATGGCATTGGTCGCATCAGCCAAATCTGGTACGCTATCGATCAATGTACCATCGAAATCAAAAATCAAAAGTTGCTTCGTTTTTACAGTCATTATTATTTATCCATGCTATTAAGTGTGTACTTTTTTGAATTGCTGGCTACAGTTTTTATTACCTTAGCATAGCGAGTCGTTAAGTCTAATTTTTTGTCACCAGTAACGATAAACAGTCATTATGACCATTTATTATGAACGACCATTTGTTTACGTGATATTTGTGGGTTGTGGACGATACTTTAAGTCTACTCAACCTCTTTATAACGTTCGCGATGCTCTTTTTTCATTCTTAAATAATCTTGGTTCTCACGGCACAGATCCCATTTCTGTTTAAATATACGTGCAGATTCGGCCTTGATAGGGTCTTCCTCTTGCCGTGGTAACTCTTCACGCCCATGCGCACCGCTTTGGCCTTTTTTATCATCAGGGACTGCGCCTTTGTATTTTTTGCCACCTTTATGATTGGCATAGCGACGGGCACGGGTATAGCCCATTTGAATAAATTTGCGCGCCATATCCGCACCGACAAAGTCATCGGCAGCCAGATAGTCTAAAAACATCTGATAAATAGTGTCGCTGCTTTCTGTCGCTATATCGGGAGTAGCAAAGCGCCAGTGGGGAAGTATTTCAGATTTGTATGGCTCAACCAGCAATACGCCTTGTTCGCCACGTCCGACACGATACAATTCTGGCTGTGCACGCAAATCTAAATGCTTATAATCCAAGTCGTAATCAAACTCTCTCATAACCTCACCTGATTAAGATATTGATGTTTAGTATACTGAGCCAAGTTGTTGAAAAAACAGCTTAGAAATGTTGTTCAGCTGTGACTATTAGGAAGCCAATCATCATGAATAGAACACCCATTACTTATTTGACTCTCATGAAGCCATTAAAAAATGTACTCATGGTAACGGCAGTACTAATGAGCGTACTAACGACCAGTGCAGCTAATAGCGCTTGGTTTGAGCGTTTGATTCCAAAAGGAGAGATGTACACGGTACGCGAGATAGATCGTGATGTGGCATTTGTGATTGATGGGTTTATTTATGATGCGCGCACTTCTTGTTTTTTAGCAGTGGGTGATCGAGTGATATTTTTTGAAGGGCGTCATGGTATTGACTACCGTGCGACGGTTTATGATTTAGACGCGAATGAGCGATGTGAGTTGCTATTAAGAAAGCGCTTATAGTCATTTCGCTATAAAAATATTACTGCGTTAACCTCGCTTGAAGTATTTAATATACATCTACACTCGGTTGCCTTTTACTACTTTTAAATTGAATCGACTATACAACAGTGATATTAAATAAATCTAAGCATGCTACCTAAACATAAAAATCTAAACATAAAAAAAGCCCCAAACATAAATGTTCGGGGCTTTTTAGAATTCTTAAACGAGATGGTGGCTCGAGGCAGGTTCGAACTGCCGACACACGGATTTTCAATCCGTTGCTCTACCGACTGAGCTATCGAGCCGTCTTCGTTGAGGCGCTATTAAACTAAATATAAGCACTGCTGTCAAGCAGTTTTTGCATTATATCTGATAAAAGACGATAAATAGTCAGATATGGGCAAAATTAAACATTCTAGTTCTCAGTTTAGTCTTTGACGCGCAGTAGCTCATACTCGCTCATAATGCGATGAATATTGGTATCCACAGGCACAAACTCACGCACGCCTTTTTTTACTTCGGCATCATAGACCAGTTTAATGAACTTGGCATCTATAGCACGGCCGCGATTCTGTTCATGCACTGTGAGATACTGCAAGCGTTTAGCATTGGTCTGCCCATCATCAAAACAGGCGACAGCAGCGATAGGCTTATCATTGAACATACCGACATAGAGATACTGTCCACGCTTAAATCCTTGCTCAACGAGACTGAGTACATCGGCACCAATGGGCTGAGCATCATCGCTATCATATAAAGCCTGCAGGCGTTCTGCTAGCTCGTTTTCGCGTGCAGGTTTTTTAATCAGTGGGGCATCCAAACTATTGATGGCGATCGCTTCTAAAGGCATAGCAGTTCCTATAAACAGAGGGTTTCTATGATGTGAGACATTATAATGTCATAGAGTGTGGTGTCATAAATTGTCGTGTTATAGCATTAGCGTGCGTCATGATTGATAATACTGAACGCACTATTTTAGCAGAATGAGGTAAATTTGTGCGTGGTTTACGGCTTGGACATAGCAGTAAATGTTAGGTTTTGCTATGATGAAGACAGACAATGCCTAGGGCGTGTCCTCAATTCAATCGATAGTTATCTAAATGGGTTAAAAATGTCTAAATCTTGCCAAACGGCGTCAAATAGCTGACTAATATCTCGATATTATCTGCGCTATTTTCCTTGTTTGACTGCGATTTATCTCATCTTTATCACCATTTTTAAAGTGAGGACACACCCTAGTAGGCATAAATCCTAATATTATTCGTATCATACGCAAACATTGATAGATTTTTTAAATTTTTCATTATTCACTTAATTATTCACTTATTTAAAGACTCGGGCGTGTTTTCGTCCTATTTTATTGACCGCTTTTCACTGATAAAAAACTGATAGAGAGTAGCCATGACAGCCAATGCAACTGAGCAAAACCCATCACAGAACCCGAACCTACATGGTCGTCCAGCGCGTATCGCCACGGTTGAGCGTATCACTGCAGAAACGCAAGTGAAGTGCACTGTCAACCTTGATGGTACGGGTCAAGGCACTGTAGACACTGGTGTACCGTTTTTGGATCATATGATTGATCAAATCAAGCGTCACGGTTTATTTGACTTGGATATCAAGTGCACAGGCGATACCTTTATCGATGATCACCATAGCGTCGAAGATACCGGTATCACCTTGGGACAAGCGTTCAATAAAGCATTGGGCGACAAGAAAGGTATCCGTCGTTATGGGCATTTTTATGCACCACTCGATGAGTCGTTGACTCGCGCCGTTGTCGATCTATCAGGTCGTCCTGGTTTACACATGGACATTCCGTTTACCCGCTCGCACGTGGGCGGTTTTGATGTTGATTTGTTCAGTGAGTTTTTCTACGGCTTCGTCAACCACTCGTGGATGACCGTGCATTTGGACAATCTCAAAGGCAAAAATAGCCATCACCAAATCGAATCGACCTTTAAGGCTTTTGCTCGCGCTCTGCGCATGGCTTGTGAATATGACGAGCGTGCGTTGAATACCTTGCCATCGACCAAAGAGGCTTTCTAAGTCGCATTTAAGGCTCTTCTACGGTGTCAGTCAAGCTTGGCGTACTAGCTGTAAAGCCTGCGCTTGGCTTCCTTGTAGCAAAACCTTATCTACACCCGCGATAATAGAAAAGGCAATAGCCAACAATATAAATGGCTAACGATACAAATAGTACAGTAGTCAAAATATTTAAAAATGAGAACCAATCGATGACCAAAATTGCACTATTAGATTATGGTATGGGTAATTTGCATTCCGCCAGTAAAGCATTGTCAGTGGTCGGGGCAGAAGTCTCTATCACCAATGACCCCAAAGTCGTCGCTGCAGCAGATAAAATAGTCTTCCCTGGTGTCGGTGCCATGCGCGACTGTATCGCTGGCATGCAAGATGCTGGGATTGATGAGGTCATACGTCATGCAGTATTTAACAAGCCTGTTATGGCCATCTGTGTAGGCATGCAGGCATTGTTTGAGCAGTCAGCGGAAAATGGTGGTACAGATTGCCTTGGCATCTTAAAGGGAAGTGTAGAAGCATTTGACCCTACGTGGAAAGATCAGCAAGGCGCGACTATCAAAGTACCGCATATGGGCTGGAATACCATCAGTGGCATGGATTTTGATCATCCATTATGGACAGGTATCGAAGACAACGCGCATTTTTACTTTGTGCATAGCTACTACTGCGAGCCTGCCGATAGCACACAAGTGGCCGCCGTTTGTGACTATGGTCAGCCGTTTTGTGCCAGTGTCATCCAAGACAACTTATTTGCGACCCAGTTCCATCCAGAAAAGAGCCATACCGCTGGCTTGCAGTTGTTAAAAAACTTCGTCGACTGGGATGTATAAAAAGACGATAAACGTGAATTGAATGTTTAATTTAGCAGAAGGCAGATTATCCATTGTATAATCTGCCTTTTTTGTTCTCATATTTTATTATCAGCTGTCAATTTTTAGCCACCACTTTTTAGTCATATTGTTTATAGTCGATTCAATTTAAAAGTAGTACAAGGCAACCGAGCGTAGATGTATATGTGATACTTCAAGCGAGGTTAACGCTGTAATACTTTTATAGTGGGATGGCTATAGTGATACGCTCAGTGGTTCTCTGCTCGCCTATATTTGGAATATCTCAGTGGATTTTACCGCCTTTAAGATGAATGTTGTTGAAACAACGGGCCTTGCCAAAGATGCGCTGCATATCTATGTTGGCATCGGTGTCTACCTGCTTTGCCTCATCGTGCTACGCCCTATCATCAGGAGCCAAAATCTTAGATCGTTTGTCGCTCTAATCGCCGTGACCAGCATTGCATTGTTGGGTGAGTATCTGGACAATCGAGAGACGATTGAATCGCTAGGCCTAACGGGTTTAAGCCGTGAGCAGCTGACCGCCAGCATCCGTGATTTGATCAATACCTGCATGCTGTCTTATATGCTCTATGCGTTAAATAAGTGGACGACATTCTTTCACCCGACCAGCAACAAACCAAAATCATTAATCAAGCGCCATAAAAAAACGGACTATTAATAAGTCCGTTTTTTTCGTTTTACTATTTGAATTTTGATTCTAGCAGCTAATCTTATTTTTTAGCTTCATCATACAACTCACGCACCACTTCACCAATGACTCTAATACCATCAGTCAGTGTCTGTTCATCAGCAGCGATACTCATACGAATACACTCATGCGCATGCTTATAATCACTGACATCGACACCGGGGAAGAAGTACTCGCTTGGCACGATAAGCGTGCCTTTTTCTTTTAGCCGCTCGTATAGCTCAAGCGTACTAATTGGCAAGTCTTTAAACCACAACCATAAGAAAATCGCGCCTTCAGGCTTATGAATCATCAATGGGTAATCACCCAACGCTTCTTTTAGCAGCTTCACGGCAAGGGTCGCCTGCTTTTGATAAAACGGCTTAATCTCATTATCGGCTAACTGCTTGATACGATCGTTTTCTACCAATGGCGTGGCAATCGCTGCACCAAAGCGTGTTGGCGCTAAATTCACCACCGCATTCATTGCGCTGACCGCTTCGATGACTTTCGCATCGGCAACGATAATCCCCGTACGCATACCGGGCAAGCCAATTTTAGACAGGCTAAAGCACAGAATCGTATTATCATCCCACGTCAAATGCGCGTCTGAATAGATGATATTAGGGAAGGGCATACCGTAGGCATTATCGATGATAAGCGGTATGTCATAACGTTTGGCAATCTCGGCCAAATGCGCCATTTCTTCATCAGTTAATACGTTGCCCGTCGGGTTGGTCGGGCGTGAGCAGCAAATCGCACCGATACGACCTTCCTTTAGCGCTGGCAAGTTCTCCAATGCGTCAAAATCGACACGATATTTAAAGAAACCTTCCTCGCCATCATGAGTCACTTCATCGATATGTGGCAATACCGCTGCGAAATGCTGACCTTCGACATGCACGTCGCTATAGCCGATATACTCAGGGGTCAATGGCAGTAGAATAGATTTGTCGATAGATTGGCTCTGTTCATCAGCGAAAGCGCCACCAAATAGATTAAACAGATAGAAAAACGCATTCTGTGAGCCATTGGTCAGGGCAATATTTTCTGACGTCAGATTCCAATCATAATGACGGTTAAAGAAGCCAACCAAGGCATCAATAAAGGCCGAGTCACCTTGCGGATTAGAGTAATTCGCCATGCTGATAATCGCGCTACTATTGGCCTCACCTGTATCGTTATCATTACCAAGCGCTTTATACGTCTCCAAAAACAGCTCATTAACGGCATCAATTTTGGCAGGGTTACCACCGCCCAGCATGTTGACTGGCTGATCGCTTTTTAGCGCATCGCCTAGATCGTCCATCAATTGTGAGATGCCAGTGGGCTGGGTAAATTTTTGACCGAACTTTGAGAATTTCATAAGACTACCATGCTGTTTTGGAGGATGTTGTAAGAAGGAATTTGATTGATAAAAGTTAGGCTAGTATAGCAAATGAGGGCCATAAAATAAGCAAAGTGCGGGGCAGATGTGGGTTTAAATGTCTGTATAGCTTACTAAGCAAAAAAAGCCCTCTAGGTGAGTAGAAGGCGTTTTAAAGTTAGGGTTCAGGTGTTGAGGATTTTGTAGCTAATCTTACCAAAAATTATAATTTCCTAAAGCTGAAACTGTTAAGTAAAAAGCTATGAAAGCTAGTCTTGCTATAGGATAAAAATAACTTTAAATAACTTATGTTTACCTATATGATTATAATTTATTGAAGATAGCTAACAATACGACAGCAGATGTCACTTAATCTACAGAAACAGTCTCTAAATATAGTTTGGTTCTGACAGTTATAGTATGCTTACTATCAATACTTTAGATGGTAGTATTTCAAAAATTAACTCGATTTGAGCTTAAAAATTTCATTAGACTTTCAGTTAGTAACTAAGTGTATTTGAAATAAAAATTGACGGGTTAATTTATGAGTGAAAATGTTGATCTTAATGAAATACGAGAGAAAATAGCGAAGCATGTAGACTGGGCTCTTGATAGAAAAATTCCTCTTCCAGAGCTACAAGCTACATTCAGAGGAGTAAAACGTACTCTAAGTGCTAGGAACGGAGAAGGATTAAAAACTAAGCTAAACAGTGAGTTTGACTTGGATAAGCTTTCAAAACTAAAAGAAGAGCTTGAGAAGCTACTAAAGTCACATATATTTTTTGATGATAAGTTAATATCAGTTTATTACGAAGTTGATGTAGAAGAGACTACTGAAAAGCTATTAGAATTTTTCAAAAATAATCTAAGTGAATGTCCTGAAAACGAATACCACCCTATAGAGCAAGTGAAGTTATCTGATTCCGTGTCATTATTTCAGTTCTCAATTGTCAGAGAGATTAGTGTTCGTGATATTCTTGACCCAGATGATTTAATAGAAAGTATATCAGAGGAATATCAACAGCTAATTGGTATAAAGAAAATCCCTTTAGCTTGTTACGACTTAGTGATTTGTGATACCAAAAATAACTATGTTGTTGTTGCTATGGATCTCGCAAGCGTATTGAGTAGAAGTGATTTAAACTTAGCTTATATTAATTTCAATAATTATCTTGATAAAGATATTGGTATAGTTTTGACTAATGCCTGTGATTTCTTCCCTAAAATCCAAGAACTCTACGAAGAAAAAACTAATAAAAACGGTGTTACTGAAATAGTGTTTATGACACCTCATGGGACTACGCATGATGAAAGACTGAAAGGTAACCAAAAAGATCTGCGAGACGCAACATATCACGATGAAGGTACAAAAGCTGTTAGAAACGAAAAAGTTAATGGTAAATTGTTAGGTAATAATATTACACCTTACAGAATAAGTATGCGTTATTATCGCGATAATAGAAATTTAGATACATCACTAAAGAGCTCTTATCAAGCCATACATGCTGCAAATGGTTCCCATTTATACGAAGCTTATATATATGGAACACGAAATATTGATGAGCTTAACTTTATATTAGGTAAGTTAACTTAATTGGACTATTCAAGTGAACACAATTTTTGTGAATGAGTTGAAAAGTAAAGTGTACTCTAATTTAAGTGATATCGATAAAGATATGGCTGAAGTCTGTTTGGCTATTATAGAGCATGTTTCAGTAGGGCCTTCAAAAAAGTCTCATCTAACATTTACTTACTTATATAGTATTGGCCCTAAAGTTAATGAGGCTGTATTTTATGAAGCTGTATTCTATTTAACTCTAAGAAATATTGATGTATTAGAGCAACAATTTGAAGCTATAGAACCTAGAACTTGTTCTTTTCAGTCTATCCCTAATAAAGAAGATTTTATCGAAGATATGCGTGATGGTGAACTCTATAATCCATTTATAGGTGATCTATTAAGTGAAAAAGAGTTTGGTGAGCAGGTCATAACTTATTTCTCTCCTTCTAAATACTTTATGGAGAGAGTAAATGGTTAGTGGTTTGAATAATCCTAGTTTAGCAAATATGCACATCCGTAAGCTTTCATACAGAAGAGCTCCAACCAGCTATCAAGAGTTTTTAACACTTTTATATCATGATATCGACCGTACTATAGACAAACTATCTCAATCAAAAGATAAATATCTTCAAGGTTTGAAAGATAACTCTGAAAAAGGTGAAGACCTAATAAACTTATATATATGTGATATGTTGGATGCTAGAGGTTGGGTAGCAAATCATAGTAAGTATGTTAATGGTAATGCTGATATTGTGGTTTCCGTTGACTATGGAGAATATGAGTGGGTAGGCGAGGGAAAAATTAGAAGTGGAAATGGAAATTTAGATAAAGGTATGAAACAGCTTATTCATCGCTACTCTACCGGAAGGGACTTCAAAACTTCTGGTGGTATGATGATATATGTTAAAGACAAGCAAATAAAAGCTAAAAAAATGTTAGATGACTGGAAAGATTACTTATTGGAACCTGACCTTAATATTGTTAACAAAGAGGGGTTACCTACAATATTGCCACCAGCATTAAGAGTTGAGGACTGTTCTGAGAAACAATTAGTCTTCTATAGTTATCATGAGCATCCTTCTTCAGGACTAGAATATACTGTACGTCATGTAATAATTGATTTTAGACACAACCCATTAGAATGAATTTTTTTATTAAAAACTAATTGTAGATGTGTTTAGCCCTGTCTGCCTCAGTTATGCTGACGGACTAGGCGAGTTGATGTTGCTAGTTTTGGTGTGATTACTTAAGCAAGAAGTATAGCCGCCACATAGACTAAACTAGCAAAGATTAACGGATTGAAAAAACCCCTATAAAGGGGTTTTTTCGTTTAAAGCTAAAATCGAATACGCTTAAATCATCGCCCTGACCCTTGCCATAATCCCGCGTCCAATCACCAAGCGTACATAAATAATGGCAATTGCAAACAGCAAGGCAACTAACGCAATACCGCCGAGTCCTAAGTTTGCCCACGGCACACTAAAGCGCAGATTGAACCACTGAGTGACCGCCAGCCAAGCACCACCAGTGGCGATAATCACCGCAAATGTCGCCGCACTAATCCCAAGCACACCCAGCTCTAAGATATTGAGCATATACAAGTCACGCTTTTGCATACCAAGTAGTCTAAACGACGCACTCTCTTTCATGCGATCTTGTGACGTAGAGAGTAGCGAGCTGATGAGCACCATGATGCCCGTAAGCAAGGCGAGCAGGGTAAAGATATACACCAAGCGGCTCATCTGCGCGACCAACCCTTGGACTTGCTCCGCGATAATCGTACCGTCAATACTGGTCACCGCTGGGAACTCGCGTACCAGCTCACCTTGCAGGTCAGGAATATCATCGGCAGAGACATGCGCCGTCGCAAATTGAATTTGCGGTGCGCTAGCCAGTATCTCAGGCTCAAACAAGAAGTAGAAAAACGGACTAGGGCCGCGCTCGAAACGCGAGCGAATACTGGTAATCTCGCCGACCAACTCGATACCTTGGATATTAAAGCTGATCTGATCGCCCATGCCGACATTTAGCATCTCGGCTGCCGTGTCCAAAATAGACAACGGCTGCACTTGCGAAATCGCAGAGGCACTCGCATCTTGATTTTCAATGGGCGTATAAAGCGCATCGTCAGTCAGCGACTCAGTGATAAACTCCGTGTCCATGACCGTATCGGAATAACTTAAATTGAACACCCGAGTAGGGTCGTCTTCGCCTTCAGGCGCGTCGATATCTTTGGGTTCCACACCGTTAGCCGTACCGATACGTGCTCGAATCACTGGATAATAAGTGACAGGTTCTTTGAGAATGCTGTCTATCTTATCGTGCTGATCGGTCTGCACATCCAATAAGAATAGATTCGGCGCATCTTCAGGATACGCATTGATAAACTGCTCATTGATACTGTGATTGATCGATGTGATAAGGGTCAACACCGCAACGGACAGTGACAATGTCACAAAGAATAGCGCTGATTGATTGCCTTTACGTGCCAAGTTATGAATGGCAATACGCTGCATCCAGCTGATTTTTTTACCAGTGGCGATGCGCGCCAGCAACCAGAGCCAACCGCGTGCCAATGCCCAAAATATCGCAATGAATACAATCAATCCGACCAGTATCTGTGCGCCCAACGCTAAAGATTGCACTTCATAAGCAAGGAAAGCATACAGCCCGATAAACAATAAACCATAGCGTAACAATGGTATCCGCTGCTGCCAAGGCAAACGTTTCGATGATTGACCAGTACTCTGATTGAGCAGTGCCGCAGGTTTGGTGCCATCAAGCGCGTGTAGACTGCGCTGGGTAATCAGTAGTGTCATGACAAGGGCGATGACGATCGTTTTGAAGATACTAATCGGGTTAATCGCCAATCCTAAATCTGACGGTAAAATAGCCGTCAGATAGGGCTGACCAATCTTGAGTAACACAAGGCTGAGCGATACTGCCGCGACACAAGCCAAGACAGACATGATTAATAGCAGCCAGTAATAGCTACGCTTAATCGAACGATTGGTCTCACCCAGCGCCATACGTATGGCATCGTTGGATTGCTGCTTGGTCACAAAGGCAGTGATGACCCCATACATGGCAACTGCAGATAATAATAGAACGGCGATGACTAGCAATTTCAAGAACATCAATACATTGTCAGAGATACGTGAGACAGACGTCTCCTCTGAGGTAGGGTCAGACATCTCTATATCAGGATAATTGACTAGCATCTGCGTCAATTGCTCACGCTGAGTGGCAATGATTTCTGGCGTGCCTGCCATCTCGATTTGGTAACTGACCCGACTGCGCTGACCGATTAGATTGGTCGCTTCTAATGCGTCTTGCTGCATCATGACGCGACCACCAAAACCGAATGCCGTTAGCGGACGATCTGGCTCTTTGACGAGCTCATCACTGATGGTGAATTTTCCCTCACCAATATTGATACTGTCGCCAATCGACACGTTCAGACTTCTGAGGACTTCAGGCGCGACCACCACGTTGGTTGCACTTAGCTGCTCGGACAATGGTTTGCCTGACGCCAGTTCAACCTCACCGTATAAAGGATAAGCAGCAGTAACGCCTTTGATACGAGCCAACAGCGTTTGGTCTGCTGCGACCAACATGGCATTGAATTGATAATCATAAACCGTTTGGCTATCAGGCAATGTCTGGACTTGCGCCAAGACTTCCTCAGGCCATGCTTGATTGCTTTCTAGTATTAAGTCACCACCAACGAGTGCCAGCTGATTGTCATTGACATAAGTATTCACCGACTGTTGAATAGAGTCCAACGTCAGATAGGTGGCAAGCGATAGCATCAGTGTTAGCAAAAAGAGCAGGGGATATACCCAGCGTCGCCACCAACTGCGAGACAATGCTTTCGCACCTAAAGTTCGGGCAGTGAAGGGATTGCTACTTTTGCTTTGATTCACAGCGTCAGCGTTGCCATTGGTGTCTATAGAAGGCTTATCCATTGGCAGCTGACCCGTCTATCATGCCATCGTGCATGGTAATGACTCGGTCTGCCATTTCCGCCAGTGCAGGGTCATGGGTCACGACGACCAATGCCGAACCGACTTGCTGTCTTAAATCTAACAGTAGCTGCATGACTTGGTCAGCGTTTTGCTCATCCAAGTTGCCCGTAGGTTCATCAGCGAATACAATTTTTGGATGCGAGACCAATGCACGGGCGACAGCCGTACGTTGCTGCTCACCACCTGACAATTGATTGGGCAAGCTATCACGTCTATGACCGAGTCCAACGGCATCGATTAGTTCATCGACTCGTGCAGGGTTGGGCTGTCGTGCAATATCTAGCGGAAAAGCAATGTTTTCTGCCACGGTTAGCGTTGGTAGCAGATGAAATGACTGAAACACAAAGCCCATGTCACGCTGACGGATAGCTGCCAGTGCATCTTCATCAAGGTTGCTGAGCATTTGGCCTGCCAGCTCAACGGTGCCACTATCAGGGTAGTCTAATGCGGCCAGTAATCCCAATAACGTCGATTTACCAGAGCCAGACTTGCCCATGATGACCACAAACTCGCCCGCATTAATATGAACGTTCACGTCTTTAATAATAGATAGAGTCTGCTCACCGACTTGCACGGTTTTGTTTAAATGCGAGGCGGTCAATAATGCTTTTGCTGTAGCGGTAGGCGTCGTCACTGTGTCAGCTGAAGGTGATGATGTCATTGCGTGGTCTCAGTTGGCGTGTTGTTTGATGCTGTCGTATTAGTGCTATTACTGGCTTTCAATTTTTCAATCTCAGGCTTTAAGATAGGCAAAATATTGTCTTTGACGATAATCTGATAGCCTTCCTTGGTCGGATGAATCGCATCGGCTTGATTCAGCTCAGGGTCACCGCCCACACCTTCTAAAAAGAAAGGTATTAAAGGCACATTCATGTCTTTTGCCACACGAGGGTAGATGTCTGAAAACGCGGACACATAATCATTACCGAGATTGTCATAGATCGACATACCACCTAAGATAACGTGACTGCCATTGTCTTGCAGCGTTTTGACCGCAGTACGGATATTGGCTTCAATCGTCGCTACATCTAAACCGCGCATGGCGTCATTGGCACCAATGGTCAAAATAGTAATATCAGGTTTGGTCTGTGCTACCCAGTCTAGACGATTGACTAGGCCAGTACTGGTTTCACCACTTAGGCCTGAGTTGATGACTTTGGCATTGGTATAGCCCAACTCTTTTAAGCTGGCTTCTAATTGCGCAGGATAGTTGGCATCACTATCAACACCAAGACCTTCAGTCAATGAATCGCCAAGCGCTAAAATGGTCAGTGGCGAATTGATTTGTTGGGCGGCGGATACTGGCGCGTCAGCCGTGACTTCATTGGTATTGGTTTGAGTATTGACGGTTGACGCATCAGTGTTTTGGGAGCTGGTATGTTGCGAATCAGTCGCGTCAGTTGGTTCAGTATCTTTTTGGCAACCACTGATAGCCACGGCGATGGTCAGCACTGCCATTGCTGGCAAGTGTCGAGAGAAATGAGGAGATACTTTCATGATAGTTATTCTGTCCTATATGCAATTGAGCCAGTGTAGCAAAATTAGACAAAGACCAGTATTGCCCTACGGTTAATGTAAGGGTCGTTTTATTGCGCTCTAGCAATCAAAGCTTTGTTAAAATTAAAGGTTTTTTAGCGTTAAATATATTTGCCATCGACCATGACCGGGCGACTGATGAGCCAAGCAATCACCACATTTAGCATCATCAGTATTAGCAGGATAAGAAGCGGTATGCTCCAGCTGCTCGTTGTTTCATGAAGCCAACCGGTGCCCAATGGCCCAAAAAATGCAATGACATAGCCAACGGCTTGCGCCATACCAGACAGCTCGCTGGCCTGATTGGTGGTGTAGGTTCGCAATGAGAACAGCATCATGCTCAAGGTAAAAATCGCCGCACATCCCATGCCCATCATTCCTGACCAGAGCCATGCCAAATCAGTCGATAGATAGCTGACACCCAACACCCCAACCACATTGAGCACCGCAGCAAACACCGCGAGCGCTTGGATCGGGCGACCACGATTTATGAGCCATGTCAGACTCAAAATAGAGACGGGTGCCATAAACTGAAACACGGAATTCATTTGCCCGGCACTCACTACAGACAAACCTTTACTGACCCAAATAGAGGGCAAAAAACTGGCGACTGTATAAAACAACAAGGATTGTAGCCCCATAAACACAGCTATCTGCCACGCAAAAGGCGTACGCCACATCGATATATCAGAGGTCTCTGATATAGAGGGTATAATCGCTTGATGATTTGAAGAGCCCAAACGCACACGTAAAAATAGCCAAATAACGATCGCAAAAATGCCCAATAGCGACCAGCCACCCAGTGCCCATTGCCAGCCCACTTGCTCAGATAGTGGCAGTACAACGCCTGCGACGATGCCTGCCGTTACTGTCATCGTCAAACTAAAAAGCCCCGTTATCAATGGGATATGCTTGGGTGTGCGCTGCTTGATAACAGGGGACGCTAGTGTATTGGCAAAGCCGATGGCCAAGGTTAGCAGTAATGTCCCGATTAAAAACCCAGACCAAGTGGGGATAACCGTACGAATAATCATACCGGCGGTTAACAGCCCAATCATCGCAATCAATGTGTTTTCAAGTCCGAATCGTTTGCCAATGGTTGGGGAGATGAGCGCCCCAATCGCAAACGTTAGCATAGGAACTGCACCTAGCCACCCAATTTGAAACTCGGAGATATCGAGTGCTTCTTGCACCACTGGGGCAATAGAGCCAAGCGCCACGATAGGCGCTCGCATATTGGTTGCAAGCAGTATGATGGCACACAGCACTAGCCAAAAGGTAAAACGTGAGGAGGGCAGACTGGATAAAGAGGGTAGATTGGACGAGGTAGACATAGCAATACAACGATAGCAGCGAAAAAAGACACGTTATTCAACATCGCCGATACATCGCCGCTTATCAAACAACACCTATCAAACAACATCATAGAGAGTGTAACAAGAGACTAGCGGTTAGCCTAGATAAAATAGAGAACATTTGAAGGGTATCTTATAAAAGTATTTTCTCATATTTTCGCTATTAATTAGGATGATATGCTCGTGCAGATAGTGAGAGTGCACTCTAATATACGGACAATTACTTCAAACGCCGACTACGATAGGCGATCATAAAGGCTTTCGGCAATAAAATAGCGCCAAGTCATCTTCGGACGACTTGGCGCTATTATAAGAACAGATGTTAGGTAAATATCATCCGTGTCTGGTAACCCGTGACAGTCTTATACGGGCTTGCCCAACTGCGCAGCTCTCAATGCATTTTCTTGTTGTTCAGAAATGATAGAGTCGCATTTGTTGGGATCATCGCCGCAGTATGAGCATTTTTCGTTGCCCATCAGTTTAGCGACACCGCCACAAGATCCTCTAAGCGGCTTTTTTTTGACCATATAACCGACACCCATAAAGATAAAAAATAGGACAAAGACGGTAAAGGTAATGGCAAGCATGGGAAGCAATTGGCTAAGCATAGAGGAAACCTCGTTTTTTAAAAGTGGGACAGTTGAGACAAAAAACAGCACTCTGTCTTCGATAACAACGATAGGTTAGTATAACAAATTTTGGTATCGCTCGTTATACGTTATCGTACTCTCTTGTTTCAGTTCTATAACGTTGCTAAGGTCTTTTATCAGCACGCAATGCTTGCATGGCAGGGGTTTGTATCACTTGCCAGTCATCGATACTATCATCAGAGCCATCGGCTTTTGCTCGTTCAGTCAACACGACAAACATAGCAGCTAGGTTTTGTTCTTTAGCAGTTTCTAAGGCCTTCTGATAAGGCATCGCAGTGAGTGCGGTGGCCCATGCATCAGCCAGTGCAACTGAGTCAGCGGCCACGGTGACAGAAGGTGCGCCACCAGCGATAGGCTCTCCAGTGGTAGGATCAATGGTATGGCTATAGCGTTTGCCGTTAAATATAACGGAATTGCGATAGTTGCCAGAGGTTGCCAGATGCATTTGGGTCGCTGTGTTTTTTGGTTGGCGAATCGCAGAGATACTTTGGCGCTCGCTGACCGTACTACCTTCAATAGGCGCATCAATCGCAATCTGCCATGGCTGCTGTTGGTTGTTCACGCCAGAAGTCGAAATCTCTCCACCGATCTCAACCATATAGTTACGAATCTTATAATCATCTTTGAGTACATCCGCGATGACATCGACGCCATAACCTTTGGCAACTGCTGAGAAATCAAGACCGACACCGTCTTTGGTCTTATAAACGGTTTTGTCTTTTTGCACGACACTCTCAAAATCGACCAATGCTTTTGCTTGGGCAATCTCAACGGCAGTGGGCGGGCTTTGTAGGCGGTCAACGGTCATGGTGCTGCCAAAGCCCCATGTTTCTACCAATGGCATCACAGTGGGATCAAAAGCACCGCCAGATTGTTCATAAACAATGCGTGAGACGTCGAGTACACGACTAAAATCTGCATCGATAGTGATAGGTGTGTCTTTGCCCAGTTGATTGAACGTGGATATGGTTGAATCGCTTTGATAAGTCGACATGCTGTCATTGATTTGTTTTAGACGCTCATCAATTGATGCTTTGATGGCGGCTTCATCTGCATCTTTAGGTAGCTGATAGCTAATGTGATAGCTTGTACCCATGGTCTCACCAATCAGATAGTCATAATCTGGTGTTTGTTGACAAGCACTGAGGCTTACGATGCTGGCGAGACTCATAATGCCAAACAAAACGTTATTCGTGATTTTTTTGGGAAATGAGCGAGGTATTGTATTTTTCATAATATAGTCAGTATGGTGCAAAAATGAGAAAGGGTGTAAAACAAGCCTTGCTTATTTTACACCCCTTAAACCCAAAAGTACCCATGATGACAACGTTAAGTGACAATTTGGTTGATGACCAATATTAGGTTACCTGTGATTCACGAATCAGCTTATAGAGTTTGGGCGGTGACACACGGTTGACTCGGGTTGCCAGCTTTTCTTTTTTGCCAGCGACGATGATGTATTCTTCGTCTTTTGTGAGCGCCTTCACAACTTGTTTGGCGAATTCTGTCGCAGTCAACCCTTTCTTGGTGGCATCATCCATCGTACCTTGTGCGCTACCATCACCTGTTAAGGCATTGATAGAAACATTGGTCTGGATAAATCCTGGGAATATGGTGGCAACCTCTATCCCTTGATCATGTAATTCAGCTCGTAAACTGTTTGCCCACATATGCAGCGCCGCTTTGGCAGCACCATATGCACCGCGATACTGAGTCCCTAACAAACCTGCTACGCTAGATACCATAACCACTTTGCCGCCACCTTGCGTGATCATATCTGGCAGCACCAATCGTGTCAGGCGAGTCTGAGCAAAGTAATCTATCTCCATGATTTGACGCTCAACCTCTTCATCAGTATCCATGATGAGCGCGCGTTGACTGATACCGGCATTGTTAATCAGCCAATCGATCTTTCCTGCTTGCGCTATCGCCATCTCATAAGCAGATTTTGTTTGACTGGCATCACTGATATCAAAGGGAATGACAATATGTGTGCTAGGACGCTTGCAGCTTTGTTTGACCGTGTCTAATCTTTCCTGATCACGTCCGCTTAAAATAATCCGAGCACCTTTTTTGGCAAAGGCAATGGCAAGGGCTTCTCCAATACCGCTAGAGGCACCTGTAATCCAAATGGTGAGATCTTTGTATTTCGTTTTCATAAGCATCCTTACTTAATGGTTAGATAGTTCATCATATAGGATAATAAAGCCAGTCTACTAATTAGATTTGTAGTCTCAACAACCACGATTGTATCTAGAAAAAAGACAGAAAAAAGAGCCTCAATTGAGACTCTCTTTATATATGTTTGTCAGTTCAATACTTTGGTTAACCACCAAAGTCATCAAGCATGATGTTTTCATCTTCAACACCCATGCTATGTAGCATGTCGATGACTGCAGCATTCATCATCGGTGGCCCACACATGTAATATTCACAGTCTTCTGGGTTTGGATGACCTTTTAGATATTCTTCTAGCAAGACGTTATGGATAAAGCCGGTGTAGCCTGTCCAGTTGTCTTCAGGAAGTGGATCTGATAGTGCCACATGCCACTCAAAATTAGAAAAGTCTTCTTGAAGTTGATCATAGTCTTCAACGTAGAACATCTCACGAATAGAACGTGCACCATACCAAAAACTGATTTTACGGTCTGTGTTCAAACGCTTAAGCTGATCAAAAATGTGCGAGCGCATTGGTGCCATACCTGCACCACCACCTACGAAAATCATTTCAGCTTCAGTCTTCTTAGCAAAGAACTCACCGTAAGGACCTGATACCGTTACTTTATCGCCAGGCTTTAAACTAAATGTCCAAGAAGACATCTTGCCTGGTGGTATACCGTCTGGACCACGTGGTGGTGGACTTGCGATACGGATGTTGAACTTGATAAGACCTTTTTCTTCAGGATAGTTAGCCATTGAATAAGCACGAATCACTGGCTCATCAACCTTTGACACATAATTAAAGATGCCAAATTTATCCCAATCTTCACGGTATTCTTCTGCAACATCAAAGTCTTTATAATGCACTTCATGCGGTGGCGCTTCTAGCTGTACATAACCACCAGCGCGGAAGTTAACTTCTTCGCCTTCAGGAATTTTTAGTACCAGCTCTTTAATGAAGGTGGCAACGTTATCGTTAGAGACAACCTCGCACTCCCATTTTTGTACATCAAAAAACTCAGGGTCAATCTCGATCTTCATGTCTTGCTTAACAGCTACCTGACAAGCTAAGCGCATGTGATTGCGGATTTCGCCTTGAGTAAAATAGCCTTCTTCAGTCGGCAAGATCGAACCGCCGCCTTCAATAACGCGGCAACGACACTGCGCACAGGTACCACCGCCACCACATGCTGAAGATAAGAAAATACCTTCGCTCGCAAGTGTTTGCAGCAGTTTACCGCCCGCTGGTGTCACGACGTCATTATCGGAATTATCATTGATATGGATGGTAACATCGCCTGAACTGACCAGTCTTGAGCGCGCCGCCAAAATAATGGCGACAAGGCCCATGATGATCAAGGTAAACATAGCAACGCCACCAATCGCCGTAGCGTAATCCATGGTAGGTATCCTTAATCTATGGAGTAGGGGAGCGAAGTAACGTCATAACGTTTTTCTGAACCCCTACCGAATAAATGAATTAAATAGGTCAAATCGCTAAATAAGTGTTTAAGCTTAGCGGTCTAGATTGACATACCGCCGAAAGACATAAAGCCAAGTGACATCAGACCAACGGTGATAAACGTAATACCAAGACCACGCAGTGGTGCTGGGATGTCTGAGTATTTTAGTTTTTCACGGATACCAGCCAATGCGGTAATCGCTAATGCCCAACCAAAACCTGCACCCACACCATAAACGACTGATTCGCCGAAGTTGTAGTCACGTTCAACCATAAATAGTACACCACCTAAGATAGCGCAGTTTACGGTAATGAGTGGTAAGAACACACCAAGGGCGTTGTACAAGCTAGGAACGAACTTATCCAAGAACATCTCTAGAATCTGTACGGTAGCGGCAATAAGACCAATATAACTAAGCAAACCTAAGAAGCTTAAATCGATATCAGGGAAACCTGCCCATGCCAGTGCACCATCTTTTAGGATGAACTGAAATAGTAAGTTGTTTAATGGAACCGTAATCGCCATGACGACGACGACGGCAACACCAAGACCGATAGCGGTTGAAACCTTCTTTGATACTGCCAAGAAAGTACACATACCTAAGAAGTAGGCAAGCGCCATATTCTCAATAAAGACTGAGGTTATAAATAAACTAACATAATGTCCCATTAGTGACCGCCTCCATGTGCCATGCCTTTAGACTGCGGCTTCATTACAAATTCAGCTTCTTCAACCTGTTCTGGTTTCCAAATACGGACAATGGCAATGAACAAAGCAATAATAAAGAATGCTGACGGTGGTAATAATAGTAGGCCGTTTGGTATGTACCAACCGCCGTCAGTCACTGGTTGTAGAATAGTGATACCGAACCAAGTACCTGCGCCTAATAGCTCACGGATAGTGGCAACGAATAGCAGTACCGCAGAGTAACCAAGACCATTACCAATACCATCTAAAAAGCTTGGTACTGGTGGGTTGCTCATAGCAAATGCTTCAGCACGACCCATCACGATACAGTTAGTGATAATTAGACCAACGAAAACTGACAAGCCTTTACTTACATCGTAAGCGACGGCTTTTAGTACCTGATCGACCAAGATAACCAATGAGGCAATGATGGTCATCTGCACGATGATACGAATACTTGATGGAATTTGCTTACGAATAATCGAGATAAAGAAGCTCGAAAATGCCGTTACCAGTGTCAATGCTACACACATAACCATGGCGTTGGCCATGCTTGTGGTGACCGCTAGTGCCGAACAGATACCTAAGATCTGTAGGGCAATAGGATTATTATCAAAGACAGGCGAGGTTAAAATACTTTTAGTGTCAGCCATGTTAAGCCTCCTTGCCGTTTGCTACTGGTAGTTTCGCTGCCAGTTCGGTTTTAGGTTGAGCGGTTTTCTTTGATTGATTTGCTTGTGTCTCTGCAGTATCAACTGTCTGACCACCCTCTTTGCGCAGCATATCTAGATAAGGCTTATAACCTTGCTCGCCTAACCAAAACTGAATCATGTTACTGACGCCGCGGCTAGTCAATGTCGCACCGCTGATACCATCAACCCAGTTGTCTTTTGGATTACCTGCTTTGGTCACACCAGTGGCAACTTCACCATTCTCATCATAAGACTGGATACCAGTCCACTTGGCGCGCCACTCTGGCTCTTCGATACGAGCACCCAAACCTGGGGTTTCTTTATGCTCATAGAAGCTGATACCTTTGATGGTATTCATGTCGCTTTCAAGCGTCAAGAAACCATAGATAGTACCCCATAGACCGTAACCTTGAATAGGCAACACGACGACTTCAGGTTGACCAGCATCGTCTTTTTTGACATAGACTTTGGCATATTTAGGCTTACGACCGATACCCGCAGGATCATCGTTACCTAGGTCGTCACTCAATGCTTGATTCTTAGTCGCTTGACTGGCGTCATAAGCATTGCGATCAGGGATACCCGCGTCTGCTAGCGTTGCATCATCGACATAGTTGCCTTTGTTTAAGTCAATAATCTCGACATCAAAGTCTTTGAATCGTTCGGCGACATCGTCTTGTGTGTCAGACTCAGCATCGTACATGTCAGCCGCGACCAAGATGTTTTTGTTACGGTCTAAACGCGCGTTTTCAAGCTGAGCTGGCTTTAGGCCAACCGCAACTGCTGAGACCAATACTGAACACACCAAGCATAGCGTCAATGCCACACTAATGGTTTTCGCATTATTACTTTTGGGCTTGGACATAACGAACCCTCCGAGCTGTTTGGCGTTTGATGTTTGCTTGGGTCACAAAATAATCAAACAATGGCGCAAATAAGTTGGCGAATAGAATAGCCAGCATGATGCCTTCTGGGAAAGCTGGGTTGATGACACGAATCAATACCGTCATAAAACCAATCAAGATACCATAAGCCCAACGGCCTTTATTGGTATGTGCAGCTGAGACTGGATCGGTTGCCATAAACACCGCACCGAAGGCAAAACCACCGATGACTAAGTGCCAATAGAACGGCAAGTTCATCATCATATTGTCTTTAGAGCCAATCATGTTGAAGATAAGCGAGGTAGCCACAAGACCAACCACACAACCTGCCATGATGCGCCATGAGGCAATACGCGTCCATAGTAGAACAACGGCACCCATTAAGATTGCTAGTGTTGATACTTCACCGATACTGCCTTGCATGTTACCAAAGAATGCGTCACTCCAGGTGATCGCATTGCCATAGACATCGACAAAATCTTGAGGAGAGACACCAAGTGCAGCAAGACCGAGAGGCGTTGCTCCTGAAAAACCATCAACCGCTGTCCATACAGAGTCACCAGACATATAGGCTGGGTAAGCAAAGTATAGGAATGCACGACCCGATAGGGCAGGGTTAAGGAAGTTTTTACCTGTACCACCGAATACTTCTTTGGCTACGACCACACCAAAGATAATACCCAAGGCAACTTGCCATAAAGGAATATCTGGTGGTAGACATAGTGCAAATAGTACTGAGGTCACAAAGAAGCCTTCGTTGACTTCATGCCCGCGTACCACGGCAAAGATAATCTCACAAAGAATACCAACGGCAAATGTCACAAGGTAAATAGGTAGGAACTGCATGGCACCGTAGACAAAACTTGCCCAGACACTGTCTGGGTTATAGCCTGCCATGCTAGTGATAACCGTACGCCAGCCTTCAGGCTGCAAGCCAAGCTGAGCGATAGCGGTTAGCGCTTGATGACCGATATTGTACATACCCCAAAACATCGCTGGGAAAGTACATAGCCATACGGTAATCATAATGCGCTTTAGATCAATCCCGTCGCGTACGTGTGATGACGCGTATGTGGTTGAGTCTGGTTGACGCAAAAACGTATCAAACATCTCAAAGATGGCATAGTATTTTTCGTGTTTGCCGCCTTTGGTAAAAGATGGCTCCATACGATCGAACATGTTGTGTAAAAATTTCATCGTGGTTAGCCCTCCAGTTCGATGCGCGTTAAGTTATCACGCAAGATATCACCGAATTCATATTTGCCAGGAGATACAAAGGTGCATAATGCCAAATCTTCTTCATCCAACTCAAGTACGCCTAAATCAACAGCGACCAACATGTCTTCGACAATCAATGCGCGTAATAACTGCGTAGGCAGATAGTCTTGTGGCATGAC
The DNA here is from genome assembly GCF_015864565.1 of Psychrobacter sp. SWN149. NCBI lineage: Bacteria > Pseudomonadati > Pseudomonadota > Gammaproteobacteria > Moraxellales > Moraxellaceae > Psychrobacter > Psychrobacter sp. SWN149. Next base: position 660,444 of record NZ_JADYWX010000001.1, read on the forward strand.
TTCTTCATAGACACCAATTGGCACCATCGCTCGCGGTGAGCCATTACTCGTGGTGGTAAAGTTGTACTTTTTGCCACCAAAGAACTGCGAAATATAGATAGGCAGCTTAGAGAAGCGGTTTTTACCTGGCGTAAAGAAGTGGAACGCTGGGCGCTCATGACCTTCCGTCAGCACACTGATCTGATTATGAAAACGACCAATATAGGCAATATTGCTAAACACTTTGCGACCAGATAATACCGACCCTGAAATGATACGGTTCTCGCCAGCTGCTAGCTGACCTTTGGTCAAGGCAGTAATGTCAGCACCGCGCTCAGTCATAACTAAGTGTGGGTTACTGACAGAAGGGCCTGCTAAGCTCACCATGCGGCGCGTATATAGACGGCCAGTGGTAAATAGCTTACCGATTGCAATCACGTCTTGATAGCCAATCGTCCAGACGCTTACGCCACGCATGATTGGGTGTAAAAAGTGAATGTGCGTACCGGCAAGACCTGCTGGATGCTTACCAGCAAAGCCATGATATTCAGTGGTATTGTTAACAGCAGTTTTTGCCACAGGGGTCAACTTAGTCTTACCAGAGTGGCAGACAAAGGTCTTTGGACTAAGCGTAGAGAGTACGGCAAGTCCATCGTTGAACGCTTGCAGCTGCTCATTGATCACAAGCATCGGGTCAAAGGCTAATGGATTGGTATCCGTTGCTGTGACAAAGATGGCATGTGGACGAGCACCAAGTTCTGGCGCGCGGCTAAAGGGGCGCGTACGGAACGCTGTCCATTCACCAGAGGCAACCAATTGGGTTTCAACGACTTCAGAGTCTAGGTCAGCAAGCTGCTGTGAGTCATAGCGCTCGAAGTCTACTTCTTCACCATTTGGGTCAACCGCAATCACAAGACTTTCGAACACTCGACGGTTGCCACGTTTGATCGCGACGACTTTGCCAGCAGCAGGGGCCGTATAGATAACGCCAGCACGTTTTTTGTCTTCAAAAACGGGCTGACCTTTTGCTACGACGTCACCTTCTTTGACATTCATTGTGGGCTTCATGCCTACATAGTCATAGCCAACAAGGGCTACATGTGTCGGTTGGTGCTCAGATATCTCGCGGGAGGGTTCACCAGTGATGGGCAAATCCAAACCTTTTTTGATGGTAATCATAAGCGAAAACTTAGTCCATAGTCTAAAACGATACCAGACATCCTGTGTGGTATATCGATAGTATGAGCAGCCATATTTATCGAAAGAGAAAATGACTTCCTATTTCCATAGTGAAATAGTGACAAAATCTTTTCAACGGTATGGCATGATCATAACTACTAGTAAGAGCATTAACGCTGACCTTAGACTCCTTAACAACACGTTAACGTCTTATTCGAATTACCAAAGTGGCGTCTGGCTACCAAGGTGTATGCCAAGACCTTCTAATTAAAATCAATCCCCAAAGCTTGTAGCTCAAGAGAACTCTTTATAAATAAACAGTCTTATCATACGTTTCATTGAAATTTAAAACTTGTAACACCAGTATCATTGACCATAGATGCCTTATGAGTGCTATTGAATACACTCAATGGCTCAAAGCGGTGGTCAACTAACGATCTATAGAGGTAGATGATACACTGGTTAAAAGACAAACTATCTCAGCGGGTTTAAGTCAGAGTTACTCATTACAAACCGCTGTAGATATGGTCATAACTGTTTTAATTTGATTGACCAGTGATAGAGGTTTATGAGGTATTTGGTCGAGTTTAATACGGTAGGATTGAAGGTCAAAGAGCTGATGATTGAAAATCATATTCAGTCCTATCTAGCAATATATTGGCCAATCTTATACAGTCACACTAAGCCATTGCTTGATCCATTCTAATCATCATGTCGTATTAACCAGTCGTGATGACTGAATAAAACCATAATACATCGTTGCTTCACATAACTACTATCACACAGAAACAAATAAAATTTACCTAGGATTATACGCTAAATTGACCTAAAATTGCCAGTCAGTAATAGAATTTAACGAATGTTGGTGGTGCATCTACGCACTAAAACTTATGGTTATGATTGTCTGATTTCTATTATTTTTCATCTACCTATGGGCAGGTTTTTAAGCCATGTATCGCCCAAATCGCTTTATGGTGGCGCTTTTTATTATTGTGTAACGCTTAACGATTGTTTCATTTTCAAAAATGTAATTAACCAAAGTTATTACTATTATTTTGCTTTATAAGGAATGCTATATGTGTGCTGTGCCTGTTATTATCCCGGCGATTGATTTAAAAGATGGTAAATGTGTACGTTTAAAACAAGGCCGTATGGAAGATGATACGGTATTTTCTGATGATCCAGTAGCAGTAGCAGCGCGTTGGGTCGATGAAGGCGCACGTCGACTACATTTGGTCGATTTGAATGGTGCTTTTGATGGCGTGCCAGTACATAGACAAGTGGTCAATGATATTGCCAAGGCTTATCCAAATCTGCCTATTCAATTAGGCGGCGGTGTGCGCAATATGAATACCATTGAGCAATATATTACCGCAGGGCTGACATATATCATCATCGGTACAAAGGCCGTTGAAGATCCTAATTTTGTCGCTGAAGCGTGCCGCGAGTTCGGTGGTCATATCATCGTCGGTATCGATGCCAAAGACGGTATGGTTGCGACCCATGGTTGGGCAAATGTCACAGATACCAAGGCAACTGAGCTCGCCAAGCGTTTTGCTGATGTGGGTGTCTCCTCTATCGTTTATACTGATATTGCCCGTGATGGCATGATGCAAGGCGTCAACGTTGAGCAGACCGTAAACCTAGCGCGTGAAGGCGGTCTACCAGTGATTGCATCGGGCGGCGTGACTGATATGAAAGATATTGAACTGTTAAAGCCTTATGGTGATTGTATCGAAGGCATCATTACCGGCCGTGCTATTTATGAAGGTACGCTAAGCTTAACTGAGGCGCAGATTTATCTAGATCGTAAATAAGCAGTAAAAGCTTATTCATAACAATCAGTCATAAAGATTAGCAATAAAATTTAGTAAAAAAAGCAAAGGATGCTTATGGCCACTTACTTTGACCGTTCAATGATACGCAGTGTTATAACAGCGTTGGGTCAAATGGTATTGCTACTAAGCATCTTTTGTACGTGGCCAGCCTATGCTGCTGGCGAAGAGCTTTCTGATATTACAGCAACATTAGGTATAGAGCGTTCAGAAGCGCCAGAACCTGATACTGCTCCCACTACAGATAGTGAAGCATCAGCACCTGCCGCATCAATACCGACACCTGCACCGCCACCCGTGATTAGTGGCGAAAGCACTAATAATGCCCAAATCGAGACCACACCCACACCGCAAAAAGACAATGACATTCGTCGGCGTATCACTGGTATTTTCTCAGAAATCGAAGGTTTACAAGCTGTCAATATTAGCGTCACCCAAGGAGTAGTCACCTTAACGGGAGAAACAGCTAACGAGAAAAAAGCCCAGCAAGCCATTAATCTAACCAATCGTCTGACCGATGTGGTCACCGTAGAAGACAAAATTAATCGTACGCTAGATGTTCAAGAGAATGTCTCGACGGTCTATCAAGGTCTAAAAGCACAGGTGGCAAATCTAGTAAAGGCATTGCCACTACTGCTAGTCGGTATCATTATATTTGCCTTAGTGACATGGTTTGGTAGTTGGTTATCCAATCGCAAAAAGATGTGGCAACGCCTGACGCCTAACCCTTTCGTCGCTGAACTGCTGTCTCAAACGGTCAAAGTCATCTTTATTATTTTTGGTCTTATTTTAGGACTGAGTCTGATAGGGGCAGAGACGATTTTAAGCACATTGCTTGGCGGTGCTGGTGTCATTGGTATTGCGGTTGGCTTTGCGGTCAAAGATACTATTGAAAATTATATCGCATCCTTAATGCTCAGTATTCGTCAGCCTTTTCGTGCCCGTGATCATATTGTGATTAACGGGCAAGAAGGGATAGTGGTGCGTTTGACCTCACGCGCGACGATATTGATGACATTAGATGGCAACCAGCTACGTATTCCCAATTCTGAAGTTTTTAAGGGTACTATCCTTAATTACACCAAAAACCCTGAGCGCCGTTTCACTTTTGAGTTAGGTGTTGATGCCAACGATGATCCATTGGCTGCTATCAAAGTGGGTCTAGATGCGATACATACGCTAGATTTTGTTTTGGATGAGCCAAAAGCGATTGCGGTCATTACCAATGTAGGCGACTCTAATATTGTTTTGGAGTTTCAAACTTGGGTCGATCAATCTCAGACAGACTTTGCTAAAGCACGCAGTATCGCCATTCGTGAAACCAAACACGCTTTAGAAAATGAGGGCTTTAGTCTGCCTGAACCTATTTATCGCCTACGTTTTAATAATAAACTAGAAAAAGCTTTTGAGACGATGCAGGGTAGTACGAATAAGGTGGCGTCTGATATGACAGTGACAACGAGCACTTCTGAGCCTACAGTTAAAAATCAGAATGATGAGAGTCATATTGATGACCAAGATAAAAAGCAAGCGAAGGCACGAGCTAAAGTGATTTTACAAGGTCGCAGTGCAGATGATGTCCTCGATGCTCGTCCTAATGATAAACTGATGGAAAAAGTCGAGCAAGAGATTGCACAAAGCTCAGATGAGACCGATTTACTGAACAGTAATAGTCCGCAAGAATAGTATTATTAGACATATGTTAAATTAGGCATAAAAAGTGCAACAAAATCTATATTTGAGGTTTTATCAAATACGGAGCTTTTTATGGAAATGAAACATTTAATTATATTTGCAGTAATTGGTATCGTGTCACTGCTTGGGTTTAATATCATCAATGGTAATAGTCGTGAGCAAAACAGAGAAGCGATGGTTAGCAGTACCGTTCCCGAATCATCTACAGAAACGGTTGCCCCTGAGCCAGATACTAGCAGTAGCTCAACAGACATCACCAGCCAGCCACTGGGTCAGCATCCCAAAGCCATGGTAGATAGTGCCACTAACAAAATCGATCAAGCACAGCAAGCTGAACAAGAGCGCATGGATCAAATCAGCAGTACGCAATAATGGGTTACTCAACCTGCAATTAAAAAAAGCAAAAAAAAGGCTAACGATAACGTTAGCCTTTTTTATTTAATAGCTCAGTCAAAACTTAACTTTTTTTACTGACACTTCTACGATTGTTATTTCTTTTCGTAGGGCTCTTTTTTGCCTGCTCTTTCTTAGGTTGGTCTTTTTTCGTTTGGTTCATGGCGCTAGACTGCAATTTAGCCTTCAAATCAAAGTCAATCTGTAGCAAGTCCATATTGACACCAGCGACCTTCACTTTAACCGAATCACCAAGTCCAAATACGGTACCCTTGTCCTTGCCAATAAGCTGTTGTTGCTGCTCATCATAAATAAAGAAGTCATCACCAACGTTCGAGATGTGTACCAAACCGTCAATGTATAGGTCAGTCAAGGTCACAAACAAACCAAAGCTAGTGACCGTAGTGACAACACCTTCGAACTCTTCACCGACATGATCTTTCATGTAGTGGCACTTGAGCCATGACTCTACAAAACGTGACGCTTTTTCAGCACGGCGTTCTGTATCTGACGTCTGCGTACCAGCCCCTTCAAGAGAAAACTCCATGACAGGCTGTGAGCTATTGGTTACTTTTGCTTTAATCGCACGATGCAGCATCAAATCAGGATAACGGCGAATAGGCGACGTAAAGTGGCTATATTCGTCATATGCCAAGCCAAAGTGACCAATATTGTCAGGTGCATAGTTGGCTTGCATCATCGAACGCAGTAACATGCTATGGATACTAATCGCATCTGGTCTGTCTTTAGTCGCTTCAATAATGCGCTGATAATCCGCTTGCGTTGGATTTTCTTCTGGGAAGCTTAGGCCGAAGTTTTTCGCATATTCATGAATACGCATCGACTTTTCACCATCAGGCTTATCATGGTTACGATATAAGACTGGCAATTCATGCTTGAGTGCAAAGTTTGCCGCACAAGTATTGGCAAGTAACATGCATTCTTCGATGAGCTTCTGAGAATCACCACGAGTGCGTGGCAGGATAGCCTCAATGCCACCTTTTTCATTGAACTTGATATACGTTTCAACGGTTTCAAATTCCATCGCATGACGTTCTTCACGTTTTTTAAGCAGTAGCTCATAAAGCTGATGTAACGTGTCGACAGATTTTTTGACGTCTTTATTACCTGTTAATGATTTCGGCAGTCTTTTGTCATTCGGATTCACAAGATAATCGTTTACTTGATTATAGGTTAAGCGTGCTTGCGAATGCATCACTGACGGATAGAACTCGTACCCTGTAACTTTACCGGCGCGCGATATTTTAATATCAGCAACCATACATAGGCGGTCAAGATCAGGATTCAATGAGCATAGACCGTTAGAGAGCACTTCAGGCAGCATCGGAATCACGCGATGCGGGAAATATACTGAGGTACCACGCTCATAGGCATCTTGGTCAAGTGGTGAATTCGGTGTCACGTAATAGCTGACATCCGCAATCGCAACCACGACACGGTAGTTACCACCAGAACGCTTTTCAGCAAATACAGCATCATCAAAGTCACGAGCATCTTCGCCATCGATAGTGACAAGCGGTAGATGACGTATGTCTGTACGACCCTTTATGTCTTTCTCAGTTGGCTCTTGATAGTCATCAGCTTGTTTAAGCGCAGCTTCGCTAAAATCTGATGGAATGTCATAGTTGAGCAGGGTAGTCTCAATAATCAATTCACGGTCATTATCATCAGACAGCACTTCAGTGATTTTACCAGTGGCAAATTCGTGTTGGTTTGGCCAGTCAATGATATCGACTTTAACAGGAGCGCCTTGTTTGATATTTAGCGCCTGAACATTGTCATCAGTGACCGTAATCGGCTGATGATTATTCGGACTGCCAAGCTCGACGCAATAGCCATCCTCATCACGAGCCAACGTACCGATGAAATTATTTTGGCGACGTTCGACGACATCAACGATGCGACCTTCTGTACGGCCACGGTTGTCTGTTGACGTACCGACAGCGGCTACTGTATCGCCATTAAATACCCAGCGCATTTGCTTTTCATGCAAAAACAAGTCTGGCATATCGCTTAAAACAACAAAACCGAAGCCTTTTGGATGTGCAGATACCATACCAGTGACAATATCTTGCTTAGTCACAGTACGGTAGCGATAGGGACGGCCGTCGCGATTCACTTGACCATCACGTGCCATGGCTTTTAGGCGATTGCCCAGAGCATCAAATTGGTCAGGATCATCAATATTGAAGGCTTTTGCCAACTGTTGATGTGTGACTTCCCCATGCTCATTAATCGTACTGAGTATCAGCTCGCGACTAGGGATAGGATTGTCGTATTTTTTTGCCTCACTTGAGGCGTTTGGATCATTCCAACTCATAAATTACCGTATCTATTTTTAACATTATTAATAGGAGCTATCTTAACACGAACGACGTTGCAATATCTTGCGTCAATTGTCTTATGTGCATTCGGTAGCAGGAAGCAGTTCGTTTTTTAGCAACCGCTATAGGGACAAATCAAATATTGATATCAACACCGCTAGATTGATTGGTGATTTTCTTGCTATCTAGCTCTTTTGAGACTTCTAGTACCGTGGTTTGATTTGATTTATCCAAGTATTTTTGTGCTTTATCCACTTCAGTGGTCAAAGTATTGACCGTTTGCTTCATGTTTTCTAGTGCTTCAATTTTATAATTACTAATCATATCCATGGTGTCATAGACATTGTTAAAGGCATTTTGAAGTTTATCAAGTTCAATGCTACTGCTGGTCGCTTGCTCATGAATCTCACTTGACTGGCGCTTTAGCATGGCTGAGGTTGATTCAATCAAGCTACTCGTGGTTTTATTCAATGCAGTAATTTGATCAAGGACCAGTTTTTGGTTGGTCATGGCTTGTGCGACGACGACAGCTGTACGTAATGCCGACACGGTCGTCGTCGTTGCACGATCGACACCCTTGATCAGCTCCAAGTTATTACGGCGAATGGTATCAAGCGCCAAATAACCTTGTATGTTCACTGCTAACTGGGTCAAAAAATCCGTGTTTTTTTGACGAACATAAAACAGCATCTCTTCTTTAATGACACGTGCTTTTTCAGGATCTGTCGCTTCTATTGCGTAGACCTTTTGCTCTAACTGCTCATCGATCTTTTTACCGATATAGATATATTGGCGAATCGATTGCATCAGCTCCCACATATTGACTTTTTCTTGCTCAATCATTGCATTGTCTTTTAGCAATTCGTCTTTACCATTATAAAGACTGGTGACAACGGCATTGATATGCGATTGTGCTGATTCATATTGGCGAAAGTAGTCTTGTACTTTATTGCCAAATGGAATGAGACCAAACAATTTGCGCGAACTGGTCAGCTCTTTTTTACTGGGATCTAAGTCTTCCACAATACCCCGCAGCTCGGTCAAAGACTTTGCAATAGGGGAGTTGTCAAACAAACTGTCATTGAGACTTTTTGCAGGCAAATCGAGCATCCGGTTAGAGACTTGCGCTGATTCACGAATCTCTTTCGTACCCAAGTTATGGATAGACTGTACGTTCTGTCGGAACTCATCACTATGTACAGAGTTGGTAATCACATGATCGACAAAAGCATCGACTTTGGCATCCAGCTCTGGGATTTGGCTTTCATCCAACTTGACCATCTGATCTGCTTCACTTTTTTGAATTTCTTTGACAGGTTCAGGCGCAGTCAAAGAGATACTAGGCGTTCTCGCATTTTCTGGTGGGGTCAATTCTTGCATGAAATTTCCTCTGATGTTTAGGATGCGTATGATATTTGAACGATACGTTGTTTTTTCAACAATTAGAACATGAGTAAATAGATCTTTAGATTACCGTGTAATCTGAAAGTTGAGAAGGCAGGATTTGTAAAATAGCGTCAGCTAAATATATCTGAGTGAGGACGCAGCGTTAAGATAACTATCTACGTGGATAATAAAAAACCATCAATATCCCGCAGTATATTGATGGTCATAGTGATAAATATCTATGTCAGTTGACAGTGCGCGCTCAAAATAACCTTAAAAACTGATTATTTCTTTTTGGTTGGTCCAAGCAGCATACCCATCTGACGACCTTCCATCTTAGGATACTGCTCGACGTTTGAGATGTCAGCGGTGTCTTCGATGATACGATCAAGTTGTTTGCGTCCGATTTCTTGGTGCGCCATTTCACGTCCGCGGAAACGGATGCTGATTTTAACTTTGTCTTGATCTTCCAAAAAGCTCACGATTTTTCTCAGTTTAACCTGATAATCGGCCTCTTCGGTACTCGGACGTAGCTTCATCTCTTTGAGCTGAGTCTGTTTTTGGTTTTTCTTAGCTTCTTTTGCCTTTTGCTTTTGATCATAGAGGAAATGCTTATAATCCATGATCTTACATACTGGCGGCTTAGCTTCAGGAACTAATTCAACCAAATCCAGACTGTCTTCACGTGCCGCTTTCATCGCGGTTGCGATATCGACCACGCCCATTTGTTCGCCATCTTCTTTAACGAGACGGACTTCTTTGGCACTGATATCTTCGTTGATGTTCAAACGGTTCGACTGTTTAATAGGTATTACTCCTCATCTGTTTTTGGGGTCTGTCGGCCTTTTTTACTGACAGCGGTCTGTACTAATGTAATAAATTCAGAAACACTCATCACGCCAAGGTTTTCACCTTCACGCGTTCGGACATTGACGCTGCCCGATTCGACTTCTTTATCCCCTAATACTAGCATATAGGGAATACGTTCTAATGTTTTCTCTCGTATCTTAAATCCAATCTTTTCGTTACGCAAGTCACTATTGGCGCGCAAACCTGCATTTTTAAGCTCACGGACCACATTTTCGCACGCATCCGCTTGTTTATCCGTGATATTCATGACCACAACTTGCTGCGGTGCTAGCCATACTGGCATCCAACCGGCATAGTTTTCGATCAAGATACCGATAAAACGCTCAAAGGAACCCAAAATTGCACGGTGCAACATGATAGGGATTTCGCGATCGTTTTGCTCGTTGACGAACTCTGCATCGAGGCGCTCAGGCATGTTTGGATCTACCTGAATCGTACCGCACTGCCACACGCGTCCTAACGAATCTTTTAGACTGAATTCAATCTTTGGACCATAGAATGCACCTTCACCAGGCAGATAATCCCAGTCTAGCCCTGAACTATCAAGGGCATCTGCTAAAGCTTTTTCTGCGAAGTCCCAAGACTCATCACTACCGACACGCTTTTCAGGGCGGGTAGAGAGTTTCATAATAATATTGTCAAAACCAAAATCTTCATAGACAGCAAGAGTGAGCTTAATAAAGTCAGCCACTTCTTGCTGAATCTGTGCTTGAGTACAGAATATATGGGCATCATCTTGAGTGAAACCACGTACACGCATCAGACCATGTAATGAACCTGATGGCTCGTTACGATGACAAGAACCAAATTCTGCCATACGCAATGGCAGGTCACGGTAAGACTTTAGGCCTTGATTAAAGACTTGTACGTGACAAGGGCAGTTCATAGGTTTTACAGCATAATCACGGTTTTCACTAGAGGTCGTGAACATATTGGTGGCATAGTTGCCCCAGTGACCTGAACGCTCCCACAAGCTACGATCTACGATTTGCGGCGTTTTGATCTCTTCGTAGCCATTATCGTGCTGTACTTTACGCATATATTGCTCAAGTACTTGATAGATTGTCCAACCATTAGCATGCCAGAACACCATACCTGGCGCTTGCTCTTGCATATGAAACAAATTTAGCGCTTTACCAATTTTACGATGGTCACGTTTTTCTGCTTCTTCAATACGCTGAATATAGGCTTTTAGCTGTTTCTTGTCTGCCCAAGCCGTGCCATAGACACGTTGCAACTGCTCGTTTTTTGCATCGCCGCGCCAATAAGCACCTGACATTTTAGTCAGTTTAAATACTTTTAGGAATCGTGTGTTTGGCACGTGTGGGCCGCGGCACATATCGACATATTCTTGATGATGATACAAGCCAAATGCTTCTTCACCTGGCATATCATTAATAAGCTTTAGCTTATAATCTTCGTTACGTGACTCAAATATCTCAATCGCTTCAGCGCGTGGCGTCATTTTTTTGATAACGTCATAATCTTGCTTGATCAGCGCCATCATGCGCTTTTCAATCGCTTCCATATGATCAGGCGTAAACGGCGTCTCACTGAAAATATCGTAATAAAAACCATCATCAATAACAGGACCGATGACCATCTTAACATCAGGGTACAACTGCTTGACGGCATGACCTAATAGATGTGCACATGAGTGACGAATGATATCGACACCGTCATCATCTTTTGGGGTAATGATTTCGACTTTAGCATCAGCGACGATAGGATCATGAGCATCTACGAGATGACCGTTTACGCGTCCAGCAACCGTCGCCTTAGCAAGCCCCGCCCCGATACTTTGCGCCACTTCCATGACTGTTGTATTACCTTCGAAGTCTTTTACGCTGCCATCGGGTAAAGTAATCGCTACCATAATCTATTCACCTATTATTGGGTCCGTTGGCAGTGATGATTGCAACCATCAATCATATAACCGTGAGACCGCATCAAGTACATTTGTTCATTGTGGAAGGTATACATTATTTTATAAGTTGCTTGCTACTATATATTGCATATTACCGAACTAGTGGATTGTTCAAGTGTGTTTGACCAATGCCAATATAATAGGTAACGTCTCGTCATCTAATTGATAATGGACGGTTAGCGAAAAAAAATAATGCAGTAAACCAACTATTATAGCAAAGACCATCTATCAACACTAGATATCAAGGGATAGAGCATTAGTCTCAATAAGACATGAACCATAATATAGACTATGAAAGCCGTTTTGGACATTTCAGTATAGAGTGTTGGCGAAGCTCTGTGAATTACCTCCTATATATAGTGCTTTTTATAGGAATATCAATATTAAATGAATAGGTAGGAATACACCCAAAGTAGGTGGTAGGTAAAAGATACTTCAAAGATAGTAAATGGCACTCCATATGTAAAAAAGACGTCATTCAAAGCATATTCTCAGCAACCCCTTTAGCCTATTGAGAGTAATTAAAACCTAACCTATTGAAAAGAGTCAACTATTAGAAATGCGATCAAACTAATTAATAAATCTTTGATAAAGGTGTTGACTCAGACTTTAAACCGTCTATAATACGCCCTCATCAAGACGGACTGGCAGTAACTGATGTGTGATTACACATTAATAACTCAGTTAACCTGATGAAACAATTTATAAAAAAGCTTGACAAATCAAATCATTATGATAAGATAGTCGGCTCGCTAGATAGCTTAACCCGTAAGGGATTGAGGCTAAACAGCAAGAGAATTACCCTATATATCAGTTACTGGACG